>CAWDWW010000011.1:0-198734 GCA_963806115.1 uncultured beta proteobacterium
TTTCGGGCCGATGCCGTAACCGGGGCGTTTCACGGCGATGTCCTGTTCGGTCAACCGCGTCCCCTGCCTTCACGCTACGGTTAAGCACTACACTCTTGCGATTGTTGCGCCGCGTGGTCTTCACTGTCGGCGGGGCGTTTGATGCCGGAGCCGCGCATGATCTCAAAGTTGCGCACTGCCTCCACCAGCCATTTCATCTCCGCCGGATCGGCAGACAGCCTGTGATCTGGACCGTCTGCATTTTTGTCCCAGGTAAAATGTTTCTCAATCACCCGCGCGCCCATTGCCACCGCGCATAGACAGGCAATCGGCGACAGGGTGTGGTCGGAGTAGCCGATGTCCAGTTGCGGAAAAGCTTGCATCAAGGTCTGCATGGCGGCCAGATTGACGCTCGCCGCATGAGTCGGATAGCTGGTGATGGCATGCAGCAGGATCAGCTTTTCGTTGCCTTCCGCCAGGATCGCTGCCACCGATTCGCGCACTTCTTCCAGCGTGCACATGCCGGTCGAGAGCAGCACCGGCAAGCCGGTGCGCGCGACATAGCGCAGAAAGGGAAGATTGACGGCGTCATCCGAGCCGATCTTGTGTGCGCCGACGCCGCACTTCTCCAGCAACTCTACATCGGTCTCGTGCGAAGGCGTGGAGAACCAGTCCAGCCCCTTGGATTCCGCGTACTTGAATACTTCGTGATGTAACGCCTCATTCACTTCATATTTTCTGAACAGCTCATGTTGTGATGCCACGCCGGTGTTCTCCATGTCGAAGATGGCCTTGGTGCTGGCTACCGTATCGGCGCGGTAAGTTTGCAATTTGACTGCATCCACTCCGCAGCCATGCGCCGCATCGATCAGGCGCTTGGCTTGGTCGAAGGTGGTGAAGTTGCCGCCGATCTCGGCGATGATGTAGCAACGGTCTGCACGATAATTTCTGAACATGAAATCACTCCTTATTTGGCTGACACCAACCGGTGCAGCAAGCCGCAATGACCCCGGTAAGAGGTGCAATCAAGTTGAGCGCCACGCTATTTGCCTATCAACTGAATACGGTGCACATAATTGCGCACGATGAAGTCCGCTCGCCCACTTGCGCGGTCTCGTCCTCGTGTTCTCCTCGGCAGATAGCATTTGCGGCAGACCGCGCTTTGCATGAAGCCACGCGGCTGCAGGTGCAGGTTCCGCACTGCCTGCATCTTGTCGCCGTGCCACACCTGATGCACGGTTTCTGCTTGATGTCGCCGATCACTTCGCGGTTCTCTTCATCGTTCGAGCACTTCATCACCAGCCCGTCTGCGCCGATCACCAGCCGCTGGTATTGTTGCGGGCAGGTGAATTCCTCGAGGTATTCGATGTGAGTGTCGTTGGACAGGTAGTCGATCAGCGGATTGAACGCCACCAGATCGGTGCAAGTCTTGAAGGTGTCGTAATATACATCCGGGCCGCTTTCAACAATCCCGGGCCAGATACCCTGTACCTTGATGACCGGACGTTTCAGCTTGTGTTCTTCCTTGTACTTTTTGATGGCCTTTAACTTGTCCAGCAGGTCGTTGAATTTCAGCGGCTTGCGCACGCGCTCGTAAGTTTCGCCGACACCATCAGCCGAGACCGTTATCCAATCTATCCCGGCGTCCACCATCTTCCTGAAATACGGCAGTGTCAGTTTGCCGCCGTGCGTCAATGTGGAGACTTCCTTTATGCCGTGATCCTTTGCGTACTTGATCGCCTCGATGAATTTTGTGTGCAGGGTCGCTTCGCCGCGCAGGCTCAGGCGCAGGGCCGTGACCTTGCCGCCGATCTCGTCGATGATCTTCTTGTACAACTCCCAATCCATCCGGGTGACATTGACATGTTTTTTGAATTCGTCGGTGATGGTGTAGCACATTGGGCAGGTGAGATTGCACACCGACGACAGCTCGATATCAACCAGCAGCGGATAGTCTGATACCTGCTGCTGTTTCGCGTATTCCGACCAGTTGCGCCGGTACTCTGCATATTCCTGTTCCCAGCCATCGCCGCAATTCTTTTCGACATGGCTTCCCTTTCCGCCGTGTCCATCGAATAATTGCCCTTGTTGATGGGTACATTACGTTTGTTCATACGTGTCTCTTCTCCCGTTCCGAGCGGATGATATTTTCTATTCCAGCATGAAATGAATATCCGGGACGCCATCCGAGCTCGTCCCCGGCCTTCGAAATATCCGCAACCACATCCATCAGTTCGTTGGCGCGTACTGTGTTGTCACAGATAATTTTCTTATGTGTGTTCGCGATGCCCTGAATGATATCAATGACTTCTTGCACGCTCAGCGATACGCCGGAGCCGATGTTGTAAACACGATAACCACCCAATTTATCCAGTGTTGCCAGCAACGCCGTCACCAGGTCTTCCAGATAGATAATCCCGCCTCTGCGCCAAATCCTTCACGACAATTTTTTCCCCTCCATCCAATGCTTGGCTGATGATCGCAGGAATCAAAAAATTTTCTGCCTGGCCGATGCCGTAAACATTGAACGGACGTATCGTGGTCACCGGCAGTTCGAATGCGCTGGCATAAAACTCGCAGGCCTCTCGGCAAGACGTTTTGTCAGCGCATAGGGATTGCTTGGCCGGATCGCGCTATCTTCCCCAATTGGCAAACTATCCGGATGACCATACACATACGCGCTGACGTAGGTCATGGGAATGTGTATCTTCCTGCAAAACTCCAGGACATTTACCGTGCCCAACACATTCGTCTGAACAACGCCTGCGGGTCGTCCCAGCTATCCGGTACGAAAGTCTTGCCCGCCAAATGGAACACATGCGCAATTTTTTCCTGTTCAAATTTTTCCAGAGTTCCCCAGCTGGCAATGTCGCCATCCGCAGAATCCACCGGCATCACATCCCGGCCCAAAGCTTTCAGTCTGGCTGTGAGCGCCCTGCCGATGAATCCGCTCGCGCCGGTGATCAGTATCTTACTCACCCAGGAACCTCGGCTCGATTTGCTCGAATTCCTCGATGGCCTGGGCGTAATCATCAGGTCGACCGATGTCCAGCCAGTAGCCGCTGAACGTTGCGCACTGCAGCGGTTTACCCGGAGCGAGCAGGTCCAGCATCAGATTGTCGAAGCCGTAACTCTTGCCTTCCGGGATGAAGTCCACGATGCGGCGGCTTGCCATATACACACCCATGCTCACCAGATATTCGGTGCTGGGCTTTTCCCTGAAGCCGGTCAAATGGTTGCTCGCATCCATTTCCAGCACACCGTAATCAACCTTTTGTTCGCGCATGTGGGCTGAGATGGTGAAGATATTGTTCTTGCTGACGTGTCCCTCAAAGAGCTCCGAGTAGTTGAGGTCGCTCAGGATGTCGCCGTTCATGACCATGAAATTTTCTGGAAGGTCACGGAATCAGGCGCAGCGGTCCCATGGTGCTGAGCGGCTTGTCTTCCAGCGAATAGTCGATCTTGACGCCCCATTTCGCGCCGTCCTGGAAAAATGCCCTGATCGAGTTCAGCCTGATGGTTCACCGCCATGGTGATATGGTCAAAGCCATGCTGCACCAGACTGGCGGACAATCACTTCCAGGATGGGGAATTCGCCGATGGGCATCAGCGGTTTGCGGCAGCACCACGGTATAGGGACGCAAACGCGTTCCTTTACCGCCGGCAAGAATGATGGCGCGCTTAGACATTGTAGATATCCGCCTTATATCGCTTCAGGTTGGCCGGATCGGCAAACCATTCAACGGTCTTTTCCAGGCCTTGGCGCAATGTTGTTTGCGGCTTGAAACCGGTGAGCCTTGCAATCTTGGCGTTATCGCACCAGAGCCGCTCCACTTCGCTGTTCACCGGGCGCACGCGTTTCTCGTCGGTCACGATCTCGATGTCCGCGTCCATGAGCTCTGCGACAATCCGCGCGGCGTCGCCGATCGAGATCTCGAAATTGCTGCCGAGGTTCACGACCTCGCCAACACAGCGATCGGATTCGAGCGCGGCGAGGAAGCCTGCCACCGTGTCGGCGACGTAGCTGAAGTCGCGCGTCGGACGTCACCGCGCCGAGGTGAATCTGCCTTTTGCCGGACGCGATCTGCGTAATGATTGTGGGGATCACCGCCCGCGCCGACTGCCTCGGTCCATAGGTGTTGAACGGCCGGAAGATCGCGACGGGCGTGCCGAACGAGCGCGTGGAAACGACATCGCGATCTGGTCCGCACCTATCTTGCTGGCGGAGTACGGGCGATTGCCCCTGAAGCGGATGATCTTCGGTGATTGGCACAAAGCGCGCGGTGCCATACACTTCGCTGGTGGAGGTGTGGACGACCTTTTCCACACCCAGATCGCGCGCGGCCTGCACAACATTCAGCGTTCCTTTCACGTTCGTGTCGACGTACGTGTCCGGCGAATGGTAGGAATACGGAATCGCAATCAGCGCCGCCAGATGCAGGACCACGTCGCATCCTTCCATCGCCGTCCTCACGCCGTGCGGGTCGCGAATGTCTCCGGCAAACACCTCGAATTTGCCCTCCACGTCCGGCGCGCAATGGTCCAGCCAGCCCCACGAGTTGAATGAGTTGTACAGGACGAAGGCGCGCACGTCATGGCCTTGGCGAACCAGTGCCTCGGTCAGGTGGGAGCCGATGAAGCCGTCCGCGCCGGTAACGAGAATTTTTTTGTTTGCCAATTTCATTGAGCTGTACTCCCGATGTTCAATTTTCGAGTTTGTGCCATGGCATCAGAGTGCTGAAGAATCCTGCCCGCTGGTTGCCCCGTTTCGAGGTGAAGTCGTCCAGGCTGAATCCGCACACGATGCCCGGTACATCCACGTGAAAATTGTCTGCTGATTGGCAGGCCATGGAAAAATGGACGCGGTAATCCCCATGCCCCAAAAGTCTTGGCGGCAAGGTCACATTGAATGTGCTCGTCCCGATGGGCAGGCTATCCATTGGATTGACCGTTGCTGCATCAAAGCTGTCCGATACCAGCACTTGCGTGCCGTCCGGCTTGAAAATCCCGATGTAACCGTACAGCCCGGGCAGGTGCTTGCGTATTTGTATGTCGAATTTGATATTGATGGGATTGTCGCAATCAAATTTCTGGGCAACATTTCCTTCCTGATCCAGCAGGGTCATTTTCTTCAATTGCGCAACTTTCTTCGGATCATCCGCAAAGATGATTTCGCCACTTAATTCGGATACGCCATTGAGCATGTATGCATTAACGGCATCACCCGTTTGGCCTATCTCTCTTATTTCGCCTTTGTCCAACCACACGCAGGTAGAACACAGTTGCGAAATGACGCCCATGTTATGGCTGACAAATAGTATCGTTCTTCCCTCTTTGCCGACCTCTTCCATCTTTCCAAGACATTTTTTCTGGAACTGCGCATCGCCCACCGCCAGCACTTCATCCACGATCAGTATCTCAGGCTCCAGATGGGCGGCCACGGCAAATGCCAGCCGGACATACATGCCGGATGAGTAGCGCTTGTACGGGGGTATCGAGAAATTTTTCCACTTCGGCAAAGGCGACGATCTCGTCAAATTTACTTTTGATCTCCACCTTGCTCATGCCGAGGATGGCGCCATTCAGAAAGATATTTTCCCGCCCGGTGAGTTCGGGATGAAAACCGGTGCCGACTTCAAGCAAGCTGGCTACCCGACCTTTGATCGAGACCTTGCCTGATGTCGGCTCGGTGATGCGGCTCAGGATTTTCAGCAGCGTGGATTTGCCCGCGCCATTGCGGCCGATGATGCCTACCCGGTCACCCTGCTGGATATCAAAGTTGATGTCCTTGAGCGCCCAGAATTCTTCGTGGGTGGGGTCGTTTTCTGGTACGGCAAACGGATGAGCCAGTTTATGGGAAATACGCTTTGCGCCATTCGCCAGCACATCGCGCAATGCGGTATAGCGCTCCCGCTTCTGATGGCCGATGATGTATTTTTTCGAGAGGTTCTCGACAGCGATGACAGTTGACATCAGATCACGTCCGCAAAGGTTTTTTCCGTTTTACGGAAGTAAACTATCCCGGTGACCAGTATCACCAGATACCAGGAAAATCGAGAGTAGAAAGCCGGGCCAGTAAAGCTGGGTGTTGCCGCCCAGTATCGCCCAGCGGAAGCCATCGATCACGCCGACCATCGGGTTAAGGGAATAAAGCAGCCGCCATTTCTCGGGAACGATGTTGCTGCTGAACCCGACCGGCGAAATGTATAGTCCGAACTGCACCACAAAAGGAATGATGTAGCGAAAATCGCGGTATTGGACATTCAGCGCCGCAATCCACAGACCTGCGCCCATGGCAGCGGCAAAGGCGATGAAAATAAACAACGGCAGGGTAAAAATTCGCCAATCAGGCGCGAATCCATACCAGATCATCAATCCGACCAGAATGATTCCCGAAATCAGAAAGTCCACGAAGCTGACGATCACCGCGCTGGTGGGCACCACCAGACGGGGGAAGTAGACTTTGGAGATCATGTTGGCATTGCTGATCAGGCTGTTGCCCGCTTCGGTAAACGCATTGGAAAAAAATTGCCAGGGCAGCAGCGCTGCAAAGACCAGGATCGGATACGGCACGCCATCGGAAGGCAGTTTGGCCAGTTTGCCGAACACGAATACAAAAACGATCATGGTCAACAGACGGCCTGATCAGCGCCCATGCCAGGCCTATGACTGGTTTGCTTATAGCGCACCAGAATATCGCGCCAGGCCAGGAAAGAAGAACAACTCGCGATAACGCCACAGGTCCAGCCAGTAGTGGCGCTCTGTGCGGCCTGCTTCGATTATCAGAACTGATTGATTGGTTGACATGGGGATTATCCCGGCACCTTTTTGGTGGTGGCCTTACTGTTTTGCCGCGCCTGAACTTTGCCGGCTTCATCACGCAGGGTTTTGATCTCTTTGGTCAGCGCTTCATGCTCGGCGAGCTTGACCTTGAGGAACTCTACGGTGATCTTGGCTTTATCCTCTATGCCTTTCGGCGTCAGCAGGTAGGCGTAGCCCTTTTTGTTTTTGCTGTTGCGGAAGTTCTTCGCTTTTACCAGGCCCTTTTCTATCAGCGCCTGTACGCAATAATTCACCCGCCCCAGGCTGATGCCCAGCTCACCGGCCAGCTCGCGCTGGCTGATCTCCGGATCGGCTTCCAGGCGTTTCAGGATCTTGTAGCGGAATTCGTCGCTCAACATGGCAATTCTAATCACCTTTTGTCGTTCAGTCATTGAACGTGTTCAGTCATTGAACGACAATTATGCAACCAAGTCAAGGGAGAAACAGATGAAAGGTGCAAGACGAAAGATACAAGGGAAAAGCAGATGCAAGATGCAAGGTTAAAGATGCAAGGGGACAGAAACAGATGAAAGGTGCAAGGTAAAAGATGCAAGGGAAAAACAGAAGCAAGAATCAAGGGGCAAGAGACAAGGGGACAGAACCAGATTCAAGAGGAAAGGTGAAAGATGCAAGGGAAAAACAGAGGCAAGAATCAAACGTAGGAGCGGGTGATGCCAGCGAACATAATGGCTATCGCGGGCATGGCCCGCTCCTACAACTTCTGTGGACTTTTTGCGGGTACTAAAAACTTTTGTCCGGGCGCCCGCAGCACCCGCGAGAGTTACCCTCTCATGACGGCTTGCCGAGTATTTTGCGCAGTTTTCCGGCCACCCAACGCAAAGGCGCTGTCATTTTCCAAAACCACGGGTAGCGAATTCGATCACGCTCTGCATGACTGCTGGTTAGAATTTGATCCAGGATACGTCTGGCAGATGCTTCTTCACCATGCCTCATGCAGATATGAGCAAGCTCGGCATGGCTTTTGTCCAGCATCGAGGTCGTTTTTGACAATGGATGTGATAACGAGATGGATAGGACATCGTCCGATATCCGCTTGAAGGTGAATCTATCGGCGATCCTTATCCAGAATTCGACATCCAGAGCAAAGTTAAGGCTTTCATCTATAGGCCCTGATGCTTGCCATGCCTTCCGGGTAAAGAGGCACGAAGGCTGCATGAAATCGTTGCCAAAGCACCACGCGAATAGGCTCGTCTTGGTCACCGGCACAAGTTTCGGGATGTGGATAATGGCGCCGGCTTCGTCGATGAGATGGCCCTGTCCGTAAATAGCCCCTACGGAAGTGTCCTCAAGATAAGCCCTTGCGATCTTGAACAAGGCCCCGGGTAGATAATAGTCGTCCGAATTCAGCCAGCCCAGCAACTCTCCGGATGTCTTTGCCAACCCCTTGTTGATCGCGTGGCTCTGCCCACGGTCTTTTTCGCTTACCCAAAAGTCTATCAATCGTTCGTACTTTTTGATGACTGCCACGGACTGGTCGGTCGAGCCACCGTCAATGATGATGTATTCGAGGTTGGGATAGCCCTGCAGCAATACTGATCGGATCGTTTTTTCCAGGTAGATGCCCTGGTTGAAGGAGGGCGTGACGATGCTGATCTTCGGCCAGGATAGGCCTGGCGGCAACTCCGGGGTGGTTGCATTAGGCTGAGACAGCATCGGCCACTCATTGCCGCCCTTTATCGGAAATGGCAGTTGCAAAGGTGCGGTTCGATCTAGCATTCTTTTCTCAACCATATGTCCAAGACAGCCTCATTTCCAGGATTCGCTCGATTGTCGCAATGCATTGAAAATCAAACCTGATGGATGTTTTTTAAAACCTTCGTCTCGATTTTTTCCTGACCATGTGACCCAACTCGTTGGCTATCGATGTGCCGAATATTTTGTGCAAGCGCAAAGCAGTTTTAACGTAGCCAAACAAAGAATTAGTAATACCAAGAACTTTTGACTGATGATAAAACCAACGCCGTCCAGCAAGAACAAAGAAAGAATATAATTTCCTGTCTTCTTCATTCAAATGCTTTGAGAAATACCCGGCAGCCCATTCGAGGAATTGTAAACCGGCCGCAAGTTTTTCATTTTTATCGGCTTGATGACATGAGCTGATATTTTTTCCGGAGTATCTCCATTCAACCCTGGAATCACCGCCGATGGTCTTGATTCCCGTTTTTTGAGCCAGCTTGATCCAGGTGGCATCATCCGAACACCAGGCCCTCTGGAAACTTTCGAATCCGCCGACAAGTGATAATGACTCCCTGGAAAAAATATAATTGGACGCGAAGCTTTCTATCTCATTGCCAAATCTTTTCAACAGATAATCATAGCTTGTCAGCACCTCGGGAAAATCATTCCCGGTTCGCAGCAATTCACCTCGCTCATTGATCACGCTAACATCGAAATGGTAAATGTCGTATGTTGGATCCTTAAGAACCTCCTGATAGAAATTTTCCACGCAGCATTCGTGCATCAAGTCATCGTCGCTGAACAGCCAGACCCATGGTTTCTGCGCTCAGATCAACACAACGCTGCCACTGCGCAACCAGATCGTTTTCCCCAAGATTATTGTCGAAGCGGTGATAACGAAGATCGATCTTTTCAGACCAGCGTGCACATAAGGATCGCAAATCATGCGGTGAAGCATCATCGCCAATATAAACCGTAAAATCCTTGCAGGTTTGTGCCGCTATCGAACTCAGTGTTTCCAGGATTTCCTGTAAATATTAACGATCGACCGGGGGTCGCTCGTTCAGGATCAGCTTAACAGTTCGGCTTCGGCCAGGGTTTTGCCTTGCGCATCCTTGGCGGAAACTACGGGGGCAACATTCAGTTTCCAGTCTATCGCCAGCGCCGGGTCATCCCAGCGTATGCAGCGTTCATGTTCCGGGTGCCAGTAATCAGTGGTCTTGTACAAGAAATCAGCGCTTTCTGATAGCACCAGGAAGCCGTGCGCAAAACCTTCCGGTATCCACAGCATGAGTTTGTTCTCGGCGGATAATTCCAAAGCGACGCTCCTGCCGAAAGTCGGTGAACCGTCGCGGATATCCACCGCGACATCGAGCACAGCGCCCTGCACCACGCGCACCAGTTTGCCCTGGGGGTGCTGGATCTGATAATGCAATCCGCGCAGCACGTTCTTGTTCGAACGCGAATGATTGTCCTGCACGAATTCCACATCGCGGCCGGTCAATTCTGCGAACCTGCGCCGGTTGAAGCTTTCAAAAAAGAACCCGCGATCATCGCCGAACACCTTGGGTTCGATGATCAGCAGGCCGGGTATGGCGGTATGGATCAGCCTCACGGCATGCCCTTGTCGTTGAGCACGCTCATCAGGTAAGCGCCGTAGCCGCTCTTGAGCAGCGGGGCGGCAAGCTTCTCCAGTTGCGCGGCATCGATATACCCCATGTGATAGGCGATCTCTTCCGGGCAGGCTATCTTGAGTCCCTGACGGTGTTCGATGGTCTGGATGAACTGGCTGGCTTCGAGCAGCGATTCGTGCGTGCCGGTATCCAGCCAGGCGTAGCCGCGCCCCATGATCTCGACCGACAGATCCTTCCGATGCAGATAGATGCGATTGACATCGGTGATCTCCAGTTCGCCGCGCGGGGAAGGCTTGAGGTTAGCTGCAATGTCCACGATGTCATTGTCGTAAAAGTACAGGCCGGTGACGGCGTAGTTTGACTTGGGCTGCACAGGTTTTTCTTCCAGCGAGACGGCTCGCCCGTTCGCATCGAACTCCACCACACCGTAGCGCTGCGGATCGCGCACGTGATAGGCGAATACGGTCGCGCCTGTAGTGCGCTGCGACGCGTTGGCCAATTGACTCTGGAAGGTATGCCCGTAAAAGATGTTGTCGCCCAGCACCAGCGCGGAAGGATGCTTGCCGATGAAATCGCGGCCGATGATGAAGGCCTGCGCCAGTCCTTCCGGCGCGGGTTGCACCGCATATTGCAGATTCAGCCCCCACGTGCTGCCATCGCCCAGCAATTGCTGGAAGCGCGGGGTGTCCTGCGGCGTGGAGATGATCAGGATGTCGCGTATCCCGGCCAGCATCAGCGTGGACAGCGGATAGTAGATCATCGGTTTGTCGTAGATCGGCAGCAGCTGTTTGGATACCGCCATCGTCACCGGGTGCAGGCGCGTGCCGGAACCGCCGGCGAGGATGATGCCTTTTCTGGCGGGCTGGCTCATGCGGGGATTTCCTTTTGTTTGTAATTATTGGGGTGTTTGTCATGATTGGGCTTGCTCAATATTCTGGCTGCTGAACATTTTGTATGTCATGGCTGATCCCTTCTTTCAGGCTGGTTTTCGCCTTCCATCCCAGGCCATTTATCTTGATACATCCATCACCTTGCGCATCGTGCCATCCGGCTTGGAGGTGTCCTGCACGAACCTGCCTTTGTAGCCGACCACAGCGGCTACCGTTTCCGCCAGTTCGCGTATCGTCAGGTCGGTGCCGGTGCCGACGTTGATCAACGGACATTGCGACGGCGCGACAAGCGCATCGTAGCGTTTGTCATCCAGCATGGCGAGATACACCAGCGCGTTCGCCAGGTCGTCCACATACAGGAATTCGCGCTTGGGTTTGCCGCTGCCCCACAGCACCACCTCGGTCGCGCCGGACAGCTTTGCTTCGTGCATCTTGCGTATCAGCGCGGGCAGCACATGGGAATTGTTCAGGTCATAGTTGTCGCCCGGCCCGTACAGGTTGGTCGGCATCGCGGCCAGCCACTTCGTGCCGTACTGGCGGTTGTACGACCAGCACATCTCGATGCCCGCGATCTTCGCCAGCGCGTAGGGCCGGTTGGTCGCTTCCAGCGGGCCGGTGAGCAGGTATTCTTCCCTGATCGGTTGCGGGCAGTCGCGCGGATAGATGCACGAGCTGCCGAGAAAGATCAGGCGTTTGACTTGCGCCCGATGCGCCGCGCGGCAGATGTTGGCTTCGATGAGCAGGTTGCTCATCAGGAAATCCACCGGGTAGGTGTTGTTGGCCAGGATGCCGCCGACCTTGGCCGCGGCCAGGAACACGATCTCCGGCTTTTCCTGCTCGAAGAATCTTTGCGTGGCAGCCGCGTCTTCCAGATCCAGCTCGGCATGGGTGCGCGTCACCAGATTGGTGTAGCCCTGCCGCTGCAACTCGCGCATGATCGCGCTGCCCGCCAGGCCGCGATGGCCGGCGACATAGATCTTAGATTCAAGAGGAAAGGTTAAAGAGGCAAGGTTCATAAATTCAGATTCAAGATGAAAGATGCAAGGATACAAGATTCAAGAGGCAAGAGGCAAGAGGCAAGAGGAAAGGCAAAAACCGATTAGTTGTTCGAGACTTTTACCTTGAATCTTTACCTGCCTGTACTTCTTTCATCTTGTACCTTTTGCTCTTGCATCTGGTTTTGTTCATTTGATACGGGCGCGAACCGAATGAATCAATCCGTGCAGCATCTTCGAAATCTCTTCGCATTCGTCTAACCAGCCCTTCCCGATCTCATTTTTGATGTAGCCAATTTCCATTCCAATGTAAATCTGGGTTCTGAGTTCTCCTGCCGATCCTTTTGCGTAGTTCAAGAAATTCGCGAGTTCCTTATCCTGAGTTTCTCTCGTGGCCTTCCGCGATGTTCGAGGGTATCGAAAGTCCTGCTCGCGTTATCTGATCTCGAAATCCGAAGTCCTTCAAGTCGGCCATTGCCTTGTACAGGTTCGCGCTCAAGCGAGCCGATCTTTTCCACACTTCAAGATCTTCAAATCTTCCCATTTAAAATCAGGTAAAAGATGCAAGAGGACAAGATACAAGTAAAAGCAAAAACAACCGGGGTTTCCTTGCATCTTGCATCTTTACCTTGCATCTGTTTTTGTACCTTGCATCTTTCTCTTTCATCTGTTTTTATTCGTGGTAATCGTAAGCCGTGAAGCCGTGCTTCTTGACCAGTTCGTCGCGTTCGGCAGACTTGAGGTCTTCGCGCACCATCTCGGCCACCAGTTCCTGGAAGGTGATCTTGGGTGTCCAGCCGAGTTTTTGTTTGGCCTTGCTCGGGTCGCCCAGCAGGGTCTCGACTTCGGTGGGACGGAAGTAGCGCGGATCGACCTTGACGATGCACTTGCCGGCGGCGTCATAGCCTTTTTCCTCGACTCCCTTGCCTTTCCACTTGATGCTGATGCCCAATTCCTTCGCGGAGATTTCGACGAACTGGCGCACGCTGTATTGCACGCCCGATGCAATCACGAAGTCTTCCGGCTGATCCTGTTGCAGCATCAGCCACTGCATCTCGACGTAATCCTTGGCATGCCCCCAATCGCGCAGCGCATCGAGGTTGCCGAGGTAGAGACAGTCCTGCAGGCCGAGCTTGATGCGCGCCAGCGCGCGGGTGATCTTGCGCGTGACGAAGGTTTCGCCGCGCACCGGGCTTTCATGATTGAACAGGATGCCGTTGCAGGCATACATGCCGTATGCCTCGCGATAATTGACGGTGATCCAGTAGGCATAAAGTTTGGCGACCGCATACGGGCTGCGCGGATAGAACGGGGTGGTTTCCTTTTGCGGCGTCTCCTGCACCAGGCCGTACAGCTCGGAAGTGGAGGCCTGGTAGAAGCGGGTCTTCTTTTCCAGACCGAGGATGCGCATCGCTTCGAGGATGCGCAGCGTGCCGATGCCGTCGGCATTGGCGGTGTACTCCGGGGTCTCGAACGACACCGCCACATGGCTCATCGCGGCGAGGTTGTATATCTCGTCCGGCTGCACCTGCTGGATGATGCGGATCAGGTTGGTGGAATCGGTCAGGTCGCCGTAGTGCAGGATGAAGCTGTGCTTTTTTGACGTGCGGGTCCTGGTAGAGATGATCGATGCGGTCGGTGTTGAACAGCGATGAGCGGCGTTTTACGCCATGCACGATATAGCCTTTTTTGAGCAGGAACTCGGCAAGGTAGGCGCCATCCTGGCCGGTGATGCCGGTGATCAACGCGACTTTAGGCCTTTCAGGACTGGCTGCGGATTTGGTCATGGTTCGTCTCGCTAAAATTAAAGATGCAAGATGCAAGATCAAGGTACAAGATTCAAGGTAAAAGATGCAAGAGGACAAGAGGACAAGATTCAAGAGTCAAGATGCAAGTTAAAGGCAGAAGCAATCCGGTTTTCCTTGTCCTCTTGTCTCTTGCCTCTTGCATCTGGTTCTTCCTTCCTCTTTCCTCTTTCATCTTGTATCTTTTATCTAGTGTAGCGCCTGATTGACCTTGCCCAGGTCATCCTCGCCTAGCGAGCCCACGGCCTGTTTCAGGCGAAGTTCGCTGAGCAGGTAATTGTATTGGGCCTGATACAGGTCACGGCGGGTGGAAAAAAGTTGTTGCTGCGCATTCAGCACATCGAGATTGGTGCGCACGCCGACTTCTTGTCCCAGTTTGCTGGCTTCCAAAACGCTTTGGCTGGAAGTGAGCGCTTGTTGCAAGGCCTGCACTTGCGAAATTCCGCTGACCACGCCCAGATAGGCCTGGCGGGTTTGCAGCGAGATGCTGCGGCGGGCATTTTCCAGTTCCTGCCTTGCACGCTCGCGATTGGCTTCCGCTTCGCGCCATTTGGAATTCACCGCGCCGCCTTCAAACAACGGCATATTCAGTTGCACGCCGACGCTCTTGCTGGTGGTGTCATTGGACATGACTCCGCCGGTGCTGTTTTTTGAATAGTTCGCCACAAAGTCCACGGTCGGATAATGTCCGCCGCGATTGCGCGCCACTTCCTTGTCGGCGATTTCGGCGCTTGCCTGGGCGATCGCAAGCTGCAAACTGTTAGCTTGCGCTTCGTCCACCCACTTCTCCATGTCGGCGGGTTGCGGCGCTTCCAGCTTGAACTCCTTGCCGAGGGGCGAGAGATCGCCCGGCGTCGCATTGATCAGTTGTTGCAATGCATTGCGTTTGATTTCCAGATTGTTTTTCGCGGCTATCTCCTGCGCGCCGGTCAGGTCGTAACGGGCTTGCGCCTCAAGTGTGTCGGTGATGGTGGCGCTGCCCACTTCAAAGTTGCGCTTGGCCTGTTCGAGTTGTTCCGAAATGGCGCTCTTCTGCGCCTCGACCAGCGCCACGGTGTCTTGCGCAATCAGCACGTCGAAGTAGGCTTGCGCGACGCGCACGATCAAATCCTGTTCGGCGATCTTGAGTTGCGCATCGGCTTGCGCGGCCTGCAATTCGGATTCGCTGTATGCCTGCCAATTTTGCTGGCGGAACAACGGCTGCACCAGCGTCACGCCGTAGCCATTGCTGTTGTAATTGTATTGGCCGCTGGCTCCCGCGAGAAATCCTTGATAGCTCGAGTCCTGCTTGTTGAAAGTGGTATTTGCGTTAAGGTTGACCGAGGGCATCAACAAAGAACGACCCTGCGACAATTTTTCGTGGCCGGCTTGTTGGGCCGCGCGTGCAGCGGCAAACACCGGGTCGTTTGCCTGCGCGGCGTGGAATGTTTCCAGCAGATCGGCAGCCTGTGCCCAGCCGCTTGCGCCCAGCAATGTCGCCAACAAGATCAGTTTCAGTTTCATCAATTTATTACAAACTTAATATTAGAAGTTGCTAATATACATCTTGCCGACACGAGGCGCAATTCCGCCAAGCGCTATCCGGGATAAACTCAGAACACGAACCGCTCGGGTTGCAGCGCATTTTGCAGCGGCGCGACGCAGGCTTCCATGATGTTGACGGTCTCGAACTTGTCCGCCGCGACGCGGGTGATCAGCCTGGCTTCCATCACCGGCGCATCGCCGACGATGGCGAACAGTCGGCCGCCGACATTCAGGCTGTTCTGAAACGCAACCGGCAGCACCGGCGTCGAGCCGGTCAGCACGATGACATCGTAATTTGCGCCGCCACCCCAGCCGCGCGCCGCATCGCCGATCTCCAGCGTGATGTTGTCGCGATGGTAAGCGTGCAGGTTTTGATTGGCCATCGCACTCAATTCCGGCACGATCTCGACCGAAGTGACATGCCCGGCCAGCATCGAGAGCAGCGCGGTCAGATAGCCGCTGCCGGTACCGACCTCCAATACCTTGTCGTTGCGGCCTGAGGTGCAACTCCTGCAGGGTGCGCGCTTCCAGCTTGGGCTGCCACATGATGCGCCATAGCCCAGCGGGATCTCCATATCCATGAACGCCATTTCGCGCATGTCCCTTCGGCACAAAATGTTCGCGGCGCACATGTTTGAGCAATTCCAGGATCCGGCCTTCCAGCACTTCGCATGGGCGAATCTGTTGCTCTATCATGTTGAAGCGCGCCTGTTCCATATCCAGCATTCCCCTCTCCCCGGTGACCTTCATTACTGCGTATTCAGCGTGGCAGTATAGCAAGCCCACCCCCATGGCTCAATGACGCAGCGTTTGGCTTGCTTTTCGCTGACCTTTGCATTACCTTGCGGCCTTAGCTAGGGGTCTTCGCCGGCATCAACAATACGGACGGAGTGAGATACACCCTTTGAACCTGTGCGGGTAATGCCGCAAAGGGAAGCATCCCCCGATGCTTCCCGATTTTAGGAGCATCACCATGAACAATCCTTTCATTAACACCCGGTTCCTCGCCGAAGATGCCCACGTCGATGCGGCGGCGGTCAAGCCGTTGCCGAATTCGCGCAAAGTATATGTCGAAGGTTCGCGTCCCGATCTGCGGGTGCCGATGCGCGAAATCTCGCAGTCTGAAACCCCGGCGAGCATGGGCGCGGAAATCAATCCGCCCATCTATGTGTATGACTGCTCCGGTCCTTATACCGACCCGGCGGTGAAGATCGATATCCGCTCCGGCCTGGCCGCGCTGCGCGAGGGCTGGATCGCCGAGCGCGACGACACCGAAACGCTGGACAAGCTCACCTCCGAATACGGACAGCAACGCCTGAACGATCCCGAACTGGCGGAGATGCGCTTCGACCTCAAGCGCGCGCCGCGCCGCGCCAAGCCGGGCAGGAACGTCACGCAGATGCACTATGCCCGCGCCGGCATCATCACGCCGGAGATGGAATACATCGCGATCAGGGAGAACCAGCGCCGCGAGGGGCTTTCCGAGATGCTGCTGCAACAGCATCCCGGCGAGAATTTCGGCGCGACCCATGCCGAGACAGATCACGCCGGAATTCGTGCGCAGCGAAGTCGCCGCCGGCCGCGCGATCATCCCGGCCAACATCAATCATCCCGAAGCCGAGCCGATGATCATCGGCCGCAATTTCCTGGTGAAGATCAACGCCAACATCGGCAATTCCGCATTGGGATCGAGCATCCAGGAAGAAGTGGAGAAGATGACCTGGGCGATCCGCTGGGGCGGCGACACGGTGATGGACCTGTCCACCGGCAAGAACATCCACGAAACGCGCGAATGGATCATCCGCAATTCGCCGGTGCCGATCGGCACCGTGCCTATCTACCAGGCGCTGGAAAAAGTGAACGGCAAGGCCGAAGACCTGACCTGGGAAATCTTCCGCGACACGCTGATCGAACAGGCCGAGCAGGGCGTGGACTATTTCACGATCCATGCCGGCGTGCTGCTGCGCTATGTGCCGCTGACCGCAAAACGCATGACCGGCATCGTGTCGCGCGGCGGTTCCATCATGGCGAAATGGTGCCTGGCGCACCACAAGGAAAGCTTCCTCTATACGCATTTCGAAGATATCTGCGAGATCATGAAGGCCTACGACGTGAGTTTCTCGCTCGGCGACGGTCTGCGCCCCGGCTCGATCTACGATGCCAACGACGAAGCGCAGCTCGGTGAATTGAAGACGCTGGGCGAACTGACCCAGGTCGCATGGAAACATGATGTGCAGGTGATGATCGAAGGCCCCGGCCATGTGCCGATGCACCTGATCAAGGAGAACATGGACCTGCAACTGAAGTGGTGCCACGAGGCGCCGTTCTACACGCTCGGCCCGCTGACGATGGACATCGCGCCCGGCTACGACCACATCACCTCGGCGATCGGCGCGGCGATGATAGGCTGGTTCGGCACCGCGATGCTGTGCTACGTGACCCCCAAGGAACACCTCGGCCTGCCCGACAAGGACGATGTGAAGGAAGGCATCATCACCTACAAGATCGCCGCGCACGCCGCCGACCTGGCCAAGGGCCATCCCGGCGCGCAGATCCGCGACAATGCATTGTCCAAGGCGCGTTTCGAATTCCGCTGGGACGACCAGTTCAATCTCGGCCTCGACCCGGACAAGGCGCGCGAATTCCACGACGAGACCCTGCCCAAGGAATCCGCCAAGGTCGCGCATTTCTGCTCGATGTGCGGCCCGCATTTCTGCTCGATGAAGATCTCCCAGGACGTGCGCGACTTCGCGGCGAAGGAAGGTGTTTCCGAACAGGAAGCGCTGGAAAAGGGTATGGAAGAAAAATCCGTCGAGTTCGTAAAGAAGGGCGCGGAGATATACAGCAAGGCGTAACAACAAAACTGCATCACCACTTCAACCACTGATGTCCATCATCGATAAAGGAGAATAACATGGCAGCAGACAGCGTTTACCGCATCACCGAACTGGTCGGAACCAGCACGAAATCCTGGGAGGATGCCGCCGCGAACGCGGTCAACACCGCTTCGAAGACCTTGCACGACCTGAGGGTTGCCGAAGTGATCAAACTGGACATGGTGGTCGAAGATGGCAAGGTGTCCGCTTACCGGGCGCGAGTAGCCTTGTCTTTCAAGTACAATCCCAATCATCACTGAAACCAATTTGCCGGCCGTGCGCTGCTGAGCATGTCCGGCAAATTATGTCTGCAAGACTTTCTGCGCCCTGTGATTGCAGAAATCGGGGTTCAGCAGGAAACCCGCTCACATCGGCCGGCAATTCGGCCTCTTTGAAGAACTACTTCGTCTGGGATTATATATGGACCTGATCTACTGGAAGGCCCTGATACTGGGCATCGTCGAAGGACTGACCGAATTCCTGCCTGTCTCTTCCACCGGGCATCTGATCCTGGCAGGCGACCTGCTCAACTTCAACGACGAGCGCGGCAAGGTGTTCGAGATCGTGATCCAGTTCGCCGCGATCCTGGCGGTATGCTGGGAGTATCGCGCCAGGCTGGGCTCGGTAGTCAGCGGCCTGATGCAAAAGCAGGTGGCCGCGCAACGCTTCACGGTGAATCTTTTCATCGCATTCCTGCCCGCGGCGATTCTGGGACTATTGTTCGCCAGCAAGATCCAGCGGCATTTGTTCGCGCCGGTGCCGGTGGCGCTGGCTTTCATCATCGGCGCTTTGATCATACTGTGGGCGGAAAAACGCCAGCACACCGTGCGCATCAATGAAGTTGACGACATGCGCTGGCGGGACGCGCTGAAGATCGGGCTCGCGCAATCGCTGGCGCTGATACCCGGCACTTCGCGCTCCGGAGCGACCATCATCGGCGGGCTGTTGTTCGGTCTGTCGCGCAAAGCGGCGACCGAGTTCTCGTTCTTTCTCGCGATACCTACGCTGACTGCCGCGACGCTGTACGAAGTGGTGAAGTACCGATCCATGTTTCATGCCCATGACTGGTGGCTGTTCGCGGTGGGATCGGCAGCCTCGTTCGTCAGCGCGTTCCTCTGCGTGCGCTGGCTGCTGCGTTACATCAGCCGCCACGACTTCAGCGCGTTCGCCTGGTACCGCATCGCATTCGGGCTGGTTGTGCTGGGCACCGCTTACAGTGGCATGGTGAACTGGACTGCCACGTCCTAGTCTTCGTCGGCCGGGGCTTCCTTATCCCGCCTCGCGTTAACACAACGATAATCTTGTAGGTGTAGGAGCGGGCCATGCCCGCGAACATAAAGATTGTCGCGGGCATGGCCCGCTCCTACACAATATGCAGTTATTAATGCATATTGGAATTATCGACGTTCTTCACGGTTATTGATATGCGCCGCAAGAATGCTGAATGTCTGCGCATGATTTTCACCAAAATGTCATAATTACAAACCATAATGAATTTGTCGGGGATTAGCATGGCAAGAATGGTGCACTGCGTAAAACTGGGTCGCGAGGCCGAAGGATTGGATCGTCCGCCTTACCCCGGTGCGCTGGGCCAGCGGATCTTTGAGAACGTTTCCAAAGAGGCTTGGCAGGGCTGGCTTAAATTTCAGACCATGCAGGTGAACGAAAACCGCCTCAATCTCGCCGATGCGTCGGCGCGCAAATTTCTCGCCACGATGATGGAAAAATATTTCTTTGGCGAGGGTGTGCAAATGCCGGACGGGTATGTGCCCCCGAAAAATTAAGGGGCTGCAGTTTGGCTAAGAAATTCGTTCCGCAACAATTCCTGAACCGGGAACTCGGCCAACTCGAGTTCAATCGCCGCGTACTGGCACAAGCCGAAGATGCGACCATTCCCTTGCTGGAGCGGTTGAAATATCTGTGTATCGTCAGCAGCAATCTCGATGAGTTTTTCGAGATCCGCGTGGCGGGACTGAAGGAACAGACCAAGCTGGGCGTAACAGCCACCAGTGCGGATGGCCTGTCCGCGCAACAAACCCTCGAGTTGGTTCAAAAGCAGGCGCATCAATTGATCGAACGCCAATATCAGTTATTCAATGCGGACATCATTCCCGCACTCGCCTTGCAAGGCGTTAAATTCCTGCGCCGCACACAGTGGAACCAGGCACAGCAAGAATGGGTAAGGGACTTTTTCTTCCGCGAAGTGATGCCGGTATTGACACCCATCGGTCTTGATCCGGCGCATCCGTTTCCGCGCGTGCTTAACAAGAGCCTCAATTTTGCCGTGGAACTGCAGGGCAAGGACGCTTTCGGCCGCAACTCGGCCCGCGCGATCGTGCAGGCCCCGCGCGTGGTGCCGCGCACGATCATGATGCCGCCCGAGGTAAGCGGCTGCGAATATGGTTTCGTTTTTCTTTCGTCGATCCTGCACGCGCATGTCGGCGAACTGTTTTCCGGCATGGAGGTGCTCGGCTGCTTCCAATTCCGCGTGACCCGCAACAGCAACCTGTTCGTGGATGAGGAGGAGGCGAAAAACCTGCGCATCAGCCTGCAGGGGGAATTGCCGCATCGCCATTTTGGCGACGCGGTGCGTCTTGAGATCGCCGACAACTGTTCGCCGGTGATCGCCGAATTGCTGCTCAGGGAATTCAACCTTGCGCCCGAAGATCTGTATCGTGTGCATGGCCCGGTGAACCTGGTGCGCCTGATGCAAATCCCCGACCTGGTGGCGCGCGCCGATCTGAAGTTCCCCGTTTTTGTGCCCAGCATACCCGGCGTTTTGCAAAAGAAAGGCTCGGATATGTTCAAGGTGATGCGCAAAAGCGATGTGCTGCTGCATCATCCGTTTCAATCGTTCAAGCCGGTGATCGATTTCATCCAGCAGGCCGCAAGCGACCCGAAAGTAGTCGCCATCAAGCAGACCGTGTACCGCACCGGCGTGGATTCGGCCCTGATGGAAGCGCTGGTCACTGCGGCGCAACTCGGCAAAGAGGTGACCGTGGTGGTGGAATTGCTGGCGCGTTTCGACGAGGAAGCCAACATCAATTGGGCGACCCGCCTCGAGCAAGTCGGCGCGCATGTGGTATACGGCGTGGTCGGCCACAAGACCCATGCCAAGATGCTGATGGTGGTGCGCCGCGAAGATGGCAAGCTGCGCCGCTATGTGCACCTCGGTACCGGCAACTACCATCAGCGCACTGCTCGGCTTTATACCGACTTCGGACTGTTTACCTGCGACGAAAAGGTCTGCGCGGATGTGAACGAGGTGTTCAGCCAGCTTACCAGTCTCGGCAAGGCGCGCGCCCTCAACCATTTGTGGCAATCCCCGTTTTCCATGCACCTCGAGGTCTTGCGCGCGATACAGAACGAGGCTCGCATTGCCCAATCGGGCAAGCGCGCCCACATCATCGCCAAGATGAATGCGTTGCTGGAACCCGAAACCATCAGTGCGCTTTATGAGGCATCCCAGGCAGGTGTGAAAATCGACCTGATCGTGCGCGGCGTGTGCGCGCTTCGTCCAGGGGTGAAAGGCTTGTCCGAAAACATCAAGGTGCGCTCGGTGATCGGGCGTTTTCTCGAGCACACCCGCATCTTCTATTTCCGCAATAATCTGAAAAGCGATGTATATCTTTCCAGCGCGGACTGGATGGACAGGAATTTTTTTCGCCGCATCGAGGTATGTTTCCCGGTGCTCGACAAGAAGCTCAAGAAACGCGTGATCGACGAGGGCCTGAAGATCTATCTGCAGGATAATTGCCAGTCATGGGACATGGACAGCGAGGGGCACTACCGGCAAAAACACCCGCGCCGCGCGGAAAAAAAGTGTGCCCAATGCGATCTGCTCGAGCAATTCACCCGCACTACGGCCAAGGCGGTGTCTTAGCAATTTAGTTAATCCGGGTATTATTTACCCGCACAACCGGAGAGCATTTTGTCCGCAGAGCACATGCAATGAAAACTACAACCGCGATAAATGCTGGCACAATAGCGGAATCTGAAAATCGAATCGGCACAGTCGCCATGACACTAAAACGCATACTTATCCTCGTATTGGCCCTTTGTTTTTCGGCATGCGGATTTTTCGAACACGACAGCCAGGATGGTTTCCTGTTGCCGGTGCCTGAATCGAATTCTGGAGCCATGCCCAGGATCTTCGATCTTCAGGATCAGCAGCAGCTGGACGAGTTGGCTGGGAAGCTCGGTGACAAGCGCACGATCTTCATCGGCGAGATTCACGATCGCCTTGCTCACCATCAAAACCAGTTGCGCCTCATCAAGAGCCTGTACGCGCGAAATCCGAATCTCGCCATCGGCGTAGAGTATTTCCAGCAACCCTTCCAGCCTTACCTCGACGACTACATCGCCGGGCGCATCGACGAGCGGGAAATGCTGATCAAGACCGAATATTTCAAACGCTGGCAACTGGATTACCGCATGCTGCGGCCGATCTTCGAATTCGCCAGGGAAAAGCATATTCCGGTGCTGGCGCTGAATATCGCAGATGAAATCCATAACAAGGTGTTCAAGGGCGGCATGAAGAGCTTGAGTCCCGAAGAGCGAGCGGAGACACCGGCCGATATCGAACCGGCCAGCAAACATTATCTGGAGCGGCTGAAAACGATTTTCGATTCCCATCCGCAAGGCGACGATTTCGCGTCTTTTGTCGAGGGCGTATTGCTGTGGGACTCATCCATGGCTGATACCGCAGCGCGCTACCTTAAGACCCATCCGCAATCACGCATGGTGGTGCTGGCGGGAATGGTACACATCATGTACGGCGAAGGCATTCCGGAACGCGTCGATCTCCGCCTGGGCAGCAACCAGAGCGCATTGCTTATCAACGGCGGCGATTTCGGCAATTATCCGGGCATAGCCGATTATCTGCTGGTGGCGGATGAACATAGTGAACTGCCGAAAGCGGGCATGTTGGGCGTATCGATACTGGACGGGGCAAATAATTTGTTCATCAGCGGTTTCGCATCCAACAGTGCGGCGCGAACAGCGGGTATCGATATTGGCGATCACATCCTTGCCCTGAATGGCGTGAAAGTGTCGAATATGATGGAACTGAAAGCCATGATGTTCGATAAGCAGCCCGGGGAACGGGTTGAGGTCATTGTCAGTCGCAACAGCGGGAAGGGCTCGGACAGGGAGATGCAGTTCGAAGTGGACGTTGCGCTGAAGGACGCACTCATGATTGTGCAGCCGTAGGAGCGGGCCATGCCCGCGACCAAGGGGGTTCGCGGGCATGGCCCGCTCCTACAAATAGCGCTGATTCCGATTCAAATTGGAATTCAATATAAACCCTATTCGGAATTGTTGTTCCTGGCAAACACTATCGTGCCAAACTCTCTCGAATCGCAAGTTTCGCGCGCTGCACCTCGACGGTGCTGCCGTCTTCCTGTGTGACTGCTGTACCCAGCGGAGAACTTGTCACCGGCCACACGCCTTTGACCAGATTGGCCGATCCTGCCCCGCTGAATGCGGCGTAGCTGAATTTGGAATAATGCGGCAATTTTCTGGCAAGTACCGGTAATACCGCAGCATCGGGCGCGGTCAGCCACGCAACTGGCGTTGGTCCGATGCGGGCGGTTAACACGAGCGCGTCATTGGCGCGATCGTATTCCTTGGCCAGCCAGACTCCGCCTTCCGACAGCATCGCTCCGCTCTTTATCAGCGCGGTCTGGAACTCACCGCGAAAATGGTTCTCATCGCCAAATAACCACACCGCTCCCTCGTCCGGCAATTGCCCGATTTCATCGTCCCATTTGATGAGAGTCACTCGCGACGGCTGTTGTTGCCACGCTTGCGCGATCGCCAGGAATTGCGCACGCATGTCCTCCGGCGCCTTGCGCGGCAGCACGATCAGCAGTTTTTCCGCGCCGAACACTTGCGACAATGCCGCGGGGATTTCGGCCCGGTCGAGACGGCGGAACAAATCAAACTCGGGATCCACGTCCACACGCAACGGTTGCGCGGCTAGCGAGAGATGAAATTCGGTTTGCTTGTCCTTCGTTTCAGTCCCGTGCATCCCGATCACAGTCGAATACGCAGCATCCTGTCCGGCCAGCGTGACCGCGAGCGGCAGATCGAGATCATATGCAGGGCCGGGCTGGGTCTGTTCGACTTTGACGCTGAGGTCATAACCTGTCCCGGTTCGTCGCGTTTGAGCCGATACCAGGCGCAATTGCGGTGCACCGGTTTGCTGCACCCATTGCACGAAAAATGCCTTGAGGTGCTGGTCGATTTCCGGATCAGACTTCGGGTTTGCAGTACGTAAAAATTCCTGCTCGAGATCGGCGAAACTGGCGCGCTTGAACCGATAGTCACGGTAGAAGTTCTGCAGAGTGCGGATGAAGATATCGTCACCCAGTTTTCTGCGCAGCATGTGGAACATCATCATGGCCTTGCCGTAGCCCACTGCCTCGGTCTGTGCGCTGTGGCGCGAAGTGAATTGAGTGAGCGGAAAATCCCGGCCGGCGGAAACGAAATCGGCATACTTTTGCAATGTGCTGCGGCGGAATTCCGCACCGTTGCCTTTTTGCTCCTGCAACAGGTGATCGGCCAGATAGGCGGTGAGCCCTTCGGACCAGTTGCCGCCGGCGTAATCCACATACACACCGTTTCCCCACCAGTTGTGCAGGATCTCGTGCGGATAGGAAGTTTCGATGATGAACGGCAGCCGGATCACCTGGCTGCCCAGCAGGGTGAACGACGGCATGCCGTATCCGGTTTCCCAGAAATTTTCCACCAGCGCGAACTTGGCATAAGGATAAGGGCCGATGAGACGCTGATACATTGCGATGTAGCGCGCGGTGGCTTCCTGATAACGCCGGGCAAGGGCCGCATCGTCCTTGCGCAGATAAACCAGCGACTCGATACCATCGTCAATGTGCGCATATTCGGTGAACGGTGCGGCGATCAGGTATATCTCGTCCTGCGGTTTTCCTTCTTCCCAATGAACATGGGACAGCGAGCCTTCAACTGCGGAGCTTTCCCCGCCACGCTTCCCTTGGCTGACCGCGTGCCAGCCCCGGGGAAGATCGATATCCAGGGAGAACGTCATCATGCCGTCACTGAAGTTCGGATACCAGCCGCTGTCGCCGGTAAGGACAGTTCCTTCCGCGGCGATGATGCCCGGTGTGCTTTCAAAACTGCGCGCTTCGCGTACGTCCTGCCGCGGCGGGTAATATATTTCTCCGCTATAAACCAGCGTGAAGCTGTCGCTGCCGTGCGGCAGGGTAACGCGGAATTTCTGCATAAAATTTTCCGGCATTTCCCCGGCGATTTTTATTTCGGCATCAGGCGATACCGGATGCATGTTTCGATGCAATGAAAAATAGAATGTACGCGGCGTTTCCTCCGGCAGCATGATACGGTCCTCGGCATCCAGGCTATGCTGTTCGGGATGAAGCACGATGCGCAGATGGTGCTCCGGCAACGATTGAGCAAAGCCGGAGACAGCGAAGAAGGAGAATGCAAGAGCGGCAAGCAGGCGCATCGTATTTAAATCGCGGCTAATGAGCGGTTAATGATCGGAAAACCACTTTTTGCAGAATTTCTTCCGGCAATTCATCGCGCTTGAATTAACAACAGGGGCGGGAAACCCATGAAGCCTTACGCGAAGCTGTTGCATGAAATCAGTGCTTGTGCGGGCGGCCGGTTTTTATCTTTTCCAGGCTTCCCAATGCGTGCTTCAATTGTGCGGCGTTAAGATCGGCCAGCTTTTTCAGCCCGGCACGCAACACTTCGCTTTTCTTGACGTGCATTTTCGCACTCAGGCAAATCGCCTTGATCTCGGCTATCTTTGCATACTCATTTTGCGGCATGGTGAAGCTGTCGCGCACCACTTTCTTTTTGTGTTCTTTTTTCGGTTTTTTTGCAGCTTTTTGCAGCACGTCTTTAGCGCCTGATTTTCCACGTGCCTTGGCGGCAGATTTCACTTTTGCAATCGCCTTCTTCACCTGCGGTTTCTTTGCCGGTGCCTTGGTTTTTTTCGCAGCAGTCTTTTTGATTGTCATATCACTTCCTTCGTATTAAAGTTGAACAAACAGTGTATACGGTAGATGCTGATAAATAAAATGAAATATTGGAGACTCTGATGGATCTGATCCTGTGGCGCCATGCTGAGGCGGAAGATGGCGTTCCCGACCATGCACGCGAACTCACCGCGAAGGGAATCAAGCAGGCCGCCAAAGCCGCCGCTTTTCTGCATCAGCATCTGCCCGACGATCATCGAATACTGGTGAGCCCCACAGCCCGTACCCAACAAACTGCTGCTGCCCTCACCGGCCATTTTACGCTGGCACCCTCCATTTCACCCGGCGCTTCAGCTGAGGCCGTATTGCATGCGGCGCGCTGGCCGGATGCCGGAGGAACGGTACTGGTGGTCGGTCATCAACCGACACTGGGTGAAGTCGCGGCACAATTACTCGGTTGTGCGGACGCGACGCTAAGCATCAAAAAAGGCTCAATATTGTGGTTCAGCCGGAAGGAAGGGTCTGAACAGGTCACCTTGCGCCTGGTCATTTCGCCGGATTTTTTGTGAATCAAAAGAGCAAAATTTCGCGCGCATCAGGTTTCTGAAAATGCCCTGCAGGCGTATCGAGGCGTGATGAAAGCAAGCAAGTGGCGATTGACTAGTTGTGGCAATACACCATTGCGATCAGCCGGGAATATTCCAACCCCGGCTGGTTTTGAATTTTGAATTCACGCTGCCAATGAATTCCACCGGGTGCTGTCCGGATTGGGAATCTGGAAACGACCGGGAAGCCTAGAAATAAAAATTGGCGCCCACGTTATACGATCTTGAACCCAATGCCGTGGCTTTTGTCGTCGGCCCTCCAGCCGCAGCTTGCGACTCTGACGAAGAATAGCCCAAACCAACCGAGCCTTCGAGACTGAATTGTTTGGCAAGGAAATATTCCGCGCCTCCTTCAACTCCCATGTAAAAGTCGGTTACGTCGTTGCCGCCTTGTCGAGTCGACAAGTATTGAAACCTGGCGCCCACGAAGGGAGCCAAATCATCCGGCTTCAAATATTTCCTGATGCCGGCCATGAACCCGATATCGGTATTCTTGGGATTTGTTCCTGTACCGCTATCATTAATGGACAATCCAATACCGGCCAGTACTGCCGTATCCTTGGCCATAAAATACCTGCCGTTTATCATGAACTCTGCCGGCGTTCCGCTGGCGCCTGTTGCTGTAGCATTTGTAAATCCGACATTGAGTCCCATGGTTCCGGTGTTCATGCTGTTTGCTGCGGATGCGTTTGCCGCGGCCATCGCCAACATCAGTGCTGCGCCTGCCAATGAAATTCTGTTCATCTTGGTATCCCCTGTAATTGCCATATCGATCGGAATTGTCCCGAAACTGCCGGCCTTGCCAATCCATCGTGAAATTGTACACAACATTGCAAGTATCACCGATTCAAACTCGAAGCGCAACGCAAGGCATTGCCCAAACCATACCCTGACGCCGCGGCGTTCGTTGAAATTGATGGCCGCAATTATTCGCAGCTCTCTCCCGGTTTCAGCTCAAAGAAACGCGGAAACTCGGTGGGATGGCCCGCCAGCACTTTCACGCAATCGCCCGCCTTATAACTCCCATAGCTCATCACCTCGATGCGTTCGTCGCTGTTCAGCGGCTGCACTGTGAAGCGGTTCGCACCTTTGGCGACCTGAGGCTGTTTGTCGCGGTCGCCCACACCGCTGCCCATGCCCAACATCACGCCGCCGAAACTGCCGCCGGAGCCGACCCCAAAGCCCAAGCCGACCCCCACGCGGGTGTCGCTGGGCATGTTCGCTTCCGCCTGCTTGCGTTCCTGTTCGGTGAATTCATGTACATCCACCACCCGCGCCAGCCTGACATAGCGCACATCGTCTTCAAGTTTGGGTGAACTCTGGCATGCAACAAGCAACACCAGCAATGACGCTGCCAAATTCTTTTTCATCCTTGTTTTCCTCGCCAGCCTGCAGATGGGTTGTAGTTGCATAACGGACTGGTATCCACCAGCCGAAGTTCCGCATCAGGATTTTGGGGGCAAGGGCAAATTATTCAACCTGGTCTACCTTCTGAAACTCAGAATCACGACCCCCGCACTGACCAGCAATATCCCGAACCACTCCCTGATACTGGGGCGCTCGTTCAAAAATATGACCGCAAAGATCGCGACCAGCACCAGGCTGAACTTGTCCACCGGCGCAACCTTGGAGGCTTCGCCCGATTGCAGCGCGCGGAAGTAGCAGACCCAGGATGCGCCCGTGGCCAGCCCCGACAGCGACAGGAACAGCCAGGTCTTGGGATTTAGTGCGAACGGGTCGCTCCATTTTCCGGTGGAATAAACAAAGCCGGCCAGCACCAGTATGATCACGAAGGTACGGATCAGCGTCGCGTAATCGGAATCCACGCCCTCCAGCCCGATCTTGGCGAAGATCGCCGTCATCGCTGCGAAGATCGCTGAAAGCAATGCCCAGTAGAACCAGCTGTGTACAGAAATCATGATGTCAGTCTCCGATCTTCCAGGTTATCTGTTCCCCGGCGCGCAACGGCACCAGACGATGCTCGCCGAAGGCGATGCTATCCGGCACTTGCCAACTTTCCTTGTGCAGCGAGATCTTGGCTGTATTGCGCGGCAAGCGGTAAAAGTCCGCACCGTAAAAACTGGCGAAGCCTTCCAGCTTGTCCAGTGCGTCCAATCGCTCGAACACTTCGGCATATAACTCGATAGCGGCATGCGCGGTATAGATGCCGGCGCAGCCGCAGGCGGATTCCTTCAGGTGCTGTTCATGCGGCGCACTGTCGGAGCCGAGAAAGAATTTCGGGTTGCCGCTGATGGCCGCCTTGCCCAGTGCCTCGCGGTGTTCTTCGCGCTTCAGCACCGGCAGGCAGTACAAATGCGGGCGCAATCCGCCGCTGAACATCGCGTTGCGGTTGTATAACAGGTGATGCACGGTGATGGTCGCGGCGATATGATCCGGCGCGCTCGTTACGAACTGCACCGCGTCTTGAGTGGTGATGTGTTCGAACACCACGCGCAGTTGCGGCAGATCTTTCAGCAATGGGATCAATACGCGTTCGATGAACACCGCTTCGCGGTCGAACACATCCACATTCTTATCGGTCACCTCGCCGTGCACCAGCAGGGGCATGCCGCAGCGCTGCATCTCTTCCAGCGCGGGGTAGGCCTTGCGTATGTCTGTCACCCCCGCATCGGAGTTGGTCGTCGCACCCGCCGGGTATAGCTTGACCGCATGGATCGCGCCGCTTTGTTTGGCGCGCTTGATCTCTTCAGCAGTGGTATTGTCGGTAAGGTACAGCGTCATCAGCGGCTCGAACTTCGCGCTCGCAGGCAACGCCGTGAGTATTCTCTTACGGTATGCCAGTGCCTGTTCGGTGGCGGTAATCGGAGGGCGCAGGTTGGGCATCACGATCGCGCGGGCGAATCGCCGCGCGGTATCTTGCACGACCGACTGCATCAGCGCGCCGTCGCGCAAATGCAGATGCCAGTCGTCGGGGCGGGTAATGGTGAGTTGTTGCACGATGCGTTCCGGCTACATGATGGGTGAGATTGTAATTGAAAGTACTGTCCAATGCTCTGGCACAGAACAACACCACACCAAGGGTGCCTCTAAAAATCCAAATTTCCTGGCCATCCCGTGTAGGGTGCAATAAGCGCAGCGCATTGCACCCGATGTTGATACATACTGCAGTAAGCCTCTGAAAAATTCAGAGTTCGCCCAAATGCAAGGCGTGGAAAAGATTTCGCCGCGCCGCATATGGTGAATATGTAAGCAAGAAATTTTTTCCGCAACGCAGCAGTTGGGATGAAATGTGGATTTTTAGAGGTTTACTAATGTGCTTCGTCCCAATTCTTTCCCTCACCCAGCTCCACCAGCAGCGGCACTTGCAGTTCGGCGACACCGCACATCAATTTGGGCAGCATTTCCTTGACCAGATGCAGTTCCGCCTGCGGCACTTCCAGCACCAGCTCGTCATGCACCTGCATGATGAGGCGCGTTTGCAGCTTTTCACTTTCCAGCCAGCGCTGCACTGCGATCATCGCGAGTTTGATCAGGTCTGCCGCGGTGCCCTGCATCGGCGCGTTGATCGCGGCGCGTTCCGCGCCCTGGCGGCGCATGCCGTTGCTGCTGTTGATCTCGGGCAACCACAGGCGGCGGCCGAACACGGTCTCGACATAGCCTTGTTGTTTTGCCTGTTCGCGCGTGTTGTCCATATAGTTCTTCACGCCCGGGTAACGCGCAAAGTAGCGCTCGATGTAGGCGGTTGCCGCACTGCGCTCCACGCCGAGCTGCTTGGCCAGTCCGAATGCGGACATGCCGTAGATCAGGCCGAAGTTGATCACCTTGGCATAGCGGCGCTGTTCGCTTGACACTTCCGCGGGGGCGACCATGAATATCTCCGCGGCGGTGGCGCGATGGATATCCTCGTTGTTGGCGAATGCGCGCAGCAGACCCTCATCGCCGGACAGGTGCGCCATGATGCGCAATTCGATCTGCGAATAGTCGGCGGAAACGATACGGCTGCCGGCGGGTGCGATGAATGCTTCGCGGATGCGCCGGCCTTCGGCACTGCGTATCGGGATGTTCTGCAGGTTTGGATCGTTCGAAGCCAGGCGTCCGGTGACTGCAACGGCCTGCGAATAGCTGGTATGCACGCGCCCCGTCGCACGATCGACCGACAGCGGGAGCTTGTCGGTATAGGTGGATTTGAGTTTCGCCATGCCGCGGTATTCCAGCAGCAGTTTGGGCAGCGGGTAATCGAGCGCCAGTTCCTGCAACACCTCCTCGTCGGTCGATGGTGTGCCGCTCGGTGTCTTCTTCACCACCGGCAGTCCGAGTTTATCGAACAGGATCTCCTGTATCTGCTTGGGCGAATTCAGGTTGAACGGTTGCCCGGCAGCCTCGTGCGCCCTGGTTTCCAAAGCGATGAGCTTTTCGCCCAGCTCGCGGCTCTGCATCTGCAGCAGCGCGCTGTCGAGCAACACGCCATTGCGCTCCATAGCAAAGAGAACGAGCATGCTGGGCATTTCGATGTCGCGATACACATGCTGCAAACCCTTCTGGTGCCTCGATCTGCGGGAACAGATTCCGGTGCAATTGCAATGTGATGTCGGCATCCTCGGCGGCATAGTGCGCAGCCGTGGCGATATCCACCTGGTCGAAACAGATCTGTTTGGCGCCCTTGCCCGCCACTTCGGTGAAGCTGATGGTTTTCACGTTGAGATGCCGCAGCGCGAGGTTGTCCATATCGTGCGGTTTGTGGCTTTCCAGCACGTAGGATTGCAGCAGCGTGTCATCGTGTATGCCGGCCAGCGCGATGCCGTGATTGGCGAATATATGCATGTCATATTTGAGGTTCTGTCCGACTTTCTTGTGCGTAGCGCTTTCCAGCCAGAACTTGAGTTTGGCTAGAACATGCGTGCGGTCGAGCTGGTCCGGCGCGCCGGGATAGATATGCGCCAACGGCAGATAGGCAGCATGGTGCGGCGTGATCGCGAACGACATGCCGACCAGCTGCGCATTCATCATGTCCAGACCGGTGGTTTCGGTATCCACGCAGACCAGGTCGGCGGCAAGTATCTTTTCCAGCCACGCGGCAAGCTGCGCTTCAGTCAATATCGTCTCGTAGTGCGCGCTGTCGGTGCGGGCAGGTTCGTCGCTCTGTTCCCTCTCCCCCTGGGGGAGGGTTAGGGAGGGGGTGAATGGCTGCACGGGTGCTCCCCCACCCCCAGCCGGCTCCCTCGCAAGCTCTCCCCCGATAGGAGAGGGTAGCGAAAGCTCGCGCAGCCAGGTCTTGAATTCGAAGTGCTCGTACAGGCTGCGCAGTTGTTCCTTGTCTGCCGGCGGCGGAATCAATTCGCTATAAGACTGCGGCAGTTCCACATCGCACTTCACCGTGATCAAGCGGCGTGCCTGGGGAAGCCAGTCCAGCGCCTTGCGCAAATTCTCGCCGACCACGCCGCCGATCTCGCCTGCATGCTGCACCAGGTTGTCCAGTGTGCCGTATTGTGCAAGCCATTTCACTGCAGTCTTCGGCCCGACTTTTTCCACGCCCGGCACGTTGTCCACGGGGTCGCCCACCAGCGTCAGGTAATCCACGATGCGTTCCGGCGGCACGCCGAATTTGGCGTTCACCCCCGGGACATCCAGCGTCTCGTTGCTCATGGTGTTGATCAGCGTCACGCGCTCGTTCACCAGTTGCGCGAGGTCCTTGTCGCCGGTAGCGATGACACAGCGCACGCCGTCCCGGGATTGTCGCGCCAGCGTGCCGATCACATCGTCAGCTTCTACCCCGTCCAGCATCAGAATATTCCAGCCCGACGCGGCGATAGCCTGGTGCAGCGGCTCGATCTGCTGCGCCAGGTCGGTTGGCATGGCGGGCCGGTGCGCCTTGTACTCCGGATACAAGTCATCGCGGAAGGTTTTGCCTTTTGCATCGAATACGCACGCGCTATAATCCGCCGGGTAATCCTTGCGCAGACGGCGCAACATGTTAAGCACACCGTAGATCGCTCCGGTGGGCTCGCCGTGGCGGTTGCGCAGATCCGGCATCGCATGAAACGCGCGGTACAGGAAGGACGAACCATCGACCAGCAGCAACGTTTTAGAGTAGCCCTCTTCGTTTGCTTTCATATATCGTAACTATTGGCTAAATATTTTTCAGGAGAATCGCATGAACGTAATGTCCAAACTGCCCGTCTCCCTGGTACCGGAAGCGTGGAATTCCAAAGAAGCCTGGCGCGTGTTCGGCATTATGTCAGAGTTTGTTTCTGCCACCGAACGGCTTAACACGATCCATCCCGCCGTGAGCATCTTCGGCAGCGCACGCACCAAGCCGGATCAGCCTTTCTTCAAGCTCACCGAAGAGATCGCGCGCCTGCTTTCTGACGCAGGATTTTCGGTGATCTCCGGAGGCGGTCCCGGCATCATGGAGGCTGCCAACAAGGGTGCTTTCTACGGCAAATCCGCCAGCGTGGGATTGAACATCCAGCTGCCGCACGAGCAAACCAGCAACCATTACCAGAACATCAGCCAGACCTTCCAGCATTTTTTCGCGCGCAAGGTGATGTTCGTGAAATTCGCCAGCGCATACGTCGTGATGCCGGGCGGTTTCGGCACGCTGGACGAATTGATGGAAGCCCTGACGCTGGTGCAGACCGGCAAGTCACGGCGCATCCCGATCATATTGGTGGGCAAGCAATTCTGGGGCGGCATGCTGGACTGGTTCAAGACCACATTGCTGGATGAAAAAGTCATCAGCCCGGAGGATATGGATCTGATCCAGCTCATCGACGAACCCGAGGCCGTGGTAAAAGCAATTTTCAAACATTATGAAACGCGCGGTTTCGAACCTTCCGAGGCGGAACGCGAGAAGCAGCTTTATCTGTGATGCACATCCGGATCCAGTGAGGACCAAGAATATGGGAGAACCGGCCCATACACCGAATACCGACGAAGAAGGATATCTGATCGAACCCCAGGACTGGAACGAGGATCTGGCCAGGCGATTTGCACTTCAGGAAAACATCCAGCTCACCGAAGACCACTGGGATGCGATCCATTTCATGCGGGAGTATTATGCTGACCATCAGATCGCCCCGGATGCCCGTCATGTGATGAAACATCTCGCGAAACGCATGGGTCCCGACTCACGCAATGCGCTATTCGAGCTGTTTCCCTACGGTTACGTAAAGCAGGCCTGCAAGATCGCCGGTATGAAACGTCCCCGCGGCTGGAGTACGGGTTGAACCGGGCACAGGCTTGCTCATCAACTCGCGCAGAGTCACGCTGCATCGGCTAAAATGAACAAATTCCAACTCCCCCATTCCCGATCCATGCCAACCAATATGCTGAGATTCCTAATCATGCTGCTGTTAAGCGCCGCCTCTGCCAGTGTCTATGCCGACAAGCCGGCCCCCGCCGATCACGAACCACAGCCTCTGCCCCCCGTATCGGATAATTCCGCTGACGAAGAGCCGCAAGTCACGATCACCAAACAGACCGGTCAAACCGTAGAGGAATTTCGCGTGGGCGGCAGACTGTACATGATCAAGATCACCCCCAAGGTCGGCCCGCCATATTATCTGGTAGATGACAGGGGTGACGGCAAGTTCGCGCGCCAGGAAAGTCTGGATTCGGGCTTTCGTCCGCCGCGCTGGGTCATACATCGATTTTAGTTATGGCGGTTTTTACCAGCGTATCCGAAGAAGAACTTACTACTTGGTTGGGCAATTATTCCCTGGGCCAATTGCTGGAGTTGCAGGGTATTTCATCCGGTATAGAGAATACCAACTATTTCGTCACGACGACCAATGGACGTTTCGTGCTCACGCTGTTCGAGATACTCGGCGCCGATGAATTGCCGTTCTACCTGAATCTGATGGCGCATCTGGCACGCCACGGTATTCCATGTCCCAATCCGGTAGCGAACCGATCGAATAATTTTTTGGGCACGCTCAATGGCAAACCTGCCTGCATCGTCAGCCGCTTGAGCGGCAAATCCACCGCCACGCCACGCGGTGCACAGTGCGCCGCCATCGGCGCAATGCTTGGGCAGATCCATATCGCCGGACAGAGTTTCTCGCAGGTCATGCCCAATCCGCGCGGCATGACTTGGCGCGCTGCAACTGCTCCGCAGGTACTGCCGTTTTTGGATGCGCGGCAAGCGTCCCTGCTGGAGAGTGAAGTATCGCTGCAAGCACGCCAGGATTGGACATCCCTGCCGCAGGGCGTGATCCACGCCGACCTGTTCCGAGACAATGTGTTGCTGGAAGAAAATCGTGTCAGCGGCCTGATCGATTTTTATTTCGCATGCAGCGATGCGTTGCTCTATGATGTGGCGATCACCGTGAACGATTGGTGCACGCGTGCCGACGGCACGCTGGATGCGCCAAAATCCCAGGCACTGCTGCGCGCCTACCATGCGGTACGCCCGCTGCTGAAAACAGAGCACGGCGCATGGCCGCTGCTGTTGCGCGTCGCAGCGCTGCGCTTCTGGATGTCGCGCCTGTTCGACAAGTTTTTGCCGCGCGACGGCGAACTGATCAATGCGCATGATCCGAGCCGATTCGAGCTGATATTGAAAAATCACATCGCATCGGCACAAGCCGTTTGGCTGTAACAGGCACCCGAAAGGAGAAGATGATGGAACCGCAACGCTTGCAAAGCAGACAAGGATGGGAATGGATCAGACAGGGCTATGCGCTGTTTATCAAAGCGCCTCTGTTATGGATCGTACTGTTGTTCATCTGCATGGTCGCAGCGGTGGGAATATCCAGCGTACCCGTCGTTGGTGAGCCCCTGGTAAGCCTGCTGACCCCGGCGGTATTGGTGGGTCTGATGGTCGGCTGCCGTGCGCTTAGCCAGAACGACGAACTGGAGCTGGCGCATCTGTTCAGCGGCTTCAAAAAGCACACCCCGCAATTAGTCGCGCTGGGCGGCATTTCGCTGGTGGCTCAATTCCTGATTCTCGGACTGATGATGGTGGCGGGCGGTGCTACCTTGGTCACTATTTTGATGAGCGGCCAACCACAGACAGATCCGGATGTGATGATGCAGACTCTCGCGGGAGCCGGTTTTGCGGCATTGATCGGTATCGTGCTGTTCAGTCTGCTGATGATGGCGATGCAGTTTGCGCCGATGCTGGTGTACTTCCGCAGCGTCCCGCCGCTGCAGGCGATGAAGCTCAGCCTGCTCGCCTTCCTTCGCAACATCGGCCCGATGGTGGTGTATGGCTTGACGCTGATGTTTTTGGCGATACTCGCCAGCCTGCCGATGTTTCTCGGCTGGGTGGTATTGCTGCCCCTAGTATTCACCTCGCTGTACGCCAGCTATAGCGGCATATTTCCACCGCTGAAAGAGGTCAGCAGCGCACCGCCGGATTCCAAAATCACCAGCCAAAACGATCAATCGTATTACTGATTTCCCGCTGCTACATCGCTGTCAGCTTGGCGTACTCCAGCGCCAGCCACTTCACCCCGGACTTTGCGGAAATTCACTTGCACGCGCGCATCCGCGCCGCTGCCTTCGAGATCGACTATCATTCCTTCACCGAATTTGTTGTGAAACACTGCCTGACCGCTGTGCCAGCCGGATGATGTTGCGGCGTGGTATTGAGACGTCGCGCCAACCTGCGCATCCCTCTGCAGCATGGATACCGGGGCAAACGCCGTGCGCTGCCCCATCCTCGGCGTGAGCCAATGCAATAGGTTTTCCGGCAGTTCGCGCAGGAAACTCGATGCCATGCCGTAATTCACCTGGCCGTGCAGCATGCGGCTTTGCGCAAAACTTAGGTACAGCCTGCGCCGCGCGCGCGTGATCGCCACATACATCAGGCGGCGTTCTTCATCCAGCCCGCCGTCCGTATCGATGCTGTTCTGGTGCGGGAACAGCCCTTCCTCCAGCCCGGTGATGAACACGGTATGGAACTCCAGTCCCTTGGAAGCATGCACCGTCATCAGGTGCAGCGCATCGTCCTGATCACCCGCCTGGTGTTCGCCCGCTTCCAGTGACGCATGCGCGAGGAATGCGGTCAGGCTGTCGTCCTCGTTCTCGTGCACGAACAGTGCAGCAGCGTTGACCAGTTCGTTGAGGTTTTCCAGCCGTTCCTCGGCCTCGCGTTTTTTGGCACCGGTTTCGTTCCGGTAGTGCGCGACCAGACCGCTGTGTTCCAGCACATGGTCGATGATCTCCGGAAGGGGAAGTTCGCGCGTCGCTTTGCGCATTGATTCGATCAGCGCGACAAAGGCCGGCACCTTGCCGCCCGCACGCGATGCCGCATCGAATAAAGTCGTGCTGTTTCGTTTAGCAGCTTCCTGCAGCTGCTCGATGCTGCGCGCGCCGATGCCGCGCGTCGGGAAGTTGATGATGCGCAGCAGCGCGTTGTCGTCATCGGGATTTTCTATCAGGCGCAGATAGGCCAGCGCGTGCTTGATCTCCTGCCGCTCGAAAAAGCGCAACCCGCCATACACGCGATACGACAATCCCGCGGAAACCAGCGCATGTTCCAGCACGCGCGACTGCGCATTGGAACGGTACAGCAGGGCGATCTCGGAAAGTTTGACGCCCTCGCGCTTGAGCTGCTGGATCTCCTCGACAATGAAGGCCGCCTCGTCCACGTCGGTCGGCGCTTCATACACGCGCAACTGCTCGCCGCCGCTTTCCGACGTCCACAGGTTCTTGCCGAGGCGGTTGCGGTTGCGGCTGATCAACGCATTCGCGGCTTCGAGGATGTTTGCGTGCGAACGGTAGTTCTGCTCGAGTTTGATGACGTTCTCGACATGGAAATCGCGCAGCAGCTCCTGCATGTTGCCGACGTTTGCGCCGCGAAACGCATAGATCGACTGGTCGTCATCGCCCACCGCAAACAGCGCGTTATCCTTGCCGGCCAGTAACTTCAGCCAGCGGTACTGCAGCGGATTGGTGTCCTGAAACTCGTCCACCAATATATGCCTGAAGCGCTGCTGGTAGTGCTCGCGTATAGCGGTGTTGCGCGTGAGGAGTTCATAACTGCGCAGCAGCAGTTCGGAAAAATCCACCACGCCTTCGCGCTGGCATTGCGCGTCGTATTCGGCAAAGATCTCCACCTTGCGCCGCGTATATGGGTCGTATGCCTCGACCTCATGCGCGCGCAAACCCTGCTCCTTGCTGCCGCTGATGAAGCCCTGCATCTCGCGGGGCGGATATTTCTCATCGTCCACGTTCATCGTTTTCATCAGGCGCTTGATCGCGGAAAGCTGGTCGCCGCTGTCGAGTATCTGGAAGGACTGCGGCAGATTCGCCTCGCGGTGATGCGCGCGCAACATGCGGTTGCACAGGCCGTGGAACGTGCCTATCCACATCCCGCGCGTGTTGATCGGCAGCATCGCCGACAGGCGCGTAAGCATCTCTTTCGCCGCCTTGTTGGTGAACGTCACCGCAAGAATGGAATGCGGACTGGCCTGCCCGGTGCTGATCAGATATGCGATGCGTGTAGTCAGCACGCGCGTCTTGCCGCTGCCCGCTCCGGCAAGGATCAGCGCGGATTGGTGCGGCAGCGTGACGGCTAGTCGTTGTTCCGGATTGAGGCCGGAAAGCAGGGGGGAATTCATGGCAGGATTATGCCACATGGCCTGTTCAAGCCGCTGCCCCGGAATGCGTGATCCGGGGTCCCTTGCCGGTCATCCCGCAAAAAAAACGGGGCCAGATTTTCATCTGCCCCGTTTGGATTTTAACCGGTCTGCTACTTCTTGTTTTCGATCATTTTATGCACGATAGGCGCAAGTATGATTTCCAGCGCATAACTCATTTTCCCGCCAGGCACGACCAGCGTATTGGCGCGGGACATGAAAGAGTTGGGGATCATCGCGAGCATGTATTGGAAATCCACTCCCCTTGGCTCGCGGAAGCGGATCACCACAAAGCTTTCGTCCGGAGTCGGGATGTCGCGCGCAATGAAAGGATTGGAAGTATCCACGGTCGCGACACGCTGAAAATTGATGTCGGTGCGTGAAAATTGCGGGGTGATGTACTTGATGTAATCCGGCATGCGACGCATGATGGTGTCTACTGTCGCTTCAGCCGAATAACCCCGCTCCGCACCGTCGCGGTGGATCTTCTGGATCCATTCCAGATTGACCACCGGCACGACGCCGATACCCAGATCGACATACCGTGCTGCATCAATCTTGCCGTCTGCAGCCAAACCATGCAGGCCTTCGTAGAACAGCAGGTCTGAATTTTCCTCGATATTTTCCCACGGCGTGAAGACTCCGGGCTTCAGGTCCGTCAGTTTAAAATGCTTGTTATGCAGTTCAGCCTCTTCCTGGCTGTGCACGTAGTAACGGCGCTTGCACATGCCGGTTTCGCCATAGGTTTTAAAAGTTTCCTCGATCTTGTCGAAATGATTCGCTTCAGGTCCGAAGTGGCTGAAAGTATTGTTGCCGGCTTTTGCAGCAGCAGCAGCAGCAGCGCGAAACGCGACACGATCCAGGCTGTGCAAACTGTCACCTTCGATGATCGCCGCACGAATGCCCTCATCAACGTGGCCTATACCCCTGCGCTCGATCGGAGGTGGAGTATGGTTGGAACTTGTCCTTTTTTCACGGCGGAACAGGTTTTCAAAAGCACGTTTTACCGTAGTAGTGCCTGCGCCGGACGAACCGGTCACAGCTATCACGGGATGTTTGCGGGACATGGTGAACTCTCCTGAAGGTACATTTTAAAATTTATGCGGCAATAATAGCAGAATGTCCTATTGTGAGCTAAGGAACCTCTGATTAAGTCCCGCATGGCCGCGCATTCGGCTTTGCGGGATGGGATGCAAGAAAGGCGACGACGCGAATGGTGATTCCATTAGCTAGGAGCCTGACACCGCAGACCGCCCGCAAAGCCAATGCCCTTAAGGGTTGCGACAAAAACGAGCGCTCGCGGTGTTGCGCTCCTTGGCATCGTAGAATGACTACGACCGGCGTCGCGCGCCTTGCGATCATCCCGTTTTTGTCAGCAACGCGGTCCATGATGGACTTAATCAGAGGTTCCCTAACATCAGCGTCCTGGCGTCGGTAAAGCTATAATGCCATATTGTTAAATCACGCAATCGAATCATATCGCATGCAAGCCGATTACCATCCCGAAAACATCGAGCAACAAGCGCAACAGTACTGGGATAGCAGCCATTCATTCCGCGCCAGAAAGGAAGCAGGCAAACCCAAATATTACTGTTTGTCGATGTTCCCCTACCCATCCGGCAAGCTGCACATGGGCCATGTGCGCAACTACACCATCGGCGATGTGCTGTCGCGCTATCACCGCATGAAAGGCTACAACGTACTGCAGCCGATGGGCTGGGACGCCTTTGGTTTGCCTGCGGAGAACGCCGCGATCCAGAACAAGGTGCCGCCTGCCAAGTGGACTTACGACAACATAGCTTACATGAAGCAACAGCTCAAATCACTGGGCTTCGCCATAGACTGGTCGCGCGAACTGGCAACCTGCCAGCCGGACTACTACAAGTGGAACCAGTGGCTGTTCCTGCGCATGCTGGAAAAAGGCATCGCCTACAAGAAGACACAGGTGGTGAACTGGGACCCGGTGGATCAGACCGTGCTCGCCAATGAGCAGGTGATAGACGGACGCGGCTGGCGCACCGGTGCGATCGTCGAGAAGCGCGAGATACCCGGCTACTACCTCGCTATCACGCAATACGCGGAAGAATTGCTGGCCGATCTCGACAAGCTGCCGGGCTGGCCGGAACGCGTGAAGACCATGCAGGCCAACTGGATAGGCAAGAGCTACGGCGTGCGCTTCGCATTCACCCACGACATTCGCGATGCGTCGGGTGCGCCGATCAACGACGGCAAGATGTGGGTGTTCACCACGCGCGCCGACACCATCATGGGCGTTACCTTCTGCGCAGTTGCCGCCGAACATCCGCTAGCTGCGCATGCCGCCGAGAATAATCCCGCTCTGGCCGCCTTCATAGCCAAATGCAAACACGGCTCGGTGATGGAAGCCGACATGGCGACGATGGAAAAGGAAGGCATGGACACCGGCCTCAAGGTGATACATCCACTGACCGGCGAACGGGTGCCGGTATGGGTCGGCAACTACGTACTGATGGGCTACGGCGAGGGCGCGGTGATGGCGGTCCCTGCTCATGACGAACGGGACTTCGGTTTCGCCAAGAAATACAAGTTACCGATCAAGCAATCCATTGCAGTAAAGCAGCAGAGTTTTAGCGAATCCGGCTGGCAGGATTGGTACGCCGACAAGGAAAACGGCGTTTGCGTCAACTCGGGCAAATACGACGGCCTCAACTACGAAGCGGCAGTGGACGCTATCGCCGCCGACCTCGCCGCCAAGAACCTGGGCGAGAAGAAAGTGCAGTGGCGTTTGCGCGACTGGGGCATATCGCGCCAGCGCTACTGGGGCTGCCCCATTCCTATTGTCCATTGCGATACCTGCGGCTCGGTGCCGGTGCCGGACGATCAGCTGCCGGTGAAGCTGCCGGAGGATTGCGTGCCGGACGGTTCCGGCAATCCTTTGCTCAAGCGCGACGATTTCCTGAATTGCGCCTGCCCCAAATGCGGCAAACCCGCCAAGCGCGAGACCGATACCATGGACACCTTCGTCGATTCAAGCTGGTACTACGCGCGCTATGCCAGCCAGTTCAAGAACGATGCGATGGTGGACGAGGAGACAAATTACTGGATGCCGGTGGATCAGTACATCGGCGGCATCGAGCACGCCATTCTGCACCTGCTCTACTCGCGGTTCTGGACCAAGGTGATGCGCGACCTCGGTCTGGTCAGATACGATGAGCCGTTCGCCAATCTGCTGACGCAGGGCATGGTGCTGAATCACATCTATTCGCGCCGCACATCCAATGGCGGTATAGAGTACTTCGCGCCCGAGGAAGTGGTAGTCGTCAAAGACGAGGCGGGCCGCGTTACCGGCGCGAAGAGTCTGGCCGACGGCCAACCTGTGGAATTTCAAGGCATGGGCACGATGTCGAAATCCAAGCGCAACGGGGTCGATCCGCAGGCATTGATCGATCAATACGGCGCGGACACTGCGCGATTTTTCATGATGTTCGCCTCACCGCCGGAGCAGACACTGGAGTGGGCCGATTCCGGCGTAGAAGGCGCACATCGTTTTTTGAAGCGTGTATGGTCATTCGGCGATAAGTTGTCGCAAAAGACTTTGTTGTCTACACAGACTGAGATAGCCTTGCCGAACAAGTTGTCTGCAACGCTGGCGGTCATCCGACGTGAGGTGCATTTGACTCTGAGGCAAGCAAACTACGATCTCAGCAAACATCAATTCAACACGGTTGCCTCTGCAAGTATGAAGATGCTCAATGCGCTGGAGAAGACATTGGAAGAAGAAGTCGGCGTAGCGGTGGCTCGCGAAGGTTGTTCCATTCTGCTACGTCTACTGTCGCCCATCGCACCTCATATCACGCACGCATTGTGGCGCGAACTGGGTTACGGCGACGACATCCTGCTTGCACCCTGGCCGGAGCCGCTCATAGAAGCGCTAGAACAGGACGAGATAGAGATTGTGCTGCAGGTCAACGGCAAGCTCCGCGGTAACCTGACCGTTGCCAAGACAGCCAGCAAGGCTACGCTTGAGCAACTGGCGCTTGCCCACCCCTCCGTCCAGAAACACCTGGCGGGCGAAGCAGCGAAGAAGATCGTGGTCGTGCCCGGTCGCTTGATCAACATCGTCGTATAGGAGAAAAATTGCGCCCGCTGTCCCGGTCATTTGCCATGCTGTTTGCCGCCATGATACTGGCCGGCTGCAGTTTTCATCTGCGCGGCCATGAGGGCATGCGATTCGGCACGATATATCTGGAGACGGCCAATCCCAACACCCCCTTCGTCAAGGAGTTGCGCCGCAGCCTCGAGGCGAGCAAGGTGAAATTGGCAAGCTCAGCGCAACAGGCTGATGTGGTGTTAAACATCATTTCTGAAATTCCCGACAAGCAGATACTTTCATTGAGCAGCAGCGGTACCGTAAACGAATTCCAGCTGTTCTACCGCGTTTCCATGCGCGCATATGATCTCGACAAGCATGAATGGATTCCCGCCGAGGAACTGGTGCTGCATCGCGATTTCCCTTACGACGTCAATAATGTCCTTGCCATGGAGGCTGAGGAAAACATTCTCTACCAGAGCATGCGTACTGACATGGTGCAGCAAATCGTGCTTCGACTTAGTCGCGCCAATCCACAGCAAGACTAATAATTGCCATGGTCATCACCAGCGAAGAACTCCCGCGTCACCTTGCCTCCGGCTTGAAGCCGCTGTATGTGGTATATGGTGACGCGCCATTGCTGGCGATCGAGGCAGCGGACAGCATACGTTCGGCGGCCCGTGCAGACGGATATACCGAACGCGAAACATACATTGCCGAGCAGCACTTCAAGTGGAACGAATTGCAAAACAGCGCACAGACTTTATCCCTTTTTGCTTCGCGCAAAGTGATCGATTTGCGTATCCCGTCCGGAAAGCCCGGCGTGGAGGGCGGACAGGCATTGCTGGCTTACTGCGCCGGCCTGAACCCGGATGTGCTGACGCTGATCTCCCTGCCGAAACTGGATTGGGCGGTCCAGAAGAGCCAGTGGTTCGGTACGCTGAAACAACATGGCGTAGTGATCTCCGCCGATGATATTCCCCGCAATGCATTGCCGCGCTGGATCGCCGCACGTCTCAAACTGCAGGAACAGACAGCAGACAGCGCCACACTGGAATTCCTCGCTGATTGCGGCGAGGGGAATCTGCTCGCCGCCTTTCAGGAGATCCAGAAACTCGCGCTGTTGTTCCCACCCGGGATGCTATCTTTCGATCAAGTCAAAGACGCGGTGATGGATGTGGCGCGCTACGACATTTTCAAGCTTTCAGAGGCCATGCTGAACGGCAATGTGGCGCGATACGCGCACATACTCGACGGTCTACGTTCAGAAGGGACATCCACTGTGCTGGTGCTGTGGGCCATCAGCGAAGATGTCCGCATGCTTGGAAAAGTGTTGCAATCCATCCAACGCGGCGGTGAACTCGCTTCCGCTGTGCGTGACGCAAGGGTGCGCAGGGACAGGCAGGGACTGATCGAGAGCGCGGCGCGGCGCTTGAAGCTGGCAAGCATCGAGCGGGCCATGCTGCAAATAGCCAGGCTGGACAAGATCATCAAGGGAATTGGCCAGGGTGATGTATGGGATCAATTGTTGCAACTAGGATTGCGTTTTGCCAAATGAATGATATTTTGCTGGTCATCACCAATCTGCCCGACGCCGCATCAGCGGAGAAACTGGCGCGCCAACTCATTGAGGCACGTGCCGCCGCTTGCGTGAACCAACTGGCCCCCTGCAGTTCCACTTACCGATGGAATGATAGAATCGAAATTTCCACCGAAGTGCCATTACTGATCAAAACCTCCCGGACAGCTTACCCGTCCCTTGAAAAATTGATACGCAAGGCGCACCCTTACGAACTTCCCGAAATCATAGCTGTCCCTGTGACAGCAGGTTTGCCCGCTTATCTTGATTGGGTAAGCGGGGAAACCGCTATTCTCAAGGAATAACCATGCGCTTTGCTTTACTGATATTGCTTTGTCTTGTTGCACCCGCTTCGAATGCGGAGGGATTTCTGGACCGGCTGTCCAATTTGTCCAGCAACAAGCAACCCGACTTCCTGCCACCAGACAAGGCTTTCGGACTTGAGGTGATCGCGCGCGATGCGCATACCTTGCAGGCCAGCTTCAACGTGACGCCAACATACTATTTATATCGTGACAAAATCACCTTTGCCTCCAAGGACAGTTCCGTCAAGGTCTCGGCGGTGAATTTGCCCAAGGGTGAAATCAAGCACGACCCCAATTTCGGCGACACCGAGGTCTTCCATCAATCGTTTCAGGCTTTGATCACGCTGGATCGATCCAGCAATGCGGCAAACGTCATCACGCTGAATGCCGTCTACCAGGGTTGCAGCGAAGAGGGATTGTGCTACCCGCCTATCACAAAGACATTAATGGTCAACCTCCCGAATGCTGCGACGGGTCAGCCTGTGCCGCCGGTATTGACCGAGGCTCCGCCGATATCATCGCAAGCTCCCACATCAGAAGGCTCGCAAATCGCGCGTCTATTCAAGGGCGGCAATTACTGGCTGATCATTTCCTTCTTCTTTGGCGCGGGATTATTGCTGGCGCTGACTCCATGCATGTTCCCGATGATCCCGATCCTGTCCGGCATCATCGTCGGACGCGGCCACAAGATAACACATACCCACGCTTTCATTCTGTCGCTGGCGTATGTGCTGGGCATGGCGATCACCTATGCCGCTGCGGGCGTGGCGGCGGGATTTTCCGGAAGCCTGATTTCCAATGCGCTGCAAACACCCTGGGTACTCGGTAGCTTCGCTGCCGTGTTCGTGCTGCTGTCGCTGTCGATGTTCGGCTTTTACGAGTTGCAACTCCCAACCGCTTTGCAAAGCAAATTGAGCGTCACCAGCAACCGCCTGCACGGCGGTCATCTTGGCGGCGTGTTCGTGATGGGCGTGCTGTCCGCCATCATCATAGGACCGTGCGTGGCAGCCCCGCTTGCCGCTGCATTGCTATACATCGGCCAGACCCATGATGCGGTGCTGGGCGGCGTAGCGTTGTTCGTAATGGCGTTGGGCATGGGCGTACCGCTGCTGATCATCGGCACTTCGGCGGGTGTATTGCTACCCAAGGCCGGTGCGTGGATGGAGGCGGTCAAACAATTCTTTGGCGTGATGTTGCTTGCGCTGGCGATCTGGATCATCCAACCGTTGCTGCCCATCAATGTACAGATGCTGCTATGGGCAGCTCTACTGATCTTCTCGGCGATCTACCTGCGGGCATTGGATGCCTTGCCGCATAATTCCAGCGGCTGGCACAAGTTGCTCAAAGGTTTTGGCCTGTTGGCATTATTACTGGGGGTGGCTTATTTGATCGGCGGACTGTCCGGCTCCCGCGACATTCTCCGTCCACTGGGAAACATCGGTCGCGCCGAAGCACAGACACCCGCAATACTGCAGTTTTCCCGTGTAAAAGACCTGGCAGACCTTGATCAACGTATTGCCCAGGCAGGTGGTGGGATACAGGGGCAAGGAAAATTAGTCATGTTCGATTTTTACGCCGACTGGTGTATCTCTTGCAAGGAAATGGAACGTTTTACTTTCTCCGATGCAGCCGTAATAGCCAAACTAAAGCCGGTATTGCTTCTGCAAGCCGATGTCACGGCAAATAGCGAAGCCGATCAAGCCATGCTTAAGCACTACGGCTTATTCGGCCCTCCCGGTATATTGTTCTTTGATACCCATGGCAAAGAATTGGAGGATTTTCGCGTGACCGGTTATCAGGATGCCGCACAGTTTTTGAAAACCCTACAAGGCATTGGTCTTTAATGTATTTTGATTAACTTCGGCAAAATTCTGGACAAATCAGTCTAAGTTACTGCAAAATGCGCGCATGAAAAACATCCTTGTGCTGCATGGTCCTAATTTGAATTTGCTTGGAAGTCGCGAGCCAGATGTGTATGGTCGTATCACATTGGACGAAATTAACGCGAGTTTGGTGAATTTGGCCGAAAAAAGCGGCGCCAAGTTAATTTGCTTCCAGAGCAACGCGGAAGCTGAATTAGTAGAACGAGTACAACTGGCCAGCATTGATGGCACAAAGTTCATCATCATCAATCCCGCTGCGTACACTCACACCAGCGTGGCATTGCGTGATGCCCTCGCGGCGGTAGCGATTCCGTTCATAGAAGTGCACCTTTCCAATGTATTCGCACGCGAATCTTTTCGCAAGGAATCATTCTTTTCCGATCTGGCCATAGGCGTGATCAGCGGCCTGGGCGCGGCCGGTTATGAATTCGCCGTGCAATTTGCACTGGGCTATAAAATTCAAGCTTAAGGAGAACACCATGGATTTACGCAAGCTGAAGACGTTGATCGAGTTGGTAGAAAGCTCTGGCATCGCAGAACTGGAAATCAGCGAGGGCGAAGAACGGGTGCGCATCACCCGCACCGCAGCTTCAACTCAGCAATCCTTTACTTCGGCTCCACAAGCCGTCATCGCTGCGGCGCCGCAAGCCGCAGCGCCGGCAGTTGAAACCGCCAAGCCCGCGGTAACGGAAGGCCATGTGGTGAAATCACCTATGGTCGGCACGTTCTACCGCTCGGCATCACCGGGTTCCAAGTCATTCGTCGATGTGGGTCAAACGGTAAACAGCGGCGATACCTTGTGCATCATCGAGGCAATGAAGCTGCTTAATGAAATTGAGGCCGACAAGGGCGGGGTCATCAAAGCCATCCTGGTGGAAAACGGCCAGCCGGTGGAATTTGGCCAGCCGTTATTCGTTATCGGGTGATGCAATGAATACAAGATCTAGAATTTCTTTGTCCGTTTCCGCGTCGGCCAACATGAGCACAGCGAACGTTAAACAACGCAGCGGCGGCATTGGCCAAAACGGCCAATCGGCCATTGTCTCCATTGCATAACTATCGCGCAGTGCCGCTGACATGACTTTGAGAACCACAGGCTCGAATTTACGCGCCAAGTCCAAGTTCGGAGCCACAACTATGTTTGAAAAAATCCTGATCGCCAATCGTGGCGAGATCGCTCTTCGTATTCAGCGTGCCTGCCGTGAGATGGGCATAAAGACAGTCGTAGTGCATTCCGAAGCGGATGCCGATGCCAAGTACGTGAAACTGGCAGACGAGTCGGTTTGTATCGGCCCCGCTTCATCTACGCATAGTTATCTGAGCATCCCGGCCATCATAAGCGCAGCGGAAGTGACTGATTCTCAAGCCATTCATCCGGGTTATGGCTTTCTTTCCGAGAACGCGGATTTTTCCGAACGTGTCGAGAGAAGCGGTTTTGTATTCATCGGCCCGCGCGCCGAAACCATCCGTTTGATGGGAGACAAGGTAAGCGCGAAGATCGCGATGAAAAAGGCCGGCGTCCCATGCGTACCCGGAGTCGAAGGCGCATTGCCGGACAAGCCGGCGGAGATCATCAAGATCGCGCGCAGCATCGGTTACCCGGTCATCATCAAGGCTTCGGGCGGCGGCGGCGGACGCGGCATGCGCGTGGTGCATACCGAGGCGGCCTTGTTGAATGCGGTGACCATGACGCGCACCGAAGCACAGGCAGCATTCAACAATCCCATGGTATACATGGAAAAGTTCCTGGAGAACCCGCGTCATATTGAATTCCAGGTGCTTGCCGACCAGCATGGCAATGCGGTGTACCTGGGTGAACGCGATTGCTCGATGCAGCGCCGCCACCAAAAGATCCTGGAGGAGGCGCCCGCACCGCTGCTAGACTCGAAATTGCGCAACAAGATCGGCGAGCGCTGTGCCGAAGCCTGCCGCAAGATCGGCTATCGCGGCGCGGGGACCTTCGAATTCCTGTACGAAAAGGGCGAGTTTTTTTTCATCGAAATGAACACTCGCGTGCAAGTGGAGCATCCGGTGACGGAAATGATTACCGGTATCGACATCGTCCAGCAACAGATACGCATCGCAGCCAATGAAAAACTTCCTTTCAAACAGCGCGACATAAATTTCCGCGGGCATGCCATCGAATGCCGCATCAATGCCGAACATCCCTACAAATTCACGCCGTCGCCGGGACGCATCACCACCTGGCATCCGCCCGGCGGCCCCGGCATCCGTGTTGATTCGCATGTGTATGCCAATTATCTGGTGCCGCCACATTATGATTCGATGATAGGCAAGATCATTGCATATGGCGACAACCGGGAACAAGCCATGGCACGCATGCGTACCGCACTATCAGAGATGGCCGTGGAAGGAATCGAGACCAATATCGCGCTGCACCGCGAACTTTTGCAGGATGCGGCCTTCATGCGCGGCGGCACCAACATTCATTATCTGGAAGAGCGTTTGGCCGAGCGTACAAAGGGAAAATAGATGCCGTGGCTGAGCCTGGTTGTTGACAGCGACGCCGAACATGCCGAGGCTTTGAGCGAAGCGTTGCTCGATCTCGGCGCATTGTCGGTGGATTTGCTGGATGCCGATGCCGATACGCCGGACGAGCAGGCGATCTTCGCTGAGCCCGGGGATGCGCCGCCAGGCGTGTGGCAGCATAACCGTGTCAGCGCACTGTTCGAAAGCAACAGTGATGTCGCAGAAATCCTGCGCAAAGCATCTGCCGACATCGGACTCAAGCTTCCACCCGAGCATCGCATAGAAACCCTGGCTGACAACGACTGGGTGCGCCTTACACAATCACAATTCAAGCCTATCCCGATCTCGCCAAGAATATGGATCGTACCGACCTGGCACACGCCTAGCGATCCAGGCGCCATCAACATCGTGCTCGATCCCGGCCTTGCGTTCGGCACGGGCAGCCACCCGACCACTCGCATGTGTTTGCGCTGGCTGGATAACAATCTGCAAGGCGGCGAAAGCGTGCTGGATTATGGATGCGGTTCCGGGATCCTCGCCATTGCCGCAACCAAGCTCGGTGCTGCCGGCGCCACCGGAGTTGATATAGACTTGCAGGCCGTGATTGCAAGCCGCGACAATGCCGCCGCCAACAAGGCCGGAAATGCACGGTTCTATATGCCCGATGAAGCACCGCAATCCAGTTATGATCTGGTAGTAGCGAACATCCTGACCAACCCGTTGCGATTACTTGCACCGTTGTTGGCCAAAGCTACAAGGTCAGGCGGTCGAATCGTGCTGTCCGGAATACTCGAGGAACAGGCGCAAGATGTGATGGATATCTATCAACAATGGTTCGACTTGAACGTCCCGATTTTTGAGGACGGCTGGTCGTGCCTGTCCGGGATCAAACGTTAAGATGCGCGGAACTACCGTTTGCCCACATTGCAACACGCGCTTCAAGATCACCAAAGCGCAACTTGAGGCGCATCACGGAATGGTGCGATGCGGGCATTGCCTGCAAGCATTCGACACCAGCCCCAACTTCACTCCTGATCAACTCGACCTGCAGCTCGAGCTGCCCATACTGGACAAACTTGTCACATCGCGCGATTCCAAAATGGCGGTGCTGCAACCTATGACGCTGGCCGAGCAAGTCGCTTTTGTGCAAGATAATGACAACGAATTCCAGCCCAGGAGCCGTTCCTGGCCATGGGCCATCGCTTCATCTCTGTTGCTGCTGATGTTGGTTGCACAAGCCGGATTCTATTTCCGTGTCGACCTCGCGGCACAGCTGCCAGCTTTGAAACCGGCGCTTGTCGGCTATTGCCGGATATTGAAATGTACCGTGCCATTGCCGCAACATGCTGAACTGATCAGTATTGAATCATCCGGACTGGAAGCTGATCCTTCAAACGAAAACCAGATCAACCTGAATGCCCTGTTACGCAACCTCGCTCCGTATGCTCAAGCTTATCCCAGTCTGGAGCTTACCTTAAACGATAAGCAGGACAAGCCTCTCGCCCGCCGCCTATTCACCCCGGAAAATTATTTGCCTCTGACAGAAGCCGAATCGACAGGCCTGCTGCCCAACCACGAAATAGGCATCAAGCTGCGTCTCAACACAACTGATCTCCGTCCATTCGGATACCGCTTGGTTCTGCTATATCCTGAACACTAGCCAAATTTGTTCGTTTGTCGAAATATCCGGCATTACGGATTCAACAACCGCCGCTGAAGGTGTTATATACCGGACGATCAGGCTATTTTCGGGTTGTTGGTGCTATTGCGCTGCTTCTTGGATATACTCTTTCATCATTATCCCCCAGTTTGTTTTGTCTCATGCTTCAGACCAACCCATGGTATGCACCATAGGGAAATATTTGCCGTGGATGTATCAGCCAAACTTGTAAGTTAAATGATTCTAGCGAGCGAGTCACAGGAAATCAGGGAGCCACGTCATGCATGATCCGGGAGAATTGCAGGCAAAGCTAATAGCACTGAGCGATGCATTTGCCGAGCAATTACCAGAAAAACTCAAGAATCTCCAACAGTCGCTGATACAACTTTCCGACACACTATGGGATAAGCACGGTTTTGAAGCTTTCATTCGCTTGGTGCATGGATTGATCGGCTCGTCACAGACCTTTGGTTTTACAGAACTCAGCGACGAGGCACGCAACCTGGAAGCATATCTCAAGACGCTTGCACAGGCGAAAGCTGTCTTAAACAAAGAACAGCGCAAACATATATCGGAAGCCATACAGAAGATTCGTCAAGCGGCACTTCACAGGGACGCTGCTCTCGGTGATCAGTCCGGGTTGATTGCCATCACCCAGCCTGCCCAGGATGCTGCCGCGCCGCGCCGAATTTTTGTAGTTGAGGACGAGCTCGAACTCGCTGAAGAACTAAAAATCCAGCTTGGCTATTTTGGCTACGACGTAAGCGTATTCAATACACTGGAAAATTTTCGGCTTGCCGTGCAGCAAACATCCGATGTCGTTGTTCTGATGGATATCACTTTCCCCGGGGATCGCCTGGGCGGAGCCAAACTCATGTTCGAGATTCAACGCGGAAGGAATGTTCCTATTCCCGTCGTTTTTCTCTCTGCGCACGATGAATTTGAAACGAGGCTGGAAGCGGCACGTGCCGGCAGCATTGCCTATCTAAGCAAGCCGGTCAATATCGGAACTCTTATCGACAAGCTCGACAACCTGACTTCAACCAAGCCGCTGGAACCATACCGCGTCATGATCGTTGATGATTCGGTGGCGCTCACCGCCTATCACGCCGTTGTGCTCGAACAGGCCGGAATGGTGGTAAAGGCGGTCAATAACCCGTTTAACGTGATGGAGGCGCTGTTTGAGTTCGCTCCCGACCTGATCCTGATCGATCTTTATATGCCTGAATGCCATGGCACGGATCTGGCCAAGGTCATTCGACAAATTGATAACTTCGTCAGCATCCCTATCGTGTTTCTTTCCGCCGAAAGCAATCTCGACAAACAGCTTTTTGCAATGGGTTTGGGAGGGGACGATTTCCTTACCAAACCGATACAACCGCAACATCTCATTTCTTCAGTGAGCAGCCGCATACGAAGATCACTTATGCTGCGTTCTTTCATGGTGCGTGACAGCCTGACCGGCCTGCTCAACCATACCGCTATCAAAGATTTGCTGGATGGTGAAGTGGCGGGAGCTGCGCGGCAGAAGAAGCCCTTGTCCTTTGCGATGATCGACATTGACCTCTTCAAGCATATCAATGACAACTATGGCCATCCCGTCGGCGATCGAGTGATCAAAAGCCTGTCCCGTCTTCTCAAACAGCGATTGCGCTCCAGCGACCTGATAGGTCGCTATGGCGGCGAAGAATTTGCTGTTGTCATGGTCGATGCCGACATGACAACAGCAATGAAAGTGCTGGATACAATTCGCCATGACTTTTCCCAGCTACGCCACCTGGCAGATGAAAAGGAATTCTCGGTCACGTTCAGCTGTGGGATCGCCGATATTTCAAAGTTTCCAGATGCCCCCAAACTAAGCGATGCGGCAGACAAGGCGCTTTATAAGGCCAAACACGCAGGACGGAATCGGGTGATGCTGGCCGATTTTCAGCCCGCCAGCGGCGGCAAGAACAAATAGCGCAGAAAGATCAACCACAACGCCAAGGTCTATTTGTCAGCGCATGTCGTTTCCGGTATATTCCTCCACGCCGATCAGACCAATGGGAGAGCGTGCCGCCAACGAAGTTATAACTACTGCGGCACCGCCGAAGGCGCAATACCCGTAACCGCTCAGGCTCAAGAACTATTGGCACAGGCAAATCTGGAGAGCGTTGGTTCTACCAACCACCGAAGGGGCACCCGACTTACGTCGCAATCTCTCAGGTATCAAGGACAGATGGGGCGCAGCACTAGGGAATTCCCGCTAACCTACTGCGCGGTTGATCTGCTTTGTCGCGTGCTCGCTCGCCACCCGCCTATCTCACCGGATATGTCTCGTGTCTCGCTGTGCGCCTCCTCGCATCTCAAACCGCACGTTACGGTCACCGGAAATTACCCAACGAACATTGATGATTGGGGAAGAGATGACTCTGAAACAAACGCCGTTATATGCTGCACACCTCGCAATGGGCGCGAAGACGGTTGATTTCGGCGGATGGGATATGCCGGTGAATTATGGCTCCCAGATCGACGAACACCATCAGGTGCGCAACGATTGCGGCATGTTCGACGTGTCGCACATGCGTGTGGTAGACATCAAGGGTAACGGTGTGCGGAGTTTTTTGCGCTCCCTGCTGGCGAACAGCGTGGACAAGCTCAAATCGCCGGGCAAGGCTCTGTATTCCTGCATGCTGCTCGACAATGGCGGGGTGATTGACGACCTGATCGTTTACTTCATGAGCGAGGAATGGTTCCGCATCGTCGTCAATGCCGGCACGGCCGACAAGGACATTGCCTGGATGAAAAAACAAGCCGCCAAACTTGCCCCTCAATTGGACATCGCCGACCATCCGGAACTTGCAATGATCGCAGTACAGGGCCCGAATGCCCGGGCAAAAGTTTGGGCCGCACTGCCCGGCAGCAAGGAACTGACCGAACATCTGGCTCCGTTCAGCGCGGTGGAGATGGGCACGATGTTCATCGCGCGCACCGGCTACACCGGTGAAGACGGTTTTGAGGTGATCATTCCCGGCAAGGCCGCGCCATTCTTCTGGGCAACGCTTGCAGAAAAGGGCGTGAAACCAATCGGCCTGGGCGCGCGTGACACGCTGCGCCTGGAAGCAGGCATGAATCTGTACGGGCAGGACATGGACGAAACCATCAATCCGCTGGAAGCAGGATTGTCCTGGACCGTGGATCTGAAGAGCGACCGTGATTTCATCGGCAAGGCGGCATTGCTGGCAAATCCCCCTGCCCGGAAGTTGGTCGGTCTGGTATTGCTCGATCGGGGCGTGTTGCGCGGACACCAGAAAGTACATACCACTCACGGCGAAGGCGAAATCACCAGTGGCAGTTTTTCTCCGACTCTGGAAAAATCCATCGCGTTGGCTCGAGTACCCAAAGAAGTACAGATAGGTGACAGCGTGCAGGTTTCGGTACGCGATAAAATGCTGGCGGCCAAGGTGGTGAAGTATCCCTTCGTCCGTAACGGCAAGGCTTTAATTTAATTATTTGAGGACATGACCATGAGCAACCCGGCAAACTTGAAATACACAGCATCCCACGAATGGGTCAAAACCGAAACCGATGGCAACATAAGCGTAGGCATCACCCAGCACGCGCAGGAATTGCTGGGCGACGTGGTGTTCGTCGAACCTCCGGCAATAGGGCGCAAGCTGAAGGCCAAGGAGGAATGCGCGGTGGTGGAATCGGTCAAAGCGGCTGCGGATATATACGCGCCGATAAACGGGGTGGTTACTGCGGTGAACAGCGAGCTGGATGGCACGCCGGAAAACATCAATGCCGACCCCTACGGCTCCTGGATGTTCAGAATGAAACCCGACAACCCGGCTGATGTGGCCAAGCTGATGGATGCACAGGCTTACCAGGCGGTAGTGGATAGCGAAGCACATTAAAGCAGGATACGGGATTCAGGACTCGGGATACGAAAAATCCCCGCTGCGATCTGAATCCTTAATCCTTAACTCCTTAATCCTTAATCCTTAATCCTGAAATTCACCCATGATCATCACTGATAAATTTGTAGACCGGCATAACGGTCCGCGTTCGAGCGATATTGCCGCGATGCTTGAAAAAATCGGCGCGGCTTCGGTCGATGAATTGATAGCGCAAACAGTTCCTGCCGTTATCCGTTTGAAAAAGCCGCTTAATCTGCCAAAGGGAATGTCCGAATATCAATACCACAAGCATTTGCGCGGTATTGCCGCCAAGAACAGGATATTCAAGACATATATCGGCCTGGGGTATTACGACACCATCGTCCCGGCCGTGATACAGCGCAACATACTGGAAAATCCCGGCTGGTACACCGCTTACACGCCATATCAGGCCGAGATCGCCCAAGGGCGGCTGGAAGCATTGTTGAATTTCCAGACCATGATCATGGACCTGACCGGGATGGAGATCGCCAATGCGTCGTTGCTGGACGAGGCGACCGCCGCCGCGGAGGCGATGGCGATGCTGTTCCACCATCGCTCACGCGAAGCAATCGAAAGCGGTTCAAACAAGTTTTTTGTTTCCGACGATTGCTTTCCGCAAACCATCGATCTGTTAAAGACACGTTCAGCACCTATGGGGATCGAATTGGTCATCGGTGATTTCAAGGCTGTCACGCTGAACGGCAACATCTTTGGCGCATTGCTCCAGTATCCAGGCGCTGACGGCAGGGTGCACGATTATGCAGATTTTGTAAGCAAGGCCAAAACGAATGGCATAGCAACAGCGGTTGCCGCCGATGTATTGAGCCTGGTGCTGTTGACTCCTCCGGGCGAATGGGGGGCGGATGTGGTGATAGGCAGCACGCAGCGCTTCGGCATCCCGATGGGCTACGGCGGTCCGCACGCGGCCTATTTTGCCTGCCGTGAATCTTACAAGCGCTCGATGCCGGGACGCATCATCGGCGTATCGGTCGATGCGCAGGGCAATCCGGCATTGCGCATGGCTTTGCAAACTCGCGAGCAGCATATCCGCCGCGACAAGGCAACATCCAACATCTGCACCGCGCAGGCGCTGCTCGCCATCATGGCCGGCATGTACGCGGTGTATCACGGACCGGAAGGTCTTAAGGGCATCGCATTGCAAGTGCATCTTTCAGCGATCACGCTGGCGGCGGAACTGAAAAAATTGGGCTATGCGATTGATGAAGGAATTTACTTCGACACGCTGAAGATCAACGGTGCGGACAATGCCAGGATCAGAAAACTGGCCGAAGCCGCACAGATTAATTTCCGCTATACGGATGACGCCATCACGATATCGGTCGATCAGACTACCGATGCAGACGATCTGAATGCGATCATTGCGGTGTTCGCGCACGCTGCGGGCAAGACGGCATCACCAATCACCGAGGCGCAAGTGCTCGCGCAGAAACCGCTGATCAGAACGCGCAGCTCTATCATCCTGCAGCACCCGGTCTTCAACACCTATCATTCCGAGTCGGAGATGATGCGTTATCTCAAGCGCCTGGAAAACAAGGATCTGTCACTGACGCATTCGATGATCTCGCTGGGTTCATGCACGATGAAGTTGAATGCCGCTGCAGAATTGATCCCGCTGACCTGGCCGGAATTCGCCAACATGCACCCCTTTGTTCCAACCGAACAAGCGGCAGGATACCAGGAAGTCATCGCCGGATTGGATAGCGCTTTGAGCGAGATCACCGGCTTCGCCAAGATGAGCTTCCAGCCGAACAGCGGCGCGCAGGGAGAATATGCCGGACTGCTGGTCATCCAGGCCTACCATCATTCGCGCGGCGATACCCACCGCAACATCGCCTTGATCCCGACCTCGGCGCACGGCACCAATCCGGCCAGCGCCGCGATGTGCGGAATGAAGATCGTGCTGGTGAAATGCGACAAGCAGGGCAATATCGACGTGGCGGATCTGCGCGAAAAGGCGCAGCAGCACAAGGACGACCTGTCCTGCCTGATGGTCACTTACCCGAGCACCCATGGCGTTTACGAAGAAGGCATCATGGAGATCACCGGCATCGTGCATGCCAACGGCGGCCAGGTGTATATGGACGGCGCCAACATGAATGCCCAGGTCGGCCTGACCAATCCGGGCAACATCGGCGCTGATGTCTGCCACTTGAATCTGCACAAGACCTTTGCGATCCCGCACGGCGGCGGCGGGCCCGGCATGGGTCCCATCGGTGTAGCGAAACATCTTGTTCCATTTTTGCCGGGACATCCATTGGTCAGCACCGGCGGCGCACAGGGTATACATGCGGTATCCGCTGCCCCCTACGGCAGCGCGCTGATATTGTTGATCTCCTACGGCTACATCAAGATGCTGGGCGGGGAAGGCATGACGGAAGCCACACGCATCGCGATCCTGAATGCCAACTACATCAAGGAGTCATTGAAGCAGCATTACCCCACCCTGTATAGCGGCAAGAACGGACGCTGCGCCCACGAGATGATTTTGGCCTGCGCCACATTCAAGCAAGATGCCGGAGTGGAGGTTGGAGATATCGCGAAGCGCCTGATGGACTACGGCTATCATGCGCCCACGGTATCATTCCCGGTGGCCGATACCCTGATGGTCGAGCCGACCGAAAGCGAATCAAAGGAAGAGCTGGACAGGTTTTGCGCCGCGATGATCTCGATACGCAAAGAGATCGATGCGATCATCTCGAATAAGGCGGACAGAGGGGACAACCTGCTGAAGAATGCGCCGCATACTTCCGCAGCGGTGATCAAAGATGACTGGAAGCACAGCTATACACGCGAGCAGGCAGCGTTCCCGTTGAAGTGGGTCAGGGACAACAAATTCTGGCCCAGTGTCGGCCGCATAGACAACGTGCGCGGGGATAAACATCTGATCTGTTCGTGTCCGCCTGTCGAATCGTATGCCGATTCTTGAAGGTAAAGGTCTGGTTTGGAAAATCCCGATGTGAAGGAACCAGGCAAGCACCCTCCCGGTTTGACTCATGTCTGGCGCGCAACCGGCGTCGCGCTGCAAGGACTGCGCGCCGCATGGAAACATGAAGATGCCTTTCGTCTGGAAGTGCTGGTTGCGGCAATTGCGATTCCGGTTGCATTGTTGTTGCCCGTCGACCGGTTCGGCAGGGCCTTGATGATCGCCAGCATCCTGCTGGTACTGATCATCGAGTTGCTCAACTCCGCACTCGAGGCGGCGGTGGATCATACTTCGCTGGAACGGCATCCGCTGGCCAAACGCGCCAAGGATATTGCCAGCGCAGCAGTGTTTTTAAGCATCCTGAATGCGCTGGCAGTGTGGGGATTGGTTCTTTTCACGGCCCGATAGCATGCGAATTGACCAGATATGGCAGCTGACGTCGCAATCAAGCGGTACGTTCCCTCCGCCATTTTTGCAATCTCTTGGCACCGTAGCTCATGCTTGCCGCCAATGCGTAGACGGACACAAACGGATCGAGCAAATAATCCCAGAGGTTGTTCGATTCATACCAGCCGAATGACCAGGCGAGCATGGCGAGCGCAATACACAACGCAATCAAAGCCGACTTGAAGTACCACGCAAACAGCGCAAGCAATAGCAGCACAGCGACAAACTGCGGATTGCCGTAACCCAGGCGATACGGGTCAAACGCACCAGCGCCCAGCGCCATCGGATAAAACGCGAGTGCGGAGCATGCGATCAGGATCAACAGTGCGTATCGTTGTTGGGCTCGAACCGTGACGCAACCACCCCATGGCCTCAATAGCGCACACCACAACAGGACCATGCTGGTTATGCTCAAGTCGCCCGTCATGCCGCGCACATAAGCGGCGAGCGGCATTCCGCCGAACGGGATCAGCGTCAATACAAAAACTGCAGCCAGCAATATCGCCAGATGCGCTTTGCTCAACCGCGCAATCCCCGGCAACAGCAGCAATGATGCAGCCGTCACGCTGGCCATGCTTGCCAGCCCGGTCAGGTCAGTGAAGTTCGGCATCGCCACTTGTTCCGCTGCGCTGATCCAGCCACGCGGTCGTGAACTCTACATGTTTGATAAAGCTGCGGTTCCATGTATATACAAGATGGAAGTCGCCATTGCGGGCCCGGATCAGGTAAGGATAGGAGAATTCAAAGTCACATCCTTGCGCCTCGCATTTATTTCGCTGGGCAGACTTTGCATAAGCGGATGCATCGGTGATGTTTGCATCGGTCGCCTTGGCCAATTCGCCGGAAACTTGCCCAAAACGAGCGCGGTCTGGGGACTGACCGTGCTGGTTTTCCAGTTGATAGACCTTTTTCCAGGTGGTTCCGCCATCCGCTGAGATCACCAGAGACAGCCCGTCGCGGCCATCTTCGATGTCGTTCAGCACCGCCAGCATCCGTCCGTCCGGCAATACCACTCCAGAGACCGCTGCGTCCGGATTAGCCAGCGCGGTCTTTGCGGGCAAACTCCAATGTTTACCTGCGTCAGTTGTACCGGTTGCGATCACGCGTTTCGGGCTGGATCCGGAACGACGCATCAGCACCAGTGCCTGTTGCGGGTTCTTTATCAGCATAACCGGCTGAAGAGCGGATTTGCCGGAGCTCAGTCTTTGCTTGTCGATGATTTCGCCTGTGGCTTCGATGCGCAACAGTTCCCCGAATTTGCCGATGAACTCGTGATAGACCGGCAACCCCATCGTGCCGTCGCTGTACAGGAACGGCGCACCCTTGACCAGCGTGCTGATGTTGATGAAAGGAGAAGTGATCAGGCGCCGTGCCGGGCTCCAGGTTGCGCCGTCGTCACTCGATGTGATCGCGGTGATCGAGCTGCCCGCCCACCCGCCCAGAGACACGGTCACATAGAACAGCCACAGTTTGCCGTCCGGCGCGCGCAATGCCACCGGGTTGCCGAGTTTCTTCACATAGCGCAGCAGCGAACGCTGTGTGTCCTCGCGATTGGCGATACTGTGCTCGGGTCCCCATGAATCTTTCTCCGGATCGAATACCGCGCTGCGTATTTCCACATCCTGCGCGCCTTCGCGGCTGCCGGCGAACCAGAAGGCGCGGACGCGACCATCGCCCAGTTCAACCAGGGAGGCGGCATGAACAGAAATGTTTTGCTGGCTGGAAGCGAAATGGCTGCGTATACCGGACGCAGTGTTGCGCATCGGTGAAACACCGGCTTGGTTCGCAATTGCAGTTGCCTGAAAAAGTGCCGGAGGCAGACGGTGAGCGACTTTGTAAAACGCCGCACCAAAAGCGATCAACACCAGACAAAGAACCAGTGCATGACGCGCAGCTGGATTGCAGGCGTACGATTTAAGCGTCAACGGCATATCTGACCGGGAGTTTGCTCAGGCAGGACTTTGTCGCCTGCGGGAGACTCCAGCAATATTTCCCTGACAAAGAGGTGCCGTAGCACCTTGCCCTGCAGGAGCATTTCCTTGAGCTCGGCCGAACTTTGCCGGCCGCGAATATCCAGGCGCTGGCCGATGATCTTGCATGCGTCGCAACTGCCGTTTGTCATATTGTCACTCAGCGCCAACTGCACGACGAACATCGGGTAGCGCAGCGACAGTTCAGTCGCGGAAAGATTCTGGTCTTCGCTATAGCCCCTTACCTCCGCGCCCGGCAGCATGAAACGATAGCCTTCATCCATCGCCCTGAAGTTGCAGGGAACGCCGACTTCCTTGCCGCTGGCAAACTGCACGGCTTCCGCGCTGAATTTGCCCAAAGCGCCATCAAATGGACGCAGGAATGCGGCGAGACACAGCAGCACCAATAATGCGACGACGTTGACGAAGGGACGGGTGAGAGAAGGTACAACGACAGCCAGCAGCGCCAATATTCCCGCGCCCGCGATCAACAGCCAGAATGCCGGCGGATACAGATGCTCATCTGGCATTTCGGCTTGCAGCTGCACAGCCAGATATGCGATGCCTGAAATGAGAGCGCCCGCCAACACGAGGCTGGCGATGAATGCCTTGCGGCTGATCTGCTGCCAGTTGAGCGCACACAGCAGCGCCACTGCGGGCATCGCCGACAACAGGTAACGTCCGGAGCGCTGGCTGGGCAAAGCAAAACTCAGGAACATCACGGCGATCCATATCCACAATAATTTCTCTTCGTTGCTCAGCTCGCGGCGACGCCGGTATGCAACAAGAAACAGTGCAGCCACCGGAAATGTCAGCACACCGGGGTTGGTCAGAAAGGCGAGCGCATAGCTCCAGATACTGGAGCCACCCCACAGCAGTTTCGAAAAATAGCCGTGCACATACGGCAAATTGCCGTGCGGATCGAACTTGCCGACATTCTCTCCCACCACGAATTCCTTCCATACCGCCTGCGGATCGGGATCGAGCACGAACCACATTGCGAACATCGCCAGTGCAACAGTTATCGCTGTCGCGATTTTTAGCGCATCCTGTTTCAGAAAATCCTTCATATGGTATTGCCGCTGATGCAGATACCATCCGGTCAAGCCGAGCGTGACAGGCAAGCCCAGCGCGAATGATTTGTACAGAAAACCGATGCCGATACTGGTGCCGAGCAGCAGCGGGATCAACCAGCGCGACGCGAACGCCCGGCGCCAATACAGCAGCACGAAGAACGGCAGGAAGATCCAGAACACCTCGGGAGGATTGGTCAGGAACGGGCGGCCGTATCGATAGGTGGTGAAAAATGCCAGAAACGTCAGCGCCGCGATAAAGCCCGTTTCCCGTTTGTTGCTTAGCTTGGAACCGAGCATGAACAGCATCGCCGCGGTCAGCAATGTATAGATCACGCTGGGGTAACGCAGATCCCACAGCGTCCAGTTCCTGCCATGATCGGTGGTGGTGATGCCCTGCCAGAACAACAGCGGCGGCTTGGTGTTGCGCATATTGTCCAGTTGCGATCGCAGCGGCAGCAGTTTCCCGCTGGCGGCGGTCAGCCGGGTGATGTGTTCATACGGATATTCGTCGCCGTTCTTCGGGATGTGCTGGCTGTCGAGGCCGTAGAAATAAGTGAACCCCGCCAGCAGGCAAGCCAACACGTACCACACCATGCGCAGACCTGGTTGGTTCAATTTCATTTGCTGCCGGATCCCTGTTCGTCGTCAGGATCAATCCCGGGGATGATGGGCAGCGCGATTTCATCCACCGGCTTGTGGCTGCGAAAGGTCCAGAAATTGTTCACCAGGAAATTGAACACGCTGGCGATCAGGATTGCGGAGGCATTGGCTATCAGATAGTGCATAAACACCACGAACAGGTTGGTCAGCAGGAACTGCAAACCGGTGCCGACCCAGCAAGCCAGCGCATACTGGCCGAAATGCAGCACCAGGTGCTTGTCCGGGCGCATGTGGCGGTCGCTCCAGGTCCAGTGGCGGTTCCAGTAAAAGTTGTTCACGGTCGCACAGAAGATCGCCACGGCCAGCGAAGCATTGAGGCGGATAGCAGGAGTTTCGATGGCGGTAAAGACAAATTCCTGGCAAACATAAAGCACTGCCAAATTCACCACCACGCCGGATAAACCGACAGTACCGAATTTAATGAAGCGTTTTTTGAATACCCAGACCGTCAACGGGTGCTGTGTGATCCGCTTCATGCGATTAGCCGATCTTGCACAACAGCGTTTTTCGCCCCGGCCAGCATTTCATGCGCCTTCGCCAGAACCTGTTCGACCGTTATCTGCTTCAGGCACTGGTTGTCGCCATCGCAAGGGGAGGTGCGGTGGTTATAGGCGGTCAGGCATGGCGAACATGGCAGCTGGCGGTAAAAACAGTAGGCATTGCTACCCAGGGATTTATACAGCACCGGTGTTTCCGGACCGAAAAAAATGATCGCGGGCATTTGAGGCGTGAGCGCGGCGAATTGTCCCGGCCCGCCATCGTTGGTGATCAGCAGAGCAGCGCGATGAAACACCGCCAGAAGGTGACGCACCGATTTCGTATAGCCCGCCAGATTGACACAGGCCGGACTCTTGCAGTGATCCACCACGGCCTGCGCGATCTCCCGGTCGCCTTTCATGCCGATCACGCCGACCGCATAACCTTCATCGAGCAAGTTCTTGCTCAACTGCAAATAACTATTGAGCGGCCAGGCGCGTATCGGCAGGATGCCTCCACTCGGGTATATCAATACCAGTCTTTTATCTTTGATGGCAGGAAAGAAATTGTGCAACTCCGCGTGGATCTGTTCCAATTCAGCGCTGGGGAATTCCAGCACCGGCATCTTGCCGGTATAGGGCGAGGGGAACAGCTTGGCAACCGGGTCGGTAACGGATTCCAGCGCCGAGACCAGTGTCAGGAATTGCTGTGTCAAATGCCGATAGGGGTTGTACAGCACCGGACGATTGATGAATGAGCCGCGATACAGACCCTCCTGGGTGTGGCGATGAAAGCCCACTCTGGTCGATGCGCCGGAAAGATATGAAAAGATGCTGCTGATGCGCGCGAACAATTCGCAGTCGATCACCGCGTCGATCCGGAGTTTGCGCATCATGCGGATCGCTTTGAGGCTGTCACTCACCAAACCCTTCAGGGAACCGTCATCCAGCGTCAACACATTCTCGCGTGGAACAACGCCCAGCAAATCGAGCACTTCGCGATTTTTCGCGAACATCAGAACGTGAATATTTGCTTCGGGGTATTGCTGCTTCAGGCGCATGAACATCGGATGAGCGAGCACCAGGCTGCCCATTTCGGACAGCAGGATAACAAGGATATTTTGCGGCGGAGTGCCGTCAGGCTGATTGCGCAAGACACGATTCACCAATGAAAGCAGAGCGCAGATCGGCACACCCGCATACCGGTCTACCGCGCGCTGGAACTTTATATTCATCTTGGGATGTTCATCCGGATAGTGTCGCTGATGACCGTGTATATAGTTTGGGGTCGAACCCGAAACGGGCCTGACATGAAAATATTGTTTGGCGGGCTTTACCAATCCTGCTGTGCCGGCAACGTGCGGATTATCAGGGATTTCAAACCGCCAGGCAACCAACGGGCGTCCAACACAGCCGATTTGCCGGGCTTGCCTGATGCTACAATCCTATCCTCTCCAACACGCTCGGGAAACCAAGATGCACACCCTGATTTGCGGTTCGATGGCTTACGACACCATCATGGTATTCAAGGACCAATTCAAAAATCACATCCTGCCCGACCAGATACACATACTCAACGTCTCCTTTCTTGTCCCGGAGATGCGCCGCGAATACGGCGGCTGCGCGGGCAACATCGCGTTCAACTTGCAAATGCTGGGTGGGAAACCGCTGATCATGGCGACGGTGGGCGACGATTTCGCTCCCTACGCCTCGCGTCTGGGCAAGCTCGGCCTGACACAAACCCACATCCGCCAAGTGCCGAATCATTTTACCGGCCAGGCCTTCATTACCACCGATCTTGACGATAACCAGATCACCGCGTTCCATCCGGGCGCAATGAATCAGTCGCACCTGAATAGCGTCGCATCTGCGAAAGAAGTTTCCCTCGGCATCATTTCACCGGACGGCCGCGAGGGCATGCTGCAGCACGCGCTTGAATTCGCTGATCTGGACATTCCTTTCGTGTTCGATCCGGGTCAAGGCATGCCGATGTTCTCCGGCCCTGAACTTCTGACGTTCATCGAGCAGGCGACATACGTCACCGTGAACGATTACGAGGCCAGGATGCTGCAAGATAAGACCGGCAAGACGTTGACGTGGATCGCACAGCAAGTGAAGGCGCTGATCGTCACGCTGGGAGCGGATGGCTCGCTGATCTACACCGGCGGAAAGGAGATCGCCATACCCACACCCAAACCCAAAGCCATCGTCGATCCCACCGGGTGCGGCGATGCCTATCGTGCAGGCCTGCTGTACGGTATCCAGAAAAACTGGGATTGGGAGACCACGGGGCGGCTCGCCTCGCTGATGGGTTCGCTCAAGATAGCCAGTCGCGGCGGACAGAATCATAGTAGTTCCCGCACAGACTTGGCGAACCTGTATGAGCACCATTTCGGCCAGTCCATCAAACTTTAGCCCATCGAACTGTAATCCATGACTGTCTGGGGCATCGTCGCATCCGCCATCAGCAATGCGACGCAACGCCCGTTCGAGGTGCGCTCCACTACACCCGTCGGTGGCGGCAGCATCAACGAGTCCTACCGTTTGGAAGGGGCGGACGGCACACGCTATTTCCTCAAGCTCAACGATTCCCGGCACCTGGCCATGTTCGCCGCCGAAGCAATGGGACTGAAAGCGATCGCCGCGACGGACACGATACGCGTGCCGCTCCCAATCACGCACGGCAGCGCAGGCGGGCAAAGCTATCTGGTATTGGAACATCTGGAATTGAGTTCACGCGGCGATGCAAAACTGCTCGGCGAACAGCTCGCGTCATTACATCATTGCGAGGGAAAGGATTTTGGATTTTCTGAAGACAATTTCATCGGCACCACGCCCCAGCCCAACGTTTGGCAAGGCAATTGGATCGATTTCTGGCGCGAACAGCGCCTGGGTTTTCAATTGCGCCTCGCGGCGCAAAACGGATACGGTGACCGGCTGCAAAGCCTGGGCACGAAGTTGCAGGACGCGTTGCCTGCATTCTTCGAAGGCTACACCCCGAAATCCTCGCTGCTGCATGGCGACCTTTGGAGCGGCAACCACGCATTCCTTGCCGATGGCACGCCGGCGATCTTCGACCCTGCGGCCTACTACGGCGACCGCGAATGCGACCTGGCGATGACGGAACTGTTCGGCGGTTATCCTGCGAATTTCTATGCCGCCTATCGCGCCGCGTATCCGCTGGACCCGGGCTACGCGACGCGCCGCGACCTCTACAACCTGTACCACATCCTCAACCATGCCAACCTGTTCGGTGGGGGATATGCGCGGCAGGCGGAGCAGATGATGGAGAGGTTGCTAACGAGACTTCCCTGATCACCAATGCTTTGCCACCGGATTTTTGCAGCTAACCTGGAACAGTTGCCGGTCTTCCAGCCGGATCGCGCTCAACGGCCCTCCCCATAAGCAACCGGTGTCGAGCGCGATGACGTCTTTCCTGAGCAGCAAACCGAGTGCCGACCAGTGGCCGAAAATCACGGTTGAATTGGCGCTGGCGCGCTGGGGGATGTCGAACCAGGGCAGGTAACCGGGCGGGATATTTTCCACTTCGCCCTTGAATCTGAATTCCATCTCGCCATCTTTGGTGCAGATGCGCATGCGCGTAAAGGCGTTGACGATGACGCGCAGGCGTTTGTGGCCGGTCAGGCCGTCTTCCCAGTGGTGCGGTGCGTTGCCATACATGCGCGCGAGAAAGATGGCGTAATCGTCAGAACGCAGCGCGGCTTCGACTTCGCGCGCCAGACTCTCGGCCTGCACCACGCTCCATTGCGGCAGCAGACCGGCATGAACCAGCACGTATCCGTCCTGCGCATGCAACAGACGCTGGTTGCGCAACCAGCGCAACAGTCCGTCGCGATCCGGTGCATCGAGTATCTCGTCCAGCGTGTCGTTGCGGTTCAGTTCTGCCACGCCCTCCGCGACGGCGAGCAGATGCAGATCGTGATTGCCCAGCACGATGATCGCACTGTCGCCCAGCGACTTGACCAGGCGCAACACTTCCAGTGAACCCGGCCCGCGGTTCACCAGGTCACCGACCAGCCAGAGCTGGTCAGTTGCTTGATCGAATTTGATCAGATCAAGCAGCTGTACCAACTCGGCATGGCAACCCTGAATGTCACCTACCGCATAAATCGCCATCGCATCATTCCATCTTGTATATCTGAAAGCAGCGTATCAGATTTTGTTGTCGATTCGATGAATACCGTTCCTTTGACCCATGCAATTTTCGCGCCTTTCAATCGCGCTGCCTGTTGCAAAAGCTGGATGAAGTATTTTCTGCTAAAGTGCGCGCCATGAATCTTACCAGCAGCCAGCTCTATTTACGCCTCCTCGGCTACGTCAAACCTTATTGGCGCACTTTTGCGATATCTATCCTTGGCATGGCTGTGACAGCTGCCACAGAGCCGTTGCTGCCGGCCTTGCTGAAACCCATGCTGGATGGCACCTTTGTCAACAAGGATGACACCGTCATCAGACTTGCACCGCTGCTGATTCTGGTGATTTTCTTCGTGCGCGGTGTTGCTTCATTCGTGGGCAGTTACGCCATCGGATGGGTCGGCAACAAGGTTGTGATGGATCTGCGCGAGGCGATGTTCCACAAATTGCTCACCCTCCCCACGCGATATTATGATGACCATGCCACCGGCAGTCTTATCTCCAAGTTGATCTACGATGTGACTCAGGTGACGGCTGCTGCGACCAGCGTGGTGACGGTTTCCGTCAAGGACTCCATCATGATTATCGGTCTGCTCGGCTGGTTGTTCTATCTGAATTGGAAGCTCACTTTACTCAGCCTGGTGATGCTTCCCATCATTGCAATGATTCTGAAAGTTATCAATGCCCGCTTGCGCAATGCCAGCCGCGATACTCAGAGAGCAATGGGCGACATCACGCAAGTGGTCGGTGAAAGTGTTACCGCACACAAGGTAGTCAAACTGTTTGGCGGACAGCAATACGAGAGCGACCGTTTTGGCGAAAAGGCCAACTGGGTGCGCCGCTACATCATGAAGCAGGCGATGGGCAGCCGCGATCAATGTACCCATCGTGCAGATGATCGCTGCTATCGCATTGTCAGTTATCGTCTATCTCGCTACGGTACAAGCGCGCACCGATGAAACCACCGTTGGCGGATTTCTTTCATTTATTGCCGCCATGCTGATGCTGACCGCTCCGATCAAACGTTTGACCGGCGTCAGTGAATCTTTGCAGCGCGGACTGGCGGCATCGGAAAGCATATTCGAATTGCTAGATACGCCCGGTGAGACCGATACCGGTAAAGTGTCCATTGGCCGAGCCAACGGGACGGATAGAATTCGAGCATGTAAGCCTGTCCTACGAACTGGATGACCGGTTGGCATTGCGCGACATCTGTCTTGAGATACCCGCGGGTCAGGCTGTCGCTCTGGTGGGCGCATCCGGCGGCGGCAAGAGTACCATGGCCAATCTGGTTCCGCGATTCTATCTGCCCACTAGCGGGCGCATCCTACTGGACGGCCACGATCTCGCCGATCTCACGCTGGCCAGTTTGCGCGCAAACATCGGGCTGGTAAGCCAGGAAGTCGTGTTGTTCAATGACACGGTCGCCGCCAATATCGCATACGGCCAGATGCGCGAAGTGCCGGAGGCGGAGATCATCGCCGCTGCAAAAGCGGCGCATGCGATGGAATTCATCCGCGAGATGCCGCAGGGGCTCAATACGCTGGTAGGCGAACGCGGCGTGAAGCTTTCCGGCGGACAACGGCAGCGCATCGCGATCGCACGCGCCATCCTCAAGAACGCACCCATCCTGATTCTCGACGAGGCCACCTCCGCACTGGACAGCGAATCGGAACGCCAGGTTCAGGCCGCACTGGAAACCTTGATGCAGGGACGCACCTCGCTGGTCATCGCACACCGGCTATCCACTATCGAAAAGGCGGACCGGATCGTCGTGCTGCAAAAGGGCGAGATCGTCGAGATCGGCACACATCATGAATTGCTGGAAAAAGGCGGCGTGTATGCCCAGTTGCATCGTATCCAATTTGCCATGGCCGGCAATATGCAGGCAGTACCGGACAGCTCGTTAATGCAATCATATTGAAAAGAAAGATGTGCTTATTACTGCAACCTTTCCATAGCAAAATGCAATTAAATGAAAATGAAATCAGGCGATGCAAGCTTAGCACGTCAATGCCGTTGGCCTTGTGTTTTGATCGTCACCATTAAACTTTAACTGAACACAGAATCCATGAAAATCCGGATCGATTATCTGCTGTTAAGACTCATTCTGGGGAGGCGTTACAGGGAAAAGACCTGGGCCAATAAGCGGGACATAGTTGAACTGCAAAATTCGACTTTGATTTCATCAACCCCGATCCTAGCTGACGTTTGGAAGCTGGAACCTGTCAAATATCATATCGAATCAGTCTACCCATGTTTTAACCCATCCATTATCAGCACCAATAGCGGATATAAAATGATCAGCAGATCATCCAACTTGCTTAATTTGAATGACGGAAATTATATACGCAAAGGCACACCCCATGAGACCATCAATTATCTGGTCGACCTCGATCACAATCTTAATGTGATTAGGCAATGCCAGACTTGATGACAGTCTTATACGACAACCGGGAGCAGTTGCAGAATCCGGTATAGAGGACTGCAGACTATTCAAGTGGAAGCAATCGACATGGCTTTGTGGCGCAGCGATACGCCCTTTAGACCAACATTTTTTCGGTACAAAGCAGATGTTATGCAAACTTGAAAACAACTCAATAACTGAGGCCATAGTATTAGACTCGCCACACAAAAAGACGTGTCGAAAAAAATTGGGCCCCCATTCCGCTCAATGACGAGCTGGTCTTGGCCTATAGTCTATCGCCAGTTGAGATTGTTCGGGTCAAAGGCAGCACCATCACGCTTGATCGTTTTCACGAAAAAATCGAGACCGAATTCAAGTTAAGGGGCGGAACCCCCTTTATCAGATGGAAAGAACATTTTCTAGGGGTCGCTCACTCGCGGCCTTTAACACTACCATGGCAAGAAATACTATTTGCATTATTTTATTTGCCTGAACGACGAGCTTGAATTAGTCGAGACCAGCCAGCCATTTTTCATTCAACGAAAAGGCATTGAATTTGCCACCGGTATTGAAATTATTGATAACGGCATTCTGCTTTCATATGGCGTTGCAGACAGGACCGGCCGGCTAATAAGAATTCCCGACTCAATTATCGAAAAATACATAACGATATAAGGCGCGTTGACAATCAATAGTAACCCTTACGGACTTTGGCCTATCCGCCAATATTTCCTTCCCTAAAGGGCGCGTGCAAACGTCGGGTTGAACTGAAAAGTAATATGATCACCAAGCACCTTGATTTGGGTAGGTATATTTAAAAGGCGGACCTGGTTTCTGCGTGGATCGTGTTGAACAAGCCGTTGAGCCGAATCAACGCTTCCATGACCAGCAACCAATCGCGCGCAGCGGATGATCACATTTAAATGCGGGTGAATTCAACAATCCGTCAGCGAAGGCTGCGGAGCAATGAGTTGGTTGGCTAATGTCTCACACAGCAGCAGCAAAACGTAGAGCTAAAAACGAGCTGCGCTTTTTGTTGCCCGAGAGGTTGTGATAATTAGAATTTTCTTAATCAACAAAAGATATTCCTGTGATATCACGAAGAAGCTGTAGATCGGTATTATACCTATCCAAGAGTAACTCTCTTGTCTCTTTTCGCAATGGCGTAATCTCAGTCATATTCACTCTTTTCAATATTGACCGAAGAAACTTCTTAACCACTCGTGGTTTGGATATTTTTATATTTACATAGTGTTGAACTTTGGGGAACCTTGTGGTCATTGTTCCGGCATTATGCATATCAAACTGGTGAGAATAGCCTGGATTCACGCCAAGAAATTTAAAAATCTCCTTAAAAATTCTGTCGGGATTGGTAATGAGATCTTCAAATTTAATTATATGAAATTGCTGTTTTGGAAAGATTGAGAAATAATTATTTAGCTGCATCCCGTATAATCCCGACCGAAAATAAAGAAAATTGTAGAAGTATTGCGGACAATTTTTCTTGAATTCTTTTGAAGTGTAGCGAAATTCTTCCGCCTCTAATGCCGCCTCAAAAGTATTGATGTACTCGAACCCATCCCTTCTCATATGATGATAAAGTGAATATGCTCTGTCTGCTGGGTTCCGTAAAATTACAATAAATTTTGATTCAGGAAACAAGGCCTTTAAAACCTTTGCGGTAGTTGGATTTGACAAGTAAGCGTGAGACGCTTCTCCTATTATGCTTTCATTAGATACCGAGTCATACAGTTCGAAGTATTTGATCGGGTCTTTTACTATCTGAAATCCTTCACTGAAAAACGTTGGCTCTTTGATCCCAGTCAAAAAAATATCAGGATGCTTCTTCAAATGGTGATAGAGCGAGGTGGTTCCTGATTTGCCTGCGCCGAGTATGAAAAAATTCGGCTTGTTTATATATGTAAGTGTCATAACCTAAAATCTCTCTAGCGCCCTGGAAAGGCGGCTCCGCTTGTTTGTGCAGCATTTCCCACTTCTTTAGTGGAAGCCTTGCGGTTAATGCCTATGCTACTCAAGGCAATATTGCAGAAAAATTACCGATATCACAACTTGAGGCCAAAAATTCATGTGGGTTTTCGTGCTATCCCAATAAGGTCTTCACCACAACCATTAAAAATAAAATAAACTATCTTCACACACCATTCCAGAATCGCCGTAACACCCTGTTTTGACGGATATTCAAGGCTTGAACTGGTCCATTTGTTTCGGCTAATGTTAAAGCTATGCCGCAGATACTCATTTGTACGAGTTATGTCGGTTGTAACTTTTACATTAATGAATCCGCTTCTTGACAATATATTTTTCAGGGACTTTCGATTGAAATGAAACTTGTTTCGAGGGGCATTCAAGCCATACCAGTAAATTCTGAACAAAGAACTTAATGGTGAATCCATGTTCGGGGTTTGTAGATACATTGATCCGCCCGGTTTGAGAAGGCGAATATATTCGGCTAATTCTTTCAGCGGGTCTGCTGACATTTCAAAACCATTGGTGACTAGAATACTGTCGAATAGCTCTTCTCCATCGCTGGCATCTGGCTTCAGGATGATTACACCTGATTTGTCATGAGTTCCAAATGAGACACTGTAATGACTCGATGCTTGCTTTCCCGATTCGCTGAACCGGTTCCAGGATTTTTCATTGTCGCAACCAAGTATCAGAATGTTGTCCGAAGCACGCTTTTTCAGCGCAGCCGGGAATATTATCCTGGCCGGATGTATTGCCGATTTGAACTGTGGATGAACAACTACAGGAGGATGTTTCATGCCGTTACCGTCAAGCCAAACAATCCCGCATGCTGAAGAATTGCATCTGTAATAATCGTATCGTTCTATATTGTATAACCATATATAATCTTTGACTCCCTTGCGGTAGATCGTACTCACTGCATCACACAGTGGGCAGTGCTTTTCTACATGTTGTGCCTGTTCATTGATCAGTTCGGTCGGGTAGGAATGCTGTCGCAGATATGGCAATGCCTGTCCCATATCTACTTTTCGGTTGCGAACCGCCTCCCGTTTGAGGAATGGGCTACCTGCATTTAACAATTCGAGTGCATGTTTTACAGATGTATTGTCTTTTTTGCGGAGCCTGTTTCCTGTGGTTAGGCAGTAATTTCCAAGTCTCTCAAAACCGCACAGGACACCAGGCTTGAATCCCGATTCCAGAAGCCATTGAGTCAAACCAACCTCATAGCTTTGGATTACCTGCAATTTATTTACGTAGGGCAAGACCCCATCCCAGAAATTATTAAACGCTTGCGACTCTATCACGCGTCGTCGGAACACCAGAAAATAGCTTTGAATATGCGGTTGCATCTGAAAACATTCGGTAATGCCCCAGAAGTCGCATTCCAAACTCTCCATATCAGTAAAGATTGGCCCCATATCCGAAACCGGGCCATAAACGCTCGAATTCATCAGAATAACTTCATCGTATAAAGAAAGATCTGCCTTTTCCAATGCAAGTTTCCACATATAAAAATCATAACCCGAGTTATTGTTGAACAAAACCTGAGAACAAACTGATAGTAATTCAGCCCTGTCATTTTCAATGACGGGCGAATTAGATATAAAAATAGTTGCCGCGCAGTATGGTTGCATTGCATTAAGTGAATGCTTGACGAATGGCTTGACCTGTCCACTAACATCAAAATGCGCGTAACAAAGAAGCCTTTTCATGGTTTTATTGCCTCAAGCTCCCATAAGAAGTGCGTGTTCCTGCGCTTGATACGGTTCTTGATTTTTTTGATACGGTGCGATAACGTTGGCTTGTCCGGTTCCCAATCATACATTGGGCGCATCCATTCAGCCCGCCGCACTTTAAAACTGCCGTCGAAACCATACACCTTTGCCATAAGGAGTGGTTCCGTAAAATACATATGCGTTTTTTCCGTAATTATGTTGACGTGGGTTGGATCGACAAAAGCCTCCTGGCGCGGATAGGCAGGTGTAACAGCATACAGAAGCCCCCCGTGCTTCAATACTCGCCAAATTTCATTCATTAACTCAATGAAGGGAAATCGCATGTGCTCTTTTTTACCGGATGCGAGGACACGGGGAATATGTTCAAGAAAATCATAGGCTGAAACGGAATCGAAATTATTGTCTTCAAATGGTATTTTTTCAACAGATAGATCTGAATATTTGATCTTGCCGCTTAGTTGAAGAACTTCCTGACTGATATCAATGCCCCAGATTTCATCTTGTCCGTATGGGTTACGCGGAGCATAACCACATCCCAAATCGAGGTGTTTGGTAATCATTTACATTCCTAAGGCATTGTGAAATATCAAAACAGCAGGGGATCGTCCAGATGCTCTTCGCATTTTCTTATTAGATCAGCCAGTTCATCATTAAAACGCAACCCCATTCCCGATTTTAATTGCTTGTTACTAAGTCTGTCTTTTCTATTATTCACTCTATTTTTTACTAGCATCGGATCAGCATAACGCCAATGCGCACCATATAGCTTGGTCGGTGACACTTTGGGTCTATTCATTACTTTACTTATAAACGCCAACATTTTATTTTTAGGTCGGGCACTTTTGGGTTGACCAAATTTATGACAACCGCAATCCCATTTATAATCTAGGCCTGCTTTTACCACGCATGGCTTTGTGTACATCACATCTAATTCCGGATTCCCGTGGCGACGCTGTACTACAGGATTTTTCATAGGATCAAGGTCCAAATCCGATTTGTGCCTATATACATCCCACATTTGTCGCGTAAAGGACATCATATCTTCCCTCACCACGCAAGACACCTCTTATGTCAGTCCCAAGCGGCAACGGAAATACAAGCTCATCGCTATCTACGGCTATCACCCAGCCATGCTTGACTGAGGAATATACCTCATGGATTTTGCCGATCTTGATTTCATCATCGAATTTATCAGGGAACTTGAGATGATGAATGACAACATTGTCATATTCTGAAGCTATTTTTGCTGTACCGTCAGAAGTATCTGCATCTATAATTATATGGATTTTGTCTGCAAAGCTATAATGACGTAAGAAAAATGGAGCAATTAATGCCTCATTAAACCAAACTGAAATAACTTCAATATTAACTTTATCATTTCCAATCTTATGCATTTCTGATCCTCACGAGATATATCATCTACGGACAAATAATTTGGAATTGCTGTTTTAGAATAAACACCTGAATCAAATTACTCTTCCTCGCATGTGAAAGCATTTGTATCGTTTTAAACGACTAAATCCCTAAACGCGCCTGAATCACTAACAATATGAGCTGGCATGGGATATCACAATCAACAAATCGATTTATCGTAAGGAATCAATATGGGCTATTTAAGCAAGTTTAACCTCAGGACATCGCTCTGCAATGTATTTGTTGAAACCGGTACGGGTGGTGGAAAATCGCTCAAACATGCCTATTTTAATGGCGGTTTCAAAAAATTATTCAGCGTAGAAGCTTTCAAGGATACAGCGTCGGCAGCCCAAGCAATGTTCCAAAAGTATAGAAATGTTGAGATCATCCATGACACGTCAGAAGCAGCTTTACATAAAATTTTGCCCAGATTGAACAGGGAGGATAGGGTCTTTTTCTTCCTTGATGCACATTTTGTCGGCGAAATGTCATCTTCGTTTCAGGGCTACCAATCGAATGTTGCAAATGATGAAAATCTTCCGCTACGAAATGAATTGAAATTGATACGAGATTACAGGCCAAACTCGAACGATATAATTATCGTGGACGACCTGAGACTTTACGAAGATGGGCCTTATGCGAATGGAAATGTGCCGCCTGATTATGCAAATATTCCTCCAGCGATGAGAAATATTGACTTCGTTTATGAAATATTCGGAGACAGGAAAATTATTCGAAATTTCGATGATGAGGGATACCTCCTTATACTTCCGCAAGGCTCTAAATTCACATTAAATAAACTTAGTTTCCTGCAATATATTTCGAAGAAATTCATGGAGAAGCTATTCTTGCTAGGCATCAGGATTTAAATGTGTCAGTTTCCTTTTATGCAGAGCGGTTACCACCGCTCTCCAAAAATCCTCAACCGAAACTTTCAGAAAGCAACATTCCCCTTTCATAAACCCCCATCTTTTTTTCCAGACGCACTTCACTCGGAGCGGGTCGCCGCCAGGCCTTTTGAACCCTCCGGTTTTGGTCGGTTGGAGACAGAAATAATGGCCGCAAAAGGCATCCTGAGGAGGCCTCACACTTATATGCCTTTCAGACTCTTCCAGGAATATATGGGTTTGCGTATTCCGTAGGTGATATCCACGATTCCGGGAAAACCGGCGGGAGCAGTACCGTCTGGACACCCATGAGAGCTGCTGCGTGGGCAATCCCGGAATCGATCCCGACAAAAATATCTGCATGGGCAACCAGAGCCGCTGACTGGCGAAAGGTAAGGTGGCGATCAAGGCCGTGATAGCGCTGTTCCGGCCCCAACGTAAGCAGGGTTCCAAGAGCGGCAAGCCGCAGCATACTGCTTGATCCTGCGCTCCACGTCCGCCTTTGCAAACAAAACGAGCGAGCCTTTCATCGCAGTGCGAAGACAACGGCAAGACTCTACCCGAAGGCCGCCTACTGACCTACCAGGGAAACATTGGATAAGCCCAACATGACCGCGCACTATGCTTTGCGGGATAAAATGCAAGGTGCCCAACGCGGCGAAGGTCGATTACCTTTGTAATGAGTATATCGCTACAGGCCATCTGCAAACCAGGTCCATACGGGTTGTGACACAATCACTCATTCTGCGAGGCTCAGTTCCCTACCGCTTAAAATATATTTTTGCCCAGAACTTGCCACCCCGATGTTGGTTTATCAGCCTCTCGGTCAGCATTGCGATTTGGTCGCACACTCTTTTAAATTCACGCGATATTTTCTTGAGGCCATGCATTTTTTCTGCTGATGCAGGAGCTCGCATATCGCGACCGAATGCAATATCACTTTTAACGATTTCTTTATCGTGATCGTTATGCAATAGATCTAGTGGCATTACCAAGCCAGGATTACATTGCAAGCATCTGATTGTTTTATACATATGGCTTTTAGGAAAGAATAACAAATGATCCAAAGCCAAAGCAAAAAAATCTGGCTCGGACAACAATCGTTCCGCACACTCTTTCTTAATGATATAACCCGCCGCCCCCCAGAGTTCGCTAAATGGCCTATAAAGCGAAATTTTGCTCTTCACATTGAAATCTATTGAGCACATCCGAACACGTTGAAAGCGCGTTTCGACTCTTATTATGTCTACTCCTGCGTTGATTTTTGGCACCAAATCAAGGAAGCTCGGGAGAAAGCTAGACAACACCACATCGTCTTCGAGAATAAGCGCATATTCGAGGTTCCGGGAAATAATCTCTTCCCATGCTTTCCGATGGCTCATGGAACAGGCCATTTCCAATTTACTTATCTTTAGATCTTCTTCCGACTGTGCTGGCAATAAATCCGCTAAATCAGAAGGCGTAACCGCAGGAATACGCTCAGCCTCTAAACCCACCTTCTTGAGCTCATTCTCGATATGTAATTTGCGATCAGTTCTATTGTCTAAGTTTATATAAAATATCTTCATCCAAAAGCCTCTATGAAACCTGTATTTCATCGCCACAAAATGAAGGGGCATCGCCGATCCAAAGAAAATCCGGCAACAAATAGCCGCCTGGTTGCCGGGCCTGCTGCGGGCAAACGTCGGCTATATGGGCAAAGTAGCGATTCCCCTTTTATGCAGAGCGGTTACTACAGCTTTAAAGTAGTCCTCAACTGATATTTTCTGAAAACAACACTCCCTTTTCATAAAACCCCATCTTTTTTTCCAGACGCACTTCACTCGGAGCGGGTCGCCGCCAGGCCTTTTGAACCCTCCGGTTTTGGTCGGTTGGAGACAGAAATAATGGCCGCAAAATGCATCCTGAGGAGGCCGCATACTTATATGCTTCTCAGCCTCTTCCGGAATAAATGGATTTGCGTATTCCGTAGGTGATATCCACGATTCGGGGAAAACCGGCGGGAGCAGTACCGTCTGGACACCCATGAGAGCTGCTGCGTGGGCAATCCCGGAATCGATCCCGACAAAAATATCTGCATGGGCAACCAGAGCCGCTGACTCGCGAAAGGTGAGGGGTCGATCAAGGCCGGGAAAGCGTTGTTCCGGCCCCAGCGTAAGCAGGGTTCCCAGAGGTGGAGAGTCGTTGCCGAAGAAGTGCGACACGTTCTTCAGGCCATTTCCTTCCCATGTCTGACTGAGTAGCTATAACGGGGCGGGTCAATCCTTGTGCAATACCAGAAGCTACTGCCCTGTCTTCCGGGGTGGTGGCTAGAACAAGCCTGTGCTGGCGATAAGGAAAAGCTGCCTTCGTAAAGGGGGTACGCAAATTCCCCTCTGGGTACACGTTTTCGTCAATCATGAAAGAAAGGTCGTAGCGATCTTTCGAGGCGTGGTAATCCTTTTTTTCCCCTAAGAGAATGCTGCGGTAAAGACCCATTGGTCCCATGAAATCCCTGGCCTCAACCATTCTTGGTCGCACCATCAGGTCTATGGAAGCATCAGGATAACGGACTTTCAGTTCACGGGTGAAATTCTGTCCCACAACCAGGATATCGCCGCGATAACCGAAATGGTAAAGAAGAATATTCATGCCGATACAGCCCTGTCGCGTGCAAGTGTTTCGATCAAGGCTGCCAGCACTTCATGTTCGTCCAGTTGCACTAAGCACTCCGTGGCACCTTGCGTGCTGATGGCGCAACTTTCCAGATTGCAGGGTACGCACTCCCAACCCTTTTGCACCACCGTGACATAATCATGCCGTTGAATGCCCTTGCCAGCGGCAAAAACCGACTCATGGCTGCATCCATTTGGCCAGGGTGCCCAGTAACGTGTCAAGGTTGGCCCAAATATCGCGATGGTGGGAATTTCCGTAGCTGCCGCTACATGGGTAATGGCGGTGTCGACACCGACGAATGCGGCCGCACCCTTTTATGATTGCCGCCAGTTGATTGAGTGTACACGCTGAGTCGAATACCTGTATACCTTGGGAAGCAGACTTTCTGATCTGTTCCAGATATTCATCTCCCTCCGGTTCCGGTGTCCGGGTAAATACGGGAACGCAATCGGTTTGCTCTTGAATCAAACCGGCGAGTCTGGCCCATCTTTCTGCCGGCCAGTACTTGTATGCCTTCATGCTGTATGGATGCAGGATTATGTAGTCGTTGAAAAGGGATATATTCCCGGGCAAAAGCCGTATCACTGTCATCGTAGCCCATCACCACTCTCGGGATCGGCTCGATTCCGAGCATCCGCAATAGCATTAGCATATTGGAAACCACATGGATGCGGTCATAGCAAACATGATGATTATCCAGTATCAAATATTTCCACCATTCCTTTCTAAGGCCATTGGTCAGTCCTACGGAACGTTTCCCGGCAATGGCGGCGGCCAATGACAGTTCTGTCGGAAGGGTAGGCTGCAATGGCAATATCGTATTTCCTGAATAGAGAAAGCAAAATTCCAAATCCGAAAGTATCTCGCGGAATAGTGATGACATTACGGATATGCGGGTTTTTGGCCAGCACCTTTTCGGTTCCCGAAAAGACGAGATAGTCAATGACAGCATCCGGATTGGCGGTCTTGATAGAGAGTGCCAGTGGGGTCGTTACCAGAACATCTCCGATATAGCGGAAGCAGACGATCAGGTAGGAAGATGGGGAACGGCTATTCATATTGCAACCGACCGTCAATCATTTTTTCCATCAATGTGTGGCCGTACCGTGTTCTCTCTATCAGACTGGATACCCTGGTGAAAAATCTTTCGCTGAGTCGGCCAGCCAGCCGCTTCCACCAGCTCAGTTTCCATTTCCTGGCAAAGTAGGCCTTGTTCTCCAGAGCGTATGGTCGGGGGGCTGAGTTGCGATTTAATGCTTTCTGGGTGGCAGACCCGAAGTGGTGCAGAAAGGCGCTGCCCACGGTACCGAGCGCAAATCCGGCGCGTGCAGCCCTCAGGAAAAAATCCTTGTCCTCGTATTGGCCGATCAGGAATTTTTCGTCCAAGAGTCCGATGGTGTCGAACACGCTTCTGTGCACCATGAAGCAGATGCCGTTTGCTCTTCCCTTGCGGATGACCCTTTGCATACGACCCGTCAGTTCTCGTGCATAGGCATTGAAGTCATAGTCGAATTCCCCTTCCCTGATCGCCGGAGTAACGATCTGGAGATTCCAGCGATTCGCCGCGTTCAGCATTCCGTCTAGCCAACCGGGTGCGACGATCACGTCGTTATTGAGCACCACCACCCAATCGCCGCTTGCAGCCCTGATTCCAGTGTTGCAGCCGCCGGCGAATCCAAGATTTTCTGCATTACTGATCACTTTTATATTTGAAAGCGTTCTCAGGTAGTCGGCGGTTCCGTCGGTCGATGCATTGTCGACCAGAATGATTTCCGGCAAAACAGTCGACGTTGACCTGAGACTCTCCAGACAGAGCTTCGTATACTTGAGCTGGTTATACAACGGGATGACGATGCTGACAGTGGCAGGGATCATGGTGTTGCACCTCTCAACATGATTTCATCCACGAGGTATCCGCCGGTGCACCCAGGAATATGCCTGTCAGTTTGTTGTCAAGCGGCGTCACGTCGCTGCCGGTTCTCCCTGCTGCAGCCCAGCGGGGCAAGCGGCTACCGTAAATTCTGACAGCGCCCATCAGCGGATTCGCCTCGCTGGCGCCGGGTAGGGGAATGATACAGGTGGCCGGGATGCCGAGTACGTTGGCCGCCCAGTGAGAGAAACAAGAGATCGGGGTGGCCAGCACCACCGGGCAGCAGGCCAATGCGAACAGGTCTGCCACTGGATTGACTGTGGACCGATGATCATTGCCCCTGTTTTTGTAGCCATAATGTGACTGCACCGGCACGGTGATAACGTCGAAATTCTTCGTCAGGGTGCCGTGCGAATCCGGGTCGCCGGTGCAAGAGAGAAAAAAGCAGGTATCCCTGTTCAGTTCAACTATCTTCTCCATGGTTTTTTCATACCACCAGATCGGGACGGCAGGCCATTTTACGCCATCGATACTATAGGTATCCCTGTTCGCCAACTGAAAATCACCATGACGGATATGGATGCCCACTGTCGGCCGGCCGTTCACTGCTGCGAACATCGCGCGAATTTCCGCTGCCAGATGCTCCTTTGGATGGATCTTGGCCGGTACGTCCATGTAGATCGGGTCTTGTTTTTCGGGCGGCCCGTCAAGGGAACGCAGCAGTATCTTCTTGCCAGCCAGCCTGGAAAATGTCGCCATGTCGCAATTGCGAACGCGCTCCGCTCCCAGCTTGGTCAGGAACGTCACCTTGCCTCGTCTTGTGCCATCCACACAAAAGGAATCCAGTTCGCTCCAGTCCAGGATGATATCGTGGCCGTAATCCTTTTGGATGGCAAAGGCCAGGGAAAGACACTCAAGACGGTTGGTGATTCCAACGAACTCTTCTATGTACAGTTTGGGCATGGCGCCTATTTTATTCCAAACCCCATCAACGTTTTGCGCAGTGGGGGCCATGCATCCTTCAGCGCAGTACCAATGTCCTTGAGTTTTTCCAAACCTTCTCTGTAGCGCCGCGACTTTATGAACCGGACATCAACCGACCGAAACCCGGCTTCCGTCAACAGGAGCTCCAGTTCCGCCTTGGTGAACTCACGATTGTGCCTATCGGGATAATACTCGCGGCCTTTGTAAGTCACCGGCTTGGCATATAGATAGTGTTGCTTGTAATCATAGGTGATGTGCTTGCCCCGTAGCATGCGGCTGCGATTTCGAAAACCAACTGCATTGGGAACGTCCAGCTCCAGAATCCCCCCGCTCACCAATACCCGCCTCATTTCAACCACGGGGGGAAGATGAGAATGTGTAAAGTGTTCCAGCGCCTGGCAACAGCTCACTGCATCAAAGTATTCCGACGAGAAGGGTAATGGGTCGGCTTCAATGTTGCATACGGAGAAGGGGATGCTGTGCCTTAAATATAAATCGTCGGAGCCGTGGTCAACCAGATCCACCGCGTGCACTTCATGGCCAAGCATTTTCAGCAGCGCAAGCAGCAATCCATCACCGGAGCCTGCATCCAGCACGCGAGGAGAGGATCGAAATGCATACGCTATGTCACAGAAGCGGTCGATAGATCCGCAAAAGTTGTCTTGTAAATGCGGTGTATGAACGTCAAAGTACTCTCCCGATTCCCGCTTCTGAAGGGCGTACCTTTTGATCTGGTTCTTTGAAAGATTGTGGACTGCACTCATTTGGTTCTCTCTGAATTAACTGTTGATCAACGTTATAGAATGAATCTGGCACGGCAAAGGCAACAACATGCCTTGAGGCGTAAGGTCAAACAGTTCTATACAGTCCGAAATATTTTATATTTTAAAAAGCCGGAATGATCGACATTCATGTGCAAGTTCGGTGATGAACTTGTGCACGCACAGCTACGGCATTACAAGATCAGTCATTATCGCCACCGGGCGTGCTCGAGGCTTCAATTATAATGTAGCGGTCTGATTGTGTGGTCATACTTCGATCGCACTTTGTTAGACATTCTTGCGGATCAGAAAATTACTCTGCCATCGCTCGTCGGAAGTTGCTTTCTGGCATAATTCGCCGCATGGATCTATCCACGGACAAAATCCTCGCCAAAGTCGTTCTCCTTTCTCGCGGACTCCTGCGCGGGGGCAAGGCGAGACATCTGGACATAGGTTCAGGCAGCGGCACTCTTATCACGCTCCTACGGCAGGCGTACCCTGACATTGAATCGAACGCCTGCGACTACACGGATTCATTGATGCAGGTTGCCGGCCTGAAGGTGGATATTGCCAACCTCAATGAGGAGAGCCTTCCCTACCCGGCCGAGAGCTTTGATATCGTTACTTGCACCGAGGTGATCGAGCATCTGGAGAATTATCGGAGATTGATAAGGGAGATATTTCGTGTCACAAAGCCCGGCGGATCAGTCATTTTCTCTACACCCAACATTTTGAATTTGCAGTCACGCCTTCGGTTTCTTTTCTTCGGTTTTTGGAATTTGTTCGGCCCCCTCCCGGTCGGAAGGGCGGAGACCTATTCAACTGTCGGTCACATCACTGCCGGTTTCCTACTTTTATTTGGCGCATGCGCTCGCAGAATCAGGCTTCGCCCTGAGCCGGCTTGAAATCGACAAGCCTCAGCGCACTGCAATGCCGAAATTGCTGGTGTTGTGGCCCTTTATTGCGCTGATGGGATTTCTCGCAAAGCAACGAGAGATACACAAGTACAAAACCATCGATAGCAGCAACAAGGGCATCGTAGATTCCATCAACAGTGTGAAGATCCTGCTCGGTCGAACCATCATTGTTGTTGCACTCAGGCCGGCCGGTTCATAGCAACAGGCTCAACGGCATTCCGACACCTTCATGCAAATCCTGTAATCACGCTCCCGGCTTGGTGCTATTGAATTGAAGAACGCCCCGGAAGCATGAATTTTGACCTGGCGCGTTTAGCAGGATTTTGAATAAGTGTAACCATCAAAATATGGTTATAGTTTAGCGCATGGCTTTCAATTTTTCATACTTGAGGTAAGTCGTGCGCGCATTCATGCAGGCAATCCTGTAACCGGCGACCCCATCCAGGATTCCCAATCTCAAGCAATAGGTCCGGAAAAACGCCCACGCTGCACGCACAGGAGCATCAATGCTTTTGGCGACTTTTCCCTTTTTGTACATCTGCTGTGCTGCTGCAAAGGCATATTGCTCGACCTTGCGATCCACGTCCGCCTCAGTCAGGTAGCTGTAGTGCATCAAGGGACTGGTCAGCTTGCCGACACGACCTTGCAAAATCACGCTTTCATGCACGAGGTCGTCTGAGAAGCGCCCACTTCCTCTTTTGAACAGCCGCAACACATGGTCCGGATACCAGCCCGAGTGGCGGATGAACTTGCCGCAGAATTGGGAAAGACGCGGCAGGCAATATCCATCGTTGTCGGCCTTTTCCATCGCGTGGTTCAATTGTGCACGAAGCGCTGGAGTGACGCGCTCGTCTGCGTCCAGTGACAGCACCCAGTCACCTGTCGCGTAATCGAGCGCGCGGTTCTTCTGTGCGCCGAAACCAGGCCAGTCATGGCTATATACGTGCGGGGTGAATTCACGCGCAATAGTCGGCTGTGTCGTCCGTACTGCCGGAATCCACCACGATGATCTCATCCGCCCAGCTCACCGACTCAAGGCAAGCGCGGATGTTGTGCGCCTCGTTTTTGGTGATGATAATGACGGAAAGTCTATGCCCCTGTATTTGCCCGGCGTGATTCGGGTGCCCGGCCAATATATTTTCGGCAGACGTGTCAATCAGATAGCCAGCAGTTTTATCAGCCATGATTTATTGAGGCTCTCTTGACTGACAATGATCCGAACCAGCACCACCAGCAGTCATCAAACCCGGTTGTTCCGAGATGAAGGCCGAGCACTTGGGCGGTACTCCGGTACCCATCGGGTTAACGCCTTGCGCACCTCCTCATCAGTCATCACAGTTGCAGACACCCAGTCCAGCAACCGATCAAGCCATGCCTCATCAGTTGGCCCTGCCTGGGCAATGCGCAGCTTGGGATGCCGGGTCGGCAAGGTAAGCTCGCTGTTCGCCAGCAACTCCTCATAAAGTTTTTCCCCGGGACGCAGACCGGTGAATTCGATCCTGATTTCATCTTCACCAAAACCGGACAAGCGAATCAAGTCCTTTGCCAGATCGACTATCTTCACTGGCTCGCCCATTTCCAGAACGAATATCTCCCCGCCTTGCCCCATCAGACCCGCCTGCAATACCAGTTGCGCGGCTTCCGGAATGGACATGAAGTAGCGCGTGATTTCCGGGTGCGTCACCGTGATCGGCCCGCCCCGGGCGATTTGCGCGCGGAATGTAGGAATCACGCTGCCGGTACTACCCAGCACATTGCCGAAACGCACCATCACGAAACGCGTATTTCCGGAAGACTCCAAAGACTGGCAAACCATTTCAGCAAGACGTTTGCTCGCCCCCATCACATTGGTCGGATTGATGGCCTTGTCGGTGGAAATCATCACGAACTTGCTGACGCCATACTGCTGAGCCGCGCGTGCCACCGTCCAGGTACCCAGCACGTTGTTGCGTATTGCCTGCCAGGCATTGTTCTGTTCCATCATCGGTACGTGTTTATAGGCGGCAGCATGAAACAACACGATTGGCCGGTAGTTTTGCAGGACTTCATCCACCCGTGCCGCATCGCGCACATCGCCTATCAGACAAACGATATTCAGCTCGGGAAAATTCTGTTTCAGTTCCTGTTCGATGGTATACATGGCGAATTCGCCGGACTCGAACAACAGCAATTCCGAGGGGGAGAACCGCGCGATCTGGCGGCACAACTCGGCACCTATCGAGCCGCCGGCTCCGGTCACCATCACCGCCTTGCCCATCATCAATCCATGTAATCCGGCATCATCCAGCACCACCGGATCGCGCCCCAGCAGGTCGTCCAACTCCACCGCACGCAGTTGCGACACCGCCACCTTGCCGCTTATCAAGTCGTCAAACGAAGGGACCGTCAGCGCTTTCAGCTGGGCAGCATTGCACAACTGTATTGCACGCTTGCGCTCCTGGTGCGAGCTCGATGGCATCGCAATGATCACTTGCGTTACGCCCAGTCGTTCGGCCCAATCAGACAGACTATCCAGCTTGCCCAGGACATGAACGTCATTCAGCATGCGTCCAAGTTTTTCGGTGTCGTCATCCAGAAAACCCACCAACCGCCATTCACTGCTCTTGGTCAAATCCTTGGCCAGGCTCGCTGCAGCATCTCCGGCACCCAATACCAGCACCGGTTCACCATGCAGCTTGAAGTTGCCATATAGCCCCTTTTCTTTCCACAGCCGGTAAACAAAGCGGCTGCCGCCCATCATCAGGATCAGCAACAGTGGATTGATGATCATGACTGAACGAGGGATCACCAAATCCAGACGCAACATCAGGAACATCAGTGGTATGGCCGCCGCTGACAGCAAAACTGCCAGAAAGATGCGGCGCAAGTCGGCAGTGCTGGCATATCGCCAAATCCCGCGATACAGATTAAAGCGCCAAAAAATGATCAACTCCAATGGCACGACCCAAAATAAGGTTTGCTGCAGCTCCGCAGCGTAGTTGGGTGGCAATTCAAAATTGAAGCGCAACAGATAGGCCAGGTTCCACGCCAGCACAGCGGCAACCGCATCATGCAGCACCGCCAATATGGTACGAATATTGGATTTAAACATCGGCAACACTATTTTTCATCGCCTCATGCTGTCGCCAGCATCGATCGATCCATATTGCCAACCCCAGATAAACTGCACCCCACAATGCCAGCACTTTCACCTGACCCAATGCATTCAAACCGATCCCCCATAATGCTGATCCTCCAACCAGCAGCATCAGCACATATTCTGCGATCGCGGTATTGCGATGCCCCCAACCCATTTGAACCAGATGCTGGTAATAATGGCCGCGGTGCGCTTGCGAGAGATTTTCTCCTTGGCGCACACGTTTTAGCAGGGTCACGGTTGCGTCAATCACGAACGGCGAAAAAACCAGGATTGGATACCAGAACGGCCAATATCCCAGCTGCCAGCCCCATGTCCCGAATGACGCGGCAAGAAAACCAAGCGGAATGGAGCCCGAGTCGCCCATGAACACTTTGGCCGGGTGAAAGTTATAGTAAAGAAAACCCAATGCCGCAGCCCCGACGGAAAAATTCATCATGGCAAAAGCTTCATTGCCATTCAACAATCCGGCTATCCCATAGAAGCTGAAGCCGAACACTGTCATGCCGGCAGCCAGGCCATCCGAACCGTCCATGAAGTTGTACAGGTTGGTCATCCACACAATGAACAGCAACACCGGCAACAGCCATAGCCACTCGATACCTGCACCCTCCAATACGATGATCGCGGCGAGAAAGTGACCGAGCAGCCGCAATTTTACGGGCAAATTGCGCACATCGTCCACCAATGACAATATGAACAGACCCAGGGCGGGCAACACGATCCACCATGCCCAATGTTGGAATAGCAGTATCCATCCGGATAATATTCCCGCCATGATTCCGACCCCACCGACCCGAGGTATCGGTTCGGTATGCAATGACCGCTCGTTGGGGATGTCTTGTATCGTACCGTGCTTGTTCAGCGTGAGGATCAGGGTCAGCATCATCGTGACTAATGCGGAAATGACTGTCGGGTAATGTGTCATGCTGTTTACCGAAATTAAGTAAATGCATTTTAGCATTCGATCGAGAAGAGAGAATAGAAAGTGGCATGCGGCAAGCCAAAACAGGTATTCTGCGCGATATGGGGGTTTCTAAGTTCCATGCTGTCATTTAAGATGCGTTTCCATTGCTCCCGACAACTTTGCAATTCCTTATGGCGCATCCTTCTGCCCCGCGCATCCTGCTGGTCAAGACATCTTCGCTGGGCGATGTATTGCATAACCTGCCGGTGGTCAGCGACATCGTGCGTCATTTTCCGGATGCGCAAATCGATTGGCTCGTGGAAGAAAATTTTGCCGCCATACCCGGTTTGCACCCGGGGGTTCGCAGAGTCATTCCGGTTGCCGTACGCCGCTGGCGGCGCAAGTTGCTGAATGCCGTTACCTGGCACGAAATCGCGGCCTTCCGTACCTCGTTGTCGGCACAAAACTACGATTTCGCGATCGATACGCAAGGCTTGCTCAAAAGTGCCTTACTCATGCGCGGTGCGCACGGACTGCGATGTGGTTTTGACAGGCAAAGTGCACGCGAACCATTTGCGGCAAGTTTATATCAGCGAACTTTTTCTGTATCCACAGGGCAACACGCTGTTGATCGGAACCGGCAGCTGGTCGCACAGGCAATCGGATACACGGTATACGGCAATGCCGATTACGGCATTCAAATTCCCGTTATGTCGCGCCCGGTTTGGCTAACGGACGAGCCTTATGTGGTGCTGTTACACTCCACCAGCCGCGCTGACAAGCTGTGGGATGAGGCTGACTGGATTGAACTTGGTGGTTATCTTCATCAGAAAAATATTCTTTGTATCCTGCCTTGGGGAAACGAGATGGAGATGACGCGAAGCTTGCGCCTGGCCAAGGCCATTCCCGATGCCATCACGCCTCCGCGTCTAAACCTCATTGAAGCCGCATTCCTGCTTGGCTCAGCGCGTGCCACGATAGGCGTGGATACCGGTCTTAACCATCTCGCGGCCGCGCTAAATGTACCCACCATCGGCATTTACACAGCGACTGACCCGGCTCTTACCGGATTGAACGCAGGAGCAAATGCAGTTAATCTCGGCAACATCGGCCGCGCGCCGGATATAGCCGAAGTGACTGCGGCTCTGCAAAGGGTAGCTCGGTGTTAAACCTCAGGCACCCCTACAACTTTGTTCTGTGGCTGCTATTGCCATATATTTTATTTCACCTGCTTTGGCGCGCGCGCAAACAACCAGAATATCTGCATCATATCGGCGAACGTTTTGGCTATTATTCTGGCCGCAGCCGCAAACCGGTCATCTGGCTGCACGCCGTATCAGTTGGTGAAACACGCGCAATTCAAAGCCTCGTAACCCGGCTGCGAGAAATCTATCCTGATCATCAACTCCTGCTTACCCATACAACGCCTACGGGTCGCGCTGCCAGCAAACAGCTTTATGGCGATGAAGTGATGCGTGTCTATTTGCCTTACGATTATCCATTCGCAACAAGGAAATTTTTAAATCACTTTCAGCCACTGCTCGGCATCCTGATGGAAACCGAAATCTGGATCAACCTGATTCATGCCTGCCACAATCGCCATATCCCGTTGCTGCTGTTGAATGCGCGCATGTCGGAAGAATCCATGCGGCGCTATTCTCGCTTTGCCAGCTTGTCCGGAATGGCCCTGACCGAACTGGCCGCGATTTCCGCACAGACCAACGATGATGCGTCGCGCTTTACCCGGCTTGGCGCAAGGAATGTTTCCGTGATGGGCAACCTGAAGTTTGATATCCATCCGCCGGTTGCCATGCTGGAACTTGGCAAAGAACTGCGCAACCAGTTTGGCACATCACGCAGGATCTTTCTCGCTGCAAGTACCCGCGAAGGAGAGGAATCGTTGTTGCTTGATGAGCTTCAAAAGATCTCTATCCCCGATTTGCTGCTGGTAATCGTGCCGCGCCATCCGCAGCGCTTTTCTGAAGTTGCAAGACTGATTGAACAACGTGGTATCCCATTTCAGTTCCGAAGCAAAATGAGTCCGGCAGGCAAAGCTATCGATGAACAGTTTCTGCTCCGCAGCGATCCGATTGAAACCAGGGTGATTTTGGGTGACAGCATGGGAGAAATGTTTGCCTACTACGCTGCGGCCGATCTCGCTTTCATCGGAGGCAGCCTGCTGCCGTATGGAGGACAGAATTTGATCGAGGCCTGCGCAGTAGGCACGCCAGTGCTGGTCGGGCCGCATACGTACAATTTCGATGAAGCGACACGTCTAGCCGTTTCGGCGGGCGCCGCTATCCAGGTTTCCGATGTTGCCGGACTTGTCGGTGAAGCGCAACGCTTATTCCACGACGATGCAAGGCTAAACGACATGCGTCATCGATGCGTCGATTTTGTCGAGTCCAACCGCGGCGCTACAGAGATATCATTACAGCTTGTCAAGCAGCACCTAATAACGGTTACACATCCAGATTCTTTACCCCAAGCGCGTTCTTCTCGATAAAGGCGCGGCGCGGCTCAACCACATCGCCCATCAGAGTGGTGAATATCTCGTCAGCAGAGATCGCGTCCTCAATACGCACGCGCAGCAAGATGCGATTTTTCACATCCATGGTGGTTTCCCACAGTTGTGAAGGATTCATCTCTCCCAAACCCTTGTAACGCTGGATGTTGACACCGCGCTTTGCTTCATCCAGCAACCATTCTATGGCCTGTTTGAAACTGGTCACAGCGCGTTTCTGTTCACCTCTGGCGATGTAGGCCGTCGGCTTGATGAGGCCATTCAGGATTTCAGCCGCCTGGCGGATCTGCACGTAATCGCTGCCCTTCAGAAAATCTTTATCCATGTAGCTGACGGAGTAGTTGCCGTGATACAGCTTTTCCAGACGCAGGCGGTATTCGCCGGCTTCGTCGGTTTCTACCTCGACTTTTATGCTGCCGCCGCAGGCCGCTTCGAGTTGCTTTGCACCGCTTTGCGCTCGATTTAAATCATCGAGCGATAATGCAGGCAGGATTAGCAGGGCATGACTGGCTTCCGGCGCAGTAAAGCGTGACAAGCGATCAATCACGGCTTCGGCAAGGAAATAATGTGTTGCCAGCAGCTCCAGCGCATCGGACTGGATCGGTAGCGCGTCGGCTGCAGGGTAAAGCACTGCGTTGTTCAGCGCTGACTTGAGCATATAGATTTTCATCTCCTGATCATCCTTGAGATAACGCTCCTCCTTGCCCTGCTTTATCTTGTACAACGGTGGTTGCGCGATATAGATGTGGCCGCGCTCGACCAGTTCTGGCATCTGCCGGTAGAAAAAAGTGAGCAGCAATGTACGGATATGTGAGCCATCCACGTCCGCGTCAGTCATGATGATGATGCGGTGGTAACGCAGCTTGTCAGGATTGTATTCGTCTTTGCCGATGCCTGTGCCTAAAACGGTAATCAATGTGGCGATTTCCTGGGAGGCGATCAGTTTTTCAAAACGGGCTTTTTCCACATTCAAAATCTTGCCCTTAAGCGGCAGTATCGCTTGAAACTTCCGATCACGGCCTTGCTTGGCAGAACCTCCCGCGGAATCTCCCTCCACCAGGTAAAGTTCGGACAAGGCCGGATCTTTTTCCTGACAATCAGCCAGTTTGCCAGGCAATCCCATACCGTCCAATATCCCCTTGCGGCGCGTCAAATCGCGCGCCTTGCGCGCGGCCTCGCGCGCTCGGGCGGCATCTATTATTTTATTGACGATAATTTTTGCATCATTGGGTTTTTCCAGCAGGAACGAACTCATCTGCTGGGCAATCAGATCTTCTATGACCGGACGCACTTCGGAGGAAACCAGCTTGTCTTTGGTTTGTGATGAAAATTTCGGGTCGGGCAATTTTACCGACAGTACCGCAGTCAAACCTTCGCGCATGTCGTCGCCGGTTGTGTCCACCTTGGCTTTTTTTGCCAACTGTTCGGTTTCGATATACTGGTTCAGCGTGCGTGTCATTGCGGTACGCAGTGCCGTTAGATGCGTGCCTCCGTCTCGTTGCGGAATGTTATTGGTAAAACATTGCACAGTTTCCTGGTAAGAGTCATTCCATTGCATGGCGATTTCGGCCGTAATCCCGTCCTTTTCGCCGATTGCATAAAATACTGTCGGGTGAAGTGCCGTTTTGTTCCGGTTCATGTATTCGACAAAACCTTTGATGCCGCCGCTGAACGCGAAATTTTCTTCTTTTCCATTGCGGTGATCTATCAGCGAAATTTTTACACCGTTATTCAAAAATGATAATTCGCGCAGGCGCTTTGCCAGAATATCGAAGTGGAACTCAACCAAACCGAAAGTTTCTTTGGCCGGAAGAAAATGGACTATGGTTCCCCTCTTGCTTGATTCACCCACAATTTTTAACGGGGCAACCGGGTCGCCGTGGCGAAATTCCATAAAGTGCTCTTTGCCATCACGATATATGGTCAGCTTTAACCATTCTGACAGGGCATTTACGACCGATACTCCCACGCCATGCAAACCGCCGGATACCTTATAAGAATTGCTGTCAAACTTACCGCCCGCATGCAGGATGGTCATGATCACTTCTGCAGCCGAGCGATTTTCTTCTTTATGAATATCTGTGGGTATGCCGCGCCCGTTGTCGCTAACGCTAATCGAATTATCAGCATGAATGGTTACGTTGATTTCATTACAGTAGCCGGCCAGGGCTTCGTCTACAGCGTTATCGACAGCTTCGAACACCATATGATGCAGGCCCGTGCCATCGTTGGTATCACCGATATACATACCGGGGCGTTTGCGAACCGCTTCCAAACCTTTTAATACTTTGATATTGCTGGAGGTATATTCACTCATTTGGTTCTTTCCGAGGTCTTTTTCACTTTTATCGATTAAAAGAGATACTATATTTATGTGGCTTTTAAATGCGCATTGGCATGACTACGTAGCGGAATTCCTGGTTTTCCGGTGTCGTGATCAATATGCTGCTATTGGGATCGCCAAAGGAAAAAGTTACCGTTTCACTGCTGATGTTATTTAAACCATCCATCAGGTAATTCACGTTGAAACCGATATCTATAGCTTCTCCGTGATAGCTTGTTTCGATTTCTTCCTGTGCTTCTTCGTGCTCGCTGTTGCTGCTGATGATGCTGAGATTTTTTTCGGTTAGAACAAAACGTACACCTCTGAATTTCTCATTGGATAATATCGCTGCGCGTTGCAAGGCCTGTTGTACCTGCACTCGATCTATGCTGAGATGGTTGCTGTATTTTGGGATGACTCTTTCATAATCTGGAAATTTTCCATCGATAACTTTGGAGATCAGATTAATGCCGGAAAAAGCCACTTTCACTTGTTGGGTTGAAAATTCGATTTCAACACTTTCGTCAGTATCGCCAAGCAGCTTGCAAAGCTCCGCTACCGTTTTTCTCGGCAAAATTATTTCCTGCTTTTCGTGCTTGCCTTCAATTACTCCAGAATTGAAGGCTAACCGATGACCATCCGTAGCCACTACCTTAAGAGTATTTCCTTCAATGATCAACAAAACACCGTTGAGATAGTAACGCACATCTTGTTGAGCCATTGCATACTGAACCGAAAGCAGTAATGATTTAAATAGCGATTGATGCAAAACGATTTTTTTTGCATCAGACAGCAAAATATTCAGTTTTGGAAAATCCTGCGCTGGAAGCGTTTGAAGACTGAATCTACTCTTGTTGGATTTTATCAGCGCTTTATTCTCTTTGGTTTCGACTGATATCTTGTTTTGCTCGGGAAGAATCCGAAGTATTTCCTGGAGTTTTTTTCCTCCTACCGTAATGCTGGAAGTATCCTTACCACCGGCTTTTGTTTCTATTGTGGTTGTGATCTGGATTTCAAGATCGGTTGCAGTAAAACGAATTTTCCCCGGTTCCTTCTCTATCAATACGTTGGATAAAATCGGCAATGTTTGTTTGCGCTCAACAATGCCAATCACAATCTGCAGCGGTTTGAGTAGCGTCTCTATTTCTGTTTTATCTATAAACATAATATTAATTCCTAATAAATCTAATAATGATCTCTGTTTGTGTTATTGATTTAATAAATCATATTTAAAGCAACAACATGGCTATAGTAAAAGTTCTGAATACGCTGTTGATTGATAGGTTGGTGGATGTTGATAATCTTGCGGATTATTATTAAGTGGTAATTATGTACAATTTATCCACAAGCTTGCCATGAGGTTATCCCCTTAGCGTTTGCAACAGGATCTTATAGTCCGCATCAATTGTTGTCTCGATAATTCTCAAGCTCGATACCGTTTTGCAAGCATGTATAACAGTCGAATGATCCTTGCCGCCAAATGAATTTCCGATCTCAGGCAAACTCATCGTAGTTAGCTCCCTTGCCAAGGACATGGCTATTTGTCTCGGGCGAGTCAGGTTTCTGGTGCGTTTTTTTGAAAGTAATTCGGCCATTTTAATCCTGTAATAATCGGCCACTGTCTTTTGGATATTATCTATGGAAACCAGGCGGCTCTGCGCAACCAGAATATCTTTTAATGCTTCTCTTGCGGTTTCTACAGAAATATTGAGCTTGTGAAATTTGGTGTAAGCTTCAACACGCTTTAATGCGCCTTCAAGTTCGCGGACATTGGAATTCACATGCTTGGCAACGAAAAAGGCAACTTCATCATTAAGCGAGTAACCGCTTAGAACTGCCTTTTTTAATAATATTGCTACACGCATTTCCAATTCCGGCGATTCAATCGCAACGGTCAAACCCCAACCAAAACGAGATATCAGACGGCTTTCCAAACCAGATATTTCTTTTGGGAATGTGTCACTGGTTAGAATAACTTGCTTGTGAGTGTCAACCAGCGTGTTGAAAGCGTAAAAAAACTCTTCCTGAGTTTTAGCTTTGCCGGCAAAAAATTGAATATCATCAATAAGCAACACATCCAGGGAGTGATAAAACTGTTTGAATTCCTCAAATTTATTTGTTTGATAGGCTCTAACAACATCCGCAACATATCTTTCAGCGTGCATGTAGCATATTTTAATTTGCGGATTGTTAAGGCGAATTTGATTGCCGATTGCTTGTAATAAGTGTGTTTTGCCAAGGCCGACACCACCATATATAAACAGGGGGTTGTATGAAGCTCCCGGTAGTCCTGATACCTGTGTCGCTGCAGCAAAAGCCAATTGATTGGCCTTCCCGATTACAAAATTTTCGAAAGTTAGGCTGGGATTTAATTTCCCATAACCCCTGAAGGAGGTTTCGATCTTGGGTTTGTTTTCTATTGTGGCTGGCGTTTTCTGCGCAGGAGGTAACTTGGGAGAATTGTGCGCCGCTGATGAATCAAGGATACGAAATTCAAATTGCGGAACTTGCAGATAGGCTAACCTTGCTTGACGGCTGATCTCGGGAAAAAAACGTTCCTGGACAAGTTTCAAAGTAAAGCTGTTGGGAGCTGTAAGTACCAGTGTTCCATTCTCGCTTTTGAGGTGTAGTGGCTTTATCCACGAATTAAATTGTTGCGGCGGCAGGCTCTTTTCAAACGTGCTTAGGCATGAATCCCAAAAGGAAAGGTCCTGCATAGTTGATTGCTGTGAGAGAGGTTCAGACATGAGTAAACGTTTTGTATTTTACATGGCTAGCTCAAACTTATCCACAGGCAAAACAGTAAAATAAACTTGACACATATGTGTTAACGCTTTGTAATAGCGCGCTTCTCGATTTACCTAAGGAATACAAAGATGAAACGTACCTATCAACCATCAGTAGTCAAAAGAAAGCGCACCCATGGCTTCTTGGTGCGCATGAAGACTCGCGGTGGACGAGCAGTTATCCGGGCGCGCCGAGCCAGGGGCCGTGCAAGACTCGCAGTCTAGTAACTCGTCAAAATTTACTGTTGCGAGTAGATTGTTGCGCACGGATGGCTTTGACCATGTTATTCGTGCTGAAAATGTAGCGGATCAGCATTTCAAAATCTTTTTTACTCGCAACTCAAAGCATAATGCCCGACTTGGGATTATCGCAAGCAAAAGATCGATTCCTAGTGCAGTAAATCGAAATCGCGTAAAAAGAATCATTCGGGAAGCCTTTCGGCAGCACAACATTAAGCTTTGCAAGTTGGATTTGGTTGTGATGGTGAGTCGCGTTTATTCATGCAAGGCCGATAAGCGGATCGATAATTTGAAAAAGTTGTTTAGCCAAGTAGAAAACAGATGCGCAGAATAATTATCCAGCTGATACGCGGCTATCAATATCTGATCAGCCCGCTCGCCCCCCCCTCGTGCAGATTTACCCCCAGTTGCTCCCATTACGCCTGTGATGCTTTGGCGAAACACGGTGTCGTAAAAGGCGGGTGGCTCAGTGTCAAACGATTACTGCGTTGCAACCCTTGGAATCCCGGTGGATACGACCCCACGCCTTAATATTTTGACTTGATCATGGACTTACAAAGAATATTTCTGTTTTTGATTTTTGCCTTTTCACTGATGCTGGTCTGGGACGGATGGCAACGTCATCAACATCCGGAACAACAGGTTCAGCAGAGTGTAACTACAAGCAATGAATCGCCGAAACCGCAATCAGCACCTCCTGCCGGTTTAGTGCAGCCAGTAGCGTCTGGAACACCATCGGCTGCCATAGGACCGTTATCAGATCAACGGGCCGCCGGAAAAACCATAAGCGTAAAAACAGATTTTCTGGAAGCGGAAATAAGTACTGTTGGCGGCGATATCAGCCGGTTAACACTGCTCAAACACCCGGATAGTTTGGATAAGAGCAAGCCGCTGGTGCTCTTCAGTCGCGGGAAAGGCACGCATAATTACTATGCGCAAAGCGGGTTGATCGGGCAGGGTCTTCCTAGCCATAACAGTCTCTTTGTTTCTGATCAAGATCAGTATGAACTTGCGGAAAATGCCGATCAGATTCAAGTAAGACTGAAAGCATTGGACGACCCCAAGCTGAAGGTGACAAAGATAATAACCTTTCACAGAGGAAGTTATTTGATTGACATTTCCTTTGAGCTAGAAAATGTGGGAAAACAACCGATAACGACAAGTAGCTACTTTCAATTGATTCGGGATAGTGTGGCCCCAGAGGGCAGCTTGCGCTTTTTGCCGACTTTCACCGGTGCTGCGGTTTATACCGAAAAGGAAAAGCTAAAAAAAGTACAGTTTGCAGACATCGACAAAGGAAAGCTTGAATATCCCAAGCAATCTGATGATGGTTGGATAGGCATATTGCAACATTATTTTGTGGCAGCATGGCTACCCAAGGATAAAACCGCCCGCGAGTATTTCACTCGTAAACTGGACGGGGGCCTTTATTCTATAGGGGTTGTTTTACCAAGTCTGGTTATTGATCCGGGACAGAAAGTACAAACAAGTTCTGCACTGTATGCAGGTCCTACCGAGGCTAATCTGGATAAAATCGCTCCCGGTTTGGGGCTTACGGTGGATTACGGTTGGCTTACCGTTATAGCTGTCCCTCTGTTCTGGGTAATGTCGTTGTTTCACAGCTGGACACACAATTGGGGTGTTTCCATCATATTGCTCACCTTCCTGATTAAACTGCTGTTTTTTCCTCTCTCGGCTGCCAGCTATCGCTCCATGGCAAAGATGCGCTTGGTTGCGCCAAAGTTGGAAAAAATCAAACAACAGCATGCGGACGACCGCGAACAGTTAAATCGCGCGATGATGGAGTTGTATAAGACGGAAAAAATCAACCCATTGGGCGGTTGTTTGCCGGTGATCATTCAAATCCCGGTCTTTATTGCATTGTATTGGTCTATTTTGTCCAGCGTCGAAATGCGTAATGCCCCATTTTTCGGCTGGATAACTGATTTGTCAGCTGCTGATCCTTATTACATTCTGCCTTTGATTATGGGTGCGAGCATGATCATTCAAACGCGCCTTAATCCCAAGCCGCCGGATCCTATGCAGGCCAAGGTTATGCAAATCATGCCTATCGTATTCAGCGTGATGTTCTTCTTTTTCCCCGCCGGGTTGGTGTTGTACTCAATCGTGAACAACATACTTTCCATCGCTCAGCAATGGTACATTACCCGATCCGCTGAGAAGGAGAGTAAAGGTGTTGCCGCCAAACGTTGATACCATCGCTGCTGTTGCTACGGCGCAGGGTAGAGGCGGTGTTGGGGTAATACGGATTTCAGGACCTGGAATTGAGAAGCTGGCCAAGGGAATCCTGGGAAAATTGCCCGTTGCGCGACACGCCACATATTGTAATTTCCTGGACGAAAAAGGTGATGCGCTGGATCAGGGCATTGCCTTATATTTTCCCTCTCCGCATTCATACACTGGCGATGATGTGCTGGAACTGCAAGGACACGGCGGCCCCGCCGTGTTGCAACTGATATTACAACGGTGTCTTGATTTGGGTGCGCGTTTGGCGCAACCGGGCGAATTCACGCGCCGTGCCTTTCTGAATGACAAGCTCGACCTGGCACAGGCTGAAAGCGTCGCTGACCTGATCGATGCAAGTTCATCAGAGGCCGCACGAAGTGCGATGCGTTCCTTGCTCGGGGAATTTTCAGCTGCCATACGCGGCCTGGTAGATGAATTGATCCATCTGCGTATGCTGGTCGAGGCGATGCTGGATTTTCCCGAGGAAGAAGTGGATTCCATTGACCTAAAGCAACGCGATGCGTTGTTGGGCAGTATCCAGTCGAAATTGCAGCGTACCCTGGACAACGCAAAGCAGGGCAGCCTGCTGCGCGAAGGCGCGCATGTTGTTATTGCAGGACGGCCTAACGTAGGCAAGTCCAGCCTGCTGAATCGTTTGTCCGGTGAAGATGTGGCATTGGTCAGCGATATTCCGGGCACGACACGCGATGTAATCCGTCAATCCATCCAGATTCACGGGATGCCATTACACATAATGGATACTGCGGGTTTGCGCGAATCGCAAGATGTCGTAGAAAATTTGGGTATGGCGCGCACTCATCAGACTTTGCGCCGTGCCGATTTGATACTTTTGCTGCTGGATGCCAGCCAGGGCATGACGGAACTGGATAAGGCCATGCTTGCGGGGCTGCCGGTAGACATACCGCGTTTGCTGGTATTTAATAAAGCTGATCTATTGGGAGGCAATGTTCCCGCAATCCCGGAAGTACATGAGCCGTTCGTCTTTGTTTCAGCCAAAACCGGAGAAGGGATGGAAGAATTGTTAGGCATGTTGCTAAAGGCGGTGGGATGGCGCGACCAGGAAAGCGGCTCATTCATGGCGCGTGAGCGACACTTGCGAGCTTTGGCGGCAGCGCAAACTCATTTGAGTCAGGCACATGTTGTGCTGAGCAGTGCGGAGTTGTTCGCTGAGGAATTACGCCTGGCACAACGAGCGCTCAATGAAATTACCGGGGAATTCACACCGGATGATTTGCTGGGCGAGATTTTCAGCCGGTTCTGCATTGGTAAATAGACTGATTGTTTCACGTGGAACAATCCGGTTTGGGCCTGAAACACAAAAAATACGTTTCACGTGAAACAAGTTAGTTGGGATTGATGCTCGGCTGTTGTATGATGCGCGTCCTTTCAAGAACAGCTTCAAAATGAACTTTCCTGATCTATTCGATGTAATTGTGGTTGGTGGAGGACACGCCGGTACCGAGGCGGCCCTGGCCAGCGCGCGCGCTGGCTGCAAGACTTTGCTGCTCAGCCATAACATTGAAACGCTTGGACAAATGTCCTGCAACCCGTCCATTGGCGGTATCGGCAAGGGGCACCTGGTCAAGGAGGTTGATGCTCTTGGCGGCGCGATGGCAGCCGCTACCGACGAAGGCGGTATCCAGTTTCGCATGCTGAATTCCAGCAAAGGCCCGGCGGTACGTGCCACGCGTGCACAAGCCGATCGATTGCTGTACAAACAAGCCATCCGGACTCGCCTGGAAAATCAACCCAACCTCTGGCTGTTCCAGCAGGCGGTGGACGATCTGGTGATAGAACAAGACCAAGTGCGCGGAGTAACCACTCAACTCGGTTTGCGCTTCAGCACGAAAACTGTGGTGTTGACTACAGGCACGTTCCTCTCAGGCCTGATTCATGTCGGCCAGTCAAATTACCAGGCGGGACGGGCCGGAGACCCGCCATCCATCAGTTTGGCGCATCGGCTCCGCGAGCTGAATCTTCCAGCAGGTCGATTGAAGACCGGTACGCCCCCTCGCATAGATGGACGGACTATAGATTATTCGAGCCTGCAGGAACAGCAAGGCGATAATCCGGTGCCCGTGTTTTCATTCATGGGCAAAGCGACTCAGCACCCAAAACAGGCTCCATGCTGGATCACCGAAACCAATCAGCGCACCCATGACATCATTCGTGGCGGTCTGAACCGCTCACCGTTGTTCACCGGCATGATCGAGGGGGTCGGGCCGCGTTATTGCCCGTCCATCGAAGACAAGATCACTCGTTTTGCCGACAAGTCTTCCCACCAGATCTTCCTTGAACCGGAGGGATTGACCACTCACGAGATATATCCAAACGGGATCTCCACCAGTCTGCCGTTCGATGTGCAACTGGATCTGGTGCGTTCTATAAAGGGTCTGGAAAACGCCCATATCCTGCGTCCCGGCTACGCGATCGAATATGACTATTTCAACCCATGCGGATTGAAAAGCTCTTTGGAAACCAAGGCGATCAAGGGGCTGTTCTTTGCCGGACAAATCAACGGCACGACCGGTTACGAAGAGGCCGCCGCGCAAGGTTTGTTGGCAGGGCTGAACGCGGCATTGCAAGTGCTCGAACAGGATGCATGGTGTCCGCGCCGGGATGAAGCTTACCTGGGGGTGCTGGTGGACGATCTGATCACGCGGGGTGTTTCCGAACCATATCGCATGTTTACCAGTCGCGCGGAGTACCGTTTGCAATTGCGCGAAGATAACGCAGATTTAAGATTGACTGAAATAGGCCGCAAATTGGGGATTGTGGATGACGCGCGGTGGCAGGCCTTCGAAAAAAAGCGCGAATCTATCGCCCTGGAACAAGAGAGGTTGCGCAACACTTGGGTGAACCCCCGCAACTTGACGGCAGAACATGCAATCCGGGTTTTGGGCAAGCCGATCGAACGCGAATACGCGCTGCTCGAGTTGTTGCGGCGCCCGGACGTGAGTTATGCCAGCTTGTTGACCTTGCCTGGCGCTGGCGAAGGGGTGGATGATGAAAAAGTTGCGGAGCAGGTGGAAACCCAGGCGAAATATCACGGATATATCGAGCGTCAGCAAGATGAGATCGGCCGCAACGCGCAATATGAAACCTTGAGCCTGCCAATCGAATTGGATTATCGCGTGGTGCGCGGCCTGTCTATCGAGGTGCAGCAAAAGCTCAACCAGCATAAACCCGAAACCGTGGCGCAGGCGGCTCGCATATCCGGGGTTACCCCTGCAGCAATTTCCTTGTTGTTGGTGCATCTGAAACGCGGTTTTAGCGACTCGAAACCGGAGCAAAAGCGCGCGTGAATCCGGCAGAGGAGTTAAAGCTAGGCAGTGAGCAACTTGGAATTTCACTAAGCAAGGAAGCACAAGACAAGCTGCTGGATTATTTGGCATTGCTGCAGAAGTGGAACAAATTCTACAACCTGACAGCGATACGCAATCAACAAATGGTGAGTCATCACTTACTGGATAGTCTTGCAGTGATGCCACATTTATGGTCAGGACGGTGGCTGGATGCAGGGTGTGGAGCGGGTTTGCCGGGTCTTGTATTGGCAATCTCAAAACCGGACTGGCAGTTCAGTTTATTGGATAGCAACAGCAAAAAAACCAGTTTTGTGCAGCAGGCAATCATAGAGTTGGGGCTGCACAACGCGAGCGTTCATTGTGCGCGAGTGGAAGATTGGCAGCCGACAGAACGGTTTGACGGAATCATCTCACGGGCATTCACCGATTTGGGTAGCTTCCTGCGCAGCACCCGGCATCTTGCTGCACCTCACGGCCGATGGGCGGCTATGAAAGGGGTGCCGGAACAGGAACCGGCTGGGATGCCGGGAGGGTGCAGCGTAGAGCGGGTCATATTATTACAAGTTCCAGGGTTGCAGGCGGCACGCAGCTTGGTAATCGCAACTTGCAAGGAGAACGAAGCAGCATGACAAAAATTTTAGCCATAACCAATCAGAAGGGCGGCGTGGGGAAAACCACCACCACCGTGAATCTGGCTGCCAGTCTTGCTGCAGCCAAACAGCGCGTATTACTGATAGATCTCGACCCGCAAGGCAACGCTACGATGGGCAGCGGCATCGACAAGCGTGACTTGCAAGCCAGTGTTTACGAAGTGCTGTTAGGCAGTAAAACGGTAGCCGAGGCGCGTATATATGCTGAAGCGGGAAAATATGACTTGTTGCCCGCCAACAGGGATCTGGCCGGTGCCGAGATAGAATTGGTAGATATGGCACACCGCGAAACGCGGCTGCGTGATGCACTGAAGCCGGTTGCCGAGAATTATGATTTCATACTGATAGATTGTCCCCCGGCGCTGAATTTGCTGACCCTGAACGGTTTATGCGCAGCCAAGTCCGTGATGATACCGATGCAATGTGAATATTATGCATTGGAGGGATTGAGCGATCTGGTAAATACCATTCGTAAAGTGCGCGCGAACTTGAATCCGGTTCTGGAAATCGAGGGATTGCTGCGTACCATGTTTGATCCGCGCAACGCTCTGGCGCAGCAGGTTTCGGACCAATTGCAAGAACACTTCGGCAACAAGGTTTACCGAACCGTGATTCCGCGCAATGTGCGTTTGGCCGAAGCCCCGAGTTATGGTGTCCCGGTGTTGTATCACGACAAATTGTCAAAGGGTACACAGGCATATCTGGCTTTGGCAGGAGAATTATTGAATATAGCAGTGCAACCGACTGCAACGGTATAAGGGAAACGATAATGGCGAAATTTCAAAGGGGATTGGGGCGAGGTCTGGATGCATTATTGTCGGGAGGCAAAAGCGAAAAAGACGAGGTGATGCGTGATTTGAATGTCACGTTGCTCAAGCCGGGAAAGTATCAGCCGCGCACGCATATGGACGAAGCATCTCTGAATGACCTGGCGAAGTCGATCAAAGCCCAGGGAATCATGCAGCCGATCCTGGTGCGGCAACTTGTCGATGGCGGTTATGAGATCATTGCCGGAGAAAGACGATGGCGCGCCGCTCAGTTGGCAGGCCTGAGCCACGTGCCGGTATTGGTGCGTAGCGTGCCGGACAATGCGGCACTGGCGATGGCACTGATCGAGAACATTCAGCGCGAAAATCTGAATCCACTTGAAGAGGCAGTGGGCTTACAGCGATTGATAGACGAATTTAAAATGACGCATCAAGTGGCCGCAGACGCGGTGGGCCGATCGCGCAGCGCTGCAAGCAACTTGCTGCGGCTGTTAAAACTGCCCAAGGCCGTGCAAAACATGCTGATGGAAAACAAGCTGGATATGGGCCACGCGCGGGCATTATTGCCTCTGGAAAGCGCCCAGCAGGTATTGATCGCAAACAGAATCGTAATGGACCAGCTTTCTGTCCGCGATGCGGAAAGGTTGGTGCAAAAGCAAACTGATGAGCCGGAAAAGATCAAGCCGAAGAAATCCACCAAACCCAATCGCGACACCCAGAGATTGCAGGAAGAAATGAGTGCGCATCTCGGGACCCGTGTGGAGATCAAACCAGGCAATAAAGGTAGCGGCAAATTGATCGTCGAATATGCGAATCATGACCAGCTGGACGATTTTTTGAGCAGGCTTAAAAAGGACAAATAATTCGAGCAGAGTCGCAGTCAGCACCTCGGAGCAATGCAAGTTGACGCGATACAGACCGGACTTATATAATGCGCGCGCCATGAAGGAAGTAAAGGGAAGTGGTTTGGCACTGATCGGCGTAGGCACTTTACTTACCTCGATGGTCTTGGCCGGATTTTTGCTGGGATATGTTCTTGATAACTGGTTGGATACCTCCCCGATTTTCATGTTTGTTCTGGGCTGCTTGGGATTTGTCGGTGGCATCCTCAGGGTTTACAAGTTGTTGAGCGGTACGCAAGTGTGACTCCTGCAAACGAGGATGCGCCGGGCGGCACAGACTTGGCGGAAGTTGCCCGTTCGGTCCTGGTTTATCAAGCTGTGATTACCGTGCTGGTAGCCGCGACATTCCTGATTGTGAGCGGATTTCAGTTTGGTGCTGCCGCATTGTATGGCGGAGCGTGCGCCTTGATTCTGACTTGGCTGCGCAAGCGTGGTATATCGGGTGTATCCGGATTGAGTCCCGGCAAAAGCATGTTGCGATTGTATTGGGGAGCGGCGCAAAGATTTTTGTGGGTGCTGGTGCTGTTTGCGGTGGCGCTGGCGGTATTGAAGCTTGACCCGCTGGCATGCATCATTGGCTTTGCATTGAGTCAAGCGGGCTACTTGTTGAATTGGGTGTTGCAAAAGGGGCAATCAAGTTGAGCGCAGAGCATGAATCCTCCGGCGGGGGAACAGTCGAATATATTCAGCATCACCTGACTAATCTATGTGTTGGACAGTGTGATCCGGTCACGCACAAGGAACTCGGCTTTTGGGCATGGCATCTTGATACTCTGATCGTTAGCATATCTCTCGCCTTGCTCATCATTGTAGTGAGCTGGCGCTTGGGCAGAAATCTCAACAGCGATGCACCGGGGCGTTTTCAAAACGCTGTCGAAGCAATTCTGGAATTTGTCGGCGGCCAGGTTCGCGACAGTTTCCCCGGGCATAACCCGCTAATCGCCCCGCTTGCGCTCACGATTTTCGTGTGGGTGTTTTTGATGAACTTCATGGACATGATCCCGGTGGACCTGGCCGGGGCCATTCTTTCGAAGTTCGGCGTGCATTATTTCAAAATTGTGCCGACTACCGATCTCGGTACGACCTTTGCGTTATCGCTCACTGTATTTGTACTCATCATCTTTTACAGCATCAAGGTTAAGGGTCCGGTCGGCTACCTCAAGATGTTCCTGTTTCATCCCTTTGGCAAATTTTTTGTCCCGGTGAATATCGTGATGACCGCGATAGAAGAAGTCGCAAAGCCGCTGAGTTTGGGTTTGCGGTTATTCGGCAACCTGTTTGCGGGCGAGCTGGTGTTTTTATTGATTGCGCTCATCGGCGGCACATTGGTGGTGGGTGCAGTTGGTTGGTTGTTCTGGTTCCCGCTTCAAATCTCGCTCGACCTGGGCTGGCTGATATTCCACTTGCTGGTGATCACCCTGCAAGCGTTTATATTCATGGTATTGAGCATCGTCTACCTGGGCATGGCCCATCAAGAGCACTGAAATATTTCTAATTGATTTTTAATTTAAGGAGAGTACATAAATGACACCCGAAATGATTGCCATGATTTACGCAAACACCGCTGTAGGCGTGGGTGTGATACTTGCAGCTGCCGGCCTGGGCTCAGCTATCGGCTGGGGCCTGATCTGTGCCAAGACGCTGGAAGGTATTGCACGTCAACCGGAAATGCGTCCCCAGCTCATGACCAACATGTTCATTTTCGCCGGCCTGATGGAGTCTTTCCCCTTCATCATTCTTGCGTTCGCCATGTGGTTCCTGTTCGCTAACCCGTTCGTTGGCGCGTTGGCAGCGGCAGTCGGCGCAATTAGCGGCGTCAAATAAGACTCCGCATTTGTCCATCTAAAGGTTTTAGATCATGAATATTACAGCCACACTATTAGGGCAGGTCCTAGCATTTGCCCTGCTCATCTGGTTTGTCAATAAACTTCTGTGGGGACCGCTCACCGCGATGATGGACAAACGGCAGAAGCGCATAGCCGATGGTCTTGCCGCAGCGGACAAAGGCAGGCACGAACTGGAATTGGCCGCCAAACGTTCGGCGGATATATTGCGCGAAGGCAAGGAAAAGGTCGCGGAAATTGTCGCCAATGGCGAAAAACGTGCAAGCGAAATCGTGGAAGCTGCCAAGGTGCAAGCCAAGCTGGAAGGTGAGCGCATCATCGCGGGCGCAAAGGCAGAAATCGATCAGGAAGTATTTCGCGCCAAGGAGCAGTTGCGCACCCAGGTTTCGTCCATCGCACTTGCCGGCGCGAGCAAGATCCTGGGTCGTGAAATCGATGCCAAGACGCACAGCGACCTGCTCGATAAACTCGTCGCTGAAATCAAATAGCCATGGCTGAAGCGATTACCATTGCGAGACCCTATGCCCAGGCGGCATTTGAGGAGGCGCAAAAGCTCGGGGATCTGAAAGGCTGGTCCGAAATGCTGCTTTCCCTCGCAGAAGCCGTCAGCAATGCGGATGTTCGGGCCGTAGTCACCAGCCCGCGCGTTGCCAAATCGAAAATCGAAAGCGTGATGGAGGGCCTGATGGGCGGGAAGGCCAATGTTCAACAGCGCAATTTTGTGCGGATACTAATCGATAATCAGCGCTTGCTGCTGCTTCCGGATATTGTCGCCCTTTTTGAATCACTGCGAGCAGAGGCCGAAAAGATCGTTAATGTGGAAGTTGACTCGGCATTTGAATTGTCCGCATCGCAACAGCAGCAAATCATAACTTCGCTGAAAGCGCGCATGGGCCGCGAAATAAAACTGGTTTGTAAGGTAAATAAAGAATTACTGGGCGGCGTGGTCATTCGTGCCGGTGACAAGGTGATTGACGGTTCCGCCCGAACCCGCCTGGGTGAATTGGCAAACGCCCTTGCCTGAAACAAACTTTCGAGTCTGATAAAAATATACCAAAGAGGAAATGCAGATGAAGCTCAACCCTTCCGAAATCAGCAGTTTGATACGCAGCCGCATCGAGAATTTCGAGGCGCTAACACAAGCACGTACCGAAGGTACGGTGGTCAGCGTCACCGACGGGATCGTCCGGGTACACGGGCTTTCCGACGTCATGCAGGGTGAAATGCTGGAGTTCCCCGGCAACACATTCGGTTTGGCGCTGAATCTGGAACGCGACTCGGTCGGTGCCGTGGTGCTTGGAGAATACGAGCACATCACCGAAGGGGACACGGTCAAATGCACCGGGCGCATTCTGGAAGTGCCGGTTGGTCCGGAATTGCGCGGCCGCGTCGTCAACGCGCTGGGTCAGCCTATCGATGGCAAAGGACCGATCAACGCCAAGATGTCCGACAAGATAGAAAAGGTCGCGCCGGGCGTGATCTCCCGCAAGTCAGTCGACCAGCCCGTGCAAACCGGCCTGAAGTCGATCGACTCCATGGTACCGGTGGGTCGCGGGCAGCGCGAATTGATCATTGGAGACCGCCAAACCGGCAAGACAGCCGTTGCAGTGGATACCATCATCAATCAAAAAGGCCAGAACATGACCTGTGTCTATGTTGCGGTCGGACAGAAAGCATCGACCGTAGTCAACGTGGTGCGCAAGCTGGAAGAGCATGGCGCGCTGGGATACACGATCGTGGTCGTCGCGACCGCTTCCGATTCGGCCGCGATGCAATTCCTGGCGCCTTATGCCGGATGTACCATGGGCGAATATTTCCGTGACCGTGGTGAAGACGCGCTGATCGTTTACGATGATTTGACCAAGCAGGCATGGGCATACCGGCAGATATCATTGTTGCTGCGCCGGCCGCCGGGTCGTGAAGCATATCCCGGAGACGTGTTCTATTTGCACTCCCGTCTGCTGGAGCGGGCGGCGCGCGTGAATACCGACTATGTGGAGGCGTTCACCAAAGGCGCGGTCAAAGGCAAGACAGGTTCGCTGACCGCCTTGCCCATCATCGAGACACAGGCCGGCGACGTGTCTGCTTTCGTGCCGACCAACGTGATATCCATTACCGACGGTCAGATCTTCCTGGAAGCCGACTTGTTCAATGCCGGTATCCGTCCCGCGATCAACGCCGGCATTTCGGTTTCCCGCGTGGGCGGCGCTGCGCAAACCAAAGTGATCAAGAAACTGGGTGGCGGCGTGCGTCTGGCTCTGGCTCAATACCGTGAGTTGGCAGCCTTTGCGCAATTCGCCTCCGATCTGGATGAAGCGACACGCAAGCAGTTGGAGCGCGGCCGCATGGTTACCGAATTGATGAAGCAGCTGCAGTACGCACCGCTGTCGATTGCCGAAATGGCGGTCACGCTGTTCTCGGTCAACAAGGGTTATTTTGATGACGTGCCGGTGGCCAAAGCGCTGGCGTTCGAATCTGCGCTGCACTCCCATCTGAAATCCAGCAACAAGAGCTTGCTGGACGCGATCGATTCGAGCAAGGACCTGTCTGCCGAAAATGAAAAATTGCTGGCTGCGGCGATCGAGAAATTCAAAGCGGCGGCTGTTTACTAGGGTGATGAGAAATGGCTGGAAGTAAAGAGATACGCACGAAGATCAAGAGTGTGGAAAACACACGCAAGATCACCCGCGCCATGGAAATGGTCGCTGCCGCCAAGATGCGTAAAGCACAGGACCGTATGCGTGCGGCCCGTCCCTACGCAGAAAAGATACGCGCGGTGGCTGCACATCTTTCGCGTGCCAACCCCGAGTATAAGCATCCGTTTCTGGTGAAGCGCGATGGGAACAAGAACATCGGCCTGATCATCGTCACTTCGGACAAGGGACTGTGCGGCGGGTTGAACACCAACTTGTTTCGCCTTGCAATCAGCCGCATGAAGGAATGGGAGGCCGAAGGCAAAGGCCTCGCGGTGTGTCCCATAGGCAACAAGGGCATGGGTTTCATGACCCGTATCGGGGCCAGGATAAAATCCCACACGGTCGGGCTGGGTGATACGCCGCATATCGAAAAACTGATCGGTGCGGTGAAGGTGATGCTGGATGCCTATACGGCGGGCGAAATCGATTCGATATATATCAGCTACAACCGGTTCATCAACACCATGAAACAAGAGCCGTGCATGGAACAATTGCTGCCACTGAGCGGCGAGCAGCTGGGAACCGCCGAAGGCAATTGGGATTATATCTATGAGCCTGAAGCCAAGCAGGTAATCGATGACCTGCTGGTGCGCTATATCGAGTCGCTGATCTACCAGTCTGTGGTTGAAAACATGGCCTCCGAGCAGAGTTCGCGGATGGTAGCGATGAAGGCTGCATCCGACAACGCCAAGAGCGTGATCGCGGATCTCAAGTTGATTTACAACAAGGCGCGCCAGGCAGCGATCACCCGCGAGATTTCCGAGATCGTGGGTGGCGCTGCGGCAGTTGGTTAGAGCAGTTGGTTAGACTGGATCTGCAATCAAGACAAAATTAATCTAGACGGGGAACAGAAAATGAATCAAGGAAAGATTGTTCAGTGTATCGGTGCGGTGGTCGACATCGAATTTCCGCGCGATCAAATGCCCAGGATATATGAAGCGTTGCAACTGGCAGATACCGGGACTTCAACCGCAGAAGCAGGTTTGACCTTTGAGGTTGAACAGCAGCTCGGCGACGGCGTGGTGCGCACCATCGCGATGGGATCTTCCGACGGATTGCGCAGGGGCATGGCGGTGAATGCCAGCGGCAGCGGGATCAAGGTGCCGGTAGGCAGCGGTACGCTGGGGCGTATCATGGACGTGCTGGGACGCCCGATCGACGATGCCGGCGAGATCAAGTGCGATGAAAGACGCGAGATACACCAGAAGGCGCCGACGTTCGACGAATTGTCGCCTTCCGTCGATCTGCTGGAAACCGGCATCAAGGTGATCGACCTGGTTTGCCCGTTCGCAAAGGGCGGCAAGGTCGGTCTGTTCGGTGGCGCGGGTGTGGGCAAGACCGTGAACATGCTCGAACTCATCAACAACATCGCCAAGGAGCATGCCGGCCTGTCGGTGTTCGCCGGTGTGGGTGAGCGTACCCGCGAAGGCAACGACTTTTACCACGAGATGTCCGAAGCAGGCGTTATAAAACTGGATAATCTTTCCGAATCCAAAGTGTCCATGGTGTTCGGCCAGATGAACGAGCCGCCCGGCAACCGTTTGCGTGTCGCATTGACCGGTTTGACCATGGCGGAAAAATTCCGCGATGAAGGCCGCGACATTTTATTCTTCGTCGACAATATCTATCGTTTCACGCTGGCCGGTACCGAAGTGTCCGCGCTGCTGGGACGCATGCCTTCAGCGGTGGGTTATCAGCCGACGCTGGCGGAAGAGATGGGCCGCCTCCAAGAGCGCATCACCTCGACAAAAGTCGGCTCGATCACATCGATCCAGGCGGTGTATGTGCCGGCCGATGACCTGACCGATCCTTCACCTGCAACCACCTTCCTGCACCTCGACTCTACCGTGGTGTTGAGCCGCGACATCGCCTCGCTGGGTATCTACCCTGCAGTCGATCCGCTGGATTCCACTTCCCGCCAGCTCGATCCGCTGGTGGTGGGTGAAGAACATTACAACGTTGCGCGCAAGGTCCAGGCGACGCTGCAGCGCTACAAGGAATTGCGCGACATCATCGCGATCCTGGGCATGGACGAATTGTCGCCGGAAGACAAACTGGCGGTGGCGCGCGCGCGCAAGTTACAGCGCTTCCTGTCGCAGCCGTTCCACGTGGCGGAAGTGTTTACCGGCAGCCCGGGCAAGTACGTCACGCTGAAGGAAACCATCAAGGGTTTCAAGGGCATCGTCGACGGTGAGTACGATCACCTGCCGGAACAGGCGTTCTACATGGTGGGCGGCATCGAAGAAGCGGTTGAAAAAGCCAAGACGCTGCAATAGATAGCGGGAGAACAAATATGGTGATGACCGTACATGTAGATGTGGTTAGCGCGGAAGCGTCGATCTTCTCGGGACTGGCAGAATTCATCGTCGTCCCCGGGGAGATGGGCGAGCTGGGCATTTTCCCGCGCCATACTGCATTGATGACGCGGATCAAACCCGGCTCGGTCAGGATCAAGCGGCCGGATCAGGAACAGGAAGAGCTCATCTACGTGTCGGGCGGCATGCTGGAGATACAGCCCACTGTCGTAACCATATTGGCCGACACTGCGATACGGGCCGGCGACCTGGATGAAGCGCGTGCGCTGCAAGCCAAGCAGGAAGCCGAAGAAGCAATGAGGAATCGCGTTTCCGATATCGACTATGCGCTCGCAAAAGCCGAGCTGGCCGAACAGGTCGCAAAAATTGCAACCATCGAGGAACTGCGCAAGCGCAGCAGGCATTAATCTTTAAGAACAGGAAATATAAAAAAGCAGCCGAGGCTGCTTTTTTATTTGAAGCCGAGCATAAATACCCGGACGCCGATCCCCGGCTTTAATCCATGGAGGATATATTTTCCTTGGCAAGCCATACCAGGATGCGGTTGTTGGAAGGCATCTCGATATCGCGCAGCAACTCCAGGCCATGAGACGCGGCAAGCAGGTTGACCGCCTCGAAATCCCGCACGCCGCTGTTCGGGTCGCGCGACTTGAGCCAGGCATCGAAGCGGGCATTGCTTTCGGAGGTGAATTTTCCGTTGTAGTTGTAAGGCCCGTAGAGGCACACACATCCGCCCGGCTCGATGACACGGGCGATATGCGCGAACAGGCGCTCGACTTCCGGCCACGAGATGATATGCACGGTGTTGGCGTTGAAGATCGCGTCCACTTTTGCAACCGGCCAATGCGCATCGTTCACGTCGATGGCCAGCGGCGCCAAAATATTGGGCAGTTGCGCCTCGTCCAGCCAGGCCTGGATGCCGGCCAGGTTGTGCGCCAATTCGCTGGGCTGCCAGGTCAGATGGGGCAACTCCCGGCCAAAGTAAACCGCGTGCTGGCCGGTGCCGCTGGCGATTTCCAGCACCCGCTTGCGGACGGCAAAAATATCCTTCAGTACGGCGAGAATCGGTACTTTGTTAACTTCGCTGGATTCGGCATAGGGTTTCATGGGAATGTTCCGGGCTGTTCGCGGCACATTGTAGCAAGCGGTTAGAATATGCCGATACAAGCCGCCACCATGAATACGCCTACGTTAAAAATAATCGAGGACCTTGCGGATATTCCCGCCGCGCAATGGGACGCGCTGGCGGGAAACAGCCCGTTTCTTTCTCATGCCTACCTGTACGCGCTGCAACAGAGCGGTTGCGCGACGGCGCAGTTCGGCTGGCAGGCACAATTCATCACCTTGTGGCGGGACGGAAGTTTGCTCGGCGCGATGCCGCTGTATCTGAAGATGAACTCGTATGGCGAGCATGTGTTCGATTTTGCATGGGCCGACGCCTATCATCGCAATGGATTGCGCTATTACCCCAAGCTGCTGTGCGCGATACCTTTCACGCCGGTGACAGGGGCGCGGTTGCTGGTGGCGCCAGGCCCGGAAGCGGATGAACTGCGCGCGCTGTTGCTCAGCACCGCGTTGCAATTCGCCAGGGATTCCGGAGTGTCTTCGCTGCATTGCCTGTTCCCGGATGAAGCCGACACAAGGGAGATGCAAGCGCAGGGAATGATGTTGCGCCAGGATGTGCAGTTCCATTGGCAGAACGCAGTCCCTATGCAAAATCGGGGTTATCGCGATTTTGACGAGTTCCTTGCCGCGCTGAGCCGCGACAAGCGCAAGCGCATCAAGCAGGAACGGCGCAAGGTGCAGGAAGCGGGAATCAAGTTGCAACGCGTCACCGGGGATGTCGCCACCGTGGACCAGTGGGCCTTTTTTGCAGAATGTTATGCGCATACCCGCAGGTTGCACCATTCGCCGCCTGCGCTGAATGCCGATTTTTTCCAGCGCATCGGTGCCGCGCTGCCCCACAACACCTTGCTGGTGATCGCGTCACGTGAAGGGCGGCCTATCGCCAGCGCGCTGAATATCGTCAGCGGTGATGCATTGTACGGGCGCTCATGGGGAACATTCGAATTTCACTCGGGGCTGCATTTCGAGACGTGTTATTACCAGGCGATCGAGTTCTGCATCGCGCGCAACATCAGGGTCTTTGAAGGCGGCGCCCAGGGCGAACACAAACTGGCGCGCGGATTTCTGCCGGTTACCACCCGGTCTGCGCACTGGCTGGCGCATCCGCAGTTTGCCAAAGCAGTGGAAGATTATTTGCAACAGGAAACCGGCGCGATATCAGAATATGTGGACGAGCTGAATGAACGAAGCCCGTTCAAGCGGCAATCCTGATTACGGCACGAGAGCGATCAAATCAAAGTTTCTGCGAATGCGGGTCGGGGATATGGTTGTTCCATATTCGTCTGATTATATTGCAAGAAGTATTCTTGCAATACGATCGAACACCATCCAGACCGCGAGGAAAACCAACCAGACAACAAAACCGATAACAAGCGCAAACACGACACTCTCCGGAGTCAAATTAAACGAGGGGGAAAATATGTCCCAAGTTGCGCGCGCTATGACCGGATCCGTCTTGGTAAGCATATATATCAGCTGATGAAACAAATCTGTGTTGAGTGCTTCAAGCGCCTGCCTTAGTCGTTCGGCAGAATCGACCATTGTTTGTATGGCGACCCCTTCGTGATGAAAAGTCGAGTCGGCACTGACAAGGTGATATTGAATCAGCTCCTGAAGACTGCCATGATGGGATTGATTGGCGATGGTCTGGAACGGTGCCAAATCCTGCAGCACTTGATCCAGCCGACCCCCTACGCGCTGCCGGTATTGTGCGATGAAGCTGGGGACACAGCCGGCCGCGACGACGCCTGCCACCAGTATGATGCGGTCCAAAAGCCCGCGGATGAAATCCATAATCAGCCAGCCAAAACGCAGAAAAATATCTACATAAGCGCATCCTGCCGCGAACTGGAGGAAATATCAAGGTTGAACGGCAAATCACCATTGCGGAAACAATTAAACGTTATATTTCAATTCATTGCGATTCAGACACTTCTGCACACCAAGCGGGAATATGCATGCCGATGAATGCTATCAAGGTGCTTCCAGCAGGCTTTTCAAAGATGTCAGGTCGCGCATCACCCATTCCGCGTCTGCGGCAAATTGCTCATCAGACATGCCAGGCAAGCGGAACAACATGAATAAAAGTTCGCAACCGCTGCCATTTGCAATGACACGCATGGGGATATATATCTGTAGTCCCGGCTTCAAACTTACCCAGTGGTCCAGGACACCGAACTCATTTCGTTCAGTAAATCTCACCTTCACCGGACCTTCCGGTGTTTCGGCGATCCACTCGCCATTTACCTTCTTTAGCGACTTTCCCATCCCTGACGCCCACAACCGGAAATTCTCCGGAACGCAGACGAATTCGTACACGTCTTTGATTCCCCGGTTGATGAAAACATTGAGATTGAGAGATTGATACATTGTGACGAAGAGCCTGTTCACTGATAACGTTGGATTAACTGGATGGTGTTAGATTATTGCGCAGCGTTGCAGCCGATATCGGGCATGTAATTACGATTCGATTTCCACCCGATTACGTCCGTTAGCCTTCGCGTTATATAGTGCCATGTCTGCCCTCAACAAAACGTTTTTGATGCTATCGTCAGCAGGTTTCAGGGTCGCGACGCCAATGCTGACGGTGAAAATCAATTCGACTTTGCTCACAGAAAGTTTGGTGCCAGCGATTGCAAGACGGAGGCGTTCAGCCAGACACTTAGCGCCTTCCAAATTGGTATCGGTCAGCAACAGGGCGAATTCTTCACCGCCGATGCGGGCGAAAATGTCCGTTTCCCTCAGAAGGTGCAGAATGGTGTTGCATAATAATTTCAGCACCTCATCACCGATCGCGTGCCCGTTCTGATCGTTGATTTTTTTGAAATGATCGATATCCAGCTCGGCTATGGACAGCTGGGTTGAATGGCGTTTGGAACGGGCAAATTCCTGATTTGCACGCTCAAAAAAATACCTTCTGTTTGCTACACCGGTAAGGTAATCGTGGTGGGCAAGTTCCGTTAAAGCGCTCTCGGTAATTTTTCTGGAAGTGACATCGCGGAAAAACCATACGCGCCCCAGATACTGGCCATCTTCGTTGCGCAGCACGGTGGAGTGGCGCTCCAGCGTTCTGCCGTCCAACAATTCAATCTCGCAATGATCGTCGAGCTGCGGGTTGTCATATAACTCCCTGACGCGCGCAAGAAACGCTTCTTTATCGCTCACTTTTTCTAGCACACTGTGCAGGATAGGATGGTCTTCAGTACCAATAGTGTCGTCGGGGTTGAAACCGGGCAATATGCTGGTTGGCAGACGCCAAGCTTCGAAAAATCGCTGGTTGATGGAGACGACAATGCCTTTGCTATCGACAACCAGAATCCCTTCGGGTGACGCCTCGATAATCGCCTTGACGATCGAGGTTTGCAATTCATAATTGAGCACATTGACCAGCTTGGCGGCAATGTCATGTCGTTTAGTGTGATTTTTCATAGTTGAGTACCAGGCATGAAATCGATTGCCGTTGACCGGGTGTGCACGCGAGTAAACACATAAAGGACGCGGACACTTTCTTCAAAAATCATGCCGGTTCGTTCCCGTTGAAATCGGATATATCCAAATAGACCTGAAATTTGATATTTGTATTTTGATAAATTAGACGATTAATCTTGATTAAAGGCAAGCTCCATCAAATGTTGTGCCTGCGGTCAATGAACAGGAGTTGGCTTCCTATTCTGGATGTAACCCGAAGTTTCAGCATAATCCAAATGTCCTCTATCAACATAAAGTCCATTGGTTCCCGACCCTTCTTCCATTGGGTGCAGGATAATGGGCATGACGGATATTCGAACATCCCCCTTTAATCAATCACTTTTGTTTATACTTCGATTTCTTTAGAAAGCCGAACATGACCCCGTTGAATATCGTCATCCTCGCTGCCGGCAAGGGCACGCGTATGTATTCCGACAAGCCCAAGGTGCTGCACGCGCTGGCGGGCAAGCCGCTGGTGCAGCATGTGCTGGATTGCGCTTCCTCGCTCAAGCCGCAGCAGGTGTGCGTGGTGTACGGGCATGGCGGCGAAGCCGTGCCGAAAGCGATGCAGCAATATGCAGCAAGATTTGTCATCCAGGAGCCGCAGCTCGGCACCGGGCACGCGCTGCAGCAGGCCATGCCGCACCTCGCGATGATGGCAACACGCTGGTGTTGTATGGCGACGTCCCGCTGATCCAGCACAGCACGTTGCACCAGATGCAGCAGGCTGGCGACGGCCTGGTGTTGCTCACCGTGAATCTGCCCAACCCGACCGGCTACGGGCGCATCGTGCGCGATACGCAGGGCGATGTGCTCTCAATCGTCGAAGAAAAGGACGCCACCGCCGAGCAGCGCGAAATTCAGGAAGTGAATACCGGCATCCTGCTCGCGCCGACCAAAATGCTGCGCGGCTGGCTGGCGAAATTACAGAACAACAATTCACAACGCGAGTACTACCTTACCGATATCGTCGGCATGGCCGTGGAACAGGGCGTGCCGGTGCATACCGTGCAACCGTCACATGAATGGGAGATACACGGGGTCAACAGCAAGTCGCAGTTGATGGTGCTGGAACGCACCTGGCAATTGGTCGAGGCTTCGCGCTTGCTGGTGCAAGGTGTGACGCTGGCCGATGCAGCGCGCATCGATGTACGGGGCAAATTGAACTGCGGGCGCGATGTCGAGATCGATGTCGGCTGTGTCTTCGAGGGGGAAGTGGCTCTCGGCAACAACGTGCGGGTGGGCGCTTACAGCGTGATCAGGAATTCCAGCATCGGCGCCGATACCGACATCGCGCCTTACAGTCACATCGACAGCAGCGAAGTGGGGAGAAACTGCCATATCGGTCCTTATGCGCGCCTGCGTCCCGGAACGAAGCTGCGTGACGAAGTGCATATCGGCAACTTCGTCGAGATCAAAAACAGCGAGATCGCGGCGCACAGCAAAGCCAATCATCTCAGCTACATCGGCGACAGTACGGTCGGCAGCCGCGTGAACATCGGCGCCGGCACCATCACCTGCAACTACGATGGCGCAAACAAACATCGCACCATCATCGAGGACGATGTGTTCATCGGCTCGGATACGCAACTGGTCGCGCCGGTCACGGTGGGGAAAGGGCGCGACGATAGGCGCGGGCACCACGGTATGGAAAAATGCCCCTGCCGGCGAACTGACAACGAATGACAAGACCCAATCGACCAAGCCAGGCTGGAAGCGTCCGCAGAAAGTGAAGAAATAGCATGTGTGGTATCGTGGGTGCAGTGGCGCAACGCAATGCCGTGCCGATCTTGCTGGAAGGTCTGCAACGCCTGGAATATCGCGGTTACGATTCGGCCGGCCTGGTAGTGGTGCATGACGGGAAACTGCAGCGAGTGCGCAGCATAGGGCGAGTCGCAGACCTGACCGAAAAAAGCGCTGCTACCCAGGGCCTGATCGGCATTGCGCATACGCGCTGGGCGACGCATGGTGTTCCAAGCGAACGCAATGCGCACCCGCACATCAGCAAGAATCACATCGCCGTGGTGCATAACGGCATCATCGAAAACTACGAATCGCTGCGTACCCGCCTGATAGCCGAAGGCTATGAATTCACCTCGGATACCGACACCGAAGTCATCGCCCACTTGATCCACAGCCACTACGCGCGCGGCAATTCCCTGCTGGCAGCAACGCAGGCATCGCTGGCCGAACTGGTGGGTGCATATGCTATCGGCGTGATCGCGGCGGACAATCCAGATCAACTGGTTTGTGCGCGGCGCGGCAGTCCGTTGTTGCTGGGCGTTGGTATTGAAGAACATTTCATCGCGTCGGATGTTTCCGCCCTGTTGCCGGTGACGCGCAAAGTCGTCTATCTCGAGGAAGGCGACGTGGCCGAACTGGGACGGCACGGTTATCAGATCTTCGACGCGAAAGGAAAGCGCGTGGAGCGCGTCGTGCAGATCAGCGAGTTGAGCAACGAGAGCGTGCAACTGGGGCAGTATCGCCACTACATGCAGAAGGAGATCCATGAACAACCGCAGGCGTTGGCGGACACGCTCGAATCGGTATGCAACAGCCAGTCGCTGGTGCCCGGAATCTTCGGCGCGGAAGCGTCGGCGACCTTTGCCGATATCGACAGTATTTTGATCCTGGCATGCGGGACCAGCTATCACGCCGGTTTGGTGGCGCGCTATTGGCTGGAAGAAATCGCCGGCATCCGCTGCAATGTGGAAGTCGCCAGCGAATACCGATACAGGGTCAGCGTGCCGAATCCGAAATCATTGGTGGTGGTCATCTCGCAATCCGGCGAGACAGCGGACACCCAGGCCGCGCTGAACCATGCAAAAACGCAAGGCCACATTCACACCCTCGCAATCTGCAACGTACCGGAAAGCGCCCTGGTAAGGCTGTGCAAGCTGCGTATGATGACACGAGCCGGTCCGGAGATCGGTGTAGCTTCGACCAAGGCTTTCACCACGCAGCTTGCCGCATTGTTCCTGTTGACGCTGGTGCTTGCCAAACAGCGCGGGCGCTTGTCAGCCGAGAAGGAACAGCAACAACTGCACGAGTTGCGCCATCTGCCCAGCGCGGTGCAAAAAGTGCTTGAGATGGAACCGCAGATTGCGTTGCTCGCCGAGCAGTTCGCCAGCAAGCATCATGCGCTGTTCCTTGGGCGCGGGCTGCACTATCCGATCGCGCTGGAAGGCGCGCTCAAGCTCAAGGAGATATCGTATATCCACGCCGAAGCCTATCCGGCCGGGGAACTGAAACACGGCCCGCTGGCGCTGGTGGACAAGTACATACCGGTGATCTCGGTCGCGCCCAATGATGCGCTGCTGGAGAAGCTGAAATCCAATCTGCAGGAAGTGCGCGCGCGCGGCGGCGAGCTGTATGTGTTCGCCGATGCGAATACGCATATCCGCGAGGCGGACGGCGTCCACATCATGCAGATGCCCGAACACGCGGGCTACCTAAGCCCGATTCTGCACACCATTCCGCTGCAGTTGCTGGCGTATTACGTCGCACTGCAAAAGGGCACCGATGTGGACAAGCCAAGAAACCTCGCGAAGTCAGTGACTGTGGAGTAATCCAGTGAACGTTAACGCGAGGTTTCTTGGCTTGCGGCGGAGACTAACTTGCGTAGCAAGTTAAGCACGTAGTGCGGTCGTAGCCACAAGCATTTATTTCTTGCCAAGTCGGTCACGGTTGAGTGAACGAATTGGCGCGCGGGTTGCGGCGCAGGCTAACTTGCGCAGCAAGTTAAGCCCAAAGGGTGGCTGGAGTCACAAACATTTGTTTCTCGCAAAATCTGTAACGGTTGAATAAATGCCTATTGTGTAGGAGCGGGCCATGCCCGCGAAAGTGAACTTTCAATTTTAAACAGTCTCGCGGGCATGGCCCGCTCCTACAAATATCCGCGTGTATCGCCTGCCCGAAAAAACAGACCCGCCTGTTGGCGGGTCTGTCCTTCATGAAGTGCAGTGTAGTTTTAGAAGCCGTAAATAGCTGAATGTGCGCCGGCTGCCATGAAGAACAACATCGGGATCGACAGCATGGTATTGGTGCGCGAAGCCAGGAAAGCGATGCGGCGTGCCTTGACCTTCTCTTCGTCGGTCGCCGGCTTCATGCCAAGGATCTTTTTCTGATTGGGCCAGATCAAACCCCAGACGTTGAACAACATGATCGTGCCCAGCCAGGCACCGATACCGATAGGCACGTGACCAGCCTGCAGTGTGAACGCAGAGACGAAAAATGGACCGAGCAAGGCCGCACCTGCCAGCCAGGTCACCAACGCGGACCAGCGGAAAAATAACAGCGCGCGCGGCACGACATGTTTGGTGATACCCGCAGCGGTGCTGTCAGCGGCTGCGGCCTTGAGTGCCGCGACTTGAACAAAGTTGAAGTAATACAGAATGCCTATCCACATGATACCCGCCATGAAATGCACCCAGCGCATGATTGCCGGTAAGTAGTCCATTTATGATCTCCTTAAAACAAAAAGCATTCGAATTATCCAAATTTAAATTTATTTAAGCGCGTGAGCAAGGATATACAGCGCAATGGTTAATATGAGTCCGGAAATGACGGTGCCCCACAATGAGTCCAGCGGATTTTTCATGATGTATTGATCCTTTGCAAATTGAAGATGGTGACATTTGATGAATACCATACTGCCTTACTGGGGAATGACTGTATAGCATTTTGATACCAACGGCAATAGACATCATGCCATGACCAAACTACCGATCTTTGGAACTGGGCGTTTTCAAGGCGTGTAAAAACTGAAGATTTCCCACGCAACAAGGCACAGCAGCAACAGACTGACCAGCGTCAGCAAAGTGTTGTAGCGTTGTTGCTGTTCGAGGATTTTCTGCAGCATGGTATCGTCTTGCGATTCGCAACTTCGTTGGTCAAATAGCGGTGCAGCAGGCGCGGCAGCTGCGGCAATACGGTGGCGTAATTCGGCGCTTCGACGCGCAACGATTTGATAAACCCGCGCCAGCCCACCTGCTCGCTCATCCAGCGCTCCAGCCAGGGCTTGGCGGTTTTCCATAAGTCCAGTTCGGGGTCGAGTTGCAAACCCAGTCCTTCGATATTGAGCAGCGTCTTTTGCAGCAATACCAATTGCGGCTGGACTTCGATGCCGAAGCGGCGCGATGTCTGGAACAGGCGCAACAGCACGCGCCCGAATGAAACTTCGCGCAACGGTTTGTCGAAGATCGGTTCGCATACCGCGCGTATGGCCGTTTCCAGTTCATCCACCCGCGTATCGGAGGGAGCCCAGCCGGATTCGATATGCACCTCGGCGACGCGTTTGTAATCACGGCGGAAAAACGCAATGAAGTTTTGCGCGAGATAATGCTTGTCGGTGTCGGTCAGCGTGCCCATGATGCCGAAATCCAGCGCGATATATTGGCCGGCATTTTGTCCCTTGGCTGCAACCTGTACATTACCCGGATGCATGTCGGCGTGAAAAAATCCATCACGGAACACCTGCGTATAAAAGATCTCCACACCGTTCCTGGCCAGCTTGGGAATGTCCACCCCGGCATTGCGCAACTCGTCCACCTGGCTGATCGGAATGCCGTACATGCGCTCCATCACCATCACCCCGGTGCTGCAATAATCCCAATACATCTCGGGAACCCGTAGCAGCGTGGAGCCGGAAAAGTTGCGCCTGAGCAGGCTGGCATTGGCGGCTTCGCGCATCAAATCAAGCTCGTCTTCCAGATGCTTTTCGAATTCGCCTATCACCTCTCTGGGCTTGAGCCGGCGGCCGTCTGCCCACAGCCACTCGATCAAATCGGCAGCCACTTTCATCAGTGCAACGTCGTGCGCGATGATGCTGGTGATGCCGGGACGCAAGATCTTGACCGCGACTTCACGGCCGTCCGGCAGCACGGCAAAATGCACCTGTGCGACCGATGCGCTGGCGACGGGCGTATCCTCGAAGCTGTGAAACACCTCCTTCAGCGGTTTGCGATAAACGGCTTCCAGCATTGCGACAGCTTGCACGGAAGGAAATGGCGGCACCTGATCCTGCAGCTTGGCAAGTTCGTCGGCGATGTCGGCCGGTATCAAGTCGCGGCGCGTGGACAGCATCTGGCCGAATTTGACAAAGATCGGCCCGAGCTTCTCCAAGCGCAAGGCGCAAGCGTACCGCGCGCGGTTTGGAAGTGTTGCGCAGGAACAGCATCATGTTCAGCGGAACGCGCATCCAGCGCACCCGCTCATGCGCCAGCAGAAATTCATCCAGCCCGAAACGCAGCACCACGAAAATGATTTTGATCAAACGGAAGATGCGCATGCCCAGATCTATCTGGCAGCGAGCAAACGATCGATGCGCTGTTCGAGTCGCGCGACATCGTCGCGCAACGTATCCACCTGCTGCATGAATGCAGAAACTTGTTGCGGCTTGGCCAATAGCGGGCGTTCTTCCGTCAGGTATTCTGCCGCGGCCAGGGAAAGATTTTCCGCAGCGTCGCGCAACTGCTGCTGCGCGCCGTGCACGGCTTGCACAATACGTTCCGCCACTATGTCGCCGGTGACGCCGCTCAAGTCCTCTGCAGCATCCCAGCGCAGGTTGCGTGACAGGAAAAAGATTTCCTCCAGCAACTCGGCATCTCCTTCGGTGTGGATTTCGGCATGTGCCTTTTCATCATGCAGGGCAAGTCGCGGCAATAGCGACGGAGCGATGACACACAGCGCATCGGCCCCGGTGGCGGCATCGGCGCTGCGCACCGAGCCGTCCTCCAAGATGGTGTAGGCAAACGAAAACGGCGCAATGTCAAACCGCGCCGTTTTGCCCGCGAAGCGCGCGAGCCGCTGCAATGCCCAGCTGTTCTGGGCGAGCAGGTGATTGAGTGCTGTAACAGAGGGGTGAACGAACACGATGAATCAAGGCAAAATGAAATGCTGGATCGGTATCGTCAACAACATCAAAAATCGATTCATTTATATCTCTTCCGGTGGATAAAGCCAGGCGAACGGAAGTATAACACCGGCAGTTAAACCTACGGTCGCGACCGAATTTGCGCCGACATAATGGGCACATAAGGTTCAAAACGGCGGCTGACATTTCAAGGACAACTGCTCCCCGCTGAGTGGATGTACGAAGCTCAGCAACTGCGAGTGAAGCTGCAATCGTTCTGCTTTAAGGCCGGCCTCTGCCCCATACAATGCATCGCCGATGATCGGATGCCCGAGGGCCGCCATGTGTACCCGTAACTGGTGGGTGCGGCCGGTCAAAGGCTCCAGTTCCACACGGCTGGCATCAAAGCGCCGTTTGTCATGTTGCATGGAAGAGGGAAAAGGAATTTCCAGATATTCCATCAGGCGATAACGCGTGAGCGATGGCTTGCCAAAGGCGAAATCCAACTTTTGCCGCGGGCGATTCGCCCAGTCCGAGGCGAGCGGCAGGTCCACCTCGCCCGCCGTGAATCTTACATGTCCCGCTACCAATGCGACGTAGCATTTATAAATCCTGCGCTGGCGGAATAAAAGGGAAAGCCTGCGATGCATATCCCTGCCCCGTGCAAACACCAGCAGGCCGGAAGTATCCATGTCCAGGCGGTGTACGCTGCATGCATCCGGGAACTCATTTTGCACCCTGCGTGCCAGGCAATCTGCTTTATCCGCCCCGCGCCCTGCCACCGAAAGAAGTCCGGCAGGCTTGTTCACCATCAGCAGCGAGTCGTCACAATAGACAAGGTCGAGGCCGGAGTCGCTTGGCGGATTGTAAGTTGAATGCGGCACAGTGTTATTACAAGTTGTCTGGAATGCTCAAGCCAAAACCGCATCGACGGATTGCATCAGCAACCTGGGAGCGAGAACGGATTTGTGCCTTGCCGGGTCGATACTACTTCGACTTGCCGGGTTTAGCGCCGGCAGAAGAGATCGAGAACTCGACAACTTCGGAAGGATTTTCGGAAAAGGATTGCCCCAGGCTGATGGATCCGTTTCCTTTGAGGGAGATTTCCTCGCGGGTAATGTGCACAATACTGCCGTCGCTGAAGCGAATATAAGTGCCGTTGGTGCTCTGATCGGAGATGATGAATTTACCGAAGCGCAATTCGATGTTGATATGCTGCCGCGAAACAAGATCACTGTGTACGACCAGATCGCAGGTTTCGTCACGTCCCAAAACTGCGCTTCTGTGCTTATTGTTGATCCTGAACGACTGGCCGCGATATCGCAGCAGCATCTCTTCGTTGTTGTCCTGGGGTTTGCGGTATGCGGGCATGCCATAGCGCGTGCTGAGCGTATCCTCCTGTTCACAGATAACCTGATATACCTCATGATATTCCTGCTTGCCCTTGAATTCGGCACGCAATATCTGGCGCATCCTGTTTCTAAGTTCGGGAGGCAAGGCGATAAAAACCTCCTTTGTTGCCATGATCTGGCTGGCCCTGGTTATAGCGGCGACGCGTGCGGCAACATTGACGGTGTTTCCGAATACATCGTCGGATTCCTGGATCACCTCGCCAAAATTAAAGCCGATGCGGATGTGCAGCGGCATATCGGCCAATGGCTGCTCGCTTTCCACGGCCAGATGCATGGCGCAGGCAGCATGAAAAGCGGCTTCAGCGCTGGGGAAGGTAACCATGATCTCATCGCCTATGGTCTTGACCAGCCTGCCTTGATAGACGGAAATCTTGCTGGTCATGGTTTTGATACAACCCGAGATGATCTTGCGCGCCCTGTCATCTCCAAGCTTTTCATAGAGCGCCGTGCTGCCGCAGATATCGGCAAACAGGATTGCAACTTTTTCCAGGCGCTGTGTCATATGAAATAGCCAGGGGCGATCATGAAAAACCGCCGCATAAAATTGCTTGCATATATGGAAGCATGAGGCCGGATCAAAATTTGTACCCGCGATGCACGGCAACCACGCCGCCGGTCATATTGAAATATTCGACATTTTCCAGCCCCGCATCCTGCATCATTCCCTTCAATTCTTCCTGACCCGGATGCATGCGGATTGATTCGGCAAGATAACGATAGCTGTCGGCATCGTTGGCAATGATCCGGCCGATCCTGGGCAGCAGCTTGAAGGAGTAGGCATCGTAAATTTTTTCCAGCGGCTTGGCTACCTTGGAAAATTCCAGCACGACCAGGCGTCCGCCCGGTCTGAGCACGCGCTGCATCTCACGCAGCGCGATATCCTTGTGAGTGACATTGCGCAAGCCGAAAGCGATACAGACGCAGTCGAAATAATTGTCCGGAAACGGCAGGTGTTCGGCATCGCACTGTGTGACCGGCGTGGGGTAACCTTCGTCGAGTAAACGGTTGCGTCCGACCTGCAGCATTGCGTTGTTGATGTCGGTGAGCACCACCTGCCCGTTCATACCGACCCGTTTGAGAAACAGCCGCGACAGGTCCGCAGAGCCGCCCGCGACATCCAGCACGCGCTGCCCCGTTCGCACACCGCTGATGCCGACCGCAAACCGTTTCCAAATGCGATGCAGGCCTGCTGACATCAAGTCATTCATCACATCGTATTTGCCGGCAACCGAGGTGAACACACCGGATACGCGCCTGGCTTTTTCCTGTTCCGGGACGGTCTCGAAACCGAAGTGTGTATCAGCCATTACTGTGCCCCTGATGATTGACCAAGCAAAAGTGCCGCGATTATTCTACCGCGTTGGCGCGCGCGAGGCACCCGCTTCTTTGACCCGGCGCAGATAATCATGCCATAGCCGGTCTTGGTTGCTGCCCAGATGCCGGAGATATTCCCATGTGTACAGGCCGCTGTCATGGCCGTCGTCAAAAATGATTTTCATTGCATAACTGCCTACCGGTTCCACGCCCAGCACGCTCACGTCCTGTTTGCCGGTTTGCAGCACTTCCTGCCCCGGGCCGTGTCCGCGCACTTCTGCAGACGGCGAATGGGTGCGCAAAAACTCACAGGAGAAACGATAGCGCGTGCCGTCGGCAAAGGCCATTTCCAGTTCGCGCGATTGCTGGTGCAGCGTGATCTCAACAGGCTGTTCCATCATGGCTTACAGCGAACGGATCTTTTTTAGCAGCGCCGAAGTAGAGCGTTCGTGCAAAAACGGGATGCTGTGCACCGCCCCGCCCCATCCTTGCACTTCCTTTGCGCCGACGATCTTTTCGATGGGCCAGTCGCCCCCCTTCACCAATACATCGGGGCGGCAGGCAAGTATCAAGTTCAACGGCGTGTCTTCGTCGAACTTCACCACCAGACTGACCGATTCCAGTGCTGCAAGTACCATCATGCGATCCTGTTCGCTGTTGATCGGCCGGTCATCGCCCTTGCCTTGCCGTTTCACCGATGCATCGCTATTCACACCCAAGACGAGTGCAGCCCCCAGTGCGCGGGCCTGGGCCAGGTAGGTCACATGCCCGCGATGCAGCACATCGAAACAGCCGTTGGTGAACACGATCGGCCGGGGCAGCGCCGCTACCCGCGCGCCAAGCTCGCTTGCCGGGCACAATTTGCGTTCAAAATCGGGAGCGGGATACATCAGTCGAGATATTCGAACAGTCTGACCACGCGCTGCACGCCTTTGGTGGTGCTGGTGACATCGGAGGCGGCATCGGCCTCGGCATGTTTGACCAGGCCCATCAGATAAACCGTGCCATTTTCGGTGACGACTTTGAAGTGGTCGGCATTGAAGCGCTTATCGTACACAAATCTCATCTTTACGTTCGACGTGATCAGCCCGTCGTTGCTGCGTGATGCAAGCGAACTGTTGTCGGAAACAGCCAGTTCATTGTTCACATTGCGCACATTCTCAATTGCGGAGACGATGGTTTCGACCGCCGTTTTGGTTTGCTCGTCCGGTACCTCGCCGCTGATCAGCACATTTCGATTGTAACTAGTCACGTTGACATGCATCACCGTTTTCAACTGATCGTCGATACGTTCGGCCGCCGTTGTCTCGATCTTCTGGTCATCAATAAAAGCGTCTTTGGTGCGGCGATCCTGAGCCAACACTACCCCTGCCCCCACGCCGACCGCAACAACGGGGAAACAGCCTTGCAGCGAACCGGATATCAGCGCGAGAAGCAGCATGGAAACGACGCGCACTGTCATTCACCCAACAGGAGATAATCAATGATATCGCACAGACAATGCAAGGTTAGCAAATGCACTTCCTGGATGCGCGCGGTGCTTTGCGCATCCACGCAGATCAAGACATCATCGGGACGCAGCGATCGCGCCATTTCGCCGCCATCGCGTCCGGTCAGCGCAATTACGCGCATATCGCGTTCGTGAGCTGCATGGATGGCGGCCACGACATTCGGCGAATTGCCGCTGGTGGAGATCGCCAGCAGGCTGTCACCGGGCAAGCCCAGCGCGCGCACCTGCTTGGAAAAGACCTGGTTATAGTCGTAATCGTTGGCGATCGAGGTCAGCACCGAACTGTCGGTGGTCAATGCGATACACGCAAGACCGGGACGCTCTTTTTCAAAGCGGTTCAGCAATTCCGCAGCGAAATGCTGGGCGTCGGCAGCCGAACCGCCATTTCCACAGCACAGGATCTTGCCGTCGTTGGTGACACAGTCGAAAAAAATCTGGGCGCTATCGGCGATGGGCTGTGCCAGCCCCTCCTTTACTCTAAGCTTTATTTCCGCGCTGTCTTTGAAATGCTTGATGATACGTTTGTTCATGTCCATGTGCGTGCCTCCAAAGATCCGTTTTACGGTCGAGCCAATCAACCTTATTCATGCCTGGTCATTCGCTGTGAGTACTTTTACGGTGCTCATGTGTCGGGGTAGGAACGCAACTACCCCATCCGGGGGCGGATCTGCAGTCCTGCATGCCGCTGATGCCGTGGTCATCATGCCGGCCTGCCATCTGGCGAAATGAACCATTGAAGCACGTATATTATGTTGATCCCGGCTCGATTGCGGATATTAACCGAATCAAGTGTCGAACGCATTCTTGAGCCATTGCATATTTCCGCCCTGCACATCGTCGAGCAGCACGGCATCGAAGCGGCAAGGCGGGACATGGGCAAGACCGGCGAGAAATTGTTGTGCGGTACTGATGATGCGCTTTTGTTTGCGCGCATCGATGCTTGCCGCCGCTCCGCCAAAGCCGGCATTGCGCCGCAAACGCACTTCGATGAATACTACGGTTGCTCCGTCATGCATGATCAGATCTATCTCTCCAAAGCGGCAGCGATAGTTTTGCACCACCAGCTTCAGGCCCTGCTGCTGCAAATATTGTGAAGCGAGTTGCTCTGCCCGCGCACCATGGGTGATCATTGCGAGTTGGTGGTCTGGTCAGGGAACATTTGTGAGGTGGGTGCGGCAGCCGAATTTCCCAGTTGGGCTTGCCCCTGCGCAAACACCGCCGGAAGCTCCGTATGCTGGAAGTTGTGGCCATTCAGCTGGATCTTGCCGGTCACCCCGTCCAGCGGCAAGGCCGAACTGATTCTGCCGGCAAGCATCAATTGGATAAGCCGGAATGAATCTATTCCCAGCGCGTAAAGCCGTTCGCGGTCAGCCGAAAGCGGCGGGTTGGGGCGCGGGTAGATCATCACGGCAGGATGGTCGGGTTGCAGCAACCACGGCATATCGACAAAGTGGATGCCGTTCAGGTCATAATTGGTGAGGATCTTGTCGTTGCCGACAAAAATCTGCGAGGTGGCGTATACCGGCAGTTTGTTCGGGAGGTAGGGTCTTATCAGACGCGCCTTTTCAGCGTCGGCGGCAAGAAATACCATCGTGTCTGCTATGTTGGCGATATCCGCAAACACGGTTGTATCGCCGTCGTATTCGATCTCGCGCAGTATGCCCCTGTCCTGGCTGGCCCATTCTTCCTCAAAAGCCGATTGCAGACGCTGCGACAGTGGCGAGCGAGTGGTGACGATGATGGCCTGATGCAGGCCCTGCTGTTTGGCCAGTTGTGCGACTTGCCGCGCCTCTGTTTCTACCGCCATGCCAAAGAAATACAAATTCGGTGCAAATTGCCCTTCCACGGTGTTCAAAGCCAATGTCGGTACCGGGATGTTACCTTCTGCCGCCAGCGCGCTCACGCCGTTGCGTGTCAGCGGCCCCACCACGGCTCGCGCTCCGTTGGCGATGGCTTGGCGATAAACGGCGACGACGCTGCTGTTCTCATCAAAATCACTGTATACGCGCACCGGCAATATCAGTCTTTTCGGATTGATTGCCGCCATAAAACCTTGCTGCACAGCCTCAGCTGCGGAGCCAAAAATCGGCGAATGCAACGGCAGCAGCAGCGCGATATGAGGGAATGGCGTTATGGTGGGGAGCACGGGCGGCGCTGGAATGGCCTCGCCGGGCAATGTGACCCCGGGCGCGGCAGCCGGTGGAACAGGCGCTTCTTCCCCAACCGGAGGGGCTGCGGGCTGTTCAACCCCTTCTGCAGCGGGAACCGGTTTCTCGACTTCGGGTTTATGTGGTACGGCGCAAGCGTATAGTGCGAACAAGGTTAACAGTAAGGGGATTACACGTTGCATAGCGAACATCCGCAAAAGTTGGAACCGGCATTATATGTAGTTGCCACCCCGATAGGAAATATGCGTGACATCACCCTGCGCGCGCTGGAAGTGCTGGCAACCGCGGACGCGGTTGCGGCCGAGGATAAACGCAATACCGCTCATTTGCTGTCCCAACACGGTATCAGCACAAATAAGCTGATTGCGCTACATCAGCACAACGAACGGGAAGCGGCCGAAAAAGTCATTGCGCGGCTGCAAGCCGGGCAGAGCGTGGCCTATGTCAGCGATGCCGGGACTCCCTCGGTCAGCGACCCCGGTGCATTGCTCGTGCGGGCGGTGCGGGCGGCAGGCTTGCGGGTCATACCGATCCCCGGCGCGAGCGCGGTGATGACGGCCTTGTCTGTGGCAGGCCTGAAAGAACCGCATTTTTTGTTCTACGGCTTTTTGCCCAATAAATCCGCCGCCCGGCGCGCCGCCTTGCAATCGTTGGCCAGCTATCCATACGCGCTGGTGTTTTACGAAGCTCCGCACCGCATCGTCGAATGCGTCGCAGATTTGTGCTCTGTATTGGGCGGAGAAAGAAAGATTGTGCTGGCGCGCGAGATTACCAAGATGTTCGAAACGATACATGTCTGTGCGCTGCGGGACGCAGAAGCATGGCTGCAATCCGACACCAATCAGCAACGCGGAGAATTCGTCTTGCTGGTCTCGGGCGCAGCGCCGCAACCGGGATTGTCAACAGAGGCTGTCAGTACGCTGTCCCTGTTGCTTGACGAATTGCCACTCAAACAGGCGGTGCAGCTCGCGGCAAAAATCACCGGGGCCAATCGCAATGAACTGTACCAGCAGGCATTGCAAATCAAAAACCCTGTTTAGACTGGGGTATTGACACATCCGGATATACATTCAAACAATCGTTTGATACAGTAGTTCGACGATTTGGAATCCCCGATAAATTTGGAAGGGGAAAATCGCCGCGCACATTTGCCAAACGTGTTGCGAAAACAACCAGGCAGCTCCATCCCTGAAGCAGTGTAAATCCTGTCATTGCTTGCCGTATCCGAAGGATGGTTGTTTTTAAAAATCTAACAGAGATTCCCAAAATGACAACGCCAATCAAGCCAATCATATTTTCTATCCTGTCGATGACTGCAATGCTTAACGGCTGCGGCGATGGAAGCAAGCCCGCAACAGGCCCGGGCTCGGGCGCTGCCATGCCACCGCCCGAGGTGGATGTGATAACTGTCGTTCCGGGCAAGACGACGCTTACCCAGGATTTGCCGGGACGTCTGGAGGCGTATCGCACATCACAGGTGCGAGCACGCATAGAGGGCATTGTGGAAAAGCGGTTGTTTCAGGAAGGCAGCGATGTGAAGGCGGGCGACTCCTTGTTCCTGATCGATCCGCGCATCTATAAAACGGCGGCGGCATCGGCCAGGGAAGACTTGGCGGTCGCACGCCAAAATTTGGAACGATACAAACCTTTGCTGGATATCAACGCAATCAGCCAGCAGGATTACGATCTTGCCGTGGCAAAAGTCAAGCAGGCAGAAGACGCATCCACCCGTGCCAATGAAAATCTCTCATACACCACTGTACCTGCCGCCATTTCAGGCCGCATAGGACGTGCGCTGGTGACCGAGGGCGCACTGGTCGGCAAGGGGGAGGCGACGCTGCTGGCGACCATCGAACAGATTGATCCCATTTATGTCAACTTCACGCAATCCGGATCCGATCTGTTGCGTCTGGAACAGGCAATCAAGGCCGGCAAACTCAAACGCTCCGTGTCCGCCAGGGTGGAACTGCTGCAGGAAGACGGCAATCTATATCCGCTGCGCGGCAGAATCTTTTTTACCGACATGGCCGTTGATCCGGGCACGGGCTCGGTATCTCTGCGGGCAGAATTCCCCAATCCCACGCGCGAATTGCTGCCCGGCATGTTTGTGCGCATCCGTTTTCCGGAAGCGCTGGCCGAAAACGTCATACGCATACCTCAGCGCGCCGTGCAAATCGGGCCGCAAGGCCAGTTTGTAATGGTGGTCGGTGCCGAGGACAAGGTCACGCCGATGCCGGTGAAGGCAGGTGACATGGCTGGACGAAGATTTCATCATTGACGAAGGTCTCAAAGGAGGTGAGCGAGTCATCGTGAACGGTTTGCAGAAGGCGCGTCCCGGGACGGCGGTCAAGCCAGTGCCGTTGTCAGAGGGCAAATCGTCCGCGCCATCTGCCAGCGGCAAACCGTAAGGATTCCTCATGTTCGCAAAATTTTTCATCGACCGCCCGATTTTCGCGTGGGTAATCGCGTTCATCATCCTGCTGGGCGGAATATTGGCATTGAAAAACCTGCCGGTTTCTCAATACCCGTCGGTTGCGCCCCCCGCATTGTCCATTACTGTCAACTACCCGGGCGCATCGGCCCAGGTCGTCGAAGAAACAGCGGTGTCGTTGATAGAGCAGGAAATGAACGGCATCGAACATCTGCTCTATATGGAATCCTCCTCCGAACTGGGAACCGGCAGCATCACGCTGACGTTCGAGGCGGGATCGAATCTTGACCTGGCGTCGGTCGAAGCGCAGAACCGCATCAAGCGCGCGGAGGCACGCCTGCCCGATCAGGTCCGTCGCCTGGGCATCACCGTGACCAAAACGGCGCGCAACTACGTGATGTTCGTTGCGCTGTTCTCGCCGGACAAGAGCCTCAACGATGTCGCGCTGGGCAGTTTTGCCACGGCCAATGTGCTCGACGGCATCCAGCGTGTGCCGGGCGTGGGCGAGGCATTGCTGTTCGGTACCGAATACTCGATGCGTTTGTGGCTGAAGATGGAAAAGCTGCACAGCTACAATCTTTCTCCCGCAGATGTGGCCAATGCAGTGCGCGCACAAAATTCGGAACTGGCGACCGGCGAACTGGGGCAATTGCCGTCTGCGCCCGGACAGCAGCTCAATGCGGTCATCGTCACCAAAAGCAGGCTTTCCACACCCGAGGAGTTCGGCAACATCATCGTGCGCACCAATCCGGATGGCTCCACGCTGCGCGTAAAAGACGTGGCGCGCGTGGAGCTTGGCGCACAGGACTACAACAGGGCAGCACGCATCGACGGGCAACCGACTGCCGCGATCGCGATTCGCTTGACACCCGGAGCGAATGCGCTGGATACCGTTAAAAGGGTCAAGGCCAAGATGACCGAGTTGTCCAGGTTTTTCCCCAAGGGCATCAGCTGGGTCGTGCCTTACGACACTTCCAAGTTCATCGATATTTCCATCAGGGAGATTTTGAAGAGCCTGGCCGAGGCATTGTTGCTGGTGGTTCTGGTGATGTACGTGTTCCTGGGGAACTGGCGCGCGACATTGATTCCCGCCATCGTCATCCCGATTGCGCTGGTCGGCGCATTGGTCGGATTGTATTTGCTGGGCTTTTCCATCAACGTGCTGACCTTGTTCGCGATGGTATTGGCGATCGGTATCGTGGTGGACGATGCCATCGTGGTGGTGGAAAACGTCGAACGCATCATGACCACGGAAGGGTTGTCGCCGCGCGACGCGACGCGCAAGGCGATGGATCAGCTCGTTGCTGCGATCATCGCCATCTCCCTGGTGCTCATGGCCGTGTTCATTCCGATGGCGTTCTTCCCGGGATCCACAGGGGCGATTTACCGCCAATTCGCCGTTACGCTGGTGCTGACCATGATGTTCTCGGCGTTGATGGCGTTTACGTTGACGCCGGCACTGTGCGCGACTTTGCTCAAACATACACCCGGCAAAGAGCTATTGCCGACGCGCGGCCCGCTCGGCTGGTTCAACCGCTTCTTTGCGCGTACCACGACAAATTACACATCCGGCGTTGGCAAGATCGTAAAAAGGACCACACGATATTTGCTGGTCTATCTGGTGATTTTTATCGCGATGGGATGGTTGTTCAGCAAGCTGCCCGGCAGCTTTTTGCCGGCAGAGGATCAGGGCTATTTCATCAACGTCGTCCAGCTTCCTCCGGGAGCTACGCAAGAACGCACTCTCGACGTGCTGTCGAAGGTGGAGAAGTTTTATCTCGATCAAAAAGAAGTCGAACACGTGATCGGCGTGGCGGGTTTTTCATTCGTCGGGCGCGGCCAGAATGTCGGGATCGTATTTGTGACTCTCAAGCCCTGGGATGAACGAAAAGCGGAGGGCAGTTCGTCGGTTGCGCTGGTGCGCAAAGCCAACATGGCGCTTTTCAGATCAAACAGGCGATGATCTTCGCTGTCAATCCACCGCCCATCCCGGAATTGGCGGCATTGGGCGGCTTTGATTTCCGCCTGCAGGATCGCGGCGGAGTCGGGCGGGAAAAGTTGCTGGAAGCACGCAATATGGCATTGGGCATGGCATCGCAAAATCCGGTATTGGCCGGCGTGCGCCCCGAAGGTCAGGAAGCGGGACCGCAACTGTTGCTCGATATCGACCGGTTAAAGGCAGAGACCCTGGGCGTGTCCATCGCGGATCTCAATGACACTTTGCAATCCACTTTGGGTGTTGCCTATATCAACGATTTCACTCGCCAGGGACGTACCCTGCGGGTGCAAATGCAGGCAGAACCCGGCACACGGCGCACACCCAAGGATATTCTGCGGGTGTCGATACGCAACGACAAAGGCGACATGGTTCCGCTATCGGAACTTGCAACGGCGCGCTGGACCGCGGGTTCGCCCAAACTGGACCGATACAACGGCTTGTCCGCGATGAAGATTGCAGGCGGGCCTGCACCGGGGCGCAGCAGCGGCGAGGCCGCTGCGGCAATGGAGCAGATCGCGCAACAACTACCGCCGGGTATCGGTTTCGAGTGGTCGGGAACTTCATTTGAAGAGCGGCAATCCGGTACACAGGCCCCGTTGTTGTTCGCCGTCTCGCTGATCGTCGTGTTCCTGTGCCTCGCCGCGTTGTATGAAAGCTGGTCGATTCCCGTTCGCGGTGCTGCTGGTCGTGCCGCTGGGCGTATTCGGCGCGGTGTTGGCCGTCACCTTGCGCGGTTTGCCGAACGATGTTTATTTTAAAGTAGGTCTGATTGCGATCATCGGATTGTCATCCAAGAACGCCATCTTGATCATCGAATTCGCACGCAGGCTGCAAGACAGCGGCATGAGTGCTATCGATGCCACGCTGGAAGCATGCCGTCTGCGTTTCCGGCCGATACTGATGACCTCGATCGCATTCATTGCCGGGGTATCGCCGCTGGCATTCTCTGTCGGGGCGGGAGCGCAAAGCCGCCATGCGATCGGCACCGGTGTGATGGGCGGCATGCTGGCCGTGACCGTGCTGGCAGTGTTTCTGGTGCCGGTGTTTTTCGTGGTGGTGCGGCGCATCTTTCCGGGACATGCGCGAACCGCCGCGGTACCAGGGGAGAGCCAACATGATTAGTCAATACAAGAAATCGACACTGATTATTATGTTGGCCGTGCTGGGTGGATGTTCCCTGATGCCAACCTATGAGCGGCCAAGTGCACCTGTCCCGGCTGACTGGCCGGACAGCGTGAAGCTCAAATCCACCACAAGGCTTGCTCTGGCCGACTGGCAGCATTATTTTGCCGACCCTCGCTTGCAGGCATTGATCGCCGCTGCGCTGGAGAACAATCGCGATCTGCGCATCGCCACCGCGCGCATCGCTGAAGCGCGCGCGCAATACGGCATCCAGTCCGCCGATCGACTGCCAAATGTCAATCTGGTGGGGTCACAAACAGCATCGAGAACACCGGCAAGCGCAGCGGGGTCCACCAGCGATCTTCATACTCGACGTTTCGATGTGAACCTGGGACTGGTGTCGTACGAGCTGGATTTCTGGGGCCGTGTCAGCAGTCTGAGTGCGTCTGCCAAGGCCAGTTATCTTGCCACCGAATCCGCGCAACAGGCGTTTCGATTTTCGCTTATCGCCGATGTGGCTAATGCTTACTTGTCATTGCAGGAAATGCAGGAACGGACCCAGCTTGCCGAAGAGACCGTCAAGGCGCGCGCCGAGAGCAGGGAATTGGTAACACGCCGCCGTGAGGCCGGCGTGTCCAGCGATACGGATTTGCTGCAGGCTGAAGGGTCATATCAATCCGCAGTCGCTGAACTTGCAAATCTGCAACAACAACAAGCTGCCGCGGAAAACCTGCTCAACTTGCTGGTGGGGAAATCGATGTCGGAGATGAAAGATTTGCCCGCCGGACGCAGCCTAGCCGAGCAGGGAATCAGTTCGGACCTGTTTGCCGGATTGCCCGCCGAGGTGCTGTTGCGGCGTCCCGACGTGCTGGCCGCCGAGCAGCAATTGATCGCCGCAAATGCCAATATTGGCGCGGCACGCGCTGCATTTTTTCCGAACATCACGTTGACCGGCAGTGCCGGCACGGCCAGCGGCAGGTTGTCCGGTTTGTTCAAATCGGGCAGTAGCGCGTGGAGTTTTCAGCCTTCCATCGTATTCCCGCTGTTCGATGCAGGGCGCAATTCCGCCAACCTGGATCTTGCCAACGCACGCAAGGTGATCGCCGTGGCCGAGTATGAAAAGACCATACAGCAGGCGTTCCGCGAAGTGGCGGATCTGCTGAGTGCGCGTGACAAACTCGCGGAGCAGCTTGCCGCACAACAAGCCAATGCCGAAGCGCAGAATCATCTGTTGCGTCTGGTCGAGGCGCGCTATCAAGCGGGCATCGTCAGTCATCTTGAAGTGCTGGATGCCCAGCGCCAGGCTTTTGCCGCTGAGCAGGGAGAGCTACAAGTGAGGCGCGCGTGGCTCAGCGCGGCGACGCAACTCTACAAGGCATTGGCGGGTGAAAGCAACGATACGGCAGAATAGCACAGACGCAGGAGGATCGCCATCAAATGATGACCAATGATGACGAAGTGAAGTCAAAACCACCAGTGAGCAAACCCGCATGCGATTGCTGGATGCGGCACGCGAGGTGTTTTCGGAACACAGCTTTCAGGGCGCGACAGTACGCGAGATCTGTCGCCTTGCCGAGGCAAACGTTGCTGCGGTGAATTATCACTTCGGCAGCAAGGACGGCCTGCTTGCCGAAGCTTTGAACTTTGCGCCGCTTGCGGCTTTGCAGAAAGCCAATGCCAAGTCGTCCGAATGTCCCAAGGACGCGCTTGCGCCTGTTCCTGCGCGATTTCATGGTGATGTTGCTGGACGAAAAGAATCCTTCCTCGCAATGCCAGATCATGGCGCGCGAACTGGCCGACCCGACGCCCGCGCTGGACAAGATCGTGCGTGAAGCCATCGCGCCGCTGCATGACTTTTTAGGCAAGCTGGTGCGCGAGATCGTCGGCGACAAAGTCAGCGAAGCGGAATTGCGCCGTTGCGTGCTACAGCATCGTCGGCCAGTGTTTGTTCTACCGACATTCGCATCCGGTGCTGCAGCGCCTGCATCCCAAGTTGCGCTACGACCGCAAAGAAATCGAAGCGATAGGAGAACATATCGCGGAATTTTCGTTGGCTGGGATCAAACATCTCGACAAAGCCGTTTGAAACCGAACTGGAATATTGTTTGGACGGGCTCGGACCTTGTCAGAGCATATTGGGTTTCGACTGAAGTGAACCGTCTTGATGAAAAATCAGGGTAGAATCAGACCATGAAAAAAATCAATCTCGCTCAAGCAGCATTGATCATCTGGGCCGTCACTATTGCAGCGTTCATATGGTTCTTCGTACGCGGGTACACCGCAGAGGGCACCGATGACAGAACCGTTATCGTGCTGCATCCCGAGGAGCGCGAACTGGTGCTGGCCGAAATGCGCGGATTGCTGGCAGCAACACAAGGTATCTTGGAAGGAGCCAGCCAAAACGATATACCGCGTATCATCGAGGCTGCCCGCACAGCGGGCATGGTCGGCATGGCCGATGTCAATATGGTATTGATGGCCAAGCTGCCTCTCGAATTCAAAGCGGTGGGCATGGGAATACACCACGACATGGATGACATCGCCAAAGCTGCACAGGATGGGAAATCGTCAACGGAGCTGTTGAAAATGACATCGGATACTTTAACAAAGTGTGTTGCTTGCCACGCAGTGTGGCAGATCAAAACGGGCGGATGACCTAAGACGATAAGGCTTTGCCCTTTGAAGCTGATTTGCGCTTGACCGTTGCCTTGGTTGCAGTAATCGTTTTTGCGGCCGATTTCACTTTCTTGATTGAGCCTTTAATCTTGTTGGCCGCAGCCTTTGGCTTCGTCGCCTGTGGTGCCGCCTTGGTACCGGAAGCTTTTGGCCCGGCCTTCTTGGTTTTTCCAGTTTTACCAGCTTTCCCGGCGCCACTGGCCGCCTTGGCTGCGATCAATTCCATCGCTTGTTCCATCGTGATTGCATCCGGAGAAACGTTCTTGGGCAAGGTGGCGTTGATCTTGCCGTGGCGTACGTATGGACCATAGCGCCCGCTGCAAATTTCAATGCTGGTCTTGTCGTCCGGGTGGTCACCCAACACGCGCAATACGGTTGCGCCATCGCGGGCCTGGGCCAGCAATTCCACCGCGCGATCCAGGCTGATATCGAAGATGCTGTCGCTGCGGGGTATGGATTTGAATTTGCCATCGTGCCCGATATAGGGGCCGAAGCGGCCGATGTTGACGATGACCTTTTTGCCGGTTTCAGGATGTGTGCCGAGTTCGCGCGGTAGCGCAAGCAGCTTCAACGCACTCCCCAGATCGGCCTGTTCGAGCGGCATTTCCTTGGGCCATGAGACGCGCTTGGGTTTGGCTTTTTCACCTTTAACCGCCTCGCCCAACTGCACGTAGTGGCCGTATGGGCCGCGCAATAGCAGCACGGGTTGTTTGGTATCAGGATGCACGCCCAATTCGATTCTTGCCGAGGCATCATCCTGCGATTCGCCGCTGATGCTGCGCTTGTATTTGCATTCCGGATAGTTGGTGCAACTGATGAAGCTGCCGTAGCGGCTGAGTTTTTTCGCAAGCGGTTTGCCGCATTCCGGGCAAGCTTCGCCTATCAATTCCATCGGGCGGTCGATGTCGGCCTTTTCCTTGATCAGTTTGGAAAAGCCTTTCCAGAACTCATCCATCACGCCTATCCAGTCGCGCTTTCCTTCGGAAACCTCATCCAATTCGTCTTCAAGATGGGCGGTAAAACCGTAATCCACATAGCGAGTGAAATGATCGGTGAGGAATTTGTTGACGACGCGCCCGACGTCGGTGGGGATAAAGCGCTTCTTGTCGAGCAATGCATATTCGCGCGCTTGCAGCGTGGAGATGATGGTGGCGTAAGTGGAGGGGCGGCCGATGCCATGTTCTTCCAGCGCCTTGACCAGGCTGGCTTCCGAGTAACGCGGCGGCGGCTGGGTGAAGTGCTGTTCGCCATACAATTTGTCTATCGGCAATACGTCGCCCTCGGCCAGCGGTGGCAGTTTGCCGCCCTCCTCCTCGGTCGCATCGTCCACGTCTTCCATGTAAACACCGATGAAACCGGGGAATACCAGTACCTGGCCGTTTGCGCGGAACAGCGTGTTATCGCCGCCGAGGCGGATATCCACGCTCACCGTGTCGAAACGCGCCGGCGCCATCTGGCATGCCAGCGTGCGCTTCCAGATCATTTCATAAAGGCGCGCCTGATCCGCTGTCAAATGACTACGGATTTTTTCCGGAGTACGCTCGATCGAAGTGGGCCGTATCGCTTCGTGGGACTCCTGGGCGTTCTTGGTTTTGCTTTTGAAGGCCGGCTGGGATGACGGCAAATATTCGGCGGAAAAAATGTTTTTGATGTAGTCGCGTATCTCCTGCACCGCCTCCTTCGCCAACGATACCGAGTCGGTCCGCATGTAGGAGATCAGGCCGACCGTTTGTCCGCCGATGTCGACGCCCTCATACAACGACTGAGCGGTGCGCATGGTGCGATCGGCGGTCATGCCCAGTTTGCGCACGGCCTCCTGCTGCAACGTGGACGTGGTGAACGGCGCGGCGGCATAGCGCTGCTTGGCCTTCTTCTCGACACGCACCACCTTCGGGGGCAGCTTCGCATCGCTGAGCTTGGCATGGATGGCGTCGTATTCGGCTTGGCTGGCGATGCTGAGTTGTTCCAGCTTCTTTCCTTGATACTGGAACAGCTTGGCGGTGAATGGCTGATGATCCTTGTGGCTGTCCAGATGCACGCTCCAGTATTCCTGGCTCTTGAATGCTTCGATCTCCTGTTCACGCTCGACGATCATGCGCAGCGCGGGGCTTTGCACACGACCGGCCGATAGACCCGGACGGATCTTGCGCCACAGCAACGGTGACAGATTGAAGCCGACCAGATAGTCAAGCGCGCGCCGCGCCTGCTGGGCATTCACCAGCGGCAGTGAGATCGCGCGCGGGTGAGCGACCGCTTCGCGTACTGCCGACTGGGTGATCTCGTAGAACACAACGCGTTGCAGGTTCTTGCCTTTTGTGCCGCGTTTGGCTTTGAGCAACTCAGCAATGTGCCACGCAATGGCCTCCCCTTCCCGGTCAGGGTCGGGCGCCAGATAGATATTGTCCGCGGCGGCAGCGGCTTTGGCGATTGCATCCATGTGCTTGCTGTTGCGCGCGATGGTTTCATACTTCATCGCGAAATCGTTTTCAGTATCGACCGCGCCGGTCTTGGGAACCAGGTCGCGCACGTGCCCGTACGACGCGAGTATCTCGAAATCCTTGCCCAGGTATTTTTGCAGCGTTTTTGCTTTTGCCGGCGATTCGACGATCAGTAAATTGGTTGCCATGCGTGGGTTATGGGGTTCAATGCAGTTGTGCGGAATGAAGCGGGGTGAGCAATTCTTCGATCAATAGCGGATCAAGGTTCTGATGGCGATTCCACAACACCATCAGCATGATCAACTTGAGTTTATCCAGGGCGAGGTTTTCCTGTTTCAGCGCAACGGAGCGATCGATGATCATCTCACGTTCGACGGCAGAAATTAAGTGTTGTTGTTCGGCAAACATCAGGAACTGGCGAGCTTCGTCGCTGATAAGCTGCAATTCCAATTCGGCAAAATGACGTTGTCCCGAGTGCTCAAGACTCTCGGGATAGCTGTCGGGATTTTGCGTTTGCAGCGCGGATAACCAGGCCAGAGCTTCACTAATCTCGTCACCCTCGAATCCGGCGGCGGAAAGCTTGCGCGATAGCTTGTCTGGTTCTGGATAACTGCCTGCGTCAAAATAACTTTCAAACAAGTACATCAGGATTTCAAACATGGTTTACGCAGTGAGTTAATGGATTCGTTGGTATAAGCCGCCGGGCAGCACACAGATATGACCGCTCAACTCGAGTGCCAACAGCATGGCGGATAGCTCGGCTATCGTCAAGCCGCAACGCAAACTGAGCGTGTCCACATCTACCGGGTCGAAACCGAGATGTACCAGCAGCATAGGGTTCGCGTCATTAGAGTCTGACGCAGCTGCGGGAGTTACGATCGAGCCTCCCAGTTCTTCCAAAATATCCTGCGCGGTCTCGACCAGTTTAGCGCCCTGTTTGAGCAACGCATGGCAGCCCTTGCTTTGCGGCGCATGTATCGAGCCCGGAATGGCGAACACGTCCCTGCCCTGCTCCAGTGCCAGCCGCGCGGTGATCAGTGAGCCGCTTTGCAGCGATGCTTCCACCACCAGGCACCCGAGGCTCATGCCGCTGATGAGGCGGTTGCGGCGCGGGAAATTGGCGGCCAGAGGCGGTGTTCCGAGCGGAAATTCCGAGATCAGCGCACCCTGTTGTGCGAGTGTATGTGCAAGTTCGCGATTGGCCGCTGGATAGACTTTATCCAGCCCGGTGCCGACTATGGCGATGCTGCCGCCACTATCGTTTCCTCGGCTGCGCAATGCGCCGCGATGCGCGGCGGCATCGATGCCGTGCGCCATGCCGCTGATGATGCAAAGCCCGGCATCGCTCAGTGATTTGGCGAATGCCTCGGCGTTACTGATACCTTGCGGCGTGGCATTGCGACTGCCGACCACTGCCAACGCGGATCGATTGAGCAAGTCCAGCCTCCCTTTCACGTACAGCAATAGAGGAGGGTCGGGGATGTTCAGCAGTGCTTGCGGGTAGTCGCTATCGGCGAGGGTGACAATATGGTTGTTGCTGTCCGCCAGCCAATCCAGGGCCAGCGCAACCGCATCGTCGGTGATCCCCTTGCTGATTTCTGCGGCAACATCAGTTTTGACGACGGATTTGAGTGAACTGACGGATGCAGCGAAAACCGCATCGGGAGAACCGAATTCCCTTAACAGTCGGCGAGCGTTTTCGCCACCCAGGCCCCGTGTCAGGCTGAGTGCCAGCCATGCCTTGAGCGATGCTTCAGCGGCCATCGGCTTAAGGAGTGTTGGCGCGATCCAGCAACTGCACCGGCAATTTGGTCTGCATTATCAGTGCGTAAGATACTTTGTCGAACACGCGGAACACGAACACCAGGCCGTAACGTTCATCCGGCAAGGTGTATTTCTCCCCTTCACTTTTTACCACTTCACCCTTGCGATACAACGCCAGCACATGGCCGATTTCCAGTTTGTCGCGTGCGCCTTTGTTCAGGGTGATGACGGTGTTTTGCCCGCCTTGGGATACGCCGCCATAAATGGAAATCACGCGTGCGGATATTTTGCTTTCCGGTGCGCGCGGCAGATAGGCGTTGATCGCCTTGGTGGAAGGCAGGACCATGCGGTCGCCCGCATATATTTCCTGGACGGCACGGGTGATCAAAACGGTACTGACGTCTGCAAAGTGCGTCACCTCGGCGTTGCCCAGATAGATTGCTTCGATACCCAGATCTTCACCGGTGTCCGGATCGACAAAAGTTTTGCCGGGGCGATAGACCTGCCACAGATCACCTTTATTTGAAGGCAGCCCATGTACAAAACCGGTGTCAGCGTTGCCCAGTATCACGCGTCCTTCGCGCGCACCGATCAGTGCGGGAGCGTCTTCCAACGCATCTTCTTCAATGACCAGCGGCTGTGTCAAAAACGGTTCGATGGCATCGGCGGGAATGCTCGGAATAGCATCGTGGGAACTGGGACTTTCGATAACTTTCGGAGAAAGTATTACTTCGTTGCCCTTTTCACTCACGCCGCTCGCGGCCATGCTGCTTATACCTGCAGCGGCGCCTGTTTCGCCAGCGGTGCCTGTTCCGCCTTCACCGATGCGCAAGGTGCCGCTGATGCGGTCGAGATAGATCACATCGCCCGGGTAGATCCAATGCGGATCCTTGATGGTGTCTTTGTTAAAACCCCAAATTTGCGGCCATTTCCACGGGTCTTTGAAGAATGTGCCGGCGATGTCCCACAGCGTGTCACCCTTGACGACGATGTGCCGGTCCGGCGCATCGCTGCGAACATTCAATAAGACATCCGATGGTTTTTCGGGTTCGGCTGCGAAGGCCGCAGACTCTGCGACAAAGGTCAGGGCGGGCAATAAAAGGCAAATCAGCGATATAATCTTGCGCATGAAAACTCCGGCAGAGTCGGTATAAGGGGCGCGCAAAGTTGCTGCGCTACGTTAAATTCTGCATCTAGTCCACTAAATTAGCAAGCATTTATAGGTTACGCATGGCAATCCTGAAAATTCTGCAATATCCCGATGAGCGTCTGCACAAAATTGCGAAGAAGGTCGCTCGGGTCGATGGCACCACGCGCGAACTGGTGCGCGATATGGCCGAGACCATGTATGCCGCACCTGGTGTGGGGTTGGCCGCAACGCAGGTGGATGTGCACGAGCGCGTCATCGTGCTCGATATTTCCGAGACTCGCGATCAATTGAAAGTGTTCATTAATCCCGAAATCATTGCGAGTAGCGGCGCAAGTGATTGCGAGGAAGGTTGCCTGTCGGTGCCCGGTATTTACGAGAAGGTCAGCCGAGCGGATGAGATCACGGTACGCGCACTTGATGAAAAGGGAGAAACCTTTACCATGGATGCCAAAGGTTTGCTGGCAGTATGTATCCAGCATGAAATGGATCATTTGATCGGAAAAGTGTTTGTCGAATACCTGTCGCAGCTCAAACAAACCCGGATTCGCGCAAAGCTCAAAAAACATTTACGCGAAACGATGTGACACATCTTTGCAGTCCGTACTGAGCAGAGTTTCCACCGGGATAAATTTGCCATGAAAATCATCTTTGCCGGCACGCCGCAGTTTGCGGTCAGCGCGCTTGCCGCGCTGCTCAGAGAACATCAAGTTGTCGCTGTGCTTACCCAGCCTGATCGTCCCGCGGGACGCGGCATGCAACTCGCAGCCGGCCCGGTAAAACAGTTTGCGCTGCAACATGGGTTGACTGTATTGCAGCCCGCTTCTTTAAAGACCGAAGAAGCGCAACGATCGATTGCCGCATTGAATGCTGATGTGATGGTGGTGGCGGCTTATGGTTTGATCTTGCCAAAAGCCGTGCTGCAAATTCCCCGCTACGGCTGTTTGAACATCCATGCTTCTCTGTTGCCGCACTGGCGCGGTGCCGCGCCGATTCAGCGCGCGATTCTGGCGGGCGACAAGGAAACCGGCATCACCATCATGCAAATGGATGAGGGGCTGGATACCGGGGACATGCTGTTGCGCCACGCTTGCCCGATAGAGGCGACCGAAAGCTCGCAGACGCTGCATGATAAATTGGCTGAAATGGGCGCGAGCAGCATCCTTGAAGCCTTGCGTCTGTTGCAGGAAAACCGCCTGACACCGATAAAGCAGGACAACGGTGCCGCAAGCTATGCACCCAAACTGACCAAGCATGAAGCGCAGATCGACTGGCGGCAGGATGCGCGGCAAATCGAACGCGCGGTGCGCGCATACAATCCTTTTCCGGTGTGCCATGCACGATTGAAAGGCGTGGCGATAAAAGTCTGGCAGGCTGCGTTGTGCACGGACAAGCGCGTCGAGTCTGACAAAGGAAAAGACCCGGGCAGGGTGATAGCCGTGGACAAGCGCGGCATTGCGGTCGCGTGCGGCAAGGACGCGTTGCGTTTGGAGGTTTTGCAGCGTCCGGGCGGCAAGGCACAACCCGCGGAGCAATTTTTGCAGGCCATGCCTGTTGAAGCCGGCGATGTTTTCGATGCCAGTTGAGACGCAACACATACAACTTGCCGCCAGCATCGTCGTTCAACAGGTGTTGGCGAACGGGCGAAATCTCGACCAAGCGCTGGATGAATCATTGCGCGACAAGGACGCATGGATGCCGGCTCAACGCGCTGCACTGCAAGATTTGAGCTATGGCACGCTGCGCTATTACGGGCAATTGCAGTCAATACTGGATATGTTGCTGCACAAATCCTTGCCGGATGAGCGCATCCGATTCCTGTTGCTGGTGGCGATATACCAGTTGCAGTATGGCAAATCTGCGCACCATGCCGTGGTCGACCATGCGGTGCGGGCCGCACAGGCATTGAACCCGCGCGTGAGCGGGCTGGTGAACGCAATCCTGAGAAATTTTTTGCGTAACCAGACCGAGTTGCTGGATCAAGCCGGACAACACGCGCAGGGAAAATATAGTTACCCGCAGTGGTGGATAGATGAATTGAATGCACAATATGGCGAACGCAGTGCCGGGATACTCGAAGCGGGGAATCAACGGCCACCGATGACGCTCCGCGTCAATCAGCGTCAAAATACGACCGCAAAATATCTGAAGCTGCTGGAGCGGGAAAATATATCCGCCCTGCGCATCGAGCCTGATGCGCTCCAGCTGGACAAACCGGTGTCGGTGGACAAATTGCCGGGATTTTTTGCAGGCCTGGTTTCGGTACAGGATGCCGGGGCGCAATACGCAGCACATCTATTGGACGTTCATGACGGTTTGCGTGTGCTGGATGCCTGTGCAGCGCCGGGGGGCAAGACCGCGCACATTCTGGAGCGAGCGGCGGCAGAAGTGGTGGCATTGGACAAGGACGCGAATCGAATGCAACTGGTGGAAGCTAATTTGCGCCGGCTGGGACTGGCCGCGCAACTTGTAGTCGGGGATGCAGCCAAGCCGGAAAAATGGTGGGATGGCGAACCCTTTCAGCGCATACTAGCCGATGTGCCATGCTCGGCTTCCGGTGTGGTACGCCGACATCCAGACATCAAATGGTTGCGGCGCAGCACGGATATCGCCGGTTTTGCCGTACAACAGCTCGACATCCTGCGCGCTTTGTGGCGACTGCTGGCGCAAGATGGTAAATTGCTCTATGCAACCTGTTCGATCTTCCAACAGGAGAATGAACAGGTAGTCGAAGCGTTTTTGGCACACCAGCCGGACGCGCGTCGTTTACCAGTCACTTTGCCTGACGATATGAATGGACAGTTGTTGCCCGATGGGCGGCATGATGGATTTTTTTATGCACTGCTGCAAAAAATTGCTTAGGGTAATACTGCGCGCTGCGTTGGTGGCCGGGTTGCTTTCGACGACAGCCCATGCTGAAGGCATTTCACTCAATAATGCGGCAATTCGTTCGAGCGAAGAGGGCTACCAGCTTTCCGCCAGTTATGACATCAACCTGAACTTCGTGGTGAAAGAGGCCTTGTCGCGCGGCATCCCGATATATTTTGTGGGTGAGTTTTCTTTGACGCACGCTCGTTGGAACTGGCTGGATTCTGCGCAACAGACTTTGTCGCACAGTATGCCGCGTTTTTTTTCGGGGGGGTCGCCACTAACACGCTGGTCCTGGCTGGACAAGGAAATTTATAGCAGCGAACAGACCGTAAAACTCTCTTACAGCGTGCTGACCGGACGTTACCGTATTTCGCGCGGCGCGTTGTTCCAGAATTTTGCAAGCCTTGAGGACGCTTTGAACATATTGGCCAGGCAAAACTCGGCAGTCATTCCGGCGAAGCTGATGAAAGAAGAGGGAAACTATGTGGCATCTGCGCGCCTGCGCCTGGACATTGCGCAGTTGCCCAAGCCGTTGCAGGTGAACGCGCTGACCGATAGTGACTGGACGCTGGATTCCGATTGGTATCGCTGGGTGATCAGTCCTGCAGAAATCACCGCACACATCGACAGTACATCGGAGTGACGGCGCGATGACATATCTGATTTTCATTAGTATCGCCGTTAGCGGTGCGTTGCTGTATTTGTTGTCCATATACAGCTCGAACACCGAGGGTTTTTCCATTGACTACTATGGTTTGCTTGGATTAACCGGCTTGCTGGCATCGGGTCTGATGGGATTGGTCGGCTATCAACTGTGGCGCCTGCGCAGCAAGCTCAAGAACAAGGTGTTCGGCGCAAAGTTGACTCTGCGTCTGGTGTTGTTTTTTACGCTGATAGGGGTGTTGCCGGGCATTTTGATCTATGCGGTGTCAGTTCAATTCCTGGACAAGAGTATCGAATCGTGGTTTGACGTGCGCGTTGAAAAAGCCCTTGAGGGCGGCCTGAACCTTGGCAGAAGCGGGCTTGACAATAGCTTGAAAGAGCTTGCCAAGAAGGCTCAATTCACCGCGTCATTATTGGCCGAAAAGCATTCCGGCCAATATCGGCGCGCGCTGGATCAGCTGGTGGATGCAGATGTGGCGCAGGATGCGGCGCTGTTTACCGTAAAAGGAAAGTTGATAGCGTCTTCACCCGGCGGTAACGCGCTGCGACCAGACAAACCCGATGAGGACCTGTTGCGTCTGGCGCTGGAAAAAGGCGAATACGCAGTGATAGATACCTTGCCTGACAGAGGGTTGACGCTGCTTGCGCTGGCGACAGTGCAACCGAAAAATATCTCTGGCACGCGTTATGTGTTGCAATTCAGCCAGCCGGTGCCCAAGCAGATCGAAGCGGATGCCGAGACCGTACAGGCGGTGTATCGCGATTATCAGGAACTGACCCTGTCCCGTCTCGGGTTGAAACGGCTGTATGCGATCACATTGACACTGTCCTTGCTGGTAGTGTTGCTGACAGCGGTATCCGCAGCGTTCTTCCTCAGTGAAAGATTCGGATCGTCGCTGGAGGCGCTGGCTGAAGGGACGCGCGCGGTGGCACAAGGCGATTTTACCGAACAATATCCAATTCGCAGCAGTGATGAGCTGGGCGCGTTGACCGGTTTGTTCAATCAGATGACTCGCCAGTTGTTCGAGGCGAAAAAAGCCAGCGAACATCAGCAGCGCGTGGTGGAAAGTGCCAAGGTACATTTGGAAAGCGTCTTGACCCACTTGTCTTCAGGTGTACTGGCGCTGGATCATGAATTGCGCTTGCGCTCGGTGAATACCAGCGCAGCACATATACTGGGGGCATCTTTGCAAGAGATGCAGCGCATGTCGTTAATTCAAATCGCCGAAAGATATCCGCTGCTCAGTTCATTCTGCCACACTGTAATGGATGCTTTCAGTGAAACTGAAAGCGGAGAATGGCAGCGGCAGATAGAACGCCTGAGCAGGAACGGCAACCAGATTCTGTTGATGCGCGGTACACGCCTGCCGCAAGGCGGCGAAGCAGGTTATGTGGTGGTGTTCGATGACATCAGCCACTTGTTGCAGGCGGAACGGCAGGCGGCGTGGGGCGAAGTGGCGCGGCGGCTTGCGCACGAAATCAAGAATCCGCTTACCCCGATACAGCTTTCCGCGGAGCGTTTGCAGCACAAGCTCAGTGACAAGCTTGATAATGATGATGCGCAACTGCTGTTGCGCGCCACGCAAACTATCGTCAGCCAGGTCGCCGCAATGAAGAACATGGTGAGCGATTTTGCCAATTATGCACGCGGACCGGCATTAAAATTGTCGCATATTGAATTGCACAATCTGATCAGGGAAGTGCTGGGTTTGTATGAAACCAATATCATTCAAATCGTATTGAAGCTGGACGCGCCGCGGAGCGAAGTCAACGGAGATGCGACACGCTTGCGGCAGGTCATCCACAATTTGCTCCAGAATGCGCAAGACGCGTTGCAGGGTGTACCGCAACCCAAAATGACATTGCAGACCGAGATGCAAAACGGAGAAATACATCTTCGGGTCGAGGACAATGGCGCGGGTTTCCCTGAGAGCGTGCTGGCCCGCGCCTTTGAGCCGTACATGACTACCAAGGCCAAAGGTACGGGATTGGGGCTTGCAATCGTTAAAAAGATCGTGGAAGAACATGGTGGGCACATCACCATCGAAAATATCGTGAGCGGCGGGGCACGGATCAGCATCAGTCTGCCGCTGGTAGAGGAGGCATAATGGAAAGCAAGCAAATACTGGTCGTGGATGATGAAATCGGCATCCGCGAATTGTTGTCTGAAATCCTGTTTGATGAGGGTTATCAGGTTTATCTCGCAGAAAACGTCGAACAGGCACGCGTCTACCGTAAGGAACGCGAACTGGACCTGGTGTTGCTCGATATCTGGATGCCGGAAACTGACGGTATAGCTTTGCTCAAGGAGTGGGTCGATCAGGATTTGCTGACCATGCCGGTCGTGATGATGTCGGGTCACGGTACGATAGAAACGGCAGTAGAAGCGACGCGCATCGGCGCGGTTGATTTCCTGGAAAAACCGATTGCGATGCAAAAGCTGCTAAGTACCATTGCCAAAGCCATCAGGGATGATGCGCCAAAGCCGCAGAACCATGTCGTCGAGGAGCAAAACCATCAGATCACGCTGAGCATCGATGGCAAGGCGCTGCAAACTTCACTGCCGCTGGATTTGCCATTGCGCGAAGCGCGTGACCATTTTGACGCGCTTTACTTTGATTACCATTTGCGAAAAGAAGTCGGGAATGTCTCGAGGGTAGCTGACAAGGTCGGACTGGAACGCACGCATCTTTACCGCAAACTCAAGCAACTGGGCATCAAATTCTCCAAAAAGGGCGGCCCGGACGAAGCCCAGTAGAAATCCACCCCCTTCATTTGCGGCCTGGCGGTTGCCCTAATCAGAGGGGTGCGGCATAATCATCGGCCCAAAACTTTACCGGGTATGCCTATCAATCCTTTTTTAGGGATACTTTTCACATAACCAAATCCCCAGGGATGATTTATAGAGGTAATAAGGAAATGTCTGCTACGCGAAGCATCACACCACCAAAATTCAACGATACTACCGGCGCGATCCGTGCCTTGGCAATGGATGCCGTGCAAAAAGCCAACTCCGGTCACCCTGGCGCCCCGATGGGCATGGCTGAGATTTCCGACGTATTGTGGAACCGCCATCTGCGCCATAACCCGGCCAACCCCAAATGGCCAGACCGCGACCGCTTCATTCTGTCCAACGGCCACGGTTCGATGCTGGTCTATGCTTTGCTGCATTTGTCCGGCTACGATTTGCCGATGGAAGAGCTGAAGCGTTTCCGTCAATTGCATTCCAAGACACCGGGCCACCCGGAATACGGCTATACGCCCGGCGTTGAAACCACCGGCGGACCGCTCGGCCAAGGCATCACCAATGCGGTGGGCATGGCGATGGCGGAAAAATTATTGGCGGCAGAATTCAACAAGCCCGGTCACGAGATCGTCAATCACCACACTTATGTATTCATGGGTGACGGCTGCATGATGGAAGGAATATCACACGAGTCTTGCGCTTTGGCAGGCACCTGGGGCCTGGGCAAGTTGATCGCGTTCTGGGACGACAACAACATTTCGATCGACGGCCATGTGGAGGGCTGGTTCACCGACGATACCCCCAAGCGTTTCGAAGCTTACGGGTGGCATGTGGTTGCCAATGTGAATGGCCATGATCCGGAGGCTGTCGATGCGGCGATCAACGCAGGCAAGAAAGTCACGGACAGGCCCACGCTGATTTGCTGCAAGACCATCATCGGCATGGGTTCGCCTAACAAGGCCGACACACACGACGTGCACGGAGCTGCATTGGGCGATGCCGAAGTCGCCGCGACACGCGAGCATATCGGCTGGAAATATCCCCCGTTCGAGATTCCCAAGCATGTCTATGAAGCATGGGATGCACGCACCAAGGGCGCGGGCCTCGAAAAATTGTGGAACAACAAGTTTGCTGAATACCGCAAGGAATTCCCGAAAGAGGCCGCCGAATTCGAGCGCCGCATCAAAGGCGAACTGCCCGCCAACTGGAAAGCGCAGGCTGCCGAGGCGATCGCCAAGGCAAACGAGAAGGCCGAAACCATCGCAACGCGCAAAGCTTCACAGAACGCGATCAACGCACTCGTCCCGGCATTACCCGAGTTTCTCGGGGGATCTGCCGACCTGACCGGTTCCAACCTGACCAATTGGACCGGGTGCAAACACATACGCGGCAAGGGCACCGGCAACTATATCAGCTACGGCGTGCGTGAATTCGGCATGTCGCACATCATGAATGGCATGGCCCTGCATGGCGGTTTTCTGCCGTTCGGCGGCACCTTTTTGATGTTCTCAGAATATGCGCGCAACGCATTGCGCATGTCTGCATTGATGAAGCAACGCGTCATCTTCGTTTACACGCATGACTCCATCGGTCTGGGCGAAGACGGCCCGACACACCAGGCGGTCGAGCAAACCGCTACGCTGCGTTTTATCCCGAACATGGAAGTATGGCGTCCGTGCGACACGGTTGAATCCACGGTGTCCTGGGTGGCGGCTGTGGAACGCAAGGATGGCCCAAGCAGCCTGATTTTCAGCCGGCAGAATCTGGCATTCCAAAAGCGTGATGCGACGCAGATTGCAAACATTCGCAAGGGTGCGTATGTGCTGTCGGAAGCAGCCGGGGGCAAGCCAAAAGCGGTGATCATCGCGACGGGCTCTGAAGTGGATCTGGCGATCAAGGCGCAAACCGCCCTGGCCGCAGAAGGCATGAGCGTGCGCGTGGTATCCATGCCGTCCACCAATGTGTTCGACAATCAGGATCAGGCCTACAAGGATGCAGTGTTGCCCAAGGGCGTCAAGCGGGTCGCAGTCGAAGCGGGCGTGACCGGAGGCTGGTACAAATATGTGGGTCTGGACGGTGCAGTAGTGGGACTGGACAGATACGGCGAATCCGCACCGGCACCGGAATTGTTCAAGCACTTTGGATTTACCGTTGACCATGTGGTTGCGGCTGTGAAAAAAGTTATCGCCTAGCTGTTTCGCAACCCGGTTGGTGCGGAGACCAGATTGAGCGCAGCGATTGTCAGAAGAAACAGTTGCTGCCATCGTCAGGACGTGGCGAAGGCCGTTAATGTCGGTATGAAAATTTTTAAATAATCGGGGGGAATTAAAATGTCAATTCGTGTGGGTATCAACGGCTTTGGCCGTATCGGACGTATGGTGTTCCGTGCAGCAGCAAAGGATTTTCCGGAAATTGAAATCGTTGCGATCAACGATCTTCTGGAGCCAGCCTACCTGGCCTATATGCTCAAGCATGACTCGGTGCATGGTCGTTTCAAGGGTGACGTTTCGGTCGAGGGCAACACTCTTGTAGTCAATGGCAAGAAGATCCGCCTGACCGCGATCAAAAATCCTGCCGAATTGAAATGGAATGAAGCCAAGGCCGACATCGTGGTTGAAAGCACCGGCTTTTTCCTGACCAAGGAAACCTGCCAGGCACATATCGATGCGGGTGCCAAGAAAGTCATCCAGTCCGCGCCAAGCAAGGACGACACCCCGATGTTTGTGTATGGCGTGAACCATGGAAAATATGCCGGAGAGAAGATCGTGTCCGCCGCGTCGTGCACCACCAATGCGCTTGCTCCGGTCGCCAAGGTATTGAACGATACCTTCGGCATCAAGCGCGGGCTGATGACAACGGTGCATGCTGCCACTGCAACCCAGAAGACTGTCGATGGCCCATCCAGCAAGGATTGGCGCGGCGGCCGCGGCATACTGGAGAACATCATCCCGTCGTCCACGGGCGCGGCCAAAGCCGTGGGTGTGGTGATTCCGGAACTGAACAAGAAACTGACCGGCATGGCTTTCCGTGTGCCGACTTCCGATGTATCGGTGGTTGACCTTACATGTGAATTGAACAAGGAAGCCACTTACGACGAAATCTGCAAGGCCATGAAAGCTGCTTCTGAAAGCGGTCCATTGAAAGGCGTGCTTGGCTATACCACCGAAAGCGTAGTTTCAACGGATTTCCGCGGAGAAACCTGCCCGTCGGTATTCGATGCCGGTGCGGGCATCGCGCTTGATCCTACCTTCGTCAAGGTCGTTGCCTGGTATGACAACGAATACGGCTACACCTGCAACTTGATGCGCATGCTGACTCACATCGCCAAATAATGCAGTTTGGTGCAAGTTTGTGCCACGATTAGACGACGTGTACCTTCAGCGTGGGCTTCAAAAAACGTGTCCGACCCTGCAATTTTCAGGAGAGAAGTTATGTCTGTTATCAAAATGACCGATCTGGATCTCAAGGGCAAACGAGTACTGATCCGCTCTGATCTGAATGTGCCTGTCAAAGACGGCAAGGTGACTTCCGATGCGCGTATCACCGCCTCGATGGCGACGATCGATTTTGCGCTGAAGGCCGGCGCTCGCGTGATGGTGACCTCCCACCTGGGCCGACCCGAAGAAGGCGTCTACTCCGAGGAGAATTCGCTCAAACCGGTGGCCAACGTAATTGCCAACAAGCTGGGCAAACCGGTGCGTCTGATCAAGGACTGGATGAACGGCGGTTTTAATGTTGCCGAAGGTGAATTGGTGCTGCTGGAAAATTGCCGCTTCAACAAGGGCGAAAAGAAAAGCACGGAAGAAACGGCGCGAAAATATGCCGCGCTGTGCGACGTGTTCGTGATGGACGCATTCGGCACCGCGCACCGGGCCGAAGCATCGACGCACGGAGTCGCAAAATATGCGCCGGTCGCCGCCGCCGGCATCCTGTTGACCGAGGAGCTTGAAGCCTTGACCAAGGCGCTGCTCAGTCCGGCGCGTCCGATGGTGGCAATTGTTGGCGGTTCCAAGGTTTCCACCAAACTGACCGTGCTGGAAAGCCTGTCGGAGAAAGTCGATCAACTGGTGGTCGGAGGCGGAATCGCCAACACCTTCCTCAAGGCGACAGGCCATCCGGTCGGCAAGTCGCTGTGCGAAGACGATCTGGTTCCTACCGCCCGCGCGTTATTGGAAAAAATGTCCGCGCGGGGTGCGAGCATCCCGATCGCAACCGACGTTGTGGTCGGCAAGGAAGCGCCCTTTGTGGCGGGCAATGAAAACACCCCGGCCATTTTGAAAGATGCCAAGGACGTAGCCGACGATGAAATGATATTCGACATCGGCCCGCGTTCGGCGCAAGAGATAGCCGACATCATCATGAACGCGGGCACCGTGGTATGGAACGGACCGGTCGGCGTATTCGAGTATGACCAGTTCGGCGAAGGCACCAAAAAGATCGCGATGGCGATTGCCGAGACCAAGGCTTTCACGCTTGCCGGGGGTGGCGACACGATAGCCGCGATCCAGAAGTACGGCATTTTTGACAAAGTGTCATACATCTCCACTGCTGGCGGAGCGTTTCTGGAATTTCTCGAAGGCAAAAAATTGCCGGCAGTGGAAATTCTCGAACAACGTGCCGGCCAACAATAATAATCGGAAATTCAGAGATACATGCTGCGCAGAACCAAGATAGTCGCAACGCTGGGACCCGCTACAAACGACCCAAAAGTACTCAAGCAAATGATACGAGCCGGTGTCGATCTGGTGCGGATGAATTTTTCCCACGGTTCGGCGCAGGACCACATGAAGCGTGCCGAGACCGTGCGCGAAGTGGCCCGGGCCTGTGGACGGACGGTGGGCATCCTCGCTGACCTGCAGGGGCCGAAGATACGCATAAGCAAATTCGAAAATGACAAGATCGTCCTGAACGACGGCGATACCTTCATCCTGGATGCGTCACTGGAAGGGCTGGGCAATCAGGAGCGCGTCGGCCTTGACTACAAAGAGTTACCCAGCGATGTCGGTGTGGGTACGGTATTGTTGCTCAACGATGGCATGCTGGAATTTCAAGTGACCAAAGTCGACGGTCCTAGAGTCGTTTGCAAGGTCGTGCGCGGCGGCGTGCTGTCCAACAACAAGGGCATCAACCGCAAGGGCGGCGGACTGACCGCCCCCGCGCTGACCGACAAGGACAAGGAAGACATCAAGACCGCCGCGCTGATCAAGGCGGACTATCTGGCGGTGTCCTTTCCGCGCAGCGGCGATGACATGCGCCTGGCGCGCGAATTGATGCATGCTGCCGGAGGCAAAAGCCTGCTGATGGCCAAGATCGAGCGTGCCGAAGCGATCCCGGCGTTGAAAGAAATCATCGAAGCATCGGATGCGATCATGGTGGCACGCGGCGATCTGAGCGTGGAGGTCGGCGATGCGGCCGTGCCCGGATTGCAAAAGCGCATGATCAAGATGGCGCGCGAAAAGAACCGTCTGGTGATCACCGCCACGCAGATGATGGAATCGATGATCACCAATCCGATACCGACGCGCGCCGAGGTATCCGATGTGGCGAATGCGGTGCTGGACGGCACCGATGCGGTGATGCTGTCGGCGGAGACTGCGGTAGGCGACTATCCGGTGGAAACCATCGAGGCGATGGCGCGCATCTGCGTCAAGGCAGAAGCCGAAGGCGAGGATCATATGGTGGACCGCCGCACCGCGATGCAAAAATTCTCCCGCATCGATCAATCCATCGCGATGTCGGCGTTGTTCGCCGCTTCACATCTCAAGGTGAAGGCGATCGTCGCGTTGACGCAATCCGGTTCGACGCCGCTGTGGATGTCGCGCCTGAATGCAGGGGTGCCGATCTTTGCGATGACTCCGCTGCCCGAGACATTGAGCAAAGTGACACTGTTCAGCGGTGTGCATCCGATCGCTTTCGACAGCAGCTCGACGGACTATTACCAGACGCTGCGAGACGCAGAAGACGAACTGGTGCGATTGAAGATGGTTGCAAAAGGCGACCTGATTGTGATGACGCTGGGAGAAGCGATCGGTCAGTCCGGGCACACCAATACGATGAAGATCGTCAAGGTGGGCGATCACCACAAGCATTAATGGTAGAGTAATATATTCATCCAATCTGGATCGCAACAGGCGATCTTTGGAATATGACAACCGATTTTGAATTTTTAATCAGGAGGACAAAATGGCTTTAGTATCTATGCGTCAATTACTGGATCATGCTGCGGAAAACGGCTATGGCCTGCCCGCGTTCAACGTGAACAATCTGGAACAGGTCAAAGCCATCATGGAAGCTGCGGACGAAGCCAACAGCCCGGTGATCATGCAGGGCTCAGCCGGAGCGCGCAAATATGCGGGTGAGGCGTTCCTGCGCCACCTGATCTCCGCCGCCGTGGAATCCTACCCGCATATCCCGGTCGTGATGCACCAGGATCACGGCGCCTCTCCGGCGGTGTGCATCAATGCGATCCGCAGCGGTTTCTCCAGCGTGATGATGGATGGGTCGCTGAAGGAAGACGCCAAGACCCCGGCTTCGTTCGAATACAACGCGGACGTCACCCGTCGCGTGGTGGAAATGTCGCACGCGGTGGGTGTTTCGGTGGAAGGCGAACTGGGTTGCCTCGGTTCGCTGGAAAGCGGCATGGGTGAAAAGGAGGATGGCCATGGCGCGGAAGGCGTGCTGAGCCACGACCAATTGCTTACCGACCCTGAAGAAGCCGCGCGGTTCGTGCGCGAAACCGGCGTGGACGCGCTGGCAATCGCGATCGGCACCTCGCACGGCGCGTACAAATTCACCCGTCCCCCGACCGGCGACATCCTGGCGATCGGCCGCATCAAGGAGATCCATGCGCGCATTCCCAATACCCATCTGGTGATGCACGGTTCTTCATCGGTGCCTCAGGATTGGCTGGACGTGATCAACAAATTTGGCGGCGCGATGGGCCAGACCTACGGCGTGCCGGTCAAGGAGATCGTCGAAGGCATCAAGCATGGCGTGCGCAAGGTCAACATCGACACCGATCTGCGCATGGCATCGACCGGTGCGGTGCGCCGCTATCTCGCGGAAAATCCCAAGGACTTCGACCCGCGCAAATTCCTGGCGGTGTCCACCAAGGCGATGAAGGACATCTGCAAGGCGCGTTATGAAGCATTCGGCAGTGCCGGTCAGGCTGCCAAGATCAAGCCGATCTCACTGGAAGCGATGGCGAACCGGTATGCCAAGGGTGAACTGAAAGCGATCGTCAAGTAAATCGAACCATACGGCAGCAAACGAAAAAGCGACCTTCGGGTCGCTTTTTTATGGGGATGGACTTAATCAGGGTTTCCTTGGCGCTGGATGTGCATTGGATCCCGAGTCTTCCTCATGCCCTGTCATCCAGGCCGCAATAAAAAACCCCCGGCATTGCGTGCCGGGGGTGAAACGTTGCGTTGCTTCAGTAGTAAGGAACGATATTCGCGACTGTACCTGTTACTGGTTCAGCTCGCGCCACAGTACCCGTTTCCCGGCAAATCCGGCTGACGATCCCTTGAACTGAACGTTGGTGTCAGTTGTGTTATCGCCACCGGAGGTGCTCACTTCAGTGACAGGTTGTCCATTTATGAACAGGACATTGAAACCGACGATGGTGTTGCCGTATCTCACGGAAACGATACCGCCGGTATCAATCGAACTACCCGATGTATAGTCAAAGAAGTTAAGCCAGCCATAACCTCCGGGTGAACAGACGGTATTTGAAGGAACGATCGTGGCCACCAGCAGCGTTCCCTGCACCAGCCTGCTCTCGATGTTCGAGCGTTCTCCGCTGTCCGGGAAATCGACATACCACCCAAGACCGGTGGTGAAATCCACCGGATTGCTGGAGACAGTCCTGGTACCGTCTCCGTTGTCAGTTATTGTCTGCTGTACCAGCGTCGTACTGTTTCTCGGGCTGCCGGCCGGATTGGTCAGTGTGACAGTCGCATCATCATCCTTGATCGCATACTCGGTTTGTACCTGAGTATTGGACAAGTCCGAGGTCTCCAGATATTTACCGGTGCCGATGAAGACGACGCGCTTGTCCGCAATTTTCCCAAGTACCGGAACGGTAGTGATGGGCTGTGGGTTACCCGAAGGGTCCCGCAGGTTTGCCAACAGGAACGGGGTGCCACCCGTGTCGATGTCGAAACGCCAGACATTCCCGAGCAGATCCCCGCCGTAGACAAAAGTCGCACGGTTGCTGCCGGGTGTATCGTTCCATGCCGCGATCTTGGCCAGACCGCTCGGGATGGCGGTGGAGCCTACACCGGCACCGGTGCCGATCTTGTTGATCACCACACCCGTGCCGGCATTCAACACGTAGAGATAGCCCTGGCCGGTGGTGCCGGGACTGGTATTGTTGTAGCCGGAAGTCAGCAATACCACCCAGGTGCCGTCCGCTTTTGCGGTGATGATGGGATTACCGTAACTGTAGCCCAGATCACTGTCGTTGGCGGTCGTGAATTCCCACAATAGGGTCGGCGCGACCGGATTAGTGATGTCCAGCGCATAGTAGCCGCGTCCGCCGGCGTTCAGTCCGCCCACCAGTATGGTGCGCCAGACAGCAGTACCTACATCGGTAGCCAGGCAGTTGGCGGTGCATACATCCGAGATGATCGGGCTGCCGTTGACGTAGTTGGTATGCCTATTGGCATAGTCCTTGTCCGCCAGCTTCCACATATTGGGGATCACCATGCTGGGCACGTAGGCCCAGCGTTCCGTTCCAGCCGCTACGCCGCCCTCGGCAAGTGCACTAAAGGCGTGCAGCATGCCGTCGTTGGTTCCAATATAGACCGTACCAACGCGGTTGGCTTGAGCGGTGGCATAGTCGCTGTAACCCTTGTCGGGGTAACTGAATACCGGCTTGCCGATGTATGCCGGCTGGGATTCGAGTGCATCTCCCAGCGTGGCGTCACGATAACGGAAGACCCTGTTATCGACAGCGCCGACCAGATTGACAAGGCGGTCTTCGAAGCCGGTCTGGCCGCGCAGATAATTGACCAGGTTGGCGCCTTGTGCCGCCGTCTGTTGCGTCGGCATTAATAATGGCCACTGGCTCAGTCCGCCGATATATGGAAAATTAAAATCGGCTTGCTGAGCAGGCGAGAGATTCGCATACAGGAACGGCACCAAGCTCGTACCGGCGCCGGCGGTGTAGATGGTCCGAGTGTCGCTGTTCGCAGCGACCTTGCCCGGCATGGTGCCGGCGCAACTGGTCGCCATCGGGAAACTGCATTTGGACGTGGCGACGTCGAACACGCTGGGTGCGCTGCAAGCAGCCGCAGTGGAATTGGTAATGACGCAGTCATATCCGGTGCCACTCGGGTTGGGAAGGATGTTGCCCGGTGCCGGACATGTACCGGCCACGATGTTTTCCACACACCAGCTTGCGGTTTGGCTGATCACGCCGGTGGTGGTATCGATCGTGCGAGCTTCCAGGTTGCCCTGCCATTTCACCGTGGTATAGCTGGCGATATAAGCGTAGTTGTTGCCGGCTACCGGATTCAGCGTGCTGGTGGCGGCAGCGGAGGCAGCGCCCTTGCGGGAAGCGATCGCCGCCAGCGCGCCGGACAGGCCTGTTGAAAGCGAAGAAGGGTCGGTGGCGCTGAAATACTTGCCGCCCCCATCGACTGCCGCATGCCACAAGTCGTCGATGTTGGTCAACGAGCCGCTGGCGGGGATCGGCCAGTTGCAGGCGCCGGATGATTGCCACGAGCAGATCTTTGGCGTTGCAGTCAAATTAGTCGTAAGCCCCTTCAATACGGAGTAATAATCTCCGCTGGTGTCGGTCAGATAGGTGGGCGAATAGATCATACTGCCGCTCGCGCCCAGCCCCAGCGTGAAGGTAGCCATATGCTGCGCGGTATTGGTGTCCGTGCCGGTTTTGAACACGTTGTTGTCGCATACGTTTACACCGGTAGCCGCGACTGTACCCAGGGCGCCGTCGCAGTTACCAAGCACGGGGGTGCGCAAGTCACTCTGGTAGTAATACATCGCCACGTCGGCCAGGGTGTCGCTGGTGCCGCCCGTGGTGCCCGTGGTGGTTGTCTGCGAAACGATCTGCGGGGTGCTCGGATTTGGGTTCGGCAGTACCGTGGCGCTCGAGCAGCTGCCATAGGTATATGAGGTTCCGCTGGTCCAGCTAGGACAACTCTCCGGCTGTGCAACGCCGTTAACAATGGTCGTGGTACACGTTCTGGTTTGCGGCTGGATTCTGAGTATATTATTGGTGCCGCCACAATTAGACAGCGAATCGTTGTTGCGTGAATACTGGGTCGTCACCGTCGTTTGTCCGGTAGCCCCGTCATACATCGGTCTTGGCGCGGAACCGTCCTGATTGCCGACAGCGGTGCTGCCATCTACCTTGTATCCGGCATTGCCGTTCCAGTATCCGTCGGTGGAAAGGATGACGAAGTTCTGCTGGCAGGAATACTGTATCGGATCCCTGGGCGTGATGCCGTTCAGCTGATTGGTAACGGTGGTGCCGGTGAACGCCGTGGCGGTGAACGTCATGCCGCCGCCATCGTCGCTGATGACCGGTACGCTCCGACGCGTTGCTCGGGCCGGTGATCGTGATCACGCTGCTATTTGCCACGGCGGTGTAGGGACTCGGATCGATGAAGTTCGCGGCGATATTTTTTGCCACGGTGCTGGTTTTGGTGCTGGCGGCGGATGGGCCGGTCAACAATTCGACGCCACCCACCTTGATGCTGTCCACCGAAGTGCTGGGCCGCTGGCCGCCGACCGTGATGGTGGAAGTGTAGGTGGTGATGGTGCCGTATTTATGCGCATACAGTCTCCCTACCTTGGCAAGCACTTCGCGCAACGGAGTGGAATTGCCGGGGTTGGAAGCGTAAAGCTTGGTATACCAATTGTCCTTTTGGCAGAGTCCGGAACCGACAGCGCAGCCGCCGGAGAAACGGGCGATGTCCACAATGTCGGGGCTTACGTTGTTGTTCATGGTCATGAACCCGACGCGATACTGGTCGGTGATCGGCGAGAACGCCTGTCCCACACCGGTCTTCATCATCAGCATGCGGTTGCTGTAGTAACTGTACCAGTTGGCGAAGTTCTGCAATTTGGCAGGCGTGCTTTCCGGGAAGGCATCGGTGGTCACCACCAGGCCGCCGCTCGCGGGATCGGTGGTGATGACCGGCGTGTAAGTCGATGCCGAGGTCGGGAGGCACCGGTTAGCTGACCGTGACGACGTTGCCGGATACCGTGGCGGAGTAACCGGTCGCGTTGATACCCGCTGCGATGTAGCCGGCCAGGGTGTTGGCGTACTGGTCGGAGGCGGTGGTGACCGGACAGCAGTTGGATGCCATTCACCGTGATGCTGCTGACCGCGGTGGTGGCGAGGGTGGGGAAGGCAGTCGTGGTATATGAGATCGAGCCATTGCTGACGTGCAGCGTCAGCGTCGAACCTCCGAGCAGCCGGGCCGACAATCGTGATCACGCTGCCCGATACGCTGGCGCTATAGCCGGTCACGGTGCAATTGGTATTTGCTTATTGGACGTCGTGCACTCGTTGATTCCGGCTGCGATATTGCTGGCAACCTGTGAAGTGGAGGTTGAATTGTTTGGTGCGCTGGATTTGCCGCTCAGGATCTGGTCGACCCCGTTTACATAGATGGTGTCGGCCCTGACCGCTGCTCGTCGAGGTTATCGTGATGGTGGCGCCGGCGCCGGGCGGGGCCGAGACGATAATGGTGGTGGACGGGACCGTGGCCAGCCTGGTCTTATGGAACACGGTATTCACCGGATGTGTACCGTCAACCGCAGTGGTCGAGCCGATGGTGCTGTTACATTCCTGGTAGTAGGTGCTGCTGGTGTTGTGGATGGTCATTTGCGTACGGTGGTCTGCGTGCCGGAATAGGTGTAGTAAAAAGCCGGGCCGGTGTAGTTGGCGGCACCGCTGGAGCCGCTGCCGCTGCCGCCGGGGAAAGTGGTGTTCAGATTGTCGGTCCCTCCGGTGGCTTGGTTATAGCCGTCCTGCCATGCGTTGGTGAAGCTGGAATTTGGATACGATGTGCCATCGGAATACACCGGCGGGGTATAGGTGATGTTGGGGTTATAGTAAACGCCGTTGCAATGGCTGCTGTTGAAGCCGTATTTGCCGGAGAAATTTTTTGCATCGTCCGGCATGTAATCCCAGTCCATGCTGCCCGAATCGTCCAGCATGAACATCAGGTTGGGCAATACCGAGGAGGTGGTGGCATTCGCCAGCGGTGCTGTCGCCAGTGTGATCGCTGCCAGTGAGGCCAGCGGAAGCGCAAGACTGGCGGCCAGCGCCAGAGCGCACAAATGGCGAAGGGTGGAAAAAGCGAGCTGACGGTATTTCATGGTAGCCTCCTAATATACAAAAGCCTGAACGTAGCTGACCGTGTTGCCTGGTCCGACCGTTCTGCTGGTGATGCGGTACTCCGGGGACTGCCCCACAGCAGGACAGCCGCTTCCCAGGCAAATATCCGAAGGGAGAGGAGTTGCTGTCCGTTGTTGTCCAGCACAGCCGAGCTGAACAGGCAGTTGTATGTTCTTAGTAACTGATTGGCATCGTGGCACATGCGCTGGATGACATAACGGATCCTGTTGCCGCTTTGATCCACTGTCTCGGGAACCTGGCTTTGATCTATCGCATTCCAGACCGTGTTATCAGTAAGAATCACGGTGGGATCGGCATTTGAATAATAACCATTTGTCGGATTATCGTTGTTGAACACATTGGTTGTGTTCATCAATACGTTATTTCCCGCGGTTATCATCGCTGCCTGTGCCGCTGCAAGCGCGGCGATGGCGCTCTCCACTCCGCTATCGCCGGAATTGGTTGCGGACTGTTTGAATGCCAGGTTACCCGCGATCATGGTGCTGGTATCTACCGAGCGTATCAAGGCGACTGCGGCGAGCGACATCACCACCAGCGCGATCAGCGCAAAAAACAATACCACGCCGCGCTGCCTGAACGCATGCCCGCGCTGACGCACTATCCTGTTAGGGTGTGATTTCATAACGTGTCCTTGGCCCAGATCATGTTGCGCAACGGAATGATGGTTTCAAACACCCGGTAGCGGTAATGCTGCCAATGCTGATCGTTGGGCGGATCAGTGAGTAGTTTGTCGTTGCTCAGGTCGATCGCCGGTGCCGGGTCTAAATTGCTGTCATCCCAGGCGCAGGGGCCCTTGTTGACGGTACCCTTGACCGTGGTGCAGGTGCCGGTCACGATGTTCTTTTCATACAACCCGTTGCGAGCCACCACAGCGATATGGATGGCCTTGATGCGGTTGCGGTCGGCGACCGCGGGGGCAGCCCAAGTGACGCCGGTCGCATCTACCCAATTGGCGATCTGGTTCGAGGTGGCAGTGTTTGAGACACCGTATTGCGCCTGTATGTTGACGATATCCGCCACGCTGGGAGTACCGCTCCGTTCCAGGTAGGCTTGAGAATTGGCCGCGCCTGTGTTGCCCGTAGGGTCATAGTTGGGGTTCACGCGGAATACAGTCCTGACCCAGTTGCCCAGACAGGAAAGACTGGCATCGTGGACAGCGCCAGTCATGCTTTGCAGCGTGACAGCAATGGTATTGGGGGGGGTGGAAGCAACCGGCGGGATGGCGATGTCGGTGGGGCCGGTCACGTTCGTAAAGTTGCAAGTCGCACCCTTGACGATCAAGGCGACATCTCCGACGTGGCAGCCCATATTGTTGGAAATCCCGACATCGTTGTCCGATGCCAAACCTTCCGCCACGCCCACCTTTGATATTTGGGAAGGTACCCCTCCCGAAGCCGTATCGCCATAGCGTACCGTGATGGTGTCGCTGGCACCCGCAGCCGCACCGCCATCGGTGATGACGACCGGTGAGATGTCCGTTATTCCGGTCGCGCCATAATCCAGTGTGGTGCAAACGAGCGGTGAAGTGGTGGCGGGAATCAGGCCGAATCCGGCCATCTTTATCTCGCGTCCTATGGTATAGAGTGCGATGCTGCCATTGGTCTGTGCATCGGCCGATCCGGTGGTGGTGCGTTTTTGGCCTTCGAAGACCGAGAATACCTGCATGATGACCAGCGTCGCGAGCAGACCGATCACCAGACCGACCAGGATCTCTACCAGGCTGAACCCGGCTTGATGATGAAATGAATTTTGCCGCTTCGATTTCATGGTGCTAGCCCCCTGCGATGGTGGCGATGGTAGTGAAGTTATGCGGGGCTGGGTTTCCCCGGGCAGCTGCCAGGTGACAGTAACCAAATACTGGTCGGGGGCCGGCTGAGAGACGGTTCTTGTACCGTTGGGCAACTGATCCGATATATCGGTACCGGTTTCCAGGTAAGTGACCACATTGGTAGGGTCGGACCAGATCATGCCTATCCTTTGCTGCGCGATAAAACTGGCCTCGGCGCGGTACTTTGCATCGGAGGTGTTCTTGACCATGGACGCCTGCAATCCAACCAATGCCAATACCCCCATGGAAAAGATCAGCACCGCGATCAGTGCTTCGAGCAATACGACACCCTGCTGCGCAGATTTTTCTTTGCGCTCAAATTTTGCCGGGCGGATTTTTTGGCTGTTCATGATGGTTTCTCTGTTTAATGACAATTACGCGGGTTTAATAACATCTGCGCGGATCCGGCGGATTCTTGGCGGCGAGGGTCGGGTCGGGATCGCACACCCGGGCATTGCCGCCCAGCCCGATCGCGACCCGTAAATCTCTCAGGTCTGGCAAAACCACAGAGGAAGTCAAATCGACCTGAGCCAGCGCGGTGGCAGGGTCCGCTACAGTGCCGAGGTTGTTGAACGTGATGGTCGTTGCATTATTGCCGGCATTATCAACTGCGTCCGTGACCGTGACGTTTTTTGAACCTTCACCGCTGGACCTGGATTCAACCGTGGAGCCGGCGGCGGCGCCGCCATTGGCCACATCTCCGCATGCGTTCACATGAATGACCTTCCAGGAAGTGGCCGCACCCAGAATAAACGCAACGTTGGCATTGCATTTCACCGCTTCCGCGCGTGCCCGCTGTATCCCGTTCTGGATGGATTCGGCCGCATTGCGGATCTGGGTGTTCTGCACCCATGTCCGGTAGCTTGATATGCCGAATGTCAACGTGATCGAGAAGATCGCGATCACGATCATCATCTCGATCAGCGTGAAGCCCGAAGATTTGGGAATTGCGGTTAGCACGAATCGCCCTTTTTCATCAGCCAGCAAGCTGCTGTAGAAACCTGGCCGGCAAACTTGGTGGTTCTTCTTGGTATTGGTCTCGTCTATCGAGTAGGTATAATCGCCTGCGGCGCCGAGACCCGTATTGGCATTGCTTGCGGCAGTCAGCGTATACGTGGACGCTGCAGGCACACAGGTAATGGTGAAGTATTTGGTCGAGGCCGGGCACGGACTGCCGGCACTGTCATATGCGCGATTATCCTGGAAAAACTGCTCCATCTTGACTCGCCCGTCGGATAATTGCGTCGTGGCATCCACCAGTTTTCCGCGTATCACATAATCGCCATAGGCGGGTATCGCGACAGCGGCAATGATGGCGACGATAGTTACCACTATCATCAGTTCTATGAGCGTGAAACCCTTTTCGTATTTCATTGCATGCCCTTTCTATTTGAGTTGATGCGGATGATATTGTGTTGAAACAGACATTTCCACCTGCAACTGACCGGAGGGTGGCTAATCCGGATGGACGGCATCAGGCGGTGATTGAACGTGGGAGGCCTGTGTTTGCAGGCTGTGCATATCCGGGAGCGATCCGGGATTCCAGTGGAGCGGCAGCGAGACAGATCACGGCCGCCGCTTAGTGAACAGGCAACGATATTCATGCGTATCCATAAATGACCAGACCCCGTTGCCGGGGTCTGGTGTGTGCTTGCAATGTCGAGCGGACTATCGTGCGGTAGTGACTGCGTAGGGGGTGGTTCCCGCGGCAAACGGTAGCTGCATTCAGACCTACCGGCAGTAATGACGCAGTCCGTCGCCCCAGCTGATGGTGAAGTGTCGTAGACCGAGATGTCACTGGAACCGGAATTCGCGACATAGGCGTACTGGCCCGTGCTGTCGATGCTGATCGAAATCGGGCTGGTTCCCGTTCACTGTCGTGCAAACTGTAGCAGGGTCAGCGCTCCAGTGCCGGTGATGCTGTAGACCCATGACAGTGTTGTCATTGGTATTCACCACATAGGCATATCCGCCCGCAGGATTGAACGGCAACGGAGTGAGGGCCGGATCCTGTGTTAGATAGTACCAGTTAGAATCAAAGACCCATCGGTATTGATCTTATAGGCCGAGACGCCGATGGTTCCATTGGAACCGGCATTCGCCACATAGAGGTACTTGCCGCTGGGGTCGACGGTGACCGAATAGGGCGTCAGTCCCCGTCGAGCTATGTATGTGTCGACGTGCCGGTTGAGCCATCGGCAGTGATCGCGGTCAGCGCGCCGGTGGTGGGATCGATGCTGTAGGCCGAGACGCTGTTGTCGCCGGCATTCGCGACATAGGCGTATCCGCCGGTCAGGATCGATCGCGATCGATTCGGGGCCAATCTTGTCGCGATACTGGTCTGATTGCCTGCGGTTGCCCCATCAGCGTCTATGCTGGCGAGCACGCCGGAAGCATCGATGCTGTAGGCCGAGATGCTGTTGGAGCTGTAATTTGCCACATAGGCGAACTTGCCCGACGGGTGTATCGCGATCGACCTTGGGCGTGTCCCGGTCGCGATGGTGTTCTGAATGCCGCCGGTTACGGGATCCATATCCAGCGTAGCGAGCACGCCGGAAGCCCTGATGCTGTAGGCCGAGATGGTGTTGGAATTGTAATTCGTCACATAGGCGAACTTGCCGGCAGGTCGACGGCGATCGAGTAAGGCCCGCTTCCTGAATCCGCAGCTGTGCCTGCTGGCAAGCACCCCGCTGGTGGAAGTGTAGACCGAGACGCCGCTGGTTCCGAGTGGAGCCGAAGTTCGCCGTATAAACATACTGGTCGCCGGCGGTGGCGGGACGTATGGCACCGCAGGTGATCGCCACGTTGTTGACAGTTGCGTTAGGAACAGTATGCTGGCTGTTGCACTCGGGTGCAAGTCTGGTTCGGATTATGCGGGCTGAGTGAGCACCGTGACGTTATAGGTACCAGCTGACCAAGCGGTGTGCTGAAAGTAAAGGTCTGCGCTGAGGCACGCCGGCGGGGACCAGATAGATTGTCGCCGCCATTGTTTTGCAGCACCAGCCCGGTGCTAGAGCCAGAAGCGTTGGTGATGGTGCCGCTTATCGTGTAGGCGTCGACGCAGCTCACTGTTGACACTCGAGTCGTACAAGTTATAGGCCGGCATGGTGCCCGATCGCGTTCAGGGTGACCGTGCACCTTTGCACCGGCGAGCTGGGGTGGGTCAGCACGGTGACATTGTAGGGCTTGCCGGCGAGCACCGGCGTAGCGAAAACATAGCTTGCGGCACGTTGCGGCAACAGTCAGAGTCATCGCCGCCGTTGTTGCGCAACACGAGGCCGGTATCGCTGACACCTGAGGCTGAAATGTTGCCGCCCAGAGGTAAAGGCTGAGGCAAAGGTCGCGCTCGAACTTCCACCCCCGCCGCATGCGGCCAGCGTGAGTACTAATATCGGGGTCGTGCACAGCAGGCCTTGCAGCAGTTTTGTCGGGCTGAATCGCATTCGGGTCACCTCGTTTTAGTCCAGGGTTTTATCTGGGGTTTTGTCCATGTATCGCAGATTTATATCAAACGCTACAACAGGGTATCACTTGATGTGGCGTAATTCCAAAATTAAGGATACCGCAAGCCGGGCGGCGGCTTCAAATATTATTGCCTGACCGGCAATTTCATCCGACAGACGGTCGGCACAGGCTGGCGCATCGCGCATTTACCCTTGGGCCGGCATCACTGTCCTCAGCTTCATCAATGTGTTTGTAACCTGTAGGAGCGGGCCCTGCGTGTGTTGTTGGGGCTTTAGCCCATTACAACCACGGCGTACTCCTTGCGGGTGATGCCCGCGATAAGTGCCGGAGGAGCTGCAACTGCCAGATTCGCGGGCATGGCCCGCTCCTACACGGGGACGGCTGTTTTTTATGAAATGTTCGGGTTAAATAGCCGTGGAGGGCTGGGCGGAAAAGCGGTAAAATCGCCCGCTGCCAAATTTAAAGCGTCAAGGGAAAAATCATGAGCAAGAGTCTGGTTCAATTCATCATCGAAGAGCAGCGCGCGATACCGGGCGCAACCGGCGATTTCACCGGCCTGGTCAGCGATGTCATCATGGCCTGCAAGCAGATCGCGCACGATGTCAACAAGGGCGCGTTGATCGGCGTGCTGGGCAGCGCCGGCAGCGAGAACGTGCAGGGCGAGACGCAGAAGAAGCTGGACATCATCACCAACGAGGTGTTCATCAAGTCCACCGAATGGGGCGGCCACCTGGCGGCGATGGCTTCCGAAGAAATGGACGATGTCTATGCTATCCCGGCGAAATATCCGAAGGGCAAATATCTGCTGGTGTTCGATCCGCTGGACGGATCTTCCAATATCGACGTGAACATTTCGGTCGGCACGATATTTTCGATCCTGCGCGCGCCCAAGGGGGTGGAGAACCCGGCCGCTGCAGATTTTCTGCAGCCCGGCACCACGCAGGTTTGCGCGGGTTATGCGCTGTATGGACCGTCGACCATGCTGGTGATCACCACCGGCCACGGCGTGAACGGCTTCACGCTGGATGGCGACATCGGCGAATTCATGCTGACCCATCCGAACATGAAGATCGCCGCGGACACGGTGGAATTCGCCATCAATGCGTCGAACGAGCGCCACTGGGAAAAGCCGGTGCAACGTTATGTCGATGAATGCATCGCGGGCAAGACCGGACCGCGCGGGATCAATTTCAACATGCGCTGGGTCGCATCGATGGTGGCCGAAGTGCATCGCATCCTGGTACGCGGCGGCGTGTTCATGTATCCCAAGGACACCAAGGATCCGGGCAAGGCCGGCAAGCTGCGTTTGCTGTACGAAGCCAATCCGATGTCTTTCATCGTCGAACAGGCGGGCGGCGTGTCTTCGACCGGATATGAGCGCATCATGGACATCAAGCCTTCCGGACTGCACCAGCGCGTGCCGGTGATCCTGGGCTCGAAAAATGAAGTCGATCGCATCGTGAAGTATCACAAGGAAGCATGACGCGATGAACAAACCCCTTGTTTCCATCCTGATGGGAAGCGCCAACGATTGGGAGATCATGCAGCAGGCTGCAAAGCAACTGCAGGATTTCGGCGTGGCCTATGATGCGCGCGTGATCTCGGCGCATCGCTCCCCGACCTGTTGTTCGAATACATCAAGGAAGTCAGCGCACAGGGCGTGCGCTGCTTCATCGCCGGAGCAGGCGGCGCGGCGCATCTGGCCGGCGTGATCGCCGGCAAGACCACGCTGCCGGTGCTGGGCGTGCCGATGCCATCGAAATATCTGCAGGGTATGGATTCGCTGTTGTCCATCGTGCAAATGCCCAAGGGCATACCGGTGGCGACATTTGCGATCGGCGAAGCGGGTGCGGCCAATGCGGGATTGTTCGCGGTGGCCATGCTGTCGCTGAATGACGCAGACCTTGCGCAGCGCCTGCAGGCATTCCGGAAAAAACAGGCGGAAGCGGTCAAGGCGACCGTTTTGCCGGCTTTGTAACTGTTGAAATGGAGATGACAAGATGAACGAAGCCAAGCAACTCACCGCGTCACCGGGGCATGCACGGAAAATCAAATTTATCGTGGTCGTCTTGCTGCTGTTGCTGGTTGCGATCGTGGTGATGAATTTGCCGCGCGGGTTCAGCGGCGATTTGTCCCGTATCGGCAAGGGCAAGGCGGCAGTTGTATTGGTACGCGACAAAAACTCCGTGCAAAGTTTTGAACTGATGGAAACGATGAATGGCATACGCGATCAATATGCCGGCAAAGTCGAGTTTCTGCTGACGGATTTCAACACACCGGAGGGGCGCGCATTTATCTCCGCCAATGGAGCCGACCGGGTGACCGTGGTGGTGTTCGATCCGAAAGGCAACAAGCTGAAAGTTTTATATCCTCCGCAAAATTCCGATACTGTGCAACAGGCGATTGCAGCCGCGCTACAGGTGACGCAATGACTGCAGCACTGCTGCAGTCGGACATCAAGAGTTTGCCCTTTCTGCATCGCGGCAAGGTGCGCGACATTTATGCGGTGGGTGATGACAAGCTGCTGGTGGTGCAAACGGATCGCTTGTCTGCGTTCGATGTGATCTTGCCCGACCCGATCCCGGGCAAGGGTGAAGTGCTCACCACGGTGTCGAATTTCTGGTTAAACAAGCTTCAGCATATCATTCCCAATCATCTTACCGGCATCGCGCCGGAATCGCTGGTCAAATCCGATTCGGACCGTGCTCAAGTGCATGGCCGCGCCTTTGTGGCGAAGAAGCTGAAGCCGTTGCCGATCGAGGCTATCGTACGGGGCTATCTGGCCGGTTCAGGGTGGAAGGATTACCAGAAGACAGGCAGGGTATGCGGCATCGCGTTGCCTGCCGGACTGCGCGAAGCGGAAAAGCTGCCGGAACCATTGTTCACACCATCCACCAAGGCTGCGGTGGGAGACCACGACGAAAATATTTCTTTTGCCCAGGCGGTTGAATTGCTCGGCGAGGCGCGCGCAAAAGAAGTGCGCGATGCCGCAGTGGCGCTGTATGTCGAAGCGGCTGATTATGCAGCGACCAAGGGTATCATCATCGCGGACACCAAGTTTGAATTCGGGGTGGATGAATCGGGCAAGCTGTACCTGATCGACGAAGCGCTCACACCCGATTCCTCGCGCTTCTGGCCGGTAGACCAATACAAGGTCGGCAGCAATCCCCCCAGTTTCGACAAGCAATTCGTGCGCGATTGGCTGGAAGCATCCGGCTGGAACAAGAAGGAACCCGCGCCGCGCATCCCGCCGGACGTGCTGCAAAAAACCGCCGACAAGTACCGCGAGGCGCAGGTCAGACTGACGGGCGCATGAGTTCTCCGCAGCAACTCATAGCAGGCTTTCAACGCTTCCGCGAACGTTCTCTCGCAGAAGCCGATGCGCAATTCCACGATCTGGTTCAGTTCGGTCAAACACCCACCACGCTTGTGGTGGGTTGCTGCGATTCGCGCGTCGATCCGGCTTTGATCCTGGACTGCGCGCCGGGCGATCTTTTTGTCATCCGCAACGTCGCAAATCTGGTGCCTCCCGCGGAAAACCAGGGCCATTATCACGGCACCAGTGCTGCGCTTGAATTTGGCGTGCGCAATCTGGAGGTGCAACACATCATCGTGCTCGGACACGCGCACTGCGGAGGCATTCACGCGCTGTTGGAAGGCGGTGTGGCAAGCAACGATACATTTATTTCCGAATGGATGAGAATAGCCGATGTCGCACGCGAACAGACCCTGCAACAGCATGCGGGGGCCAGCAGCGAGGTGCGCCACCGTGCCTGCGAACAGCAGGCGATATTGGTTTCCCTGAAAAACCTGATGACTTTTTCATGGATACGCGAGCGTGTCGAACAAGGCAAGCTCGCTTTGCACGGCTGGTATTTTGATATCGAACGCGGAGAGTTGTTGGGATATAACACGGCTGCGGGACGTTTCGAGACACTGTAACAAATCTCAAAAATCCCCGGGTTATTGTTTCCCGGTCAATTCGATGTAACGCTTCCTGTCGGCTTCGAAGCGCGCTTCCAACGCAGCCTTTTCTGCAACGGGTTTTTCCATATCCTGCTGCAGCTTGGTCAAGCGTGACTGGGCATCCTGCAAATCATCCTGCAGGGAATCCGGGATCTTCCGGTTTGCCTTTGTATCGTTATCGGCTTCTGTTTGCAATGCAAGCAATCTTTCATTGGCCGCCTTGAGATAAGAGTCGAGCATATTGATGCGCGCGTCGATCTGCTGCAGGCTGCGATCGCGTGCCAGATCGATTTCTTTCACGCTGCTGTAAGTGTTGATCAAAGTCTTGTCATGGCGCTGTTGTTCAAGGGCGGCCCTGGCATCTTCACGTGCCTTTGCATCCTCCTTTTCCTTGGCGAGGCGCCTCTCGGGAGTCATCACCTCTTCGTTTTTGATTACGCGGCCATCTTTGTCCAACTCTTCGCGATCCTTGCCCGCATATTCGGGAGGGATCGTTTCGCCATAATGTGTAACGCCATTGTCATCCACCCACTTGTACAGCTTCGCCGCAACGGGGAAACTGAGGGTGAGGCCGGCAATCAGCGCAAGGAACAATTTTAGCTTGTAACCAGCTACTGGGTCGTCGTTCTTTGACAACCTGGTGGAATGGATTGTGGTTTTATCAGTCATTGGTTACTCCATAACGATCCCGGTAAGATTGAACTGCGGCAAGATTCTGCACCGTCTCGTCCTCAGTCTGCAAATAACCGAGCAAATCATCCAGTGTGGCGATAGATATTACCGGAATGGCAAAATTACGTTGAACTTCCTGCGCGGCGGAAAGTTCGCTTTGCCCGCGTTCCATCCGATCCAGCGCGATCACCACTCCGCACGGCTGAGCCCCGGCAGAGCGGATCAGTTCGATGGATTCGCGCACTGAAGTGCCGGCAGAGATCACATCATCGATGATCAGTACCCTTCCCTGCAGCTTCGCGCCCACCGTGGTACCGCCTTCACCGTGATCCTTGGTCTCCTTGCGATTGAAGCAATAAGGCACGTTGCTTCCCTGTTCTGCGAGGGCGATCGCAGTCCCGGCAACCAGCGGGATGCCTTTGTAGGCCGGGCCGAACAGCATATCGAAGGGCACTTGCGAAGCAAGAATCGCCTGCGCATAAAATTGCGACAGATTCCTCAAGGCCGCGCCGTCGTTGAACAGGCCGGCGTTGAAAAAATACGGCGACAATCGACCGGCCTTGGTTTGAAATTCGCCGAAGCACAATACTTTTTGATGTATCGCAAAGCGGATGAAATCCTGCCTGAAATTGGACATGACGATTGTGATGGGTTGAGACGATTACCGTCATTATAATGGCACTCCCGATTACTCCCGAGAAATTTGATGCGCATAATTACAGTGAACCTGAACGGCATCCGTTCGGCGGCAAACAAGGGCTTTTATGAATGGCTGGTTCAACAGGATGCCGACATCGTGTGTCTTCAGGAACTCAAGGCACAAGCGCAGGACATGACAGGGCAAATGCTCGAGCCGCATGGTTATCTCGGTTACTTCCATTTCGCGGAAAAGAAGGGCTACAGCGGCGTGGGCATCTACTGCCGCGAGCGGCCACAGCAGGTCGTTTCGGGCCTGGGGATTGCGGAGTTTGATGCTGAGGGACGCTATCTGTGCGCCGACTTTGCCAATTTCAGCGTGGTTTCGCTCTACCTGCCTTCAGGCTCCAGCGGCGAAGAGCGACAGGCGGTGAAATTCAAGTTCATGGCGGCATTCATGCCGCACCTCCGCAACATGATGGAATCATCCCCAGTGTCGGAAGGAGGTGCGACGCGGCTGCTCCCGCAGCGGGAGGGTGGCAGCGAAGCTGCCGGGCACCCATCGGCGTACTCCTTGCGGGTGCAATCGGCCAGCTTCGCCGTAACCAGCGACTTGGCGAGTGTAGTTGGCTCGCCTAGTCGAATGGCTAGCGGCTCTACCAGTAACGTGTCACAGCCGCCCCTCCGCGAATTGCGCGGCAGCGGCCGCGAAGTGCTGATCTGCGGCGACTGGAACATTGCTCACAAGGAGATCGATCTGAAAAACTGGCGCGGGAATAAAAAGAATTCCGGATTCCTGCCGGAAGAGCGCGCCTGGCTGACGAAGCTGTTTGACGAAGTCGGTTTTGTGGATGTGTTTCGTACCCTGCACCCCGAACTGGAAGCATATACGTGGTGGTCGAATCGAGGTCAGGCCTGGGCCAAGGATGTTGGTTGGCGCATCGATTATCAAATCGCCACACCCGGTATCGCTGCAAAAGCACAAACGGCCAGCATCTACAAAGCGCAGCGTTTTTCCGATCATGCGCCGTTGATTATCGATTATCGTTGGGACGGTTCTTGAATAGCCCCAACAAAACGGAGAAACGAGGGAGCCTCTAGAAATTCAGAGTTCGCCCAAATACAAGGCGCGGGGGAAATTTTGCTGCGCGGCATATGTTTTATATGTAAGCAAGAAATTTTTTCCGGAACGCAGTATAACCAGCGACTTGGCTGTCGTCTTTTGACAGTTTAGTCGAATGGCTAGTAGTTACATCAGTTGGGATGAAATGTGGATTTATAGAGATTCCCTTAGCCCTGTTCCCAGGGGAGCCCTGCAACACGCCAACCGCCGATCGTGTTGCGGTGTTTGCCGGTGTCAGGATCCCCCTCGAAACCTTCCAGCATGTTGTAGCAGTCGCGGAAGCCGGCTCGTGTCGCGGCGGCTGCGGCGTGGTGCGATCGCACTCCGCTGCGGCAAATGAATATCACCACTGCTTCCTTGTCTATTTGCTGTTCCAGTTGAGCTATGAAATGTGGATTGGTTTTCATGCCGGGATAGCTTGCCCATTCAATCACTGCGGCACCGGGTATGCTTCCGACAAAATCCAGTTCTGCACGGCTGCGCACATCCACCAACTTGGCCCCGGGTGCGGACTGCTGGATTTCATATGCTTCGGCCGGATACAGCGCCCCTTCATAGGGCAGATTCAGGTCCTTGGCGCGTTGTTGAGCTGTTTGCAGAATTGCGGAGATCTTACCCATGAATAGCTTCTTCCATTTCTTAAAGTTTAACGCGGTTGGCGCAAATGTTATGGTATATAGTATAGATGCATACCGGTGCAAGCGAAATGAAAAATCACAGCAAAGGGCATCAATCGCAGGACGTTATAGGGGAATTCGAACCAGTCAATCCGGAACGTTTTGCCGCGGCACAAAGGAGCACCTGGGTTAGTATCGGTATCAATGTCTTGTTGACGTCCATTCAGATGGTCGGGGGCTTTTTTTCCCACTCGCAGGCATTGATGGCGGACGGATTGCATTCATTGTCCGACCTGCTTTCCGACGTGCTGGTGCTGTACGCGAACCGTCATGGCAGCCGCCATGCCGACGCTGAACATCCCTACGGCCATGCGCGTATTGAAACCGCTGCGACACTGATACTCGGGGCATTCCTTGCGGTGCTTGGCGTGGTGCTGCTGGTAGCGGCCGCAATGCGCTTGCAGCACCCGGAAGCGCTAAGGGCAGTCAATCCACTGGCGCTTGCTATCGCTGTTCTAGCCTTGGCCGCCAAGGAAGGATTGTTCCGCTATATGCTGGCGGTTGCGATGAAGGTGAGATCGCAGATGCTGGTGGCCAACGCCTGGCATGCGCGTTCGGACGCCGCATCTTCATTGGTGGTGATTGTCGGTGTGGTAGGCAACCTGCTCGGCTATACTTTCTTCGATCTGCTCGCTGCCGCGGTGGTGGGTGTGATGATCGCTCATATGGGGGGCAAGCTGGCCCTGGCTGCGATGGCTGAACTTATCGATACCGGGCTTGATGCGGAAGAAGTCGAGGCGATACGGCAAACCCTGCTTAATGTTCACGGTGTGCGCGGATTGCATGAATTGCGCACGCGCAAGATGGCGGACAATGCATTGGTCGATGCGCACATCATGGTCGACCCCAAGATCAGCGTTTCGGAAGGCCATTACATCGCCGAATCCGCACGGCACGCCGTGCTCAAGAACCATCATGTGATGGATGTCATGGTGCACATTGATCCGGAAGACGATTTGCAAGCCAAACCCAATGCGCATCTGCCCAGCCGTCCCGGCCTGCTGGCACATCTTGCGCAACGGCTGGGTATTCAGGATTTAAGCAAGAACCGCGTGGTATTTCACTATCTGGATGGCAAGGTCGATGCCGAGATATATATAACTAACCGGCAAACAGTTGAGGAGGCAGACACCCTGCAGGCGCGCTGCGATGAACTGGTACGTGATGATGAGTTATTTCGTGCCATCCATGTCCATCATAGTCGTGCACAAAAATAGTGCATCAGAACCCGGGCCGCGCCCGTTTTTGTGCAAATTATTGATGCGCTTAACAACAGGCTTGTGGCACAATGGCTGTTCGCTATGCGGACAGGATTGGCACGCTTTCTGCATTTAGAAATCATGGGTTTTTTTGGTTAACTGTTAATTTGATGTTTGGGAGAAAGTTATGTCGATGTCGGCAAATGATGTTTTAAAGATGATTAAGGACCGCGAAGTCAAGTTCGTGGATTTCCGTTTTACCGACACGCGCGGCAAAGAGCAGCATGTCGGTGTTCCCGTCAAGTGTATGGGCATGGATAAATTTGAAGAGGGCCATGCGTTCGACGGCTCTTCAATCGCGGGCTGGAAGGGCATTCAAGCATCAGACATGTTGTTGATGCCGGATCCTGACACGGCCTTTCTCGATCCGTTCATGGATGAAAATACGCTGGTGATAACCTGTGACGTGGTCGAACCCACGGACGGCAAGGGCTATGACCGCGACCCGCGATCAATCGCGAAGCGTGCCGAGGCTTATTTGAAATCCAGCGGGATAGGCGATACTGCCTACTTCGGCCCGGAGCCCGAATTCTTCGTTTTCGATTCGGTAAACTGGCAGGTCGACATGTCAGGATGCTTCTGCAAGGTGAATTCCGAAGAGGCTGCATGGGCCTCCGCTGAAAAGTTTGATAGTGGCAACACCGGCCATCGCCCGACCGTCAAGGGCGGATACTTCCCGGTGCCCCCGGTTGACAGTTTGAACGACATTCGTGCCGCGATGTGCATGGCGTTGGAAGAAGTCGGCGTTGAAGTCGAGGTGCATCATCATGAAGTGGCGACCGCCGGTCAATGCGAGATCGGCACCAAATTCAACTCGCTGGTGCGCCGCGCTGACTGGACCCAAGTCCTGAAATATGTGGTACATAACGTGGCGCACCAGTATGGCAAGACGGCGACTTTCATGCCCAAACCCATCGTAGGCGACAACGGCTCCGGCATGCACGTGCACCAGTCGATCTGGAAGGGCGGCAAGAATCTGTTTGCCGGCAACGGGTATGCCGGACTTTCGGAGACCGCGTTGTATTACATCGGCGGCATCATCAAGCATGCGCGCGCATTGAACGCCATCACCAATCCGCTGACCAATTCCTACAAGCGCCTGGTACCGGGTTTCGAGGCGCCGGTGAAACTGGCCTACTCGGCCCGTAATCGGTCCGCTTCCATTCGCGTGCCATACGTCCAGTCCGACAAGGCGCGCCGCATCGAGGTTCGCTTCCCCGATCCTGGTGCAAATCCATATCTGGCCTTCACGGCAATGATGATGGCTGGCCTGGATGGAATTCAAAACAAGATCCACCCCGGCGACCCTGCTGACAAGAACCTGTACGATCTGCCGCCGGAAGAAGATGCGAAGATCCCAACCGTATGTTCCAGCCTGGAACAGGCGCTGGATTACCTGGATAAAGATCGCGAGTTCCTTACCCGCGGCGGCGTGTTCTCGAATGACTTCATCGACGCTTACATCGGCTTGAAAATGGAAGATGTGACGCGCTTCCGTATGACCACTCACCCGGTCGAGTATGATATGTATTACAGTATCTAGTCTTCACATAATAATAGGCAGGCAACACAGCCAGGCCCTCCGGGCGAAAACATCGAAGGGCGAGGCAACAAAACGGGGCGCAAGCCCCGTTTTGCTTTAAACCGCAAATGTTTGTCTGTGTCCGACGCTTGTCCTATACTTGTTGTGCCGATTTTAGGAAAACGAACATGAAATTTGGATACTGGTTTGCAGTGTTGTGTGTTTGTCCCATGCTGGTGCACGCCGAAATCTATAAGGCTGTCGATGAGGACGGACATGTAACCTACTCCAGCACACCTCTCAAAGGGGGCAAGAAGCTGAATCTGGAGCCGCTGCCCACCATGGTGCCGCCTGCCAATGTGCAGTCTCCCGCTGATTTTCCCAGGGTGGATGATGAAACGCAAAGAGGACGAGACGATACTCGCCGCAAGATTTTGCAAGATGAGTTGAATGCCGAACAGAAGCTTCTGGATGAAGCCACGCTGAAATTGAAGGAAGGCGAATCCAACCCGGAAGTCTTCAAGGGACCTGATGGCCGGACTTATCGTAACGTGGCAAAGTATCAGGACAAGATCAAACCGCTGCAGGAACAGGTTGATCTGCACCAAAACAATGTGAAGGCACTTGAGACAGAGCTGTCCAAAATTCCAAAATAATAATCGTGATGCCTGGCATACTTTCTGCTCAGTAACCTGTATGCCTGACCTTCCTTATCTTACACTGGAGCATCTGGCGACTGCCGTTATCCTGCTGGATGACGAATCGCGCATCGCTTATATCAATCCGGCCGCGGAGAATCTGTTCGACGTGAGCGGCAAGATCCTGCTCGGCCATCCGCTCCAGCAGGTGTTCAAGAATACCGAACAGTTGGCCAACGCGATGCAGCAAGCGATACAAAACAACGGCAGTTATATCGAGCACGAGCTGACGCTGGGAACCCAAACAAACGGCAAACTGCATCTGCACTGTGCAGCGACGCCCCTGCAATTCGGCAAGCGGTATTTGCTGCTTGAATTTTATACCATAGACAGGCCGCTAAAACTGGCACGCGAAGAACAGATGCTGGACCAGACACAAGCCAATCGCCTGTTGCTGCGCAATCTCGCACACGAGATCAAGAACCCGCTCGGTGGAATACGCGGTGCGGCGCAGTTGCTCGAACAGGAGTTGGAAAAACCGGCTCTGCGGGAATACACCCAGGTCATCGTGCAAGAGGCGGACCGTCTGCGCTCGCTGATGGAAAAATTGCTTGCACCGCAGAGCGCCTCGCATTTCAGCGCGCTAAACATACACGAAGTCCTGGAGCGGGTGCGCAGCGTAGTGTTGGCGGAAATGCCGGAAGGCTTGAAGATCAAGCGCGACTATGACATCAGCCTGCCCGCGCTGATCGGTGACAAGGAGCAATTGATACAGACCATGCTCAACATCGTGCGTAACGCCGCTCAGGCGCTGCAAGGCACTGGGACCATTATTCTGCGCACCCGCGTCGCGCATCAGGTCACCTTGAACAGGCGCCGCTACCGCCAGGCGGTGAGGGTGGAGATAATAGATAACGGCCCCGGCATACCGCCGGAATTGCAGGACAAGATTTTCTATCCGCTGGTGTCGGGGCGAGTTGAAGGACACGGGTTGGGCTTGACCATCGCCCAGGACTTCGTCAGCCAGCATCACGGTGTCATTGAATTTGACAGTGAACCCGGACGGACCCGATTCACTATATTGCTTCCGATTACTTGAATATTTGGGCTACAACCATGAAACCTGTCTGGATAATAGACGATGATCGATCGATACGCTGGGTACTGGAAAAATCGCTGACACGCGAGGATATCGAGTTCAGGAGCTTTGCCAGCGCGGACGACGCGATGCGTGCATTGGACCGTGACTTGCCGCAAGTTGTGGTCAGCGACATTCGTATGCCCGGCAGCTCGGGGCTGGATTTTCTGCAGACCCTGCATCAGCGACATCCGCTCATTCCGGCCATTATCATGACCGCCTATTCCGATCTGGAAAGCGCTGTTTCGGCGTTTCAGGGCGGCGCATTTGAATATCTGCCGAAGCCGTTCGACATCAACCATGCCGTCGAACTGATACGCCGCGCATTGGAACACAGTCATCGCAAGTCGGGGGATGCCGAAAAAATTGAAGTTGCCGCTGATATCCTCGGCCAGGCCCCCGCGATGCAGGAAGTTTTTCGTGCCATCGGCAGGTTGTCGCAGTCGCATGCGACAGTGCTGATCAATGGCGAATCGGGCACCGGTAAAGAGCTGGTCGCAAGGGCATTGCACCGCCATAGTCCGCGCGCCGACAAGCCGTTCATCGCCATCAACACTGCCGCGATCCCCAAGGATTTGCTCGAGTCGGAATTGTTCGGCCATGAGCGCGGCGCTTTCACCGGCGCGGCCGCAAGCCGGCGCGGCCGCTTTGAACAGGCTGAAGGCGGCACGCTGTTCCTCGATGAAATCGGCGATATGCCCTCTGATTTGCAAACCCGGCTGCTGCGGGTTTTGTCTGACGGGAATTTCTACCGTGTCGGCGGACATCAGCCGATGAAAGCAAACGTGCGCATCATCACCGCCACGCATCAAAATCTGGATGAACGCGTCAAACAGGGCCTGTTCCGCGAAGATCTGTTCCATCGCCTGAATGTGATCAGGCTGCGTCTGCCCCCGTTGCGAGAACGGCGCGAAGACATTCCGCTGCTGGCAAAATATTTTCTGAAAAAGAGCGCGCGCGAACTGGCGGTCGAGCCAAAGCAATTCAGCGACGCCACGCTGCAACATCTAAGCGTGCAGGATTATCCCGGTAACGTGCGACAACTTGAGAATCTTTGCCACTGGCTGACGGTGATGACCCCTTCGCAGACAGTCGAGATTGCCGATCTTCCGCCGGAATGGCGCGGCGGGCCGGCTGAAAGCGGGTCTGCCGGGGACGACTGGAGTGCGGCATTGGCGCGGCAAGCGGCACTGGCACTGCAGCGCGGCGACGAGCGCATCATGGACACGCTTACCGCACAATTCGAGCGCACCCTGATCTCGCAAGCGTTGCAGCACACCAATGGGCGGCGCATCGAGGCCGCCACCCTGCTTGGAATCGGCCGCAATACCCTGACGCGCAAGATCCAGGAACTGGGCCTGGACAATACGCCGGAATAATTTACTACTGCAGTTTCTTGAGCAGCTTCTCGTGGATTCCCCCGAAGCCGCCGTTGCTCATCACCAGGATGTGGTCGCCGGGTCGTGCCGCGGCAGCGATCTTTCCGATCAATGTGTCAAGATCCTTCTCGACGACCGCCTTGCTGCCCAGCGGGGCCAGCGCAGCGCGCGCATCCCAATCGAGGTTGCCGGAATAGCAGAACACCAGGTCGGCCTCTTTCAGGCTGCCGGGCAAAGCGTCCTTCATGACGCCCAGCTTCATCGTGTTTGAGCGCGGTTCCAGAACCGCCAGTATTCGCTCTCCGTCAATCTTGCGGCGCAAGCCGTTCATGGTGGTCGCTATGGCGGTGGGGTGGTGGGCAAAGTCGTCATAAACTGTAATATTGTTCACTACGCCGCGCACTTCCATGCGCCGTTTCACATTCCTGAATTCGCTCAGCGCTGCCAATCCTTGTGCAATGGGTACGCCGGCATGGCGCGCGGCGGCCAGGGCTGCGAGCGCGTTCTGGCGGTTATGTTCTCCGATCAGATCCCAGTCCAGCATGCCCTGCGATTCGCCGCGCAGCGATAGGTGATTTCCGTCATCGATCTCCCACCCGTCATCCGTGCCGAAGTGCTCCACCGGAGTCCAGCAACCGCGTTGCAACACGCGATCAAGCGAGGTTTCGCGGCCGTTGCTGACGATCAGGCCGTTGCCGGGAACAGTACGCACCAGATGATGGAACTGTGTTTCTATCGCGGCGAGATCGGCAAAGATATCTGCATGATCGAACTCGAGATTGTTGAGTATCGCGGTGCGCGGGTGGTAATGCACGAATTTGGAACGCTTGTCGAAAAATGCGGTGTCGTATTCGTCCGCTTCGATGACGAAGAATGGGGATTCGGTGAGACGGGCGGAAACGCCGAAATTCTGCGGCACGCCGCCGATCAGGAAACCGGGATTCAGTTTGGCGTATTCCAGTATCCAGGCCAGCATCGCGCTGGTGGTCGTTTTGCCGTGTGTGCCGGCCACCCCCAACACCCATTTATCATGCAAGATGGTATGCGCCAGCCATTGCGGACCGGAGATATAGGGCAGATTGCGATTGAGGATTTCCTCCATCAAAGGATTGCCGCGCGATATCACGTTGCCAATGACGAACACATCAGGCCGGAGATCAAGTTGTTCAATACCGAAACCTTCGATCAACTCTATGCCCTGGGATTCCAGTTGCGTGCTCATTGGCGGATACACATTGGCGTCACATCCCGTGACGCGATAACCCGCTTGCTTGGCGAGCACCGCGATGCCGCCCATGAACGTACCGCATATTCCCAGGATGTGTATCGCGGGTGATCTGTCAGAGTTCATCTGCTCAATCATCCCGGCGTATCCATTGGGAATGCAGGGTCGATCTGGAGTACCACAACAATGCAGCCGCTCCGATGGTCCCAACAATTAGTGTTATCCAGGGATAACTCCTTAAGTCATAACCAATGAAGGGCAGGAACAGCAGCGGTATCCACAACATGATCCATATCAGCGCTATTACCATGCCAACCCAGCCGACGAATACACCTACGGTAGTGCGTTCGGTTACCTTCAGGGCGCCGCATTTTTCGCAAGTGATCGCATCGGGTTTGAGTTCAGAAGCACAGAAAGGACATTGCATAGTTTCTTTCTAAATGTAAAAGGGAAAAAACATCCTAAGCGTTACGAAAAATAAAATATACCGCCCCGATCAGGCACAGCCCAGCATACAAGTAATCCCACTTCAGCGGTTGGTTCATGTACAACACCGCGAAAGGCACGAACACCGATAACGTGATGACCTCCTGCAATATCTTCAGCTGTCCGAGGCTGAGTTCGGTATAGCCGATGCGGTTGGCGGGGACCTGGATCAGATACTCGAACAGTGCGATTCCCCAGCTGATCAACGCAGCAACATACCAGGGTGATGACGACAGATTCTTCAGATGACCATACCAAGCAAAGATCATGAACAAGTTCGAAACGGCGAGCATCAATGCCGTGACCAGAAGCGGATGCGAGATCAGGTTCATTGCTTATATATTTTCACATACCGTAATGCGGAGCGCCGAGGAACGTGGCGAGCGAAGCCGGAACAGGACGCAAAAAGATAAAGAAGCGGAAATTACCGGAAGTAAATTGGCATTCTGAATCCTCGACAACACGGTTGCAGCGAGCACAGTAGTCCTTAATTAGCGAACGCCCAGCAGTTCCACATCAAACACCAGCGTGGCATTCGGCGGAATCACGCCGCCCGCACCGCGTGCGCCATAACCCATGCTCGGAGGAATGATGAGGGTGCGTTGCCCGCCGACTTGCATGCCGGCGACGCCTTGATCCCAGCCAGCGATGACACGTCCTGCGCCGAGCGGGAATACGAAAGCCTCATTGCGGTCGCGCGAGCTGTCGAATTTTTTGCCATGATGGTCCGGAGCAGCAGCATCGTACAGCCAGCCTGTGTAATGCACGGATACGTTCCTGCCGGGCGTTGCCAAATCGCCTGTTCCCAGTTTTACATCGGTCTTGATCAGTTCAGTCACGTTGCCAGTCTCCATTTTTGGCGCGGTCTGTTCAGAGCACGCGGTGGTTGAAAAAATTCCGGTAGCCAAAAGCAAAGCCAGCGAAAAATATGTGGTGTGATTTGTCATGTCTATCCCCGTTTGTGTTAATAAGCAAGTACCGGTGCCAACCAGCGTTCGGCCTCTGCAAGCGTCCAGCCCTTGCGCTTTGCGTAGTCTGAGACCTGTTCCTTGTCCACCTTGCCGGTCGCGAAGTATTGCGCCTGCGGGTGTGAGAAGTAGAAACCGCTCACCGCTGCGGTGGGCAGCATAGCGTAGCTTTCGGTGATGGTGATGCCTGCGTTGAGTGGTGCCTGCAACAACTCGAACAGCGGACCCTTTTCGCTGTGCTCCGGGCAGGCAGGATACCCGGGAGCAGGACGGATGCCACGGTATTTTTCGGCGATCAGCGCTTCGCTGTCCAGCACTTCATCCGTTGCATAGCCCCAGAACTCGCGCCGCACACGGGCGTGCAGCAGTTCGGCGAAGGCTTCTGCCAAGCGGTCGGCCAGGGCTTTCAGCAGGATCGCGTTGTAGTCGTCGTGGTGCTTTTCGAATTCGGCTACGCGCGCGTCGATGCCGATACCGGCGGTGACCGCGAACGCGCCGATAAAATCCGCTACGCCACTATCCTTGGGTGCGATGTAATCTGCCAAACAGTAGTTCGGTATATCCGCAGGTTTCCTGGTCTGCTGGCGCAGGTTGTGCCAGGTCATCGCCACTTTGCTGCGTGACTCGTCGGTGTAGATCTCGATGTCGTCACTGCTCACTGAGTTGGCCGGGAACAGGCCGAACACCGCGTTCGCGGTCAGCCATTTTTCCTTGATGATCGTTTTCAGCATCGCCTGCGCATCGGCAAACAGCTTGCGCGCCTCTTCGCCGACCACTTCGTCCTGCAAGATCTTCGGGTAGCGCCCGGCGAGCTGCCACGCCTGGAAGAACGGCGTCCAGTCGATGTACTCGGCGATCTTGTCCAGCGGGTAGCTTTCGAACTTGTGCACGCCCATCAACCACGGCTTGGGGGGAATGTATCTTTTCCAGTCGGTCTTCACCCCATGCGCGCGCGCCTCGGCCAGCGTGACATACACCGCCTTGACCTTCTTGCCTTCGTGCTGCTCGCGCGCCTGCGCGTAATTCGCCTTGATGCCCGCGACATACCCGTCGCGCAGTGTGTTGCTGAGCAGGTTGCTGCATACGCCCACCGCGCGTGAGGCATCGTTGACGTATATCGTGGCCCCGCCCGGATAGTTCGGTTCTATCTTGACCGCGGTGTGCATGCGCGAGGTGGTCGCGCCGCCGATCAGCAGCGGTATTGTGAAACCCTGCCGCTGCATCTCTTTAGCTACATGCGCCATCTCTTCCAGCGACGGCGTGATCAGGCCGGACAGGCCGATGATGTCGGCGTTGTGTTCGCGCGCGGTATCCAGGATCTGCTGGCACGGCACCATCACGCCCATGTTCACCACCTCGAAATTGTTGCACTGCAGCACCACGGTGACGATGTTCTTGCCGATGTCGTGCACATCGCCCTTCACCGTCGCCATCACGATCTTGCCCTTGGGCTTGCTGTCGCCGGAGCGCACTTTTTCAGCTTCGATGTACGGCACCAGATGCGCCACCGCCTGTTTCATCACGCGCGCGGATTTCACCACCTGCGGCAGGAACATCTTGCCCGAGCCGAACAGGTCGCCGACCACGTTCATGCCGGTCATCAGCGGACCTTCGATGACTTCGACCGGGAACTTTGCTTGCAGGCGCGCCTCCTCGGTGTCGTCGACGATATGGGTGGTGATGCCGCGCACCAGCGCATGGGTGATGCGTTCCTGTATCGTGCCCTTGCGCCATTCCAGATCCTCGACTTGCGTCTTGGCGCCGGTCTTTACCGTCTCGGCCATTGCTACCAGTTTCTCACCCGCTTCGGGATTGCGGTTCAGCACCACGTCTTCCACAGCGTCGCGCAGCTCCTTGGGGATCTCTTCGTAAACGCCGAGCTGTCCGGCGTTGACGATGCCCATAGTCAGGCCGGCCTTGATCGCGTGATACAGGAACACGGTGTGGATCGCTTCGCGCACCGCATCATTGCCGCGGAACGAGAACGATACGTTGGAAATGCCGCCGCTGATCTTGGCATAGGGCAGATGCTGCTTGATCCAGCGCGTCGCGTTGATGAAATCAACCGCATAGTTGTTGTGTTCCTCTATGCCGGTCGCGATCGCAAAGATGTTGGGATCGAAGATGATGTCTTCCGGCAGGAAGCCGGCCTGTTTCACCAGGATGTCATAACTGCGCCGGCAGATCCCGGTTTTGCGCTTGAATGTATCTGCCTGTCCCTGCTCGTCGAAGGCCATCACCACTGCTGCGGCACCGTAGCGCCTGAGCAGCCGGGCATGCCTGATGAACGCCGCCTCTCCTTCCTTGAGGCTGATGGAATTCACTACAGCCTTGCCTTGCACGCACTTAAGCCCGGCCTCGATCACGTCCCATTTGGATGAATCGATCATCAGCGGCACACGCGAGATGTCCGGCTCGGAGGCGAGCAGATTGACGAACCGGGTCATTGCCGCCTGCGAATCCAGCATTGCCTCATCCATATTGATGTCGATGATCTGCGCGCCGCTCTCGACCTGCTGACGTGCCACGCTGACTGCCTCGGCATAGTCGCCGTTCAGGATCAGACGCGCGAACAGCTTTGAGCCGGTGACATTGGTGCGCTCGCCGACGTTGACGAACAGCGTGTCGTCGCCGATGTTGAACGGCTCCAGTCCGGACAGGCGCAGCCTTGTTTCAATGACCGGTACTCGGCGCGGCGGCACATCCTTGATCGCATCGGCGATCGCCTTGATGTGGGCAGGCGTGGTGCCGCAGCAGCCTCCCGCGATGTTCAGGAAGCCGCTGGTGGCGAATTCTTTCAGCAATCGAGAGGTCTTTTCGGGCTGTTCATCGTAGCCGGTTGCGGACAAGGGGTTGGGCAAGCCGGCGTTGGGATGCGCGCTCACATAACATGAAGCCACACGCGATAATTCCTCGATATAGGGACGCATCAGTTCGGCCCCGAGCGCACAGTTCAGGCCGATGGACAGCGGCTTGGCATGAGACAGGGAATTCCAGAACGCCTCGGTGGTCTGGCCCGAGAGCGTTCTCCCCGATGCGTCCGTTATCGTTCCCGAAATCATAATTGGAACTCTCACTGCGTGCTGCTCGAAATACTGTTCGATCGCGAACAGCGCAGCCTTGGCATTCAACGTGTCGAAAATGGTCTCGACCAACAGCAGATCCGCGCCGCCATCCAGCAGGCCGCGGACGGCCTCGCCATAACCTTTCACCAGTTCGTCGAAATTCACGTTGCGGAATCCCGGGTCGTTTACGTCCGGCGAGATCGACGCGGTGCGCGTGGTCGGACCCAGCACGCCGGCGACGAAGCGCGGCCTTTCCACGGTGGCGTATTCGTCGCACACGCCGCGCGCCAATTTTGCACCGGCAAAATTCAGTTCATAGGCAAGGTGCGCCATGCGGTAATCGGCCAGCGACACGGCGGTGGAATTGAACGTGCAGGTCTCGATGATGTCCGCACCCGCAGCAAGATATTCCGCGTGGATGCCGCGGATGATGTGCGGTTGGGTCAGCAGCAACAGGTCGTTGTTGCCTTTGACATCGACCGGATGGTCGGCAAACATCTTGCGCTCGGGATGGTCGTCTGCATGACCCTCGGGATAATCACGATACAGCACCGTGCCCCGATAATGTTCTTCGGTCAGTTTGTGGCGCTGTATCATCGTGCCCATCGCGCCATCCAGAATCAGGATGCGTTGCCGGATGAGCCGTTCGATCGGATGGGGAGTGCTGGTCATGGCGTGCTGCGTAAAAAAGAACGCGGATTTTACCATGCAGGGCTACATCCGGCAGGCGTGTTCGCTGCTCAGAGATTCAGCCTGCGATACTGCACCGCCTCGGCGATATGCTTGCTGGTGACGGCGTTCTCGCCTTCCAGGTCGGCGATGGTGCGTGCCACCTTGAGCACGCGGTGGTAGGCGCGTGCCGACAGGTTGAGGCGGCTGATAGCCTGATGCACCAATGCGAGGCCCTGTTCGTCCGGTGTGCACAGCGCGTCGATCTCGCTAACTGAAAGTTGCGCGTTGGGTTTGTGCTGACGCGCCAGTTGGCGCTGACGGGCGATCTCGACGCGTGTCTGTATCTGATCGCTGGTTTCGCCGTCCGCCTTGTTGACCAGGTCATCCCGGGGCACGGCGGGTACTTCGATCTGGATGTCGATGCGATCCAGCAGCGGGCCTGATATCTTGCTGCGATAGCGCGAGATCTGGTCGGGCGTGCAGCGGCATTTGCCGTTGTAGTGGCCCAGATAACCGCACGGGCACGGGTTCATCGCGGCTATCAGCTGGAATTGCGCGGGGAAATCCGCGCGCCGCGCGGCGCGGGAGATCGTGATGTGTCCCGACTCCATTGGTTCGCGCAATACTTCCAGCACACTGCGATCGAACTCGGGCAATTCGTCGAGAAACAACACGCCGTGCAACGCCATGGAGATCTCGCCGGGACGCGGATTGCTGCCACCGCCGACCAGCGCCACGCCGGAGGCCGTGTGATGCGGCGCCCGGTACGGGCGCGTCTTCCATTTTGTCACGTTGAAATTGCCGTCCAGCGATTGAACTGCCGCGCTCTGCAGCGCCTCGGCCTGGGACATTTGCGGGAGGATGCCGGGGAAGCGTGCGGCCAGCATGGATTTTCCGCTGCCCGGCGGTCCCATCATCAGCACGCTGTGGCCGCCTGCGGCGGCGATCTCCAGCGCACGCTTGGCCTGTGCCTGTCCTTTTACTTCGCTCATGTCCGGATATTGCGGCGGGAAGGTTTGCGGCTGGCTGACATAGGGCGCGATTCGTTCCCGTCCGGTGAGGTGTGCCGCCACTTGCAGCAGCGATTGCGCCGCATACACGGTTGCATCTTCCACCAAAGCGGCTTCGGCGGCGTTCGCTTGGGGGAGTATAAAAGCGCGTCCGTCGTGAACCGCCCGATAAGTCATCGCCAGCGCGCCGCGAATCGCGCGCAATTCACCTGTCAGAGCCAGTTCTCCGGCGTATTCGTATTCTTCCAGTTTTTCGTTGGGGATCTGCCCGGTGGCAGCAAGTATGCCGAGCGCGATCGGCAGATCGAAACGTCCGCTTTCCTTGGGTAGATCGGCGGGGGCCAGATTAACGGTGATGCGGCGCGACGGAAAATCAAAACCGCAGTTTTGCAGTGCGGCGCGCACACGGTCTTTGCTTTCTTTGACCTCGGTTTCCGGCAAGCCAACGATGGTGAAATTGGGCAGGCCGTTTGCGATATGCACCTCGACGGTGACGAGAGCCGCTTCCATCCCCGAAAGCGCGCGGCTATAAAGAACCGCGAGCCCCATCTTTATGAGGAGGTTTTGCTGAGTTGCGATTCCAGCTCGGCTACGCGTGCTTCCAGCGCGGTCAGCTTTCCCCGCGTGCGTGCCAACACCTGGGTTTGAACGTCGAACTCTTCGCGCGTCACCAGATCGAGTTTGGCGAAACCTTGAGCGAGCAGGGCGCGCATGTTCTTTTCGATGTCTTTGGCCGGGCTGCTGTTTGCCACTGAGCTTAACTTGCTTGAAATATCTTCAAATATCTTTTCGTTCAACATGGCGACACTCGTATAGATTTGTAATGCCTGTCAGTGTAGCAAAATTAGCCCGGTCCAGAAGTTTCACCACGATAAAAGCTTGCCGCACCCAAGCGGTGCGCCACGATGCCAACATGCCTGCAATTGGTGCGCAGATGTTGTGCGGCAGTGATGAACCATAATTAATTATTTGTTTATTATAGATAAATATCTTTGGCACGGATGCTGCTGATATGGACGTGCGGATAATGTTATCCCGTTCTCAACTACAGAAAGGAATCATGATGAAAAGCAAACTGTTGAACTCTTTGATCCTGGCGGCATTGGCAGTACCCGGCGTGGCGATGGCAGCGGACGCTCCGCCCGTTACCGGAAACATCGCTTTGGTGTCCGATTATCTTTATCGCGGCATCTCGCAAACCGCTGGCAAGCCGGCCATTCAAGGCGGGTTCGATTATACGCACCCCAGCGGCTTTTATGCCGGCGCATGGGGTTCCAATATCAGTTGGATCAGTGATCCTGGTTCTGTCGATGGTGCCGCACTTTCTCCGAGTGCTACTGGTGCAAGCCTGGAATTGGATACCTACCTGGGTTTCAGGAATAGTTTCGCCACTGACTTCAGCTATGACGTGGGTTTCCTGCGCTACAACTACCCTGGCTACTATGCCTCCGGTATGACCAAGGGAGACACCAACGAGATCTACGGTTTGATCGGCTGGAAATGGGTAACGCTCAAATACTCCTACAGTTTGGGCGATACGTTTGGAATCTCTGAAGCCAAAGGCACCGGCTATATCGATCTGAGCGCGAGCTACACCCTGGAAGGCCCGGGCATCACGCTGGGCGCGCATTACGGCGAACAGAGTTATAAAGGTTCAACTGCAGATGCTTTGGTGCTGGCTGGAACTGATCCAAGCTATTCGGACTACAAACTGAGCGTCTCCAAAGATTTCAGCGGCTATGTAGTGGGGCTGGCATACAGCGATACAAATGCACCTGATGTTGGATGGTACAGCGCTACTCAAGCAGATGGATCAACCGAAAAACTGGGCAAAGGCACTGCCGTATTGTCTGTAAGCCATTCAATGTAATCAATCACCGGGCGGGAATCATCCCGCCCCTAACCAGGAGAATGCTATGAAGATGGTCGTCGCTATCATCAAGCCGTTCAAGCTCGACGAGGTGCGTGAAGCCCTTTCCGCCATAGGCGTGCAAGGCATCACCGTCACCGAGGTCAAGGGCTTTGGCCGGCAAAAGGGCCACACCGAGCTGTATCGCGGTGCGGAATATGTGGTGGATTTTCTGCCCAAAGTAAAACTGGAAGCCGCCATTAAAAGCGACATGCTCGATCGTGTCGTCGAGGCGATCGAAAAGGCGGCCAATACCGGCAAGATCGGCGACGGCAAGATTTTCGTCTCCGACCTCGAACAAGTCATACGCATCCGCACCGGTGAATCCGGCGCAGAAGCGTTGTAAGGAGAAACACATGAAAAAATTATTAGCACTCTTTGCGCTGATGGCGATGCTGTGTGGCTTGTCCGCAACTGTCTTTGCTGATGAAGCCGCTCCGGCAGCTGCCGCAACTGCGGCTCCGGTAACTGCACCGGCTCCTGCGGCAGCACCTGCTGCGGATGCACCTGCTGCAGCACCGAAATGCGGCGACAAGGGTTTTGACTGCAACAAAGGCGACGTCGCCTGGATGATGACCTCAACCGCGTTCGTGCTGCTGATGACCGTGCCCGGCCTGGCCCTGTTCTATGCAGGCATGGTTCGCAGAAAGAACGCGCTGTCGACCGTCATGCAGAGCTTCGCGATCTTCTGCGTGATTGCCGTGCTCTGGGTGATCTACGGTTACAGCATGGCATTCACTGCAGGTCACGAGGGCAGCGCACTGGCGCCGTTCATCGGGTCTCTCGACAAGTTGTTCATGTCCGGCGACGATCCGACTACCGCCGTGGCAGCCACGTTCAGCAAAGGCCAGTACCTGCCTGATTTCGTGTACTGCATGTTCCAGCTGACCTTTGCTGCGATCACGGTCGCGCTGATCTCCGGCGGGTTTGCAGAACGTTTCAAGTTCTCGTCGATGATCATCTTCAGCATCCTGTGGTTCACCTTTGCCTACCTGCCGATCTCGCACATGGTCTGGTACTGGGACGGTCCCGATGCTTACTCCAGCGCCAAGGCGGCTGACGTAGCCAACAGCCATGCCGGCTTCATCTTCGGCAAAGGCGCGCTCGACTTTGCCGGTGGTACCGTGGTGCATATCAACTCCGGTATCGCGGCACTGGTTGCGGCTCTGATGCTGGGTCCGCGCAAGGGCTACGGCAAAGTGGCTATGCCGCCGCACAGCCTGATGATGACCGCAATCGGTACCGGCATGCTGTGGATGGGCTGGTTCGGTTTCAATGCAGGCTCTGCATTGGAAGCCTCTGGTTCAGCCGGCCTTGCATTCTTCAACACCTTGTTTGGTGTCGCTGTTGCCGGAGTTACCTGGACGATCGTCGAGTGGGTCGTCAAAGGCAAACCAAGCTTGCTGGGCATCTGTTCCGGCATCGTTACAGGTTTGGTGGCGATCACCCCGGCCGCAGGTTTCGTCGGTGTGGGCGGAGCCATGATCGTCTGTGCAGCGGCTGCGGTAATTTGTTTCTTCGCGGTAACTGTGCTGAAGGCCTGGCTGAAATATGACGACTCGCTGGATACATTCGGCGTGCACTGCGTTGGCGGCATGATCGGTTCACTCGGCACCGGCATATTCGTCAATCCTGCAGCTCGGCGGTACAGGCGTCTATGACTACGTCGCCAACAAAGTCGCTGATTTCGACGCCATGGGACAGATCGTCTCCCAGCTCTGGGATATCGGTATTACGCTGGTGTGGTCTGGTTTGGTAGCTTTCGTGATTCTGTTCATACTTAAGCACACGATCGGTATCCGCGCCAGCGACGAAGCACAGGAAGAGGGTCTCGACCTGGCCGACCACGGCGAGAACGCCTACAACCTCTAAGATTAATCTCCTCGAAGCGCAACGCTTCATTCAGGGCACCGCAAGGTGCCCTATTTTTATTGCGTTGACAACGTATTTCCCTGGTTATAGGCAGCCGTGCGACCTGGATCGGCTACAAGACGATTCATTCTGTCGAGGGAAATTCCGGGAAAGGGCTTGGTTGACAGGTTGATTGTTTCGACGCTGCGCTCCCCGGCTTGATCGCATCTCGAAATGCCCAGGCGGAAATGTGGAAGCATAAATTGAACAAAAGGCGCGAACACCGGGATAGGTTTTGAATCGGATCTGACTTGATAATATTACATAGGATCTACATCAATGGCCGGCGTACGGGTTCGATGCATTACACGCCGACAGCACTTTGAATGCCGCCATATAGCCAGATGCCGGGCAATACCATAACGGGCAAATTCGGGATTAGGTTTTGGAAATACTACCGGCAATTGTGCGCAAGACCGGCGAAGATAATAATCTACTTTCCAGGGCCGTTAACTGCAGCCTTCAGAGTAGCGCCAGCCTTGAAACCGGGGACTTTGGTCGCTTTGATGTTGATTGTTTCACCGGTTCTGGGGTTGCGGCCGATGCGCGGGGCTCGCTCGCGTACATCGAACATGCCAAAACCATTCAAATTGATTTTGCCACCCTGTTCCAGTGTGTTGCTGATGATCTCGATCAGCGCCAGAATGTGACGGTCAGCATCTGTTTTTGTGCTGCCTGTTTTGGCGGCCAATACGGCGATAAGTTCTTTTCTGTTCATGTTTAACCTCGATTAATTAGCTACGCAATACAGTATCAGAGCATGATGAGCTGATCTTGAAATGCGGTCTGGTGTAAGTCCAATGGCCATCATTGGCTGTTGAGAAATTTAACGCGCCTATTCCATCGAAACAGATAAATCCGGTAATGGGCGGGATTCAGTAAAGTCCATGGGTACGATATAAATAATTGCTCATTTCCTCTTTTTCGGCGTTCTTGCGTCGTGCCACACCGTGCATATGTCTGACCAGATTGCTCATCACGCAATACACAATTGAAGGATGAGAATTCAGCATAGATTCCAGCTTCGCGCGCTGCAACAAAAGAACAGCACTATCTTTTCTGACTTTTATCCGGGCACTGACGTTCAACATATTGCCACCCACAAAACTGATGACTCTGGCCATATCTCCCGGGGTTTGAAGATGCAGTAAAACCGGTTCATTGTTCACCAATGCGCTTACTTCGATTTCACCCTCGACCAGGATCATCAGGGCTTCCTTCAATAAACCATCGTACTGTTCAACGACAAGCTCCTTGGCCTCAAAGTAATGAACAGTGATAAGTCCAGCCAATATATTGATTTCGAAATCTAGTAACTTTTCCACCAGTCCGCTGTTGAACAGCGCTTTCAGAATCCGCTCATCGGGAATCATCAGATTGCCCATCATGTTCATGGGCGAAGGAAGGATCCCGTATTGCGTGTCAGTCAGGTTCATTTCCATTAGGGGTACCAACAATTTTTTGCCTTGAGAGGGCGCAAATCAAGTTATGTCTCACTCATCCTTATGAATGCACTGCCACGTAATTCAGCAAATTTCATGCCCAGCCAAGCTTCGCTTGCTCCCTTATGATTGCATATCCTTATCATTCGCCTTGGCAACGGAGTTGCTGATGGCACCAATGGCTGATAATCAGCATGTTGGCGGAGCGTGAGCGCGTGCCGCCATTCCCATTCGACTTGATGTGATAACAACTTTTGTAATGGCGCGTTGGTTCAGGCGCACCATAATCATGCGTGGCGCACTGTCTATGTGCGCTAGTCATGCTGGTTGCGAAAGGCTTATTAAACTTGATTCCGGTGCTCAGGCCTATACGACTCGTTATCTCATCCTGCTAAAATACTGCTCCGAAAAATGCAAAGCCATCGCGAATTCAACGGCTATTGCCGAACAACGGCGACGGTATTCCTTCGCGGCTAATGGCAGGGAGTCGGCGCGAAACTCGTGGCGCATGAAGAAACTCCACCACATGAATTTTCTATCGGTTGCGGGCATGGAGTAAAATAACGCATGGAAATAAAGCAGTTATCCCGTGAGTAAAGAGCTCACCATCAATAAAATGAAAGCGCTACCCGTAAAATCCATATTGCAAACGGTGTGCGTAGCGCTTGTACTGCTGTCCTCAACCGCGCACGCAATCGTGAACGTTGAACAGGCGGTCATTGGAAAGCCGCCAGAAAGCGTACACACTCAGATGGATCTGCTTGCGAGCGGCGCGAGCGGCAACACTGACACGAGTTCCACCAGGGCCAACTTTCTCGGCTTGTGGCAGCACGGCGACCATACCGAGAATCTGCAATTGCAATACGCTTATGGCAAGAGCGGTGGCCAGGTCGACACGGACAACGCATTCGCCCACTTGCGGCATCGCACTGCGATCAGCCCGGACTGGGCTGTCGAAGTCTTTGCGCAAATAGGGCGATATCCTTTCGCCAGACTCACGCAGCGAACCTTGTTCGGTGGCGGGATGCGCTAGGTGATGTTCGAGGAAGAAGACAAGTCAGCAGGTTATCTCGGCTTCGGCGCATTCCATGAAAAGGAGATACTTACTGACAAGCTTGGCACCAGCGACCCAAGGGAATCAAATCTGTGGATGGCAAACACCTACCTGGTGTTGAAAAGCCATCTTAACGAACAGGTTCGCGTGTACAGCACGACTTACTACCAACCCGCATTCAGTGACACAGCGGATTTCCGCATGCTGGAGCAAGCTTCGATGCTGGTGAAACTGCGCGACAATCTCGATTTCAAAGTAAGTTTGGATATAGCGTTTGATTCCAAACCACCGCAGACGGTGCAGAAAAGGGATGTGGTGTACAGCACCAGTCTGCAATTCAGTTTCTGAAACATGCCGGTTTGCGAAGCAACTGTCCGGTGCCGCCGGTTCTCATATTGCCATTCCCTGATCACGCAAATATTCCTCATAGGTGCCGTGGTAATCGGTGACGCCCTTGGATGAAATCTCGATGATGCGCGTCGCGAGCGAGGAGACGAACTCGCGGTCATGGCTGACGAACAGCAGCGTGCCCTTGTATTCAAGCAACGCGGTGTTGAGCGACTCGATGGATTCCATGTCCATGTGGTTGGTCGGCTCGTCCATCAGCAGCACGTTGTTCCTTTGCAGCATCAGCTTGCCGAACAGCATGCGCCCCTTTTCGCCGCCGGACAGCACCTTCACCCGTTTCTTGGCTTCGTCGCCGGAGAACAGCAAACGTCCCAGCGTGGCGCGCACGGTCTGATCGTCATCGTTCGGGCCGCGCCAATAAGTCATCCAGTCGGTCATGCTTTTGTCTTCGGCAAAGTCGGCGGTGTGGTCCTGCGCGTAGTAGCCGAGCTTGGCTTTGTCGGTCCACTTGATGGTGCCGGTGTCGGGTTGCAGGTCACCAACCAGACAGCGCAGCAGCGTGGTCTTGCCGATACCGTTAGGCCCGATGATCGCGACCTTCTCGCCTGCATCGATGCGGAAGTTCACGTTGGAGAACAGCACCTTGTCGAAACCCTTGGCCATCTTCTGCACTTCCACCGCGGTGCGGTGCAGTTTCTCGCGCTCGTCGTATTCGAAGCGGATGAACGGGTACTGGCGGCTGGACGGCTTGATGTCCTCGATCTTGATCTTGTCGATCTGGCGCGCGCGCGAAGTGGCCTGTTTGGCCTTGGATGCATTCGCCGAGAAGCGCGCCACGAAGGCCTTTAATTCGGCCACCTTTTCCTTGGCCTTGGCGTTGTCCGCGGCTTGCTGTTCGCGCGCCTGCGTGGAAGCCAGCATGTATTCGTCATAATTGCCGGGATAGGTGGTGATCTTGCCGTAATCAAGGTCCGACATGTGAGTGCAAACGCTATTTAGAAAGTGACGATCATGCGAAATGATGACCATAGTGCAGTTGCGCGCATTGAGGATGCTTTCCAGCCAGCGTATTGTATTGATGTCGAGGTTGTTGGTCGGCTCGTCAAGCAGCAGGATGTCCGGGTTGGAGAACAACGCCTGCGCCAACAGCACGCGCAACTTGAAGCCGGGCGCTACCTCACTCATCGGACCCTGGTGCAACTCGATCGGGATGCCTACGCCGAGCAGCAATTCGCCGGCGCGAGGTTCGGCTGTATAGCCGTCGTATTCTGCAAACTGAGCTTCCAGGTCGGCGGCGCGCATGTAGTCTTCTTCGCTGGCATCGGGATTGGCGTAGATCGCGTCGCGCTCCGTCATTGCAGCCCACATCTCGGTATGTCCCATCATCACGACATTCAGCACGCGCATCTCTTCAAAGGCGAATTGATCCTGGCTCAGTTTGCCTAGACGTTCGTACTTGTCGTCAACGCCACGCTGCCAGAGCTGGGTTCCAGGTCGCCGCCGAGGATTTTCATAAAGGTGGATTTGCCGCATCCGTTAGCACCGATCAGGCCGTAGCGATTGCCGTCGCCGAACTTGACGGAGACGTTTTCAAACAAGGGCTTGGCCCCGAACTGCATGGTGATATTGGCGGTGGCAAGCATGTAAAATACTGGCTCTGAAAATTTTGGAGCGCGATTTTAACACCGAGTGGCATTATTGCCTTTGCTATCTGCTGGACATGCAGGCCATAAAGTAAATTGACACACACAGCAAGAGAACGGAAACTGCGGTACGAATCGGGGATGCGCAGGTCGGGGAGGAATATTTAGCTGAAGTTAAGCCTGATCTGTGCATGGGGTTTTGCGGAAAACTGCACATTGCACCAAAGGAAGCCAATACGTGACAACGCAAATAAGTGATTTTGTCGCAAGGCAAAAGATATGGACATGAGAACCGGGAATGATCGCCGCAAAACAAATCCGTTCGGAACGGATCGGCCATGGCTGACAACGGGCAAAATGGGCGGCTCGAACTGAATCTATCGCAGAAAAGCTATGGGTAGGCGCTCAACGGACAAACAACTTGCTTGAGTACTAATTAATCTCGGATAGGCAGGAGGCAGGCATTTTCCATAAGTTGTAACCGGGGGCGCCTTAATCTGAAACAGAAAATTGCATTGAGTCTGGAGCAGCCAATCTCGCTCTATTATGGCTGTTTCCGCCATATGATTCCTTTTCGTTCACCGATACCAGGACGCTCATTTTTGCAGGGTTTCATTTCAGGTTTGCGCGCGCAGTCAATGAAGTGGTTAACGGGGATGTGTTGTTTCACCGTCGTATTGCTGGTGAATGTCGGGATTGCCTGGCTGTTGTTGCGCGATGATAAAAATTCCACCGGGATCAAGGAGCGATTCAATTACCAGAACGCCATATTATTGGTGATGGCGGCCAACCTGACAGTAATCATACTGTTCTGCCATTCCAGCTTTCCGACGCCGTCACCAGCGCGCTGTTGCCCAATTTCGAGGGATTCTATTTCATTTTCCTGGCGGGACCGATGCTCACCATTGTTACGCCGATACTCTATCTGGAGGTGATTTTCGTGTTGTTCAACGGCTCGATACTGTGGTTGTTGTTTAACCGGGTCAAGGAACGCGAACTTTCTCCGCAAGAAGCCAGGATTTCATGCGCAAATTCAGCGGCAAGCGGCCTGAATAAAATCAGGGTTATTCAACAGACACGCACCGGTCCAATGCATCAATGTCGCATCAACCACAATTGCCGATGACAGGTTGCCTTGCAATAGGCTGCTTTGCGTTCAACTTCCGGCTACACACTTTCGGGTCATTGTTATCACAATATTAGGGGTATAGAATCCCAAGCGGCGGGTTAAGTCGACCTTGAGTTTATCCTTAACATTGGCTGGTTTTGTAATTCGTAACATAGGGAGAAATCATGAAATCTATTATATTAAGCATGGCAGCGGCAGGATTGATGATCGCAGGCAGTGCAATGGCAACTGACATGCCGGCACTGGCCAAAAAGAACGGCTGCGTCGCTTGTCATTCGATTGACAAGAAAATCATGGGCCCGGCGTGGATGGACGTTGCCAAAAAATACAAGGGCGATGCCGGAGCCGAAGCAAAGCTGATCGCTAAAGTATCCAAGGGAGGCAGCGGCGTGTGGGGCAAAATGGCCATGCCGGCTCTCGATCCGTCCGGGAAGAAGCAGGATGACATAAAGCAATTGGTTCAATTTATACTGGCCCTGGACAAGTAGGCGGTAAGCGGTCTACGCGAAGGCCGGCGCGAGCCGGCTTTTTTTTCGTCCTGAATTTTCCATCACGGGATTCGAAGCCACCATCTATTCCCCGAGTGGAATGGAAGGAAGGGACGTGGTGAATTTCATGCAATAACCGGGCGTTGTTCAATTCCGCACGTTCCGATGATAATCTTCACGCAGCCTGGATCCGCTGCATGGAAAATGAGTCGCGGATTTGTCCGGAGTCAGCGGCTATCGGCTAGAATGTGCCGAGTCAATTATACGCAGGGCATTATGGTTCCCCATCTCACCACCGCAATGACCGGTCCGCTGCATGAATTGGAGCGGCGTTTTCTGACGGCCATGCCGACCATCGAGCATTGGCTGCGCTCAAAGTGGCTGGAACATGCCGTGCCGTTTTATGCTTCGGTGGATTTGCGCAGCAGCGGTTTCAAGCTGGCTCCGGTGGACACCAATCTGTTTCCCGGCGGCTTCAACAATCTCAATCCGGATTTTCTGCCGCTGTGTGTGCTGGCCATGCAGAGCGCGGTGGAGAAAATCTGCCCGGAAGCGCGCGGTGTACTGTTGATACCGGAGAACCACACACGCAATATATTTTATCTGCAGAACGTGGCGCAGATCGTGCTGATCCTCAAACAGGCAGGTATGCGCGTGCGCATCGGCAGTCTGCTGCCGGAGATCACCGCAGCCACGGAGATACATTTGCTCGATGGCGGTTCTTTGACGCTGGAACCTTTGGTGCGGACTGGCAACCGGCTGGCCCAGGCGGATTTCGATTGATGCGCGGTGTTGCTCAACAATGATTTATCAGCAGGTGCGCCCGATATACTGAAAAATCTTGAGCAGTCGGTTTTCCCGCCGCTTTCGGTAGGCTGGTACATGCGGCGCAAGTCGCAGCATTTCGCCGCGTATGACGGCGTGGCAAACGAGTTTTCCGAGTTGATCGGCATCGATCCGTGGCTGATCAATCGTATTTCGCCACTTGCGATCAGATCAATTTTCAGGAACGGGTCGGGGGAAGAATGTCTTGCCGCGCAGGTGGACGTAGTGTTGCAAAGGATGCGAGCCAAATATGCAGAGTATGGCGTGAAAAATGATCCTTTCGTCATTCGTCAAAGCCGATGCCGGAACTTACGGCATGGGTATCATGACAGTGAAGGATGCCAGCGAAATCGTCGGCCTGAACCGCAAGCAGCGCAACAAGATGGCGGTGGTGAAGGGAGGTGCGCCAGTCTCGGATGTGCTGATACAGGAAGGGGTTTATACATTTGAGCAAATCAACGAGGCAGTGGCCGAGCCCGTGGTGTACATGATCGATCACTACGTGGTCGGCGGATTTTACCGCGTGCATACCACCAGGGGTGTGGACGAGAACCTCAATGCTCCGGGAATGCATTTTATGCCGCTGGCATTCGAAGCCCACTGCACTTTGCCCAATCCGGATCGTGCGCCGGACGATACACCCAACCGTTTCTATGCCTACGGTGTGGTGGCGCGTTTGGCATTGCTGGCCGCTGCGCTGGAAATCGAGGCTGCTGAAAATCCATAACAGGTTATGGTGATCCGTCTCTGTGCGATCATTGCGATTCTTCTGCTGTCCTCATGTGAAGGCAAGGAACCGCTGTATCAGGAACAGGGCTACGTGTTTGGCACGCTGGTGGAAGTGAGTGTATATGGCGAACCCGAGGTGCGCGCCAAGCAGGCGGTGAGTGAAGTGATGCAGGAATTTCAGCGCTTGCACGACATGTTGCATGCGTGGCAGCCAAGCGAGCTCAGCGATATGAACAAGGCATTCGCAAAAGGGGAAAGCCATGCCATTACTGCAGAGCTTGCCGCCATCCTGCTAGATGCCACGCAGATTTCACGGCAGTCTCAAGGCCTGTTCAATCCGGCTATCGGTGGTTTGGTGCAGTTGTGGGGATTCCACGCAGATGAATTCAAACCCGTTAAACCAGATGAAAAGCTGATCGCACATTGGGTTGCGGCCAATCCGCAAATGAGCGACATATCGATAGTGCGCAGCAGGGTAGAGAGCAAAAACAGATTCGTTCAGGTGGATTTGGGCGGTTATGCCAAAGGCTATGCACTGGATGCGCCGCAGAACTGCTGCGCCATCAGGGCATCCACAACGCACTGATCAATATCGGAGGCAATGTCCTTGCCATGGGTCGGCACGGCGGTCGCCCGTGGCGCGTCGGCATCCAGCATCCGCGCAAGCCCGGCGCATTGGCGACGTTGGACCTGAATGACGGCGAGGCCATCGGGACTTCCGGAGATTATCAGCGCTATTTCATGATTGGTAACGAGCGCTACTGTCACCTGATCCACCCGCGCAGCGGATATCCGATGCAGGGTGTGCAAGCAGTTACCATTCTGACCCGTGGCGCGCGCGCCGGAGTGTTGTCTGATGCGGATTCCAAACCATTGTTCATCTCCGGGGCACGAGGCTGGCGTGCTGCGGCCTCGCAGATGGGCGTATCCGAAGCGATGCTGGTGGATGAGCGGGGCAAAATCCATATTACAGCCGAGCTGCAGAAGCGGATAGAATTCACCGACAAGAGCATGCGCGCAGAGGTCGAACCATGAATGACTCTGAGCAGGAAATAGTGAAACAAAAGGTTCGCCGTGGGTATCAATGCGTTGCGCAAGATTGGCTTGATCGTCGCTACGGATCAGCAAACAGATAACGAAAAAGCCAAAATGTTGCGCTGGTTTGCCCGATATGGATGGATTGTTCTGCCGGGCGTCGCATTACTGGTGGCATATGCCATGGGCTTGATATAAAAGAGGTGATTTGTGGCCGGAATATTATTGGTGACGCACAACGGATTGGGCGACAGCTTTGTTGATTGCGTCAAACACGTGCTGGGTGAAGTCCCGCCCAATCTTAAAGTGTTATCGGTGTTTGCAGGTGACGATCCGCGACTGAAATTGGCCGAAGGACAGTCGATCATCAAACAACTCGACACAGGCGGTGGGGTATTGATTTGGCAGATGTGTTTGGTGCAACGCCCAGTAACATCGGACGGCAACTTTGCCATGCCGAGCACGTGATAGGTGTGGCGGGCTTGAATCTGCCGATGCTGTTGCGCGTGATGTGCAGTCCCGACAAGACTTTGCCGGAATTGGCGAAGATCGCCATCGAGGGCGGGGCGTGAATGTATCGTTAAGATGGCGGGCTAAGTGTTACAACAAGACGTGATTATCATCAATAAACTCGGCCTGCATGCGCGCGCCTCGGCCAAACTCACGCAGCTCGCTACAAGCTTCAAATGCGAAGTGACGATGTCGCGCAATAATCGCCGGGTGAACGCAAAAAGTATCATGGGTGTGATGATGCTTGCTGCTGCAAAAGGCATGACGATAAACATCGAGACAAACGGCATTGATGAGAAAGAAGCGATGCAGGCGTTGTTGAAACTGATAAATGATTACTTCGGAGAAGGTGAATAGTCGATGAGTTTTACGCTGCACGGCATAGCGGTCTCCAGCGGCATCGCCATCGGTCATGCGCACTTGATTTCGCACACTCTGTTTGAAGTGGCGCATTATTTGCTGCCAAAGAAATTTCTTGACGAGGAGATCGCTCTTGCTTCGATGCTGCATTGCTGGCAACTCGCAATGAATTCGCCAGCCTGCGCAGTAATCCACCCACCCATGCCGCTGCCAATTGATGCGTTCATCGAGTTGCACCAGATGATACTGGATGATCCCCGCCGAGTGTCGCGCCGCGCGAGATGATTGCCAATGAATATTGCAATGCCGAGTGGGCGCTTAAAACGCAGACTGAAACCTTGGTTGCGCAATTCGACGAATTCGAAGATAGCTATTTGCGCGAGCGGCAGACCGATGTGACCCAGGTCGCAGAACGCCTGCTCAAGCAATTGCTCGGACAGCCCGGACACCAGCTATCTCCGGCGCGCAAGGATGTGGAGACGATACTGGTTGCCCATGATTTGAGCCCTGCAGACCTGATCCAGTTCAAACCCCATCAATATGCGGCGTTCAGGCAACTCATGTGGGCGGCGCGACTTCTCACACCGCGATCGTGGCGCGCGGGTTGAACACGCCGTGCGTGGCGGGACTGCATTACGCGCGCGAATTGATCCGTGAGGACGATTTGCTGATTCTGGACGGCGAGCAGGGCGTGCTTATAGTCAATCCCGACAAGCTCATACTGGCCGAATACAAGCTGCGCCAAAATGCATGGGAACTGGAGCGCAAAAAACTCAAGCGTCTGCGTACCGCACGCGCCAACACCCTGGATGGCACGCTCATCGAGCTGTATGCCAACATCGAAAAGCCGGAAGATATCGCCGAGGTCAAGGAAAATGGCGCACCGGAATTGGTTTGTTTCGCAGCGAATTCCTGTTTCTTAACCGCGAAAACCTTCCGGACGAGGAAGAACAGTTCGAGGCGTATCGCGCTGTCGCCGCAGGCATGGACGACGAGCCTGTCACCATCCGTACTTTCGATCTGGGCGGTGACAAGCAACTGAACGGTACCAAGCGAGTGGCCAACAACCCGGCTCTGGGGTTGCGGGCGATCAGATTTTGCCTGGCTGAACCGCAATTGTTCCGCACGCAGATCCGCGCATTGCTGCGCGCATCACAATACGGCAACGTCAAAATATTGATACCGATGTTGTCCGGTGTTTCCGAACTCAACCAGACCTTGCAGTTCATCGCCATGACCAAACAAAATC
>CAWDWW010000012.1:0-93665 GCA_963806115.1 uncultured beta proteobacterium
CCGTAGGAATAACCAGCCATACGCGGATTCGGTTTCCATAAGCCAGATTGCATGAGCTGTTCAGTAGCCGCCTGCAGGATAGAACCGCAGGGCTGCTTGCTGTTTCCTCGATCGTCGGGACACAGGCTGCCACCTCGCAGGTGAGCGATCATAAAACGAGCCATATCTTCTGCCGAGGAACTCATCGCTCCACCCGGCTGGGTGCTGATCAACTGGAAATCAACCGGCTGGAGGGCATTGCCGGCAAATCGATAACCGTTTGACATGTCGGCGGCGAGGTGGGGAGGCAGCGGCTGGAGTGGGGTTGTTCGCGTCATCCCCAACGGTTCAAGAATGTTCGCTTCAATGTAATCCGCGTATGGCATTCCTGAAACCCGCTCGACGATGTACCCTGCCAGATCAGCTCCATAATCCGAGTAGACCGAAACCTGCCCCGGCGGATACACCCTGGCAGGCAGATGGGTTGCCAGGAATTTGCCTAGCGGCGGGATTCGCTCAGGGGTGCGCGTCAACGCCTCGTAGGCGCGTTGTTCAAATCCGGCCGTGTGGCTCATTAAATGCTTGAGCGTGATGGGCTCGGGGAAGGTATCTGGGATTTGAAAATCCAGGTACTGGTTGATATTCGCGTTCAGATCCAGCTTGCCCCGCTCGTAGAGCTGCAGGACCCCTGTCCAGGTAAACAGTTTGGTCACCGATCCGATCCGAAAAATGGTCTGGGTCGGATCGACCAGGATCTGGTTCTCGACGTCGGAGTAGCCGTAACCTTTCTGGAAGAGAACTTCCCCGTCTTTGACCATCACGGCAGTGATTCCGGCAAGCTGGTACGCTTCCATTTGCTGGCTGAATAGTTGATTCAGAAAGGATTCGATTTCAGCCGGATCAACGGGTCCATCAAGCCTGGAGGCGGGAGAAGCAGCCGAGCTGGAAGCAGACTGAGCAGCGGTAGGATTCACGGCGAAAAGCAGGAACGCTCCTACCAAAATCAAGATCGCGAGGTTCGTTTTCATGTTCAGAATTTCCTTATTCGTGTCATTCAGGATCGACTTTTTGAAATGAGATTAATGACAAATTCATATTGTGGATCCTTTCTAATAAGCCAAGTAAAGCAGATTGATCAACAACCTCTCCGGATAGGATCATCATCCCATCGTCATCATGGGTGATGGTCATTCCCTCAAACCGGCGTTCCCAATGGGAATCCAGATGGTTTTTGACGCGAATGATGTATTGGGTTGATTGATTCTCTATATTCGCACTCCCCATATTCCATCGACTCCTTTCTGGTGGTAAACCATGGTTTATACCTGTAGCATACAAAATCTCCGATAAAGATTCGTTTAATTGGATCTCTTTAAACGGTTCATCCATAAGATTATTTTTAACGCTGGCGAAAAAATATTTAGATATCCATGGCTCCATGTATAATGAAGGATCAGAGGTGTCATCCCATGGTTATCCTCAAGCTGTTCTGGCTGGGGCCACCCACGATTGAATATGACGGCCGCCCTCTCAAGCTGGAGATGCGTAAACCCCTGGCCCTCCTGGCTTATCTCAGTTTATCTCCTCAAAGCCCAACCCGAGAGACCCTGGCGTCCCTATTCTGGCCTGAACACGACCAGCAGCACGCCCTGTCCAGTTTGCGGCGCAGCCTGTTCTCGCTTGGCAAGAGTTTGCCACCCGGCTATCTGGAGGCAGATCGAGAGAAAATTGGCCTTCGCAGGGAAAATGGGCTTATGGTGGATGTCGAGGAATTCAGAGCGCATCTGGTCCTGGCAAGGCAGCATCCTCACCCACCCCATCAAGTCTGCCCGGATTGTTTATCCTCTCTGGAGAAGGCAGCAGCCATTTATAAAGGGGATTTTTTCGAGGGGTTCAACCTGAAGGATTGTCCCGGGTTTGATGAATGGCAGTTCTTTCAACGAGAGCGCTTACGATCTGAATATGCGGATGTATTGGAGAAGCTGGCGGCATATTATCAAGATCGATGTGAATGGGAGAAAGCGATCACGGTTGTACGGTCCTGGCTGGCTCTCGATCGCTTGAACGAGTTCGCCCAACGGAAGCTGATCGGTCTGTACATCCAATCCGGCCAACGCAGGTTGGCTTTACGGCAATATGAGGTCTTGATCGATCTGCTGCAAAAAGAGTTGGGACAGGCGCCGGAAGCAGAGACTTCTCTCTCTTTACCAGAGTCTGCTGGCAAGCGAGCCATCTGGCAGTGCAGAAAACGGATCAACGTATTCTCGTTCCCCTTCTCGGGGGGGCGAACCGCTCATCATGACCAAGCTGTTTATTCCCCCTTTACGTTTGGACAGGGTAGCTCGCCCACAGTTGTTGGAGCTGCTCGATGCCGGTTCTCAACGACCCCTGACTCTCGTCTCCGCTCCAGCCGGGTTCGGAAAAACGACTCTCCTGGCCAGCTGGGCCGCACATACCAGGTTACCAATCGCCTGGTTTTCCATCGACGAGGGGGATAATGATCCCGTCCGATTTGTCGCTTACTTGATCGCTGCCCTGGGTAGTATTCTACCGCCATCGGTATGCGAGCAATTTCAAGCCTTCACTCAAACGTTGCAGCCGTCAGTCCAACCCACATTGATTCAGTTGATCAATCACCTGGCCAGGGAGCAAGAGCCTTTCGTCCTTATCCTGGATGATTACCAATTTATCCATTCGCCCGATGTCCATAAGGCTCTGGCCTTCCTGGTTGAGAAAATCCCGGTCTGCATGCACCTGATCATCGCTACCCGCAGCGATCCGCCCATATCGCTGGCCCGGCTGCGAGCGAGAGATCAGCTGGTTGAAATTCGCTTGCGCGATCTGCGCTTTAGCCTGGATGAGTCGGCCAGCTTTCTCAAACAGGTGATGTCTTTGACGCTTTCGGATGAGGCAAAATCGCCAGGACGCGGTAAAGCTGCTGGTCAGACAATGTGACGCAGTGGTCGTGGTGGGCTCGCCGAACAGTTCGAATTCAAACCGCTTGCGCGAAGTCGCAGCAAATGTCGGGGTGCCCGCCTATCTGGTAAACAATGCCGAGGAATTGCAGCCGGAGTGGTTTGCCGGCAAGAGTCGAGTGGGCATCACCGCTGGTGCGTCCGCACCCGAAGTATTGGTGCAAGGCGTGATTTCACGCATGAAGCAGCTGGGCGGAGAAAAAGTAATCGAGTTGCAGGGCATCGTCGAGAACGTGGTGTTTCCATTGCCCAAGAAACTGATTTCGATCGTCGAGCAGTCCTGAACCTGCAACACTGATTTTCTTTACGACATGCAAACGGATTTCCTGATCGTCGGTGGCGGCGTGATCGGACTGACCAGTGCACGAGTTCTGTTGCAAGCGGGATATCGTGTTTCTGTGGTCGAGCGCGGCTCGCTGGGAAGGGAAGCTTCCTGGGCGGGCGGCGGAATACTCTCGCCATTATGCCCCTGGGATTATCACGAGCCTGTAACGCGCCTCGCGCAGCGTGGCATGAACATGTTCGGAGAGACAGCTGCCGTGCTACATGACCTTACCGGCATCGATCCCGAATATCAACGCAGCGGCATGTTGCTGTTGCCGCCCTACCAGGCAGAACTTGCCGAGCAGTGGTGCGCGCAACATCAAGTCACGTTGCAGCCGGTGAGGCTTGACGAATATTTGCCGGACCAACCAGGTGCGGGCCTGCTGCTGCCGGACGTAGCACAAGTACGCAATCCTCGCCTGATGCTCGCCCTGAGAAAGAACGTGGAAATGCTTGGCGGGATCATCCTTGAACAGCACGAAGCGCAACAATTCGAGATTTCAGGCGAACGTGTGGTTGCTCTGCAAACTGCTCAAGGCAAGCTGGAAGCGGATGCCTATATAATCGCGGCGGGTGCATGGAGCAAATTGTTGTTGGGCGAATTTGCGCTCGATATGGATATCCGCCCGATACGCGGGCAAATCCTGTTGTTCAAGTTCGACAAGCCGCCGTTTCAGCAAATTTTGCTCAAGGAAAATCTGTATTTCATCCCGCGACGCGATGGCCATGTGCTGGTTGGCAGCACGCTGGAAGATGTCGGTTTTGATAAATCCACCACCGTTGAGGCACGCGACAGCCTGTTGATGCGCGCGCGCGATATATTCCCGGATTGGCGCGAGCTATTACCCGTGCAACATTGGGCCGGCTTTCGTCCCGGTTCGCCGGACAACATCCCCACTATCGGACGGCATCCTCAGTTTGCCAACCTCTACGCAAACAGCGGACACTATCGCTACGGTGTGACCATGTCATTGGCCAGCGCGGAACTTCTGCTCAATGAAATCGATGGCAAGCCACAGCCGTTCAGTGTTGAAGAATATTGCTGGCGGTAGCAATTGGCATTTCTAGAGTTTCGGAGAGTGTCCATTCCTTGTTACGGTCGGCCTGCTCTAAGCCATCGGAGGCTGATTGCGGGGTTTCGATAAATGATTGAGGGTCTGGACATCGCCCCCTATAATCTCACCGGGAATTTGCTGGAGTAGCTCAGTTGGTAGAGCAACGCACTCGTAACGCGTAGGTCGGAGGTTCGATTCCTCTCTCCAGCACCATCAAATTGATTTAAGCATCCCTCAGGGCCAAAATTGGATTTCGCCTTGATGCCGATCTCCTTGGGGGACAGGTTAACCGGAATAGCACCTGCACTGAAGGTGATTGCTTGAATCGTCAACTGGAAAGTGTGGCTTCGATGCTCCTAAAATATTTTGCCTTTCCTGACCACTTTGACGTTGGGTTTCAGCAACACTTTTCAAAAATCGATGTGCTGAAAAAGGCGTATGTGGCCCTGTAAATTGTTTGAAGCTGTAAAATGGCAGTCAATACGCCATGCGTCCGGCGAATATCAGGAAATATATACATGACCCAAGCCATTGCAGCCGACAGCCTAAAACATTCCCACCGGTTTGACGAAGGCAACCCGCTCGCCGAGAAAAACACGCTGCGCGTGGCGGTTCTTACCGCCATGATGATGGTGATCGAGATCGCCGGCGGCTGGTACTACAACTCGATGGCACTGCTGGCCGACGGCTGGCATATGAGTTCGCATACGGTCGCTTTCGGGCTTTCGCTGCTGGCTTATGTGTTCGCCAGAAAATACGCTCATGACCCGCGCTTTTCTTTCGGCACCTGGAAGATCGAGGTGTTGGGCGGATATACCAGTGCGATCTTTCTGGTGATGGTGGCAACGCTGATGACCTATCAGTCGCTCGCAAGATTGATCGTGCCCAGCCCGATACACTATGACCAGGCCATAGCGATCGCCATAGCCGGCCTGCTGGTCAATCTTGTGTCAGCTTGGCTGCTCAGGGACGGACATCACCATCATCATGAGCACGCGCACGGCGACACTGACCACGATCATCACGGCCACCATGATTTGAATTTGCGCTCGGCATATATGCATGTGCTGGCCGATGCGGCGACATCCGTATTGGCCATCATCGCGTTGTTCGGCGGAAAATTCTGGGGGGCAAGCTGGCTGGATCCGGTGATGGGGCTGGCCGGTGCCGTGTTGGTTGCAGTGTGGTGCTACGGTTTACTGCGCGATACCGGCCGTGTGCTGCTCGACGCAGAGATGAATGCGCCTGTAGTGGCCGAGATACGCGAGGTGATAGCCGCCTCGCCGGTCAAGGCCAAACTCAGCGACTTGCATGTATGGCGCGTGGGCAAGGGAAAGTACGCCTGCATTCTGAGTCTTGCGACGGATGATGAAGTAACGCCTGAATATTTCAAGCGGCAGCTAAGCATCCACGAAGAACTGGTGCATATCAGTATCGAGATCAACCCGATCGGCGGATAGATAATTTGTTAAGGGATTTGTATGACTGACTATTCGCGCGCCAAGCGCAATACTTTTTTGCGCTATCTGCCATGGCTGGCGGGGGCTGCGTTGCTGGCGGCCGCAGCCTGGTATTTTACGCGCCCCGCGCCGCTGCGCGTGCAGTTGGTCAAGGTCGACCGCGGGGTGGTGGAAGCGACAGTGAGCAACACCCGTGCGGGAACAGTCAAGGCGTGCCGTCGTGCCAAGCTGGCCCCGCCTGCGGGAGGCCAGATCGACAAATTGCTGGTGAAGAAGGGGCAGCGCGTCAAAGCCGATCAGGTGTTGCTGGAATTGTGGAACGATGATCTGGAAGCGCAAAAGCGTCTGGCGCAGGAACAGCTTGCCACAGCGCTGACCCAGGAGCAGCAGGCCTGTGTGCAGGCTGACCTGGCGGAAAAGGAAGCCAGGCGTGCAAGGCAACTCATGGAGAAAGGATTCATTTCAGCCGAAGGGTTGGATCAAAAAGTATCCGCTGCCAAGGTAAGCCGGGCCGGTTGTGAAGTCGCGCGCAGTCAGATCGATCAAAGCCGTTCCCGGATCGCCGTGGCGAATGCCGGTCTGCAACGCATGGTGTTGCGCGCTCCGTTCGCCGGCATCGTCGCGGATATCAGCGGTGAACTGGGAGAGTACGCCACACCTTCGCCGCCCGGCATACCCACTCCACCCGCGATCGACCTGATCGATGATAGCTGCATGTTCGTCAGCGCGCCGATCGACGAAGTGGATGCAGCCAACGTCAAGATCGGGCAGGTGGCACGCATCACACTGGACGCGATCAAGGGTAAAACGTTTGCCGGCAAGGTCAAGCGCATAGCACCCTATGTCCTGGAGCTGGAAAAACAGGCGCGCACCGTGGAAGTTGAGGTTTCCTTCAATGAGGTGCCAACCGCAGAGAACCTTTTAGTTGGGTACAGTGCAGACGTGGAGATCGTTTACAACTCTCACGCGAACGTGCTGCGCATCCCCACACAAACGCTGCTCGAAGGCAAGCGTGTGCTGTTCTATCGTGCTGACGGCATCCTCGAAGAGCGCAACGTGACAACGGGTCTGGCCAACTGGGACCGCACAGAGATCACTTCCGGTTTGAACGAAGGCGACCGGATCGTTATGTCGCTGGACCAGGCTGGAGTGAAGGCCGGAGCACGTGTACAGCCGGAAGAAAATGACACTGCCAAATGATTCGGCCTAAATGATTCGCCTAGAAAAAGTCAGTCGCACCTTCACGGTGGGCGATCAGCAGGTCGCCGCGTTGCGCGGCATCGACCTGGACATCGGGGCGGGCGATTATGTTTCGATCATGGGACCTTCCGGTTCCGGTAAATCCACCTTGCTCAACCTGATCGGCCTGCTGGACCGTCCGAGTTCCGGCACTTACAAACTGGACGGCGGCGATGTCACCGCGCTGGATGATGTGCAGCAGGCCAGGGTGCGCAGTGAAAAGATCGGCTTCGTGTTTCAGTCCTTCCATCTGGTGCCGCGCCTGACTGCCGCAATGAACATCGAGTTGCCGATGATACTCGCCGGCATCGATCCCGCCGAACGCAAGTCGCGTGTCACGGAAATGCTGAAGAATTATGGACTGACGGATAGGGCAGACCACAGGCCCGACCAGTTGTCCGGCGGGCAGCGCCAGCGCGTAGCCATCGCACGTGCCACCAGCATGCATCCCGCAGTGTTGCTCGCGGACGAGCCGACCGGCAATCTCGACCAGACCACCGGAAAGGAAGTTCTGAACCTGCTCGAACAGCTGGTCGAGCAGAAGGTCACGCTTATACTGGTGACGCACGATCCGCTGCTTGGTGGCCGCGCTGCGCGGCAGATACAGATGGTTGATGGTCAGATCGTCAGCGATAGCGGAAGAAGCGCATGAGACTGACCGACGTCGCGCAATTTGCCACCGGCAGCTTGCGCGGCAGCCCGACCCGCACGCTGCTGATGATGCTGGCGATGTCCATCGGCGTGGCGGCCGTGGTGGTGCTCACCGCGCTGGGCGAGGGCGCGCGCCGCTATGTGATCGATCAATTCTCCTCGCTGGGCACAAATCTGGTGATCGTGCTGCCGGGGCGTACCGAGACGGCGGGCATCGGCCCCGGCATGTTGCTCGGACAGATCCCGCGCGAAATCACGCTGGACGATGCTGAAGCACTGTTGCGCAGCCGCGCCGTCAAACGCATCGCGCCGCTGACCGTCGGCTCTGCGATGCTATCGCACGATGCACTGAACCGCGAAGTGGTGGTGGCCGGCTCGACTTCCGATCTGCTGGAGGTGCGCCACATGAGTCTGGGTCTCGGCAAGTTCCTGCCGCCGGGCGATATCCACGAAAGCGCTTCGGTGTGCGTGCTGGGTAACCAGATGAAGCGCGAATTGTTCGGCAACGAGCAGGCCGTTGGACAGTGGGTGCGGTTCGGCGACCGGCGATTTCCGCGTGATCGGGGTGCTGGCACAGCAAGGCGAATCGATGGGCATGCGCACCGACGAACTGGTGATTGTTCCGGTCGCCTCGGCGCATCAGTTGTTCAACACTTCCGGATTGTTTCGCGTGCTGATCGAGGCGAAGAGCCGCGAATCGATCGAACAGGCCAAGCATGACGCCGAACAGATCATGTTCCAGCGCCACAGCGGCGAGAAAGACGTGACAGTGATCACCCAGGATGCGGTGCTTGCTACCTTCGACCGGATACTCACCGCGCTGACCATGGCCGTCGGCGGCATCGCCGCGATCAGCCTGGCCGTGGCGGGTGTTCTGATCATGAATGTGATGCTGATCGCCGTCGCTCAGCGCGTCAGGGAGATCGGCCTGCTCAAGGCGCTGGGGGCGCCGGGCAGCCAGATACGCAACCTGTTCTTCGCCGAAGCGACATTGCTTTCAGGCATCGGCAGTGTGGCGGGATTGGCGCTCGGTTATGCGGGAAGTATCATCATCGCGCAGATCTATCCCAGCCTGCCGGTATCACCGCCGTGGTGGGCGGTGCTTGCGGCCTGCGTCACCGCGCTGGGAACCGGCATCCTGTTCAGCGTTTGGCCCGCGCGGCGCGCGGCAGGGCTTGATCCGGTTGCTGCGCTGGCGGGAAGGTAACGCACATGTTGTTTCCTGATCTCGTCAAACTCACCACTTCCAGCTTCCTCACCTATCGGATGCGCAGTTTCCTGACCGGGCTGGGCATCGCCATCGGAATCACCGCGGTGATCCTGCTGACTTCCATCGGCGAAGGCTTGCACCAATTCGTGCTGGCGGAGTTTTCGCAGTTCGGCACCAACATCATCACCATCCAGCCCGGCAAGACGCAGACGCACGGGGGCAATGTCGGCATCTCGGTTCAGTCAGACAGCTGACGCTGGACGATGCAGATGCGTTGCGTCACTTGCCCTATGTAGAGAATGTCAATCCCGAGACGTGATGGGCAATGCCGAGGTGCGCGCCAACGGCAAGACGCGGCGCATCACGGTATTTGGCGAAGGACATGATTTCGCCAGGGCATTCACGATGAGGGTGCAGAGCGGCAGTTTCTGGCCCGACGAGGACAACGAGCAGGCGCGCGCCCTGGTCGTGCTCGGCGCGAAGGTGAATGAGGAACTGTACGGTGGACAAAACCCGCTGGGCAGTTATCTCCGCGTCGGCGGTCAACGTTTCCGCGTGATCGGCGTGATGGAACCCAAGGGACAGATACTCGGCATGGACATGGACGATGCCGTGTTCATCCCGGCGGCGCGTGCGATGGAACTGCTCAATCGCCCCGGTCTGATGGAGATCAACGTCAGTTATCGCGCCGATGTCGATGCAGATACCGTGTCGCGCATTCTCAGCGAACGCATGAAGGAAAGACACGGGCGTGAAGATTTCACCACGATCTCGCAGGAGCAGGCACTCGATGTATTGAGCTCGGTGCTGGATGTGCTCACCTTTGCCGTCGGAGCGCTGGGCGGCATTTCGCTGCTGGTCGGCGCGGTCGGCATCCTGACCATCATGACCATGGCGGTCACCGAACGCACTGCCGAGATAGGACTGCTGCGTGCTCTCGGTGCCCAGGAACGTCAGGTGCTGACTTTGTTTTTGGGCGAGGCGATGCTGTTGTCCGCGCTGGGCGGGTTGGCCGGATTGGCGATGGGCGCGGGGATTGCGCAAAGCCTGCATCTGGTCTTTCCCGCGCTGCCGGTACATACCCCCTGGCTGTTCGCGATCGTAGCGGAACTGACTGCAATCAGCATCGGCCTGGTGGCCGGAGTCACGCCGGCGATGCGTGCGGCACGGCTGGATCCGGTGGAAGCGTTGCATGCCGAGTAAGACTGGATCGATGACCATTCCCATGCCAAAGGATTGCGACATCTTTTGCAATGTCATCGACAATTTCGGCGACATCGGCGTGTGCTGGCGGCTGGCAAGGCAGCTGGCAAACGAACATGGCCTCTCGGTCAGGTTGTGGGTGGACGACTTGAACAGCTTTTCCATGCTGTGCCCGGAAGCGGAAGTCGCAGTAGAGAAGCAACAGTGCCGCGGAGTGGAAGTGCGCCAGTGGCGCAAGGAGTTCCCCGACGTGCAGCCTGCCGAACTGGTCATCGAGGCATTTGCCTGCAAGCTGCCGCCAGGCTACATAGAAGCGATGGCGCAACAGGAGAAGAAACCTGTCTGGATCAATCTCGAATATCTGTCTGCTGAAGATTGGGTAGAGAGCCACCACAAGCTGCCTTCGCCCCATCCCAGCCTGCCTTTGACCAAGTATTTTTTCTTTCCTGGCTTTACAAGGCAGACCGGCGGTTTGCTGCTGGAGCGCGATCTGTTGGCGCGGCGCGATGCGTTTCAACGCGAAATCGGCAAGCAGCAAACATTCTGGAATTCAGCCGGCATGGAAATGCCGCCGGATTGGGCATTGAAGATATCGCTGTTCGGATATGAAAATGCCGCGCTGCCAGGTTTGTTCGATGCTTGGGCTGCCAGTGTGCAACCCATTCTTTGTCTGGTGCCGGAAGGGCGCATCCTGCCTCAAGCCGGACAATATTTCGGCGATCCGGCGCCGCTTGTAGACAAAGACTATTTGCATGGAAACTTGCATGTTCACGTACTGCCGTTCGTCGAGCAGGAACGTTACGATGAACTTCTCTGGGCATGCGATGTCAATTTCGTCCGCGGCGAGGATTCTCTTGTGCGCGCGATATGGGCAGGGCGTCCTTTTGTCTGGCAGATCTACCCGCAACACGACTCGGTGCACTTGAAAAAGCTGCAGGCGTTCCTCATCTTGTATGGCGAGCGACTGAACCAGTCTGCAGGCCGGGCGGTAGAGGGTTTGTGGCAGGCATGGAACGCGGAAGGCGAAGCAGGGCAGGCATGGGCTGCATTTGCAGCCGAAATCGGTGAAATCAACAGGTGTACGCAGGACTGGACGCGGCAATTGGCCGAAAATAATCTGGCTTTGAATCTGCTGGATTTTTGCGGCGAAATCGGTAGAATGCGCGCCTTGAAAATTGAAGGGTAACAAACATGAAAACAGCACAAGAATTACGCGCAGGCAACGTCATCATGGTCGGTAGCGATCCTATGGTGATACTCAAGGCCGAATACAGCCGTTCCGGACGCAACGGATCCGTGGTCAAGATGAAGATGAAGAATCTGCTGACCGACTCGGCCAAGGAGACCGTATACAGCGCCGATGACAAATTCGACCAGATCATCCTGGATCGCAAGGAAGTGAACTATTCCTATTTCTCAGATCCGATGTATGTGTTCATGGACGGCGAATATAACCAGTACGAGATCGAGGCCGATAGCATGGGAGATGCGATCAACTACATCGAAGACGGAATGCCCTGCGAAGTGGTGTTCTACAACGAAAAAGCCATTTCGGTCGAGTTGCCCAACACCATCGTGCGCGAGGTCGTTTATACCGAACCCGCAGTTCGCGGTGACACATCCGGCAAGGTGATGAAACCCGCCAAGATCAACACCGGCTTTGAGTTGCCCGTTGCCGCATTCATCGAGATCGGTGACAAGATCGAGATCGATACCCGCACCAACGAATTCAGGAAGCGCGCTTAGTCCAGTCAGTATGTTATTGAAAATAAAGGCCAACCTTGCGGTTGGCCTTTTTGCTTGTATTTGCAACAGATCAGGATAATTTTGTTTTGTCCATAGGGAGGTTGGGCATATACTTCGGGTATGATTTCCTTTCCCCCGGCTGTTTGCCGAGGGGGTGTGCAAGGATTCTTGAATGCTATTAAGTCGTGGTAGTTTGACGGCTTAAGGAGATGGAATGGAGCTCTTCCCGACAAGATTATTCACGATGGACTTCAAGATTGAAGCCGTGAAGATGATCACCGCACTGCACCTGACTTATATCGAGGCCGGTTATCGCCTCGATATTTCCTCTGAGTCCATCAAGCTATGGCATAAACAATTCCTGGAGGGCACTTTGTCGGGTGACCCGGGCAGCATAGAGCTCAGCCCGGAGTTGCAGCGCATACGCCAGCTGGAACGTGAACTGTCGATCGTAAAGCTGGAGCGCGACACCCTGAAAAATACCGTGGTGCACTACTTTAGCGGGCAGACCGTGGATGCAGACGGCAAACGGATACTGACGGGCCTGGGTGTGGACATAGCCGAGTATCAACGGCTGCAGCGGGAAACAGAAGCGCTGGTGCGGCGAAACCAGGGTTTGATGAATACCGCTATCGACGGAATCCACCTGGTGGACATGCAAGGCAATCTGGTAGAGTTCAATGATGCTTTTTGCCAAATGCTGGGCTATACCCGGGAAGAAACGGCCAATCTGAAAGTGTTCGATTGGGATGCGAATTTTTCGGCCGATGAGTTGCGCAGCCGTCTCAAGGATTTTATCACCAGTAACAGAAGAGACAGGTTTGAAACAGTGCACCGCCACAAGAACGGTACGCTGATCAATGTCGAGATCGGCTGCAGCACCATGGAAGTGGATGGAGAGCAATATCTGCTCGCTCTGAGCCGCGACATCACCACACGGAAGCAGGCAGAATCGGAAATCCACTCGCTGGCATTTTATGACGCGCTGACCCGCTTGCCCAACCGCCGCTTGCTGATGGACCGCCTGCATCAGGCCATTGCATCAAGCACCAGAAACCAGCAACACGGTGCCATCCTGTTCCTTGATCTCGACAATTTCAAATCCCTCAACGACACCAGGGGGCATGATATCGGCGACTTGCTGCTGATCGAGGTCGCGCGCCGCCTGCAGGATTGCGTGCGCGAAGGGGACACGGTTGCCCGGTTCGGCGGTGACGAGTTCGCGCTGGTCCTTGAAGGGCTCAGTTCGAAACAGGATGAGGCTGCCGCCCATGCCGAAACGGTCGCGGAAAAGGTGCGGGCAATGCTTAATCAATCCTACAAGCTCAAAGGGTTGGAGCATTACAGTTCGACCAGCATCGGCATCAACCTGTTTTTCGATCATCTCGGCAGCGTCGACGAATTGTTCAAGCAGGCCGATATGGCGATGTACCAGGCCAAGCAGGCCGGCCGCAATGCCATACGCTTCTTCGATCCCGCCATGCAATCCGCGCTTGAATCGCGCGGCAAACTGGAAGAGGCGCTGCGCGGAGCTTTGGCGAAACAGCAGTTCCGCCTGTATTACCAGATACAGGTCGATGCGGCATTGCGGCCGATCGGGGCGGAAGCCCTGTTGCGCTGGGAGCATCCGGAGCTGGGCATGATCACCCCCATGCAATTTATCGAACTGGCGGAGGAAACCGACCTGATACTGCCGATCGGACTGTGGGTGCTGGAAACCGCCTGCGCACAGATCAGATCATGGCAAAAAAATCCGATGTTGTGCGAGCTGAATATTTCGGTAAATGTCAGTGCGCGCCAGTTCCGCCATGAGGACTTCGTCGCACAGGTTGAAAATGTACTGGACAAGAGCGGTATCAACCCGAGCCGGCTGAAACTGGAGCTGACCGAGAGCCTGATCCTGAACAATGTCGAGGAGAGCATCAATAAAATGGAGCAGTTGAAATCGCTCGGTGTGGAATTTTCCATGGACGATTTCGGCACCGGCTATTCTTCGCTTTCCTATCTGAAGCGTCTGCCGCTGGACCAGATCAAGATCGACCAGTCGTTCGTGCGCGACATCAACACCGATCCGAGCGATGCGATCATTGTACAGACCATCATTGCGATGGCCGGTACTCTTGGACTGATGGTGATCGCCGAAGGCGTCGAAAACGAAGCGCAAAGGGGGTTTCTTGAACTGCGCGGCTGTCCGGCATTTCAGGGCCATCTGTTCAGTGAGGCAATACCCGCGGATCAATTTGAAACATTGCTGGTCACATGGGAGGAAATGAGGGCGGTGCTCTGATATTGCGGGTTCGCGAATATTATTGCTGCAATATAAAATATGAATTGGTAACCTTCATGTTGCATAGACTGGAATTGCTCAATCGACCAGCCCGATGAAAATGAAACTAGCCACAATGCGCAACCTGCCCGGCCTCATCATCACCATCTTCTGTTTGATGGGATTTCCTGCCCAGTCCCAGGCGGCGAATAATCACAAGGCATCCAAATCCGCACCAGCAACCAAGGCAGGCAAAATCTTCCACGACTGTCGAGGCTGCCCGGAGATGGTGGTTGTCTATTCGGGGAGGTTCGCCATGGGCTCACCCGATACGGAGAAAGGGCGAAGTGACGACGAGGGCCCGGTGCATAGCGTCAAAATCTCTGCATTCGCTATCGGCAAGACCGAGATCACGCGGGGCCAGTTTGCCGAGTTCGTGAAAAGATCCGGCTACGTCACCGGCGACAAATGCTGGACGCTTGAAAAAGGTGATTATGAAGAGCGCAAAGGCAACTGGCGCGAACCGGGCTTTGCGCAAAACGACAGTCACCCTGTCACCTGCGTCAGCTGGAACGATGCCCAAGCCTACGCCAAATGGCTGTCGATCCGGACCGGAAAGAAATACCGTCTGCCGACAGAGGCCGAATGGGAATTCGCCGCCCGTGGCAACACCAAAACCTCGCGTTACTGGGGGGACAACCCTGACAGGGCCTGCCGTTATGCGAATGGCGCCGACGATAGCGTGCTCTCCAGGATACCGGGTGCGAGTTCCTGGTCGGTACACAACTGCAAGGATGGTTTTGTCTATACCGCTCCGGTGGGTCGTTTCAAGCCCAATGCATTCGGACTGCATGACATGCTGGGAAATGTGTGGGAATGGACAGAGGACGATTATCATGACAGCTACAGCGGTGCCCCGGCTGACGGCAGTGCCTGGCAAGGGGACGGCAAGAAACGCGTGCTGCGCGGCGGTTCGTGGAACGACGCTCCACGGAACTTGCGCGCGGCGACACGCTACGGCAACAAGCCCGAGATCCGTTTCAGCAGCATCGGGTTTCGATTAGCCAGGTCGCTCAAGTAGCATTACGCCGGGGCAGGCGGTTCAAGGCACGTATTCATGCAGGGAGCTTGTTGCCGGATTGCGTGCAATGAATTTTTGGCAGACTCGGGATGTAATTGATCGACTTGAAGATAGAGGGAAGATGGAGAACATAATGCAGCCATCCAATAATCTGATGCGGGTACTGGTTTTATTCCTGCTGCCTTCTTTTGCTTACGGCGGGGTATACAAGTGCGTGGAGGATGGCCGCGTGAGTTATTCGAGCTCGCCGTGTGTGTCCGGCGCCGCTCCTTATGATGCGAAGCGCGCTTCGATCAGCGATGCATCGGTAAATTCGGTAACGATATTCCGTGACGAAACCGGACGATTTTCCTTGCCCGGCACCGTCAATGGCATGAGTACGACTTTTACGATCGATACGGGGGCAACGTTCACGACGATTTCCGGTGACTTCGCCGCCCAATTGGGTATCCATGAATGTGTGCAGGCCGGTATATCGCGTACCGCGAATGGCGATACCCCCACATGCCGGGTGAAAGTATCTTCTTTGTCCGTAGGCGACTTCAAATATTCGAATATCACTATTTTTCTGAATCCGAACATGCAGGGCGGGGCGTTGCTTGGCAATGATCTGTTGTCAGGGTTCAAGGTTCAGCAGCAGGCGGGGGTGATGGTGCTTTCGAGGTAGCGGGGGAGGTAAAAAAGAGTTTAACGACGCATTTGGCTCACTCTTAAAATAAATAATTTATGTCTACTTGGAACCAAGTATTAGGTGTTGCAAAATCTGTAACGGTCGTTGCACTGGTACTTCAACTTGTGTAATTTCTGGTACCCACGCAACTGAATTAGACCAATCTTCTACAGTTACCAATTTCGCAGGTAATGAAATGATTGTTGGGGAACTGGTTTATGCAACTAATACAGCTCTGGATAGGACGGCAGTAGTATCAACACCACCGGAAACTGCATTATTGACTTACGTCGATTCGAAAGATGCAGTATTAAGTGAAATTCTGGCCTTCAAGGATTTACATGAGTGCTGGGATGGTGACGATGCATCCGCAATAGCCGTAGAAGCAATGACAGTGTTGTCGGTTTATAGAGGCTTACCATGGTCAACTAATGTTTGATGCTTTCCCAGAGCCTGATGGAAGTGTTGGCCTGCAGGCAGATTTCGCACAAGGCAAGGTTCTATTGAGCTTTGATGATACTGGGGAAGTATCGTATGTAATACGAAAAAATAGAGCCGTACATCGTGGCGATCGCATTACTCATGAAACCATCAACAGTCTCATTTCAAACATCGTTTAGTCTTTGGATATATTTCTTTGCTTTCTTTTTTAAGCAAGTTTCTAGCAAACGTCGGCCTTTGATAATTGACGATAGTGAAGAAATTGGTCGTACCTTGTTCAGCGGAAATTATGATCCAAAGAAGGAGGAAATAAAAGTTGCCGCATTCATGCTCAAGCTCGAAGACGTGTCCAAAGGAATGTCTGTAAATCGACTGACTTATGCTCCCAGAAAACAATTAGGTTTGCTATTTGAAATTGATGCTCAACGTCGAACCGCCAAAGCTCGGGAAAAGAACTCCGGGGCAAACGAAAAGAAATTTTATGGTTACGCGTCAATTAAAGCTGTAGATATTAGAAGCATCGTAATAAATGGGAAAAAGTCATTACACTTAGATGCAACGTTGACGTTAAGGAATCCATTTCATGCCGATATATGGCTGCCAGTGGATGAAGAGAAAAGTTTATACATGTCCATAGCTGATGCGTTGCAGCAAAAAGCAAAATTTATTGCGCCCAAATAGCCAATTAATGCTTTGAAATAATTTCAATCAAGTGTTCAGATTTCTCTCGTCTGGCATATCAACCACAATTACGAACCTCAGGCTAGCTTTGATTTAGCATCAAAGCAAAGCGATGATCCCATCGCCCATTCTGGCACTAGAGCAATCACCTCTGGGCGCAGGACGCGAACAAGTGGAATCACGTTGTCGGGGGTTGAGGGCTGACGAATACCGATGTCTATTCCATACTTGAGGGACTCGCTGTGGTGGCGGTAGAACGTTGCTTTGGGATACATGCCGCGCAAGTCCTCAAAAACGACACCACAAGGGTGAGTTTTAGATGTGGGAATTGGCCATCCTGGCCAGCCAACGCGCCTGCATGCGCGTTGTCGTTCGCGGGCTCGCAGCAGTGCTGCTCGAATTCCCTGCTCACCCCGCGTCCGTACCGGACGCGGATTCGATTCCCGCACAATCACAACCCAACAAACAAAAACGACCACCACAAGGGTGCGCTTTTTGTTTGTTGGTGGAGACGGCGGGAATTGAACCCGCGTCCGCAAGCCCTCTACAGGCAGTTCTACATACTTAGCCAGGCTGTTTAATTTGATCCCTTACACGCCAACCGGCCGGCTGGTAAAGGACGAGTCACCTTGTTTTTAGCTCCGATCAAAGTGACCCTGACCGGCACGATTCTGTGTAATTTACCTCACTCATCTCAGCCTTGCGGCCTTGAGCCACTCCACAGACAGCATGGTGTGAGGTCTAGCAGAACTAAGCTGCTAAAGCGTACTTTTCGTCGTTTGCGACTAGTTTTTTCCAGCTGATTTACGAGGTTGCGGGTCCTCGGTATGCCCTACGCTGCTTTGTAACCCACGTCGAAGCCAAGTCGTCCCCGGTTCGAAATGTCTTTATAACCTGCTGTGCAGCCAAACTGCTTTGTCGCGTGCTCGCTCATTCCTCGCCTACCTTTGAGGTATGTCTCGTCATTCGCTGCGCGGCTCCGCGCATTTTGGCTTGCTCGCTACGGTTCTAAAAGCATTTCCCCGTTGCGAGTGAAACAGATTGTAGCAGGTTTCAGATGGCGAATAAGCCCAGAAGTTCCGTGGGTTTGTCTATGCTGCCGTGAGCGTTCCAGTTTGCGACTGAGGCGTCGGCGCCGATATAGCCGTAGTTGGCGATGATGCCGCGCATCCCGGCGGAGTTTGCGGCCTGCATGTCGCGCAGGTCGTCGCCGACATAGATGCATTGTGCCGGTGTAACGCCGATGATCTCGCAGGCTTTCAGCAGCGGTTCCGGATGCGGCTTGGGATGGGCGCAGGTGTCGCCGCTGATCAGGCAGGCGGCGCGCTCGGCATAGCCCAGGGCCTGCATCAGCGGCACGGTGAAGCGGTGCGGTTTGTTGGTGACGATACCCCACTTGATGCCGAGCTGTTCCAGTATCTCGACAAGTTCAGCCGTGTCGCCGAACAGCCGGGTTTGCACGCAGATGTTATTTGCATAGTAGTCGAGAAAGATGTCGCGCAATGTGATGAAGTCGGGATGCCCGGGGTCGATGTCGAAACCGGTTTTGAGCATGCCGCGCGAGCCATGCGAGGCTTGCGGGCGCAACTTGTCGATAGGCAGCGGCTGCAGGTGGCGCGTGGCGCGGGTGTAATTGAGCGCGGCGGCGAGGTCGGCCGCGGTGTCGGCAAAGGTGCCATCGAGGTCGAACAGGACGGCCTTAATCATGGGCGGTCATGGTGCATTGGTAGGGGCGCATGGCAATACGCCCTTGTTGAACAGCGCCCTGTTGATTGGAATGTCGTATGCCAAGCATGGGCGTATTGCCATACGCCCCTACGCGTTTCAAAACACTGTCATTCACGTCGGCAGGCAATCATGTAGTTCACATCCGTATCTTTTCCCAGAGAATATGTTCTGCTCAGCGGGTTGTAGCTCATGCCGGTCAGGTCGACCAGGTTCAATCCGGCATTGCGGCAGGACTGCGCCAGTTCGGAAGGCTTGATGAATTTGGCGTAGTCATGCGTGCCGCGCGGCAGCATGTTGAGGATATATTCCGCGCCGATCACGGCAAGCAGGTAGGACTTGGGATTGCGGTTCAGCGTCGAGAAGAATATCCAGCCGCCCGGTTTGACCAGCTTGGCGCATGCCGCGATCACGCTTGCGGGTCGGGAACGTGCTCGAGCATCTCCAGGCAGGTGACCACATCGTAATGGGCGGGCTGTTCGGCAGCCAATTCTTCCACGGCTGACCTTGCGATAGTCGACCTTTTTGCCGCTTTCCAGCAGATGCAATTTGGCGACCTGCAGGGCCTTGTCGGACAAGGTCGATGCCGGTGACATTCGCACCCAAACCAGCCATGCTTTCCGACAATATGCCGCCGCCGCAGCCGACGTCCAGCACGGTCTTCCCGGCCAGACCCGCATGGCGGTCGATGTAGTCCAGGCGCAACGGGTTGATGTCGTGCAGCGGCTTGAATTCGCTGTTCGGATCCCACCATTTGTGGGCCAGCTGCGAGAATTTTTCCAGTTCGACCGGATCGGCGTTGGCCATTATCTGAAGGCGTATTTGTCGGGTTAACGAGGGGCTGACTTTAACAAAACTCATGCCTTTAGCCAAATAGTCCTGCCCAATATGCAGGTGGCTGTGCGGGGCGGCGCTGTGCTAAAATGCTCGCTTTGATTTACCGCGCCAGCAGCCGTCTTGCCTGGTCATTCCTGCAACAATATTTGGGTCATTCATGGAACAACAATTCGCCAAAGAAACACACCCCGTCAGTCTTGAAGAGGAGATGCGCAAGTCCTATCTGGACTATGCCATGAGCGTCATCGTGGGACGCGCTCTTCCGGACGTGCGCGACGGCCTCAAGCCGGTGCACAGGCGCGTGCTGTTCGCGATGCATGAACTGTCCAACGACTGGAACAAGGCCTACAAGAAATCGGCGCGTATCGTCGGCGATGTGATCGGTAAGTATCACCCGCACGGCGACACGGCGGTATACGACACCATCGTGCGCATGGCGCAGGATTTTTCGCTGCGTTATCCCTTGGTGGACGGGCAGGGCAACTTCGGTTCGGTGGACGGCGACAACGCGGCGGCGATGCGTTACACCGAGATCCGCATGGCCAGGATCGCCCACGAGCTGCTCGCCGATCTGGACAAGGAAACGGTGGATTACGGGCCGAACTACGACGGCTCGGAAAACGAACCGCTGGTGTTCCCGTCGCGCTTCCCCAATCTGCTGGTGAACGGTTCTTCCGGCATCGCGGTTGGCATGGCGACCAATATCCCGCCGCACAATCTGGGCGAGGTGACAGACGCCTGTCTGGCGCTGCTGAAGGATCCCGAGCTGGATGTCGAGCAACTGATCGAATACATCCCCGCGCCGGATTTCCCGACTGCGGGTTTCATCTACGGCCTGGCCGGGGTGAAGGAAGGCTACCGCACCGGGCGCGGCCGCGTGATCATGCGCGCGCGGACCCACTTCGAGGATATCGGCAAGGGTGAACGCCAGGCCATCATCATCGATGAGCTGCCCTATCAGGTGAACAAGGCCAACCTGCTGATCAAGATCGGCGAGCTGGTGCGCGAGAAGCGCCTGGAAGGCATTTCCGAGATCCGCGATGAATCGGACAAGTCCGGGATGCGCGCGGTGATCGAGTTGAAGCGCGGCGAGAATGCCGATGTGATACTCAACAAGCTGTACAAGGACACCCAGTTGCAGGACAGCTTCGGCATCAACATGGTCGCCATCGTAGAAGGCCAGCCGCAGGCTGCTCAACCTCAAGCAGGTGATCGATTGCTTCCTGCGCCATCGCCGCGAAGTCGTCACGCGCCGCACCATATTCGAATTGCGCAAGGCGCGCGAACGCGGCCATATCCTCGAAGGTCTGGCGGTGGCATTGTCCAATGTGGACGAGATCATCGCGCTGATCAAGGCCGCAGCAACGCCTGCCGATGCCAAGCGCGAACTGATGGCACGCAGCTGGCGTTCGTCGCTGGTGGAAGACATGCTGAGCCGTGTCAGCGACGCGTCGCGCCCCGAAGGCCTGCTTCCCGAGTTCGGTCTGGTCGGGAAAGGCAAGTCGGCCGGCTACCATTTGTCGGATGCCCAGGCGCAGGCGATATTGGAGCTGCGCCTGCAACGCCTGACCGGTCTGGAGCAGGACAAGATCGTCGGCGAATACCGCGAAGTGATGGACAAGATCACCGACCTGCTCGATATCCTCGCCAAGCCTGAGCGCGTGACGATGATCATCCATGACGAGCTGGTGGCGGTGAAAGCGCAGTTCGGCGACAAGCGCCGCAGCGAGATCATCACGCATACCCAGGACATGAGCATGGAAGACCTGATCGCGCCGGAAGACGTGGTGGTCACGCTGTCGCATGGCGGCTACATGAAGGCTCAGCCCCTGGCTGAATACCGCGCGCAGAAGCGCGGCGGCCGCGGCAAGCAGGCGACCGCGACCAAGGAAGACGATTTCATCGACAACCTGTTCATCGCCAATACGCACGACTACATCCTGTGCTTCTCCAATCGCGGCCGCGTGTACTGGCTCAAGGTCTATGAGGTGCCGCAGGGCAGCCGTATCTCGCGCGGCAAACCGATCGTGAATCTGCTGCCGCTGGAGGCGAACGAAAAGATCAATGCCGTGCTGCCGGTCAAGGAATTCAGCGATGACAAGTTCATCTTCTTCGCCACTTCGGACGGCACGGTGAAAAAGACCGCGCTGTCAGACTACGCCAACCCGCGCAAGGCCGGCATCATCGCGATCAACCTGGATGAAGGCGACTATCTGATCGGTGTGGCGCTGACCGACGGCAAGCACGATGTGATGATGTTCTCCAACGGCGGCAAGGCGGTGCGATTCGACGAGAACGACGTGCGCGCCATGGGCCGGGCGGCGCGCGGCGTGCGCGGCATGAAGCTGGCGAAGGGGCAGCAGGTGATCTCGCTGCTGGTGGCCGAGAACGAGCAGCAAAGCGTGCTGACTGCGACGGAGAACGGCTATGGCAAGCGCACGCCGATCACTGAATATACCCGCCATGGGCGCGGCACCCAGGGCATGATCGCGATCCAGACCTCGGCGCGCAACGGCAAGGTGGTTGCGGCAACGCTGGTGAACAAGGAAGACGAGATCATGCTGATCGGCACCAGCGGTGTATTGATCCGCACCCGCGTCAAGGAGATACGCGAAATGGGCCGCGCCACTCAGGGCGTCACACTGATGAATGTGGAAAAAGGCGAGAAACTAGCCGGCCTGAGCCGCATCGCCGAGCCGGAAGAAGAAAGCTAGATACGAGATGCAAGAGGCAAGAGGCAAGAGGCAAGATAAAAGAGGCAAGGCGAAAGCTGGAACGGGGCCGTTGGTTTTACTTGAATCTTGAATCTTGGATCTTGAATCTTGTATCCTTGAATCTTGAACCTGATTTTTTTAAAACTTCGGAGTAAGACAGCATGACGATTTACAACTTCAGCGCGGGTCCGGCAGTGTTGCCCAAGGAAGTGTTGCTACAGGCACAGAAGGAATTACCCGACTGGCACGACAGCGGCATGTCGGTGATGGAAATGTCGCATCGCGGCAAGGAATATATGGGGATCCAGGCGCAGGCCGAAACCGATCTGCGCGGGCTGATGGGCATCCCGGCCAACTACAAGGTGTTGTTCCTGCAAGGCGGCGCAAGTCTGCAGTTCGCGATGGTCCCGATGAATCTGTTGCGCGGCAAGAAGTCGGCGGATTACCTCAACACCGGAGAATGGTCGAAAAAGGCCATCAGTGAAGCCAGGAAGTTCTGTGTGGTGAATGAGGTGGCGAGCGGCGCTGACAAGAACTTTTCCTATATACCTGCGTTCAGTACCTGGCAGCGTGATACACGTGCTGCCTACCTGCATTACACCCCGAACGAAACCATAGGCGGCGTGGAGTTCAACTGGCTGCCTGACATCGGTGTGGTGCCGCTGGTGGCGGATATGTCGTCATGCATCCTGTCGCGCCACATAGATGTGACCAAATTCGGGCTGATCTACGCCGGTGCGCAAAAAAACATCGGCCCGGCCGGGCTCACCATCGTCATCGTGCGCGAAGACCTGATCGGCGAAGTACTGCCCGGCACGCCGACCATGCTGGATTACAAGACTCATGCCGACAATGACTCGATGTACAACACGCCGCCGACCTTTGGCATCTACATCGCCGGCCTGGTGTTCCAGATGTTGAAGCGCAACGGCGGCATCGCCCAGATGGAAAAGACCAACATCGCGAAGGCCAAACTGCTGTATGCAGCGATCGATGCCAGCAATGGTTTCTATAACTGCCCGGTAGCGACATCGGACCGCTCGCGCATGAACATACCGTTCACGCTGAAGGATGCGAATCTGGATGGCGATTTTCTCAAACAGGCCGATTCACGCGGCCTGCTGCAGCTCAAGGGACACCGTTCGGTGGGCGGCATGCGCGCCTCCATCTATAACGCGATGCCGCTGGAAGGCGTGCAGGCATTGGTTGACTTCATGAACGAGTTCGCAAAGAGCCATGGATAAGACTTTCCAGATACTCACGCTGAACAAGATTTCCCCGGCCGGCCTGAGCCGATTTCCTGCCGAGCATTATGTCACCGGCACCGGTATCGCCGAGCCGGACGCGATCCTGGTGCGCTCGCACAATATGCTGGAGATGCAAATCCCGAAGACAGTGCTGGCTATCGCGCGCGCCGGTGCGGGCACCAACAATGTGCCGGTGAAGAAGATGAGCGAGCGCGGCGTGCCGGTGTTCAACGCGCCGGGCGCGAATGCCAATGCGGTCAAGGAACTGGTCATCACCGGCATGCTGCTGGCGTCGCGCAACATCGTTCCCGCGCTGCACTTCACTGCCAGTCTGCACGGCGATGATGCGACGCTGCACAAGCTGGTCGAAGAAGGCAAGAAGCACTACGCGGGCACCGAGCTGCGCGGCCGCACGCTGGGCATCATCGGGCTGGGGGCGATCGGCCGTCTGGTGGCCGATGCCGCGATCGGCCTGGGCATGAACGTGATCGGTTTCGACCCGGAGATCACCGTGGATGCGGCATGGAGCCTGCCTTCGCAGGTGAAGAAAGCCAACAGCGTGGAAGATCTGCTCAAGCACAGCGATTTCGTTTCTTTGCATGTGCCGCTGCTGGATGCAACGCGCAACCTGATCAACGGGCAGCGTGTGGCGGCAATGAAGGCGGGCAGCGTGCTGCTGAATTTTTCGCGCGATGCCATCGTCGATGAAGATGCGATACTGGCCGGGCTGGCGAGCAAGCATGTGCGCTGCTATGTGTGCGACTTCCCGACCAGCAAGACCCAGAACAATCCCGGCGTGATCGCGTTGCCGCACCTGGGCGCTTCGACGCAGGAAGCGGAGGACAATTGCGCGGTGATGGTGGCGGAACAGTTGCGCGATTATCTGGAACACGGCAACGTGGTCAACACGGTGAATTTCCCCAACGTCAGCATGGCGCGCGAATCGGCATTCCGCCTCGCGATCGCCAATGCCAACGTGCCGAACATGCTGGGGCAGATTTCCACGACGCTGGCCGATGCTGGCATCAACATCCATAACATGATGAACAAGTCGCGCGGCGAGATGGCTTACACGCTGGTTGATACAGACAGCGCGATCCCGGCTAAACTGATCGCCCAGATCGCAGCCATTCCGGGCGTGCTGATGGTGCGCGATCTACCCTTGCCAAAATCGGCATGAACGAGAAATTTAAACCCGAATCGAGATGAGCGAGAAACTGAATAAGCTCCGTGAGCAGATAGACAAACTGGATGACGAGTTGTTGAAACTCGTGAACCAGCGGGCCGCGCTGGCGCAACAGATCGGCCACCTCAAGGAGGATGGCGTGGTGCTGCGCCCGGAGCGCGAGGCGCAGGTGCTGCAACGATTGCTGGACAAGAACAGCGGACCCTTGGGCAAAGACGCTATTGCCCGGCTGTTCACCGAAGTGATGTCGCAATGCCGCGCGCTGGAAGCCCCGCTGACGGTCGCCTATCTCGGCCCGCAAGGGACATTCACCGAAGCGGCGGCGCTAAAACGATTTGGCAGCGCGATACAGGAACAGTCCTGCGCGACCATAGACGAGGTGTTTCGTGCGGTGGCAAGCGGCACGGCCCGTTATGGCATGGTACCGGTGGAGAATTCATCCGAAGGGGCGGTCGGACGCACGCTGGACCTGTTGATGCAAAGCACGCTGCAAATATGCGGCGAAGTGATGTTGCCGATACACCAATGCCTGCTCGGCCAGAACAGGGAATTAAGCGCGATAAAGTCGGTGTATTCACACCCGCAATCGTTCGGTCAATGCCAGGGCTGGCTGAATGCAAAACTGCAGCATGCAGCTCGTATCCCTGTCGCCAGCAATGCCGAAGCGGCGCGCCTCGCGTCGGAAAATCCGCACAGCGCGGCGATTGCCGGAAGTCAGGCGGCGGCACTGTTCGGTTTGATGATATTGGCGGAAAACATCGAGGACGATGCCGGCAACACCACCCGCTTTCTGGTTTTGGGCAATCAGCAAGTCGCTCCCTCTGGCAATGACAAGACATCGCTGGTGATGTCCACCGCGAATCGCCCCGGGGCAGTGCATGATCTGCTGGTGCCGCTGGCCAAGCACGGGGTCAGCATGACCAAGCTGGAATCGCGGCCGGCGCGCTCGGGACTCTGGGAATATATTTTCTACATGGATATCGAAGGCCACCAGGCCGATGCCAAGGTTGCCGCCGCACTGGCTGAACTCAGGCAAGTCGCGGCTTTTGTCAAAGTGCTGGGTTCGTATCCAGTCGCGGTTTAGCAGGGGATTGAAATCTACTGTGCGCGAGCATAACGGGGTCGCTCAGGGCTCAAAATGCTCATTTACTCATTTGTAAACTCCGCTTTTTTGCCCTTTCGCGGTTCCTTGATTCTGGTCGCTCGAGACGTTTTTCAGCACCCTGTTAGGCGAACTTACCCTGTGAATATCAGATATAAATTACTCTGAATTGGCTCCAGCCTATATCCGTGCCATCGCTCCCTATCAGCCCGGCAAACCGATCTCCGAACTGGAGCGCGAGCTGGGCATCACCGGGATCGTGAAACTGGCTTCGAACGAGAACCCGATGGGGGCAAGTCCCAAGGCGGTTGCCGCTGCCCGCGCTGCGCTGGACGAGATCGGTTTATATCCGGACGGCAACGGTTTTGCATTGAAAGATGCGCTGGTCAAACGCTACGGTGTGGCTCACGACCAGATCGTGCTGGGCAACGGCTCCAACGATCTGCTGGAATTGTCGGCGCGGGCTTTTCTGACCGTCGGCGACAAGGCTGTCTACTCGGATCATTCTTTCGCCGTGTATGCGCTGGCGACGCAAGCTGTCGGCGCTGTCGGCATCAGTGTCCCGGCAAGGGATTTCGGCCATGATCTGGATGCGATGCGCAAAGCCGCGATGGAGCAGGGCGCGAAGATGATATTCATCGCCAACCCGAACAATCCGACCGGCACGTTCGTGTCCGGTGACGCATTGCTTGGATTCCTGCGCGCGCTGCCCGCCAATATCCTGGTGGTGCTGGACGAGGCATATAACGAATACCTGCCGGTCGAATGCCGCTATGACAGCGTCAGCTGGCTTAAGGAATTCCCCAACCTGATCGTTTCGCGCACTTTCTCCAAGGCCTACGGTCTGGCCTCGCTGCGCGTCGGTTACGCGCTGGGCGATGCGCAGGTGATGGACATGCTCAACCGGGTGCGCCAGCCGTTCAACGTCAACAGCGTGGCGCAGGCCGCTGCGGTGGCGGCGTTGCAGGATACGGATTTCGTGCGGCAGAGCTTTGAGTTGAACCTGCGCGGCATGAGACAGATAGTCGACGGATTGACCAGGCTGGGTTTGGAACACATCCCTTCATTCGGCAATTTCGTCAGCTTCAGAATCAGGGATGCGGAGCGCGTTTACCGGCGTCTGCTGGAACTGGGCGTGATCGTCCGGCCGATCGCCAATTATGCGATGCCGGATTACTTGCGCGTCAGCATCGGGCTGGAATCTGAGAACGAAAAATTTTTGTCTGCATTGCGGCAGGCAATCGGAGAGAAGCAATGATCATCGTAATGGGAAGAGATGTCACTGACGAGCAGATCGGGGCAGTGGTCAGCAGACTTGAAACCGCCGGATTAAAAGCCAACATCTCGCGCGGCATCGAGCGCACCGTGATCGGCGCGATCGGCGATGAAAGCCCGCTGACCGAGGAAATGTTCACGCCGCTGCCGGGCGTCGAGTCGGCGATGCACATCGCCAAGCAATACAAGATCGTGTCGCGCGAATCGCACCGGGAAAATACCGTCATCGATATTGGCGGCATCAAGCTGGGCGGCAACCAGATCCAGGTCATCGCCGGACCGTGTTCGGTGGAGACGCAGGAACAGATGGACCTGTCGGCGAGGTTCGTGCACGAGGCGGGTTGCCGCCTGATGCGCGGCGGCGCGTTCAAGCCGCGCACCAGTCCCTACACTTTTCAGGGCAAGGGCAAGGAAGGTCTGGACATGTTCCGCAAGGCGGCCGGCAAATACAAATTGCCCATCGTCACCGAACTGATGGACATCCGCATGCTGGACACCTTCATGGAAAACGATGTGGACGTGATCCAGATCGGCACGCGCAACATGCAGAACTTCGACCTGCTCAAGGAAGTCGGGCGCGTCAACAAGCCGGTGATCCTGAAGCGCGGCATGTCGGCGACCATCACCGAATGGCTGATGGCGGCGGAATACATCGCGGCGGGCGGCAACCACAACATCATCTTCTGCGAGCGCGGCATCCGCACCTTCGAGACCTACTACCGCAACGTGCTGGACGTGACCGCGATCCCGGTGCTGAAAAAGGAGACCCACTTGCCGGTGATCGTCGATCCTTCGCATGCCGGCGGCAAGGCATGGATGGTGGCATCCGCTGTCGCAGGCCGCGATCGCCGCGGGCGCGGACGGCCTGCTGGTCGAGATGCACCCGAATCCGTGCGAGGCATGGTGCGATGCGGATCAGGCGCTGACGCCGCAGGAGCTGAAAGACCTGATGGGCACACTGGGCGGGATCGCCAAGGCGATCGGCCGCACACTTTAGGGGAGCGGTACCATGCCCGATATGGAATTCACGTTAACGCTGACCAGGAAACAGGATTTTCAATTCAACGTGCAGTTCGATCTTGCCGGCGTGCCCGATCTGCAACTGGATGAACCGGCGCCGTTGGGGGCGGGCGCCGGACCGAATGCCTCGCGGCTGCTGGCTGCCGCAGTGGCGAATTGCCTTTCTGCCAGCCTGCTGTTTTGCCTGGGCAAGTTCAAGCAGGACCCCAAGGGTATAACTGCGCATGTGACAGGCAAGATGGTGCGCAACGAGCAGGGTCGTCTGCGCGTGGGTGGCTTGGCAGTGGATATCCGCCTGGACCAAACGGTCGAGCGCCTTGCGCATTGCGCCGGCCAGTTCGAGGAGTTTTGCGTGGTGACCGACAGCGTGCGCAACGGCATCCCGGTCAGCGTAAGGGTGCTGGATGCCGCGGGTCAACTCATACACCGGAGTGAATCATGACAACACGGCCATTCAACAAAATCGTTGTCTTCGGCGTCGGCCTGATCGGCGGATCGTTTGCGCTGGCATTGCGCAAAGCGCATGCGGCGGATTCGATGGTCGGCTTCGGGCGCAGTGCACAGCCATTGGCCCATGCAAAGCAACTCGGCATCATCGACCGCATCGGCAAGGATGTGGCCGCAGAAGTCGCCGATGCCGATCTGGTGTTGCTGGCGACACCGGTCGGGCAGATGGCGGAGTTGATGGCGCGCATCGCTCCTCACCTTGGCGCGCATACCCTGATCACCGATGGCGGCAGCACCAAGAGCGACGTGGTGCGCGAGGCTTATGCGCAACTGGGCAAAAAAATGGCGCAGTTCGTGCCGGCGCATCCCATTGCGGGCGCAGAGCAGAGCGGCGCGGCGGCGGCGCGTACCGATTTGTTCCAGGGGAAGAAGGTCGTGTTGACCCCGTTACCGGAAAACAGCGCCGATTCGGTTGCGCGTGTGCGCCATGCATGGGAACTGTGCGGCGCTGTCGTGAATGAACTGACGCCGGAACAACACGATGAAGTATTCGCCGTCGTGAGCCATTTGCCCCATTTGCTTTCGTTTGCGCTGGTGCATGACATCGCGCAGCGCGACAACCGCGATCTGCTGCTGTCCTTCGCCGCCAGCGGTTTCCGCGACTTCACCCGCATTGCGGCCAGTTCGCCGGAAATGTGGCGGGACATCTGCCTGGCGAATCGCGAGGCGCTGTTGAAGGAATTGCAGATCTACATCGCGGAATTGAACCGGATGAGCACCGCGCTTGCGGCAGGGGATGCGGCAGAACTCGAACAGATTTTCCACGCCGCGCGCGAGTTGCGTGCCGGCTGGACTTTGAAATAGCGATGGATCGAATTTCAACCAAGCGGATCTGGTGGCTGGTGATTGCCGTTGCGGTGATCTGGTTCTCCAATCTCGAATACCGCAAATTGATCAAGCCCGACGAAGGCCGCTATGCCGAGATCCCGCGCGAGATGGTGGTCAGCGGCGACTGGATCACGCCGCGCTTGAACGACCTCAAGTATTTCGAAAAGCCGCCGCTGCAATACTGGACGACTGCGGCTGCATATGAAGTGTTCGGCGAGCATCAATGGACTTCGCGGCTGTGGACAGCCCTGACCGGCTTTGCCGGCATCCTGCTGGTGTGGTTTGCCGGTTTGCGTTTGTTCGGGCGCGAGGCGGCGAGTTATGCCGCGATACTGCTCGGCAGCAGCATGCTGTATGCGTTGATGGCGCACATCAACACGCTGGACATGGGTGTCACCTTCTTCATCACGCTGGGCATCGTCGGTTTGTTGCTCGGCCAATCCGAGACCGATCAGGAAAAAGCAGCGCAACTGGATGGTGCTGGCCTGGGCTGGCGCTTGGCATTGGCGGTGCTGAGCAAGGGCTTGATGGGCCTGGTGCTGCCGGGAGCCGCATTGTTCATTTACATGGTCGTGCAGCGCGATTTTTCGGTGCTCAAGCGCATGCACTGGTTGCCCGGTCTGGCGGTGTTCCTGCTGGTCACCGCGCCGTGGTTCTATCTGGTGATGAAAGCCAATCCGGAATTCTTCCAGAAATTCTTCATCTACGAACATTACACGCGCTTCACCACCAAGGAACTCGGGCGCTACCAGCCCTGGTATTACTTCATCCCGATCCTGCTGGTCGGCATGCTGCCGTGGACGGTGCTGATGTTCGACACGCTGTTGCGCAGCTGGCGCGCCAGCAGGTTGCCGGACGCTGATTCCCGGGGCAAGGCATTCAATGCCGCACGTTTCCTGTTGGTCTGGGCGGTGTTCATCTACCTGTTCTTCACCGTGTCCGGTTCCAAGCTGCCGTCCTATCTGTTGCCGATGTTCCCGGCGCTGGCACTGCTGATGGGCAAACAACTGGCCGAAATGAATACACGCAGATTGTTCTGGCAGATCGCACCGATGTTGCCGCTGACGCTGCTGGCGCTGGGCTTTGCGCCGTTTACCGCGCGGCTGGCAGACACGCCGCTGCAACTGCAGGGTTACAGTGCATATGCCTGGTGGCTGACGGCGGCAGCGCTGGTCTGGTTGCTGGGCGTGATTGCCGCGCTGGTTTTGCTGCGCCGCCCGAAAGCTGTCCCGCTTGGAGTCAGGGATCACAAGTTTGCCGCGGTGCTGGTGCTGGCGCTCAGCACCCTGCTGGCCGCGCAGCTCGGCACGTCCGGTTACAACACCATCGCGAGGGAGCGCTCCGCTTACTACATTGCCGAAGCGATACGCCCCTACGTCAAGGCGGACGAACCGTTCTATTCGGTGGACACCTACGAGCAGACCTTGCCGTTCTATCTGAAGCGCACCTTCACGCTGGTGCAGTATCAGGATGAGATGGCATTCGGTATCATGCAGGAACCGCAGCGCTATATACCGGACTACGCCAGTTTCGCGAAGGTCTGGCAGGCGCAACCGGAGGCGCTGGCGATCATGCCGGTGTATACATATACGCGACTCAAACAACTGGAGTCTGCGAATGAAGATCATCTATGAAGATCCGCAATATATTGTGGTGAGCAAGCCATGACGATCTCCGGGGGTTCAATGAACCTGATCAGCTTCGGCCTGATCTTCACCGGCGTGATGCTCAACGCCGCCGCGCAGATACTGATGAAGGCGGGCACCAATGCGATCGGCCATTTCGAGTTCAGCATGGAGAACATCGTGCCGATAGGCTGGAAGCTGGCGACCGAGTGGCACATCATCGTCGCGCTGTGCTGCTATGCGCTCAGCGTGGTGATCTGGATACTCGCGCTGTCGCGCGTGCCGGTCAGCATCGCGTTCCCGATGCTGTCGATGGCTTATGTCGTGAATGCGCATCGCAGCCTGGTACCTGCTGGGCGAAGCCTTCAACCCGACCAAGCTGGTCGGCATGGGGGTGATCATTCTGGGCGTGATCATAATTTCGCGGGCATAAACAACTTCTCAATTTCCGTCGCCATGCTGATGATTGCCTCACAAAGAATAACTCCTGTGACATATTACAAATATGCCGCGTCGCAATTTCTCTGCGTCGCGCCTTGCCTGACTGTAGAAACTTGAATTTTTAGAGACATATCTAACATGAGCAATACTTTCTGCCTTTTTCCAAACCCACGATAGACGAAGCCACCATCGCTTCGGTCGGCGGATGTGCTGCGCTCCGGCTGGATCACCAGCGGCCCCAAGGTGCAGGAATTCGAGAAACAGCTTTCCGCCTATTTCGGCGGACGTCCGGTGCGCACCTTCAATTCCGGCACCTGCACGATGGAGATCGCGCTGCGCATCGCGGGCATCGGCGCCGGGCGACGAAGTCATCACCACGCCGATCTCCTGGGTGGCCACCGCGAACGTGATCCTCGAGGTCGGCGCGACGCCGGTGTTCGCCGACATCGACCCGGTCACGCGCAACATCGATCTGGACAAGGTGGAGGCGGCGATCACGCCGCGCACCAACGCGATCATCCCGGTGTATCTGGCCGGCAAGCCGGTGGACATGGACAGGCTGTATGCGATCGCGGCCAAACACAAACTGCGCGTGATCGAGGATGCCGCGCAGGCGATCGGTTCGACGTGGAAGGGCAAGCCGATCGGCTCGTTCGGCGATTTCGTCTCGTTCAGCTTCCAGGCCAACAAGAACATCACCACCTCCGAGGGCGGCTGCCTGGTGCTGAACAATGAGATCGAAGCAACACTCGCGGAGAAATACCGGCTGCAGGGCGTGACGCGCAGCGGCTGGGACGGCATCGAGGTGGATGTGCTGGGCGGCAAGTTCAACATGACCGACATCGCCGCCGCGATCGGCCTGGGCCAGTTCGCAAAATTGGATGACGATCACCGCGCAGCGGCGCAAACTGGCGAAGCATTATTTCACGACGCTGGGCAAGGATTTCGAAAAGCAGACCGGCGCGCAACTGCCGCCGCAGGATTTCGAATCACCAACTGGCACCTGTTCCAGGTCGTGCTGCCGGAGCGCATCACCCGTCCCGAGTTCATGGAAAAAATGAAGGCGCACAACATCGGCATCGGCTTCCACTACGCGCCCATCCACCTGTTCAAGCTGTATCGCGCAGCGCGGCTTCAAGGAAGGCATGTTCCCGGTCGCCGAGCGCGTCGGCAAGCAGATCGTCTCGCTGCCGATGTTCTATGCGATGAACGAGGCGGATGTCGAGCGCACGTGTGCGGCGATGCGCGAGGTGTTGAATAAATAGCTACGCTGGCAAAAAGATTCGTCTAAATAGTAAATTGATGTGCGTTGGCTTAAACGTCAATACAGAATCTGTGAAGAAACTACTTCTTATGGCTACGTTGCTGGTATTTTTCAGCGCGATTTGCCATGCGCAAGACTCTGTAATTCCAGCAGTCAGATATGGTGCAGATTGAAAAATGGCTATCTGCAAATGACCAATACCGACTTGCAGATTTGAATGATTGTAAGTGCGACGCGCAAATTAAAGAGGTGCGTAAAGGAGACGATGTATACAGCGCCAAGCATAGCCAAACTACCTTCCTGATTATGTGGCTGGCAACTTTAATGGTTTGCATCAGTTTCGCTGTTATTGTTTTAGGAAAGAAAGTACCGTTCCAAACAAGCCAGAGTAAAAAGTATTGTTTTCCCTAGTAGAGACAATGATTTCTCGCCAATCACAGTTAATTATCCATTTGCACATGATCAAAGCCTCGGAAGGATCAATCTGTATGTAAGGCAAACAGAAGTTTGATATTTGCAATAGGAGCATTCTGAGGATGATGTTGGTATTCCGTCAAAGCGACAAGTAATGGCAGCAAGCCTGCTTGCATACAACGGGCATTGCGCCGTATGTGACTTTCCAACATCCGGTGCAATGCGCTACGCTTATGCTCGATAACTGTTCGCGCCGGAGTTTCAAGGAATGCATGTTCCCGGTCGCCGAACGCGTCAGCGAGCCAGAGGTGGGCACGCTTCTGTGCCCACGCGGAAAACAAATGGCAAACGGAGCGCAACCGCGTGGGCAAACGAACTGCGTGTCTGCCCACCCTACATATCTCTCGATTTCGTTATCCGCGCCCCATGCGGTAAAATGCCGCCCTTATGAGTACTCCTCAACTATCAGTCGTCATCCCCGTCTACAACGAAGAGCAGGGCCTGCAGGCCCTGTTCGACCGTTTGTATCCGGCACTGGATCAGCTCGGCATATCCTATGAGGTCTTGTTCGTCAACGACGGCAGCCGCGACAATTCCGCGGCGATCCTGCGCGAGCAGTTTCAGAAGCGTCCCGATGTGACGCGGGTGATCCTGTTCAACGGCAATTACGGCCAGCACATGGCGATCATGGCGGCTTTCGAGCAGAGCCGGGGTCAGCGCATCGTCACGCTGGATGCCGATCTGCAGAATCCGCCGGAGGACATCGGCCTGCTGCTGGCGAAGATGGAGGAGGGGCACGATTACGTCGGCTCGATCCGCCGCCAGCGCAGCGACAGCTGGTGGCGGCATGTCGCCTCGCGCGCGGTGAACGGGCTGCGCGAGCGCACCACGAGCATCAAGATGACCGATCAGGGTTGCATGTTCCGCGCCTATGACCGGCGCATCATCGACGCGATCAACAGTTGCAAGGAGGTGAACACTTTCATCCCGGCGCTGGCCTATACCTTTGCGCGCAATCCTGCCGAGGTGGTGGTGGGACATGAAGAGCGCGTTGCCGGTGAATCCAAGTATTCACTGTACAGCCTGATCCGCCTGAACTTCGATCTGATGACCAGCTTTTCGCTGGTGCCGCTGCAGCTGTTTTCGATGCTGGGCATCACGATCTCCGTACTGTCAGGTTTTTTCGTGGTATTCCTGTTTGTGCGCCGGTTGATGATAGGCCCGGAGGCGGAAGGACTGTTCACGCTGTTCGCAATCGCTTTCTTCCTGATCGGCATCACGCTGTTCGGCATCGGCATGCTCGGCGAATATATCGGACGCATTTACCAGCAGGTGCGTCACAGGCCGCGCTATCTGGTCGAAGCGATCCTTGAAGTACAGACAGAGGCAGAGAAGGTCAGAGAAGCTGAATGGAGTTCATCAGAGTGGAAAGCCGGCGCGCCATGCGGGACGAGAGATGACGCTGATCATTGAATCGGCTTGACAATGAGTAGCGCCGTTGTTTCGCGTACCACAATGGAGGCGTATGCGCCGGGACACGGTGGGCGAGGCCCTTCGGGTACGGACAGCGAAATCGAGCAGGACGACCGATGCTTATGCTTGTGCACGTGCACGGAGAAGCCATGATTGTCGAGATCAGTGCAGCAGTCGTGTTTTCGCGTACCACAATGTCGGCGTCCGCTGTTTGAGCGTGCTGCTCGCTCATGGCGTGGATGTCACGCTGGTGGTGACGCATAAGGACAACCCGAAAGAATCCATCTGGTTCGACAGCGTCGCGGAACTGGCCGCGTTGCATGGCATCCCGACCATCACGCCGGACAACCCGAATGCGCCGGAAGTCGTCGCGCAGATCCGCGCCCTGCATCCGGATTTTTTCTTTTCGTTTTACTATCGCGAGATGCTCAAGCGCGAGTTGCTGGAGATACCCTGGCGCGGCGCGCTGAACATGCACGGTTCGCTGCTGCCGAAATACCGTGGCCGCGTGCCGGTGAATTGGGCGATAATCCACGGCGAGACCGAAACCGGCGCGACGCTGCACTACATGACCGAGAAGCCGGACAACGGCAACATCGTCGCACAGCAGGCCGTGCCGATATTGCCGAACGATACTGCGCTGCAAGTGTTCCAGAAGGTTACCGTGGCGGCGGAGATGGCGTTGAACGCAGTGCTGCCGGACCTGTTGGCAGGACGCGCGAAAGCGGTGGAGCAGGATCTGAGCAAGGGCGCTTATTTCGGCGGACGCAAGGCGGAAGACGGCATCATCGACTGGTCGCAGTCAGCACAGGCGATACACAACCTGGTGCGCGCGGTGGCGCCGCCTTATCCGGGCGCGACCACGCAATTGATGGGCAAGCCGATGCGCATCCTGCAAACGCTGGTAACGCGCTGCAAGGCTTCTGGAGATAAGCCTGTGTTCTACGTCAAGGAAGGCAAGGCTTATGCGATCTGCGGGCAGGGAGTGCTGCGCGTGGTGCGCTTCGAACTGGACGGCATGGAAATGAGCGCTGCGGAATTCGCGACTCGATTTGGCGCGCAAAGATTTGAATTCAATTGTTAAGGAAACAAAAATGAAAAAAGTATTGATACTCGGCGTGAACGGCTTTATCGGCCACCATCTTTCCAACCGCATCCTCACGACGACCGATTGGGAAGTGTACGGCATGGACATGAGCACCGACCGCATCAGCGACCTGATCGGCAAGCCGCGTTTTCATTTCTTCGAGGGCGACATCACGATCAACAGGGAATGGGTCGAGTACCACGTCAAGAAGTGCGACGTGATCCTGCCGCTGGTCGCGATCGCCACACCCTCCACCTATGTGAAGCAGCCGCTGCGCGTGTTCGAACTGGACTTCGAGGCCAACCTGCCCATCGTGCGCGCGTCGGTCAAGTACGGCAAGCATCTGGTGTTCCCGTCGACCTCGGAAGTGTACGGCATGTGCCACGACGAGGAATTCGACCCGGAAGAATCCGAACTGATCTGCGGCCCGATCAACAAGCCGCGCTGGATCTATTCCTGCTCCAAGCAGCTGATGGACCGCGTGATCTGGGGCTACGGCATGGAAGGATTGAACTTCACGCTGTTCCGCCCGTTCAACTGGATAGGCGCCGGACTGGATTCCATCCATACGCCGAAGGAAGGCAGCTCGCGCGTGGTCACGCAATTCCTCGGCCACATCGTGCGCGGCGAGAACATCAGCCTGGTGGATGGCGGTCACCAGAAACGCGCTTTCACCTACATCGACGACGGCATCGCCGCGCTGATGAAGATCATCGAGAACAAGAACGGCATCGCCACCGGCAAGATCTACAACATCGGCAACCCGACCAACAATTTCGCGATCCGCGACCTCGCCGACATGATGCTGAAGCTGGCGAAGGAATATGCCGAATACAGCGTGTCCGCGAAGAAAGTGAAGATCGTCGAAACCACCTCGGCGGCTTACTACGGCAAGGGCTATCAGGACGTGCAGAACCGCGTGCCCAAGATCACCAACACCTGCGAGGAACTGGGCTGGAAACCGACCATCAACATGGCAGACACATTGCGCAATATCTTTGACGCGTACCGCGGCCAGGTTGCGGAAGCGCGCGGCCTGGTGGATTAAAAACAGGATATGAGGATGCAGGATATGAGGATGCAGTCCAGGAATAGCTGCAGGTTGAATGCATCCACGAATCCTGCATCCTGAATCCTGAATCCTGAATCAGATATGAAACAACTCGCCCTCAAAATCGATGTGGACACCTATCGCGGCACGCGCGAAGGTGTGCCGCGCCTGGTCGAGATACTGCAGCGCTATCACGCGCAGGCCACATTTTTCTTCTCGCTCGGCCCCGATCACACCGGGCGGGCGATCAAGCGCGTTTTCCGCCCCGGCTTTCTCGGCAAGGTGTCGCGCACCTCGGTGGTGGAACACTACGGCATCAAGACCCTGCTGTATGGCACGTTGCTGCCCGCCCCGGACATCGGCAGGAAATGCGCGAGCGAAATGCGCATGGTAAAGGTCGCCGGTTTTGAAATCGGCATCCATTGCTACGACCATATCCGCTGGCAGGATCATGTCGCGAACAAGGATGGCGCATGGACACAGCATCAACTGCAGCGTGCGGTGGATCGCTATACCGAGATCTTCGGCGAGGCTCCGCACGCTCATGCCGCTGCCGGCTGGCAGATGAACCGCCATGCGTTGCGGCTGATGCAACGCTTCGGTTTCAAGTACAGTTCCGATACGCGCGGCACGCATCCCTTCATCCCGACCTGGCACGCGGAGATCATTGCCTGCCCGCAACTGCCCACCACCTTGCCGACGCTGGATGAGCTGATGAACCGCGACGGCATCACGCTGGACAATATTGCTGAACATATCTTGAGGCTGACCGCAGAGCCTTCCCCCACCGGACACGTATATACCTTGCATGCCGAACTGGAAGGCGGGAAGTGGCTGCCGATATTCGAGCAGTTGTTGCAGGGCTGGCAGGCGCAGGGCTATGAACTGGTGTCGATGCAGCAATATCTGCAAGGACTGGATGTGGCTGCGCTGCCACATCAGGAAGTGGTGATGCGCGAGGTGGAGGGACGGGTCGGCAAACTGGCGGTCGCATCAGACAATATGGCTGCAGGCATCGCATAGCCCTATACCTTCAGCTAAAGTTTCCGGAATTGCCCGTATCATCAAGAGGACAACGGAAGATCCTGTTGCGTCACGGGTATTGCTTGATTGCATGATGGTGAACATATGAAGAATTGGTGGAATTCTTTGGGAATCCAGTTAAAGCTGCAGATCATCATCCAGCTGGTGCTGATAGCCGTGTTGATCCCGACCCAACTGTGGGTCGAGCAGCACTTCAAGGAAAATATACTGCAGGCAGCCGAGAGCCGCGCGCGGGTTTCGGCCGATGGCGTGATCAACGGCATGAACATGCTGATGATCAAAGGGATCATCAAGGACCCGGAAAGTCGCGCACTTTACATCAGAAAAATGGGCGCCTCCGAGGGGGTGAAGGAGCTGCGGATCATACGCGCCGCGCAGGTATCGAATCAATATGGCGCGGGCTTGCCGCAAGAGCAACCTGTGGATGATATGGACCGGCGGGCGATCGCCGATGCCAGGGAACAAGTCCAGCGTGTCGACGACAGGAATGCGCCTGAACTGCGTGTGGTCGTGCCGTTTATCGTGAGCACCGATTTCCGCGGCACCAATTGCCTGGAATGCCACCATGTGCAAGCCGGAACGGCAAACGGAGCGGCGAGCATCACTCTTGATTTGAAGGGTGACTATGCAAAATTGAGCAGGACCAGCGAGTTGTTGTGGGGCGGGCAGGCAGCGTTGCAACTGATCCTGTTTTTCCTGATCGGCAGGTTTACGCACACCATCACACGCCCCCTGGAGAATCTGCAAACCACGATGAGCGCATTGCAGAAGGAAGAGGATCTTGCCCGTTATGTCGGGAAGATGCCGCATTTGCAATTTGCCGGAGGGGACGAAGTCGGCAAGTTGAGCGCAACGTTCAATCGCATGGTGAAAACGTTGCAACAGCAAATGATATCGCTGCGCATTTCCGAAGATATTCAACAGCAGTATCTTACGCTGGGTCGCGAGGAGCAGGCGCGCCTGATGGCATTGCTCGCGGTGATGAATGTCGGTGTGCTGTTCGTCAGCCGCGACAACAAGATCCTCTACGCAAACCCGACCTTCTTTCAAATCTGGCTGATTCCCGCCGGGACAGAACTGGTCGGCAAGGACGTAGCAGACATACCCGGGTACCTTGCTCATCTGCTGGCAGATGATAAAACACCTTCCCATTCCCTGCTGGAAATGCCCGAGACGACGGAACTTTACCTGGCGGACAAGCGAGTGGTGATCCAGACTTGCTATGTCGTGCGGGATGTGGAAGCGCAGGTGGTGGGAAATCTTTGGCTTTATGAGGATGTCACCCACACGCGGCGCACTACGGAACAGTTGTTGCACCTGGCCGAATGTGATGCGCTCACCGGCCTGTACAATCGCCACCGCTTCAGCGGTGAGCTGGAACGATCCCTGGCGGAAGCGAAGCGAAATGGAACGAAAGTGGCTTTGCTTATCTTCGTGCTCGACGACCTGAACCGAGTCAATGAAACATTCGGAGAAGCCTCCGGCGACAAGATTTTGGCGGACGTTGCCGAGGCAGTTGGCAAGAAGGTCAGGCGCAATGAGGTGTTTTGCCGGTTGCGCGATGATGGATTCGTTATCCTCGTACCAGATGCTTCTGAACAGGGTGTTCAAAAACTTGAGCAGCGCATCGAACAGTCCATGGCACTACTGAGTTTTGATTTAAACGGACAAAAGGCCGCTGTCTCTGCCAGTTTTGGCATGGCCCTGTTCCCGGACCATGGGAAAAACGAGAAGGAACTGATCTCCCATGCCGAGGCGGCAATATCACTGGCCAGGCAGGCGGCCAAGAAAAGCTAGGAGTCGGCGGCCGCGGCACAATCATGGGCAGCAAACGTTGCATCTGCTTCGCCAGAGCTTCTCAGTCCTTGCCAAACAAATCACGGCTGTAAATCTTGTCTGACACGTCCCGGATGTCGTCAGTAATGCGGTTGGCAACGATGATGTCGGACTCTTTTTTGAATTGAGCCAGATCGTTCACCACTCTGGAGTGGAAAAACTCCGCTCTCCTTGAGCGCAGGTTCATAAACAATGACCTCGATACCCTTGGCCTTGATGCGTTTCATGATGCCCTGGATGCTGGAAGAACGGAAGTTGTCAGACCCGCTCTTCATGACCAGGCGATGAATTCCGACTATCCTCGGGTTGCGCTTGACGATGCTTGCTGCAACAAAATCCTTGCGCGTGGTGTTTGACTCGACGATGGCGTTGATCAGGTTTTGCGGGACATCCTGATAGTTGGCGAGCAGTTGTTTCGTGTCTTTGGGCAGGCAGTAGCCGCCGTAACCAAACGAGGGATTGTTGTAGTGATCGCCGATGCGCGGGTCCAGGCATACCCCCTGAATGATCTGTTTTGTATCAAGCCCGTGAGTGGCCGCATAGGTGTCGAGTTCGTTGAAGAAGGCCACGCGCATGGCGAGGTAGGTATTGGCAAATAGCTTGACCGCCTCGGCCTCGGTCGAGTCGGTAAACAGGGTGGGAATGTCTTGCTTGATCGCGCCTTGTTTGAGCAGGTCGGCAAAGATCTCGGCGCGCTTCGAACGTTCGCCGACGACGATGCGCGAGGGATGCAGGTTGTCGTACAGCGCACGGCCCTCGCGCAAAAACTCCGGCGAGAAAATCAGATTGCTGCAATTGAACCTGGATCGGGCTTTGACGGTGTACCCGACGGGAATGGTGGATTTGATCACCATCACGGCCTGCGGATTGATGCTCATGACATCCTGAATGACGGATTCGATGGACTGGGTGTTGAAGTAATTGGTCTCCGGGTCGTAGTCTGTCGGCGTGGCGATGATGACATAGTCAGCCCCGGTATAGGCTACACGTTTGTCCAGGGTTGCCTTCAAGTTGAGCGCTTTGTGTTGCAGGTAATCCTCGATCTCGGCATCTTCAATGGTCGACTGCTTGCGGTTGAGCATGTCGACCTTTTCCGGAACGATGTCTATGGCCACCACCTCATTGTGCTGGGCAAGCAGGACAGCGTTGGAAAGACCTACGTAACCGGTACCGGCAATGGCAATTTTCATCGTACCTGGCTTTCAAAAAAATAGGCGTGCATTATGCCGCAGAATGAAGCGGAGGTCAGCCGCTTCGCGTGTTTCCAAGGCGGGATTGATATAAGCGCCAGATCGCTCGCCGAATAGCAGCAGAAGATCACTTCGCGCAGTGAAGATGGCGAGCGGATGAATTCGCGCACCGCCGCAATCGCCACATCCGCCGCCTGTTCCGGCGGATAACCATAGATGCCGGTGCTGATGCAGGGGAAGGCGATGCTGGCAAGCTGCTCGCGCGGCGGCGAGGGAAAGGCTCTCGCGGTAGCACGAGGCCAGCAGCTTTGCTTCGTTCTGCGTCCCGCCATGCCATACCGGCCCCACGGTATGGATCACGAACTTCGCGGGCAGCCGGTAACCGCGCGTGAGCCGTGCCTGCCCGGTCGGGCAGCCGCCCAGCGTGCGGCATTCCTCCAGCAGCTCCGGCCCCGCCGCGCGATGGATCGCGCCATCCACGCCGCCCCCGCCCAGCAGCGAAGAATTCGCCGCATTGACGATGGCGTCCACGTTCAGTTGGGTGATGTCGCCCTGGATGGCGCGGAGGGTAGTCATGTTGTACGATGGTTATTGCGTCTTAATCAGGTTTGCCTTTTTTCGCACGGGGCGGAATTCTTTTCTTTAGCCGCTCTACCTTTGCCCCGTGAGTGTAAATACTTTCAACAATGCTTTCAGTGATATCGACCAAGGTGATTAAATCTTCCTCTGATGGATTATAGAGACGATGCATTGCGGCGTGTCCGGCCTCGAGTATTGTTTCTAATCTCTCTCGTTGAATGCGAGACACATATCCTGCTTCCTCAAACTTATTCAAGTTCTCCAAGAACATTCCTTGGTCACCGATTTTTTCAATCATGATGCTTTCAAGTAATGCTCGGACTCCCATGGCAGCAAGAGCGCGCTGGTCGTTTCGAAGCGCGACATAGATTTCTATTAAAAGATGGTATGGATTTCCATCACTGAAGATGTTGACCTCTAGCATGAGCTCAGGAAGCCATTTTGGTATTGGGCGAAATATTGCGGGTGGGTAATAATCAATTGTTGGAACGAGATTTTCATTTTCATCATAGTGTGAAGAGTTCCATTCTCGATGACGTAATTTAATGCTTCCGCAGCCGGCTGCATTTAAGCATCTCATATTCGTCTTTGCCGGATATGGATATGTTGCGTTCTTCATGCTTCCACGATGACACTTCAGAGCAGAGAACCTTATGATTTCTTTCTCCACTACAGGTGTTGCAGTGAGCCTTTGTTTCTACAATCTCAGACATGTCGGTTATATGAGCAATGAGAAATCATTTAATTTCGATGGCAAAGCGCCATTCATCACGTTATCACAAGTTTACCGACTAAATCGAACACCCTTTGCGCCAATTCAGGCGCAAGGCAATCTAGTTCGAAGTTGTCCGACATGATAGCCAGGTCAGCTGGCGTGGCCAGTTGCCGCGTCGCGGCGATTTTATTGTCCAATGGTTATTGAGGCTGCGCGGTTTATCCGTTTAATGACATCATTGAATCATTTTTATCGTATCAAGCACCTTCGTTGCCAGGTCGGGTGCAAGGCAATCCATGCTCGATGTTGTCGGCATGCTGCGCAGCCAGGTGAGCTGGCGCTTGGCCAGTTGCCGCGTCGCGGCGATGCCGGTTTCCATCAGTTGCACGTTGTCGATCTCGCCTTCGATGAATTGCCATGCCTGGCGGTACCCGACGCAGCGCATAGCGGTCATGTTCGGATGCAGCGGATATTTTTCGCGCAGCATGCGCAGTTCGTCTACCAGGCCATGTTCGAGCATGGCCTTGAAGCGCGTGGCGATGCGGGCATGCAGTTGCGCACGGTCGCATGGGATGAGGGCGATGGGGATGATGCGGTAGGGCAGTTCGCTGCCCCTTCCTGGGGGAGGGGTTTTTGTGCGAATCAGCGCGGACATAGTCTTTCCGGTGATGCGGTAGATTTCCATCGCGCGCTGGATGCGCTGCGTGTCGGTTGGTTTCAGGCGCGCGGCGGTTTCCGCATCCACCTCGGCGAGTTGCTGATGCAGATGTTCGATGCCGTGCTGCGCGATCTCGGCATCGAGCGCGGCGCGCACTGCCGGGTCGGATTGCGGCAGGTCGCTGAGTCCTTCGCGCAGTGCCTTGAAGTACAGCATCGTGCCGCCGACCAGCAGCGGGATTTTTCTTCTTGCGGTGATGTCGTGCATCAGCCGCAGCGCATCGTGGCGGAACGCCGCGGCGGAGTAGGCTTCGGTGGGGTTGATGATGTCGATCAGGTGGTGCGGCGCGCGGGCGAGGGTGGCGGCATCCGGCTTGGCGGTGCCGATGTCCATGTCGCGAAACACCAGCGCCGAATCCACGCTGATGATTTCCACCGGCAGATGCTTTACCAGTTCCACTGCGACGCCGGTCTTGCCGCTGGCGGTGGGACCCATCAGGAAAATTGCGGGTTGTAACTCTTGTTGCTTGTTCTTTGTACCTTGCACCTCGCTTCTCACTGTCCGCGCATGAACATCGCATCGAGTTCGGCAAGCGTAATCTGAAACCAGGTCGGACGACCATGGTTGCATTGGCCGGAGCGTTCGGTCTGTTCCATCTCGCGCAGCAACGCGTTCATTTCGGTGATGCTCAGGATGCGGTTGGCGCGCACCGCGCCGTGGCAGGCGAGGGTGGAAAGCAGTTCGTTGCGCCGCTCGGTCAGCACCCGGCTTGCGCCGAATTCGCGCAATTCTTCTATCACGTCGCGCGCGGCCGCTTCCGCTTCGGATTGCTTGAGCATCACCGGCATCGCGCGTACCGCCAGCGTATTGGTAGAAAGCGGCGCGATGTCGAAGCCGAGTTTTTTGAGCGCATCCTGTTCGGCTTCCACGGTGGCCACTTCCAGTGTGTCGGCAAAAAAACTCACCGGGATCAGCAGCGGCTGGGTGGCGATCTGTTCGGCATCCAGCGAGGTCTTGAGTTTCTCGTACACGATGCGTTCATGTGCGGCATGCATGTCCACCACGATCAAGCCTTGTGCATTCTGCGCGAGGATGTAGACGCCGGAGAGTTGTGCGAGGGCGAAGCCCAGAGCGGGGCTTCGTCTTCAGGCAAGTGGCATCGGGAAAGCAGGGAGGGCGCCGGCGTCGCAAAGTTTTGCGTTTCCTCGTTCCCCAACTGCTGTTTGCGCTTCCCACAGGCGATATGCGGCTCCCGTTCTGCAACGCCTAGCCGCATGGATTCTGTTGCGTCGGCATGAACGAGGCGGGGCGCTGCGGTTCGGGCGCGCGAGTTTCTTGTCCGCTTGCGGGAACGGCGAGCGCTTGCTTGCAGCGTGTGGAAGATGAATTGGTGTATCCCCTGGCTTTCGCGGAAACGCACTTCGCTCTTGGCTGGATGCACGTTCACGTCGACCTGTTCCGGCGGCAGTTCGAGAAACAGCACGAAGGCAGGATGGCGCTGGTGATGCAGGATGTCCTGATAGGCCTGGCGCAACGCATGGCTGGCGACTTTGTCGCGCACGAAGCGGCCATTGACGAAAAAATATTGGGAATCGCGGCTGGCGCGCGAATAGGCGGGCAGGGCTGCCAGGCCTTGCAGAGAAAGGCTTGCCGAGTTGCGCGAGACCGTAACGGCTGATTGACCGAACTCATCGCCGAGCAGCGCCGCGACGCGTTTCAGTGCTGCCTGTTCTCCCTGCAGCGCGGGTAACTGCCAGACTGTGCGTCCATTGTGTTGCAGCGAGAAGGCGACGTCGGGACGGGACAGGGCAATGCGTTTGAAGGCTTCTTCACACCAGGCGTATTCGGTGCCTTCGGATTTCAGGAACTTGCGCCGTGCCGGCGTGTTGAAATACATCTCGCGTATTTCCACTGTCGTGCCTTGCGCATGGCTGGCGGGAACCGGTCTCGCTGAGCCGCCCGTCGATCGCCTCCACTTTCCAGCCATGCGTGTCTTGTTCGGTGCGGCTGATGAGGGTAAGTTGCGCCACCGCAGCCATGCTTGCCAAAGCTTCGCCGCGAAAGCCCATGCTGGCGACCTTTTGCAGATCATCCAGCGAGGCGATCTTGCTGGTGGCGTGGCGCATCAGCGCCAGCGGCAGTTCATCCCTGGCGATGCCGTTGCCATTGTCGCGCACGCGCAGCAGCTTGATGCCACCACCTTCCAGTTGCACCGTGATGTCTGTCGCACCTGCATCCAGGCTGTTCTCGAGCAACTCTTTCAGGGCCGCAGCGGGACGTTCGATCACCTCTCCGGCGGCGATTTGATTGATGAGCAGGTCGGGTAACAACCGGATGGCGGGCATGGCGTAAGTGCAGCGTTAGATCGTCGCGGAATTATAACGGAGAAGTGCGATCGCTTCCCGGAGGACAAGAATTGCACCGGTTGGTGTCTCAGCCATGATTCTAGTTGGGGATACGGCCAGAGCCGGTTATTGCCGGCTTGACTTTTTTTAGAATAGAGTGCTGAATTCGCACCTGTAGTTGACCATATTACTCGTGTTTATTTCAGTCAAGGAGAATGTCATGAAACGGCTCATCAGTTTGTTCTTTGGTTTTGTCCTGGTTGCATTGGCAAGTCAGGTTTTTGCAGCAGATTCCGGCTCTATAACGATTACCTCTCCGGCAGAAGGTGCGATGCTGAATAGCGGCAGCGGGAACAAGCTGGATTTCAATGTCCATTTGGGACCCAATGGCAATCACGTCCATATTTATGTCGATGACCGGAATCCCATCGTCTTTCGCGATGTCAGCCATTGCCCATGCAGCATCGATTTGCCGGACCTGTCGTCCGGGAAACACACCATTGTGATTAAAGAGGCAACGGTCAGCCATGCCATGACCGGTGTACAGGCTTCTGTGACAGCCACGGTCAAATAGTCAGGGCGTGCAGAATCTTATTTATGCACTCATCCAGGTAATTCATAACTTCGGTGCTGCCACCGTGGTAGCGACAGCAGCATCGGCCCTATGGCTGGTGCGAGGCAATCCGGCGGTGCAGCATCGGCTTGCCTTGCTCGCAGCTGTGGCTTGGGCGGTTCAGGCGGCGAGCGGGGCGCTATTCGGTGTTACAACATATTCTTTTGAAGGCCATCTGCCGGATATTCACGGTATCGCGGTGGATGCCCTTTTTATTAAAATATTCTGCGCCTTGTTTGGATTTATTCTGGCCGTGATCTATGCAAAGTCGGGCTCGGGCTGGCCCGAAGAAAAGCAGCATCTTGCCTGGCGGGTGTTGTTGTCGATCGGGGCAGTCGCTCTGGGCTCTGCGGCATTCTTGCGCTGGTTTTCCTGATTGGCATTGATCGGAAACAAACAGCGACATATACCGTTAATTCAGTTTTGGAAGCAGGTCAGATAGCCCCTATCAGCACAGTACGGGTATAATCATCCGCGCAGAAAAATCTGTTTTGGGTGATATCCAAATCCAGGCATCAAAAAATTCCACGAGATAGGAGAAGTTCATGCGTATAGGCATTCCCGCGGAGACTTGCGCAGGCGAGACCCGCGTAGCAGCGACGCCCGAGACGGTAAAAAAGCTGCTCGCAATGGGGCATAAGGTGTCGGTGCAAACCGGTGCGGGTGCCGGTGCCAGCATACCCGATGCGGAATACCAGGCAGCCGGTGCAACATTGGCGAATGCTTCAGACATCTATGCGCAATCCGAGATCGTGCTCAAGGTCAGGGCGCCTGGCACAGAAGAACTTGCCAATTTGAACAAAGGTACCGTGCTGGTCGGATTGTTGCTGCCACATAATACGGAGCTGGTCGCTGCTTATGCCAAGCAAGGCATTGTCGCCTTTTCGATGGAAAGACTCCCGCGTACTTCGCGCGCGCAGGCGATGGATGTGCTGTCCTCGCAGGCCAATATCGCCGGCTACAAGTCGGTGATCGTTGCGGCCAATCTCTATAAGCGTTTCGTGCCGATGCTGATGACTGCTGCCGGTACCGTGAAGGCGGCGCGCGTGGTGGTGCTGGGTGTCGGTGTTGCGGGCCTGCAGGCGATTGCCACTGCCAAGCGGCTCGGAGCGGTGATCGAGGCCTCTGACGTGCGGCCCGCAGTGAAAGAGCAGGTGGAATCGCTTGGCGCGAAATTCATCGACGTTCCCTACGAGACCGACGAGGAGCGCGAAGCGGCGCAGGGTGTCGGAGGGTATGCCAAGCCGATGCCGCCGAGTTGGCTGGAACGGCAGAAAGCCGAGGTGGCCAAACGAGTGGCTCAGGCCGACATCGTGATCACCACGGCGCTGATCCCCGGTCGTCCCGCCCCGGTGCTGGTCACCGAAGAGATGGTGAAATCCATGAAGCCCGGCTCGGTGATAGTCGATCTGGCGGCGGAGGCGGGCGGCAACTGTCCGCTGACCGAGTTGAACAAGACCGTCGTAAAACATGGCGTTACGCTGGTGGGCGAAGCCAACCTGCCGGCCACGGTGGCTGCGGATGCATCCGCGCTCTATGCGCGCAACCTGCTGAATTTCATCAACCTGCTGTGCGATCCCAAGAATGGCGGGGCCATCAACATCAACCGTGAAGACGACATCATCGCAGGTTCGCTGATCGCGATCGATGGCGCGGTCGTCACCAAATAAGGAGTGTGAAATGAGTGGCGTAGATCCCGTTATCCTGAATCTTACCGTGTTCGTGCTGGCGATCTTCGTCGGTTACCACGTGGTCTGGAATGTCACCCCGGCACTGCATACTCCGCTGATGTCGGTGACCAATGCAGTGTCAGGCATCATCATCGTTGGTGCGATGCTGGCGGCCGGTCCTCAACAAATGGATATCGGAACCATAGTTGGCTTGGTTGCGGTAACGCTGGCAGCAGTGAATGTGTTCGGCGGCTTTCTCGTCACCCAGCGCATGCTGGATATGTTCAAGAAGAAAAAAAAGTAAGGGAAAATCATGTCGGCTAATTCTGTTGCACTCGCTTATCTCGTTGCTGCAATCCTGTTCATTCTGACACTGAAGGGTCTGAGTTCCCCTGTATCCGCATTGCGCGGCAATCTGTTTGGCATGATCGGCATGGTCCTCGCGGTATTGACCACGCTCGCCAAACCCGAGACACATAATGTGCCGTATATCCTGATCGCGATCGCGATCGGTGGAACCATCGGCGCCGTCGTCGCCAAGCGCATCCAGATGACGGCGATGCCCGAACTGGTCGCCGCGATGCATTCGCTGGTCGGTCTCGCGGCGGTGCTGATCGCGATGGCTGCATTCAACAATCCGCTTGCCTACGGCATCGGAGAGACCCTGCATGCCAGCAACCGCATCGAGCTATTTATCGGTACTTTTGTCGGCGCGATCACTTTCACCGGCTCGATCATCGCATTCGGCAAACTGTCCGGGAAGTTGTCCGGCAAACCCCTGCGTTTCGCAGGACAGCACTGGCTGAATCTGATACTGGGAATTGCGATGATCGGTTTCGGAATTGCCTTCTTCATCACGCCGGGCTGGACCCCATTCCTGATCATGACCGCCATCGCCTTGCTGCTCGGGGTGCTGTTGATCGTGCCGATCGGCGGGGCTGACATGCCGGTGGTGATCTCGATGCTGAACTCCTACTCCGGTTGGGCGGCAGCTGGCATCGGCTTCACCCTCAACAACAACATGCTGATCATCGCCGGATCACTGGTCGGCAGTTCAGGCGCGATCCTGTCCTACATCATGTGCAAGGCGATGAACCGAGCCTTTCTCAACGTGATCCTCGGCGGATTCGGTGGCGAGGGTGCAGCGACGGATCAGGGCGAAGGCGAGCAAAAGACCTATCGCAGCGGCAGCGCGGACGACGCTGCGTTCCTGATGGGCAATGCAGATAGCGTGATCATCGTGCCGGGCTATGGACTGGCAGTGGCGCGCGCCCAGCATGCGATCAAGGAAATGTCCAATCTGCTCGCTGAAAAAGGCGTGAAGGTGCGCTACGCGATCCACCCGGTGGCGGGACGCATGCCGGGGCATATGAACGTGCTGCTGGCCGAGGCGGAAGTGCCCTACGAGCAGGTGGTCGAGATGGATGAGATCAACAACGAATTCGCCGATACCGATGTGGTGCTGGTGATCGGCGCGAACGACGTGGTGAATCCAGCCGCCAAGAATGACAAATCCAGCCCGATCTACGGCATGCCTATCCTTGAAGCATACAAGGCACGCACCGTGCTGGTGGTGAAGCGCAGCATGGCTACCGGTTATGCAGGACTGGACAATGATTTGTTCTACCTGGACAAGACCATGATGGTGTTCGGCGATGCGAAGAAGGTGGTCGAGGATATCATCAAAGCGCTGGCTTGAAAGATTGTTCCGTGAATAAACAAGAGCCGCAGATGCGGCTCTTGTTTATTGGCTATGCGGTTTTTGGCTATCCAGCGCTGCGCGACTTGATGACGAGGAATATCCCGAGCAGGCTTTGTATCAGGTAGATGATGCTGGATATGCCGTGCAGCATCTTGAAACGGCCGGCAAACGCGCTGTGCATCACATCGATCGGCAACGCCTGCAGCTTGAGGTCGGCCATGGTCGTCTGGATGCCGAATTGCATCACCAGCGAGATCAGCAACATTGCCGCCACGGTCCAGAACAAGGTGTGTCGAAAGGATTCCCGGCCGGTCACACTGATGCGATGGATCAGCAGATATATTCCGCATACCATGCCAAGATAGGCCACCAGAGAGAACATCTGACCGGCCAGCATTCCCGCAAGTTGCCGGTCCGGTTGCGCGTAGAACAGCACTGGCACGGCCAGGTAGCCGACAGCCCACAGGCTGCCGACCCAGGCTGAGATCAAAAGCGTAGCGAGATGTTGCGGCCAATCTTTCATGGGAAGCAGGTTAGCACAGCTGTACCTCCCGTCCAACTGGACAATGGGGCAAGCTGGACAATATCTGGGCGCTGGCCTAACCTGACAGCCATTGACGACAAAAATAATTTTAGGAGATAGCCATGTATTACATCGTTGAAAGCAACAAGTCATTCGAGGATGCCGTGACCGATCTCGAAGCCGCTGTGAAGCGTAACGAGTTCGGAGTGCTGCACATCCACGATCTGGGCAACACGCTGCGCAGCAAAGGCATTGCCTTCGCAGAGAATTGCAAGGTCTTCGAGGTGTGCAATCCGGGGCAAGCAGCCAAGGTGCTTTCAACCGACATGCGCTTGAACATGGCACTGCCATGCCGCATCTCGGTGTACAGCGAACACGGCAAGACGAAGATAGGAATGATCAAGCCAGTCCCATTGTTGGCCGAATTGTCGCAAGATCCATTTCTGGCCAAGGTGGCGCAGGAAGTCGAAGCAAAGACCATAAAAATGATCGATGAAGCCAGATAGGCCGATAACGTCAACAGTTGCAGTTGTCTATCCTGGTTAAAGAAAAATCATGAATCATCTGCCTGTTTGGACCGAACAAATTAAATATCTGGTGGGGATGTTTGCCATCCTGAATCCGCTCGGTGCCATTCCGATCTATCTCAGCATGATGACGGATCGCCGACCTAAAGTGATGCACCGCACTTCATTCAAGGCATCTGTCGCGGTGATGGTGATACTGACGCTTGCGGTCTGGACGGGCGATAGTTTGCTGTCGTTCTTCGGTATCGGAATTCCGGCATTCAGAATAGGCGGAGGGTTGTTGCTGATACTCATCGCTATCGCGATGTTCGGTGCCAAAACAAGCCCTGCGCAGCACACCGACGCCGAGCAAGCCGAAGGCGAAGCAAAAAATGATATTGCCGTGGTGCCGTTGGCGATCCCGCTGCTGGCCGGACCGGGCGCGATCAGTCTCGCCATCGTCGATGCGCATCAGGCAGGAAGCATCACTGGCAAACTTACGTTCAATTTGGGGATAGTCGGTGTGGCCGTGATCGTCTGGCTGGTGTTGCGGTTGGCGGAACCGATCGGCAAGCGCCTGGGCACAGGCGGGCTCAACATCGCCACCCGGGTGATGGGCCTGCTGCTCGCCGCAATGGCAGTGCAATTGATGGCAGACGGGATGCTGGAATTATTTCCCGGATTATCCCGCTGAGCGCATCACTATTCGCGGGATTTATGGTGCTATAACTTTGACAATACTGCTGCATAACGGCTAGAATTTTTCTGTTGGCAACGATAATACGTGTCAAATGACTGCCTGGACTTCGTCAAAGACCGCAGCAGCAAATTCAATCCCGTGCAGTTTGATGGCAAACCTCCGCATTCGGCTCGTTGCTTTAGGTATGATCGTAGTGTTCGTTTAGACAAGTGGTTATGGTGCTTGCGCCAGAATGGCTGGCAAACCAGTTCCAGGTGCGGCATCGCCGCACTTTGTGTTTTTTCAGACAAGAAATAATTTAGAGAAAGATATATGCCAGTCATTACTTTGCCGGATGGTTCAAAGCGCAGTTATGCGCAGCCAGTGACGGTTGCCGATGTTGCGCAGAGCATCGGCGCCGGTTTGGCGCGTGCCGCTCTGGCGGGGAAAGTGGACGGCCGTTTGGTGGATACTTCGTATTTGATCGAGCAGGATGCCGCGCTGGCGATCGTCACCGACAAGGACGTGGAAGGCGTGGAGATCATCCGCCACTCCACCGCGCATTTGCTTGCCTATGCGGTCAAGGAATTGTTCCCCGATGCGCAGGTGACAATCGGTCCGGTCATCGAAAACGGCTTCTACTACGATTTCTCCTATCATCGCCCGTTCACGCCCGAAGACTTGGCCGCTATCGAAAAGCGCATGACGGAACTCGCGAAGAAGGATATCCCGGTGACCCGCAAAGTGTTGCCGCGCGACGCAGCGGTGGACTACTTCAAGGGTATCAAAGAGCATTACAAGGCAGAGATCATTGCCTCCATTCCTGCGAACGAGGATGTGTCGCTTTATACCGAAGGAGATTTCACCGATCTTTGCCGCGGTCCGCACGTTCCCTCGACCGGCAAACTGAAAGCCTTCAAGCTGATGAAGTTGGCCGGCGCATACTGGCGTGGCGACTCGAAGAACGAGATGCTGCAGCGCATCTATGGCACCGCATGGGCAAAAAAGGAAGAGCTGGATGCTTATCTGCATCAGATCGAGGAAGCCGAGAAGCGCGATCACCGCAAACTGGGCAAGCAACTGGAATTGTTCCATATGCAGGATTCTTCTCCCGGCATGGTGTTCTGGCATCCCAAGGGCTGGACGTTGTGGCAGGAAGTCGAGCAATACATGCGGCGCAAGTTCATCGAGCACGGTTATCAGGAAGTGCGCACCCCGACCATCATGGACAGGACGTTGTGGGAAAAATCGGGGCATTGGGAAAATTATCACGACAACATGTTCACCACTGCTTCGGAAAATCGGGATTACGCGGTCAAACCGATGAATTGTCCGGGCCATGTGCAGATCTTCAACCATGGATTGCACAGTTACCGCGAATTGCCGTTGCGTTTGGCCGAGTTCGGCTCCTGCCACCGCAACGAGACTTCGGGTTCGCTGCATGGATTGATGCGGGTGCGCGGGTTCACCCAGGACGATGCGCATATTTTCTGCACCGAAGAGCAGGTGCAGTCCGAAGTGTCAAAGTTCATCGTGATGCTGAACGAGGTATATCGCGATTTCGGTTTTAGCGAGGTGCTGGTAAAACTGTCAACACGACCGGAGAAGCGGGTCGGCTCGGACGAGACCTGGGACAAGGCCGAAGCAGGGCTGGCGGCAGCCATGAAGCAAAACGCCCTGGCTTATGATGTCCTGCCGGGCGAGGGTGCTTTCTATGGCCCCAAAGTCGAATTCACGCTGAAGGACAGCCTTGGCCGGATGTGGCAATGCGGCACGATACAGCTGGATTTCAACCTGCCGGTGCGTTTGGGGGCGGAGTTCGTCGATGAGGACAACAGCCGCAAACCCCCGGTGATGCTGCATCGCGCGATACTCGGGTCGATGGAGCGCTTCATCGGCATCCTGATCGAGCACCATGCAGGCGCTTTCCCGTTATGGCTGTCGCCGGTCCAGCTGGTGCTGATGAATATCTCCCAGGCGCAAGAGGAATATGCGACCCGGGTAGCGCAAAAATTGCGGGCAGCCGGACTGCGTATACAGATGGATTTGCGAAATGAGAAGATTACCTATAAAATACGCGAACATAGCTTGCAGAAATTGCCTTATCAGCTGATCATAGGCGATAAGGAAGTCGCAGGAAATTTGGTGGCCGTGCGTACCCGCAGTGGCGAAGATCTCGGACAGATGGCGTTGGAAGTTCTGCTTCAACGTCTGCAAGCCGAAATCAAAAACGGGTAGCGCGGCTTAAATATTGTCTAATCGGAGATATTGCAATAGCACAAGATAAATCGCAGCGCCTGAATGAGATGATCACAGCACCGAAAGTGCGGCTCATTGGGGAAAAAAAAGAGGCCCTCGGGATAGTAACCATCGCTGAAGCATTGCGTATGGCAGATGAAGCGGAGTTGGATTTGGTGGAGATTTCGCCGTTAGCGGATCCGCCGGTATGCCGCATCATGGACATCGGCAAATTCAAATATGCCGAGAGCAAAAAACTGCATGAAGCCAAGCTCAAGCAAAAGCAAGTCCAGATCAAGGAAATCAAGTTTCGTCCAAATACGGACGAAGGGGATTACAACATCAAGCTGCGAAACTTGATCAAGTTTTTGGGAGAGGGAGACAAAACCAAAGTCACGCTGCGTTTTCGCGGACGTGAAATGGCTCACCAGGAAATCGGCATGCGTTTGATAGAGCGCGTAAGAGCAGATTTGGCCGATTATGGTGTGGTCGAGCAGTTTCCAAAAATGGAAGGCAGACAGATGGTGATGGTGTTGTCTCCGAAGCCGGGTAAAAGCCCGGCAAAAAGCAAAGCAGAACATATCGGCGAAAAGGTTTAACGATTATTGATCCGACAGCAAGGGACGGTCGGATCGATTTAGCAAAAAGTCCCAATAAAAAGTGGTGTACGGGTAGTCAAGATTTTCCATTGGAAAACACCTGCCACCATAACTTAAAGGAATAGTCATGCCCAAGATGAAAACCAAAAGCGGTGCGGCCAAGCGGTTCAAGGTTCGTGCCGGTGGAAGTGTCAAGCGCTCACAAGCTTTCAAGCGTCATATCCTGACCAAGAAGACCACCAAGAGCAAACGTCAATTACGCGGAACTGCTGAAGTCCACGCAACCAACAAAGCATCGGTTCACGCCATGATGCCTTACGCATAGGGAGTAGATCATGCCAAGAGTAAAACGTGGAGTAGTAGCACGCGCGAGTCACAAGAAGGTTCTGGAACTGGCCAAGGGTTATCGCGGTCGGCGCAAGAATGTCTACCGTATCGCCAAACAAGCGGTGATGAAAGCGGGACAATATGCCTATCGTGATCGTCGCCAGAAGAAGCGTCAGTTTCGCACTTTATGGATCGCGCGTATCAATGCGGCGGCCCGTGAACAAGGATTGTCCTACAGCGTGTTCATGAACGGCCTGAAGAAAGCGGACATCCAGGTTGACCGCAAGGTGTTGTCGGACATCGCCGTGTTCGACAAGGCGGCATTTGCACAATTCGTGGCACAAGCAAAAGCCAGCCTCGCCGTCTAAGCAAGCCGGTTGAAGAGAAAGGAGGCGGTAAGCCTCCTTTTTTTGTTTCTGGTGTCCTTTTGGATTATTGGTGTTATAGATGCAAGAACTACAACAAATTCTCGATCAGGCCCTGCAGCAGTTTGCCGTTATCAGCGACGAGGCTGAACTGGAGCAGGTCAAAGCGCGCTATCTGGGCAAAGAGGGCAGCCTGACAGCTTTGCTCAAAGGATTGGGCAAATTGTCTGCAGATGAACGTCCTGCTGCCGGTGCGCGTATCAATCAGGTCAAACAAAGTCTCGAAGCAGCACTGCAACAACGTCGCGATGAGTTGCAGCAAGACAAACTGGCGCAAAAACTGGCTGCGGAATCGCTGGATGTGACATTGCCCGGGCGCGGTATGGGCAACGGGGGGTTGCATCCGATCACACGCACGCAGGAACGTATCGAGCAGCTGTTCCACTCGCTGGGCTTTGCAACCGCATCCGGTCCCGAGATCGAACGCGATTTCTACAACTTCACCGCGCTGAACATTCCGGAAAATCATCCGGCGCGCGCGATGCACGATACCTTCTACATCGATCCGCAGCACGTGTTGCGCACCCATACCTCACCGGTGCAGGTGCGCTACATGGAAGACCATCAACCGCCGTTGAAGATCATCTCGTCGGGGCGTGTGTACCGTGTCGATTCCGATGCCACGCATTCGCCGATGTTCCATCAGGTGGAAGGTCTGTGGGTCGATGAAGACATCAGTTTTGCCAACCTCAAGGGCGTGGTGCAGGATTTTCTGCAGCGCTTTTTCGAGCGCGATGATCTGCAGGTGCGCTTTCGCCCCTCGTTCTTTCCGTTCACCGAGCCATCGGCTGAAATGGATATGAGCTGGAACGGCGGCTGGCTGGAAATCGGCGGTTGCGGCATGGTACATCCCAATGTGCTGAAGCACGTCAATATCGACAGCGAAAAATATCTCGGTTTCGCGTTCGGCCTGGGCGTGGAGCGCCTGGCGATGCTGCGCTACGGCGTGAACGATCTGCGGCTGTTCTTTGAGAGCGATCTGCGCTTTCTCAAGCAATTCAACTGAGCATATAACGATGAAATTTTCTGAGAATTGGTTAAGAACCTGGGTTGATCCAGAGCTGACCAGCGAGGAATTGGCGCATGAGCTGACGATGGCCGGACTGGAGGTCGAGTCGCTGGAGCCTGTCGCACCCGCGTTCACCAACGTGGTGGTCGCAGAGGTGCTGGAAGTGATCAAGCATCCTAATGCGGATCGCCTGAATGTTTGTCAGGTGAATGTCGGCGAAGCACTCCCGCTTAGTATCGTTTGCGGCGCTGCGAATGTCGCAGTCGGCGTGAAAGTGCCCTGCGCGCGCATCGGTGCGGTGCTGCCGGGCGACTTTGTTATCAAGCAGGCCAAGGTGCGCAGTGTCGAATCGTTCGGCATGTTGTGCTCCAAAAAAGAACTGGGTTTGGCTGATGAAAGCGAAGGCCTGTGGCTGCTGCCCGGCGATGCGCCGGTGGGGAAAACTCTGCGCGAGTATCTGGAACTGGATGACAAGCTGTTTACATTGAAGCTGACGCCCAACCGCAGCGATTGTTCCGGCATGGTCGGTGTGGCGCGTGAAGTCGCGGCACTGACCGGATAGTGCACTCAAGCCGATTGAGATACAAGCACAGCCTGTCACTTTGTCCGAACAATTGCCGGTAAAGGTGGATGATACAACTGGCTGCCCGCTGTATTGCGGCCGCCTGGTGCGCGGCGTGAACGCAGCAGCAGCTACGCCGAACTGGATGCTGCGCCGGTTGGAGCGCAGCGGTTTGCGCAGCATCAGCGCGGTGGTGGACATCACCAATTACGTGATGCTGGAAATGGGCCAGCCTATGCACGCTTTCGATGTGGCGAAGCTGTCCGGCGGCATTACGGTACGCAAGGCGCGCAAGGGCGAAGCACTGACGTTGCTCAACGAACAGAATGTGGTGCTGGACGATGATGTGCTGGTCATTGCCGATGATGCGCGCGTGCTTGCTTTGGCCGGCATCATGGGCGGGCAGGGCAGCGGCGTGGAAATCACCACGCGGGATGTATTTCTGGAAAGCGCATTTTTCCATCCCGATGCGATCGTCGGCAAGGCGCGCCGCTTTGGTCTGGCGACCGATTCTTCGTTCCGCTTCGAGCGCGGCGTGGATTTTGCCGCGACGCGTCTGGCGCTGGAACGCGCCACGCATATTGTTGCTGGAGATCTGTGGCGGCAAGGCTGGTGCGATCAGCGAAGTGCGCGGACAGTTGCCAAAGCGTGAAGCCATCATGCTGCGCCGTTCGCGCGTCGCAAGGGTGCTGGGCATTGCACTGGATAGCAAGCAGATCGCAGCTTTGCTGCAGCGGCTGCAATTGAAGTTTGACGCCAAGGGTGACGATATTCGTGTGACACCGCCCAGCTACCGCTTCGATCTGTCCATCGAGGCCGATCTGATCGAAGAGTTGGCGCGACTGCATGGTTATGACAATATCCCGGCGCTTGCCCCACATGCAGCCTTGACCATGCTGCCCTACAGCGAGTTGCAACGGCCGTTGGCGCATATCCGGAATACGCTGGTTGCGCGTGACTACCAGGAGATCGTCAGTTACGCTTTTGTTGACGCACAAATCGAGCGCGAACTTTGCGGTAACGAAACTCCTGTCGCGTTGCAAAATCCGATCGCCAGCAATCTGGCGGTGATGCGCAGCAGTTTGATCGGCGGGCTGGTTGGGGCGTTGCGTTTCAATCTGAACCGCAAACAGCCGCGCATGCGTCTGTTCGAGGTCGGTGCTTGTTTTTCCAAGACCGGCAATGAATATATCCAACACCAGCGATTATCCGGGTTGGCCTACGGCGATGCACAGCCTGAACAATGGGGCGTAGCCGCCAAAGCCAGTGGATTTTTATGACGTAAAAGCGGATGTCGAAACTTTGTTTGCTCCCCGGAAGCTGCATTTTGTTGCAGCAGCCCATCCGGCCCTGCATCCCGGACGCTCTGCGCAGATTTATTGTGGCGAACAGATGGTCGGCTGGATTGGCGAATTGCATCCGCACTGGCAACAACAATACGACATTGCTCAAGCCTGCGTGTGGTTCGAAGTCGAACTCGGCGCGCTGACACAAGCCAAGGTTCCGCGCATGAGCGAGATCGCCAAGTTCCTGCCGGTGCGCCGCGATCTGGCGGTTGTGGTCGGACGAGGGTATTGCGGTGCAAACCTTGCTGGATGCCATGCAAAATGCATCAGCACCTTATGTGGCAGAGATTGCACTGTTTGATGTATATCGCGGCAAAGGCGTGGAACAAGGCAAAAAAAGCCTTGCATTCCGTGTGTTATTACAAGATACTCACAAAACACTCACGGATTCTGAAATTGAATCAAGTATTACGCGGTTGGTAGCTGTTTTGGCAACGCACGGTGCACAATTGCGTATGTAAGGGAGAAAAATGACAACAACATTAACCAAAGCCGAACTGGCAGATTTGCTGTTCGCAAAAGTGGGCCTCAATAAGCGCGAAGCCAAAGATATGGTAGAAGCATTTTTTGAGGAAATTCGTTTGCAACTGGAACAGGGTGAGAGTGTAAAACTTTCCGGTTTCGGGAATTTTCAATTGCGCGACAAGCCGCAGCGTCCCGGACGTAATCCAAAGACCGGCGAAGAAATCCCAATCACCGCGCGGCGTGTAGTGACTTTTCATCCCAGCCAAAAACTGAAAACCATGGTGGAAAAGTCCTATCATGGAAAACCACAAGCCTAACTCGGAACTTCCCCCGATACCCGCAAAGCGCTATTTCACCATCGGTGAGGTCAGCGAGTTGTGCGGAGTAAAGGCGCACGTGCTGCGCTATTGGGAACAAGAGTTTACCCAGCTTAAGCCGGTCAAGCGCAGCGGCAATCGGCGTTACTATCAACACCATGAAGTGATGCTGATACGGCGTATCCGCGATTTGCTATACGGCCAGGGATTCACCATCAGCGGCGCGCGCAATCTCCTGGAAAATCCGAATCAGCCTGATTATCGTTCGCCGCAATCCGCATCAGCGCTGAATGTCTCGACACTGCGTCATGAAATCAAGGAGATCATTTCCTTGCTCGGCGTATAAAATCTGCCTTATAAAGGCAATTTTGCCTATCTACTCTGCCTTTTGGACTTGTCCAACAAACAGGATCTGGTTAAAAGTCCGGTTCAATTCCTTGCTGTAGAAGCCGCTCATTATTACACCCTTGCTATAGTCGACTTGGTCGCCGGGTTTAACGTCCAGCTTGGTGCCAGCCAGCCAGATCATTTGTTGTTTATCATTGAGCACTTCCAGGTAGGTATACGCGGTTGCTTGAAGAACCGTTCTTACGGTACCGTGGTTGGGCAACCGGCTCTGGATTTCTTTGCGTGCGGCCAATTTTGCCTTGTATGCCTGTGCCTCGGATTCACCGCCCCAGTATCCGAAGTCTGCGGTAGCATTGACCGTAGCGTAATCGACGCTGGATAAATATCGATCGCGATTGGAACCGCCGATCACGTATATCCAATCCTTATATTCAACCACACTGAACATACCGCGCGGCACGCTGAGCGGGGTAGTCATTTCCCATGCGGATAATTGCCCGTCGGTGTTCACCTTGCTTTTTTCCACGCTGTCGAGAAATTCAAGCCCCGTTAGGCCGCCAAGCGCATACAGATAATCACCCTTTGAAACGGTGGCCAACCCGTATCGGCCGATATTCAATGGCTTGGTCATTTTCCAGTTCCGCTTCTCCAGATCACCAAGCGGGGACCATTCGACATCGGTAATGCCGACACCCTGGTCCTGATCATGCCCGCCGATCACATAAGCGGCCGATCCCCACTTCTTCACCCCGTTCACGTACCTGGGCATAAGCATGGTTTTGGGCTCAAGTTGCCATTCCCCCAAACTGCCGTCCGGCATAAAGTCTGCATGCTCAACCGAATCCAACAGGACTCCGCCAAAACCGCCAAAAGCATAAAGCGTCTTTTCCGTCGCAATCAGTTTGCTGCAACGACGCCTCACGAGCATTTCATTCTTCTCGGTTTCCCACGGCCCCAACGTACCGTCGGGCAATATACGGGCGCGTTCGGCGGTTTTCAGCAAATTATGCCCATTCGGACCGTTTCCGCCACCGACCACATATATCGAACCATTGTGTATAACTGCATCGATAAAACCGCGAGGTTCCTTTAAATTTGGACCGGCTTGCCATACGCCCAAGGATCCATCCTTGTTAATCCTGGCATATTCGGTCGTATTGAGAAAATCCTTGCCATCGACACCGCCTATCAAGAAGAGAGTGCCATCGATTGCCACTACAGCAGCTCCCGCGCGTGGGATGGTCAGCGAGGAGGTTTCTTTCCAATCAGGAATCCAAAGTTTGTTTTGCGTGCCGCACGCAGACAGAGTGCACAGTAGTGCAAGAATGGCTAATTTATTCATGAAAATTCTTTCAATTATTATGTAAAACAAGTGCAACTAGCTGACTTTATGAGGATAACCAGGATTAACGTGGTACCGAACCACCATGATACACATCATACGGCGCTAGGTCAGCCTTGTTTTTCGGGAGTTGCGATTGCGTTATGAACTAACTTGGACTAAACTAGTCCTAGATTAGCGAGGTGAAATATGTTGCGTTTAAGTAAATTGGCAGATTACGGCAGTCAAGTCATGGCCTATATGGCTCGCGATGGTGTTGTCCACAGTGCGAACGAGGTGGCGATGGAATTGGGTATGGCTCCGACCACGGTGAGCAAGATACTCAAAATGCTTGCTCGCGAGAATCTCGTTGGCTCCACGCTCGGTGCAAAGGGCGGTTATATGCTGACCCGCGATCCCAGCGAGATATCCATCGCTGAAATAATCTATGCGATGGATGGCCCGATTTCGATCACCGAGTGCAGCGGTACTTCGACATGCGCACGGGAATCGAATTGCTCGACTCGAAGCAATTGGCAGGGGATAAACCATATCATTCACGATGCGCTCAATAAAGTGAATCTTGCTGAAATGATCGCGCCCAAACCACAAGTCGTGGATGTGAGCGCGATTCGTTCACGCGGTATATTTATTTGAATTTTATATGGAGAGGCACATGGCAATCACAATGACGGAATCGGCAGCAAAACATATTCGAAATCAGATCGAAAAGAGCGGCGCAGGAGTCGGGTTGCGGCTTGGTGTAAAAAAATCAGGATGCAGCGGCTTTGCCTATGTTCTGGATATCGCGCAGGAGATTCTGGAGAGCGACACGATATTTGAGAGCTATGGTGCAAAGCTGCTGGTGGATGCTGAGAGCCTGCCATTTCTCGAAGGCACGGAACTCGAGTATGTAAAGGAGGGATTGGGCCACGTGTTCAAGTTCAAAAATCCCAACGTCAAGAATCAGTGCGGATGCGGCGAAAGCTTTGCAGTTTGAGGATTACATATGAGCACGGCATTGCATAATCTGGTCAATCAGCCCTACAAGCATGGGTTCGTGACCAACATCGAAACCGAGTCGGTTCCGAAAGGCTTGAGCGAGGACGTGATACGCATGATCTCGAGCAAGAAGGGAGAACCGGAATGGCTGCTCGAATTCCGTCTGTCTGCCTACCGGCACTGGTTGACCATGGAGGAACCTGCATGGGCAAACGTGACCCATCCCAGGATAGATTTTCAGGACATCATCTATTTCGCCCAACCCAAGCCAAAGAAGCAACTGGCCAGCATGGACGAGGTTGACCCGGAATTGAGGCGCACCTTCGAGAAGCTCGGCGTGCCTTTGCACGAGCAAAAACTGATGACGGGCGTCGCAGTCGACGTAATTTTCGACAGTGTGTCGGTGACCACGACCTACAAGGCAAAACTGGCCGAGATCGGCATTATATTCTGTTCCTTTTCGGAAGCAGTGCGCGATTATCCGGAGCTGGTGAAAAAATATCTGGGCAGTGTCGTGCCGAGTGGCGACAACTTTTATGCCGCGCTCAACTCTGCAGTGTTCACCGACGGTTCCTTCTGTTATATACCGAAAGGGACGAAGTGCCCGATGGATCTGTCCACCTATTTCAGGATCAATACCGAGGGTTCTGGGCAATTCGAGCGCACGCTGATCGTCGCTGAAGAAGGAAGTTCTGTTTGTTACCTTGAAGGTTGCACGGCGCCCCAGTTCGATACCAACCAGCTGCATGCTGCGGTGGTAGAACTGGTCGCGCTGGACAATGCAGACATCAAATATTCGACCGTGCAGAACTGGTATGCCGGAGACGAGAACGGCAAGGGCGGAATCTACAATTTCGTCACCAAGCGCGGCCTGTGCAAGGGCGTCAATTCGAAGATCTCCTGGACCCAGGTCGAGACCGGCTCCGCGATCACCTGGAAGTATCCGAGCTGCGTACTGCTGGGAGACAACTCGGTCGGCGAATTCTATTCGGTGGCGCTGACCAATCATCTGCAGCAAGCCGACACCGGAACGAAGATGATCCATATCGGCAGGAACACGCGGAGCAAGATCATTTCGAAAGGCATATCCGCCGGCCGCTCGAACAACAGCTATCGTGGCCTGGTCAAGGTAGGCAGCCGCGCAAACGGTGCCCGGAATTATTCGCAGTGCGACTCGATGCTGATCGGCGATCGCTGCGCGGCGAACACCTTTCCGACCATAGACGCGCAGAACACCACGGCAACGATAGAGCACGAGGCATCAACCTCCAAGATAGGCGAAGACCAGATGTTCTTCTTTGCGCAGCGCGGGATCGGTTCGGAAGAGGCGATATCGATGATCATCAACGGTTTTTGCAAGGACGTGTTCGTGCATTTGCCGATGGAATTTGCGGTCGAGGCAACCAAGTTGCTCGGCCTGAAACTTGAAGGGAGCGTAGGGTGATTAACAAAGGCAGCAAGGTATTGCTGGAAGTCAAAAATCTCAGGGCCGCAGTCGGCGGAGTGGGCGGTGGTACTGGAAGCGAAATCCTGAAAGGCGTCGATCTCACCGTGCGCGCGGGTGAAGTGCACGCCATCATGGGCATCAACGGCTCGGGCAAGAGCACCTTTTCCAAGGTGCTGGCCGGGCATCCCGACTACACCGTAACCGGCGGCACAGCCATATTCGAAGGCAAGGATCTGTTCTCACTGGAACCGGAAGAACGCGCAAGGGCAGGACTATTCCTGGCATTCCAGTATCCGGTTGAAATCCCCGGCGTGTCGAACAGTGCGTTGTTGCGGCTGGCCTACAACACACTGCAGACTGAACGCGGGCTGGAGGAGCTCGATCCGCTCGAGTTCGAGGATCTGGTGCAGGAAAAGCTCAAGGTCGTCGAAATGGATCCGAGCTTCCTGAACCGGAGCGTCAATGAAGGTTTTTCCGGCGGCGAAAAGAAGCGCAACGAGATCCTGCAAATGGCGGTACTCGAACCAACGCTCGCGATCCTGGACGAGACCGATTCCGGTCTGGACATCGATGCTTTGAGGATCGTGGCACACGGTGTGAACAGCTTGCTGACATCCAAAAATGCGGTGGTGATGGTGACCCATTACCAGCGGCTGTTGAACTACATCGTGCCGGATTATGTGCATGTGATGGATGGCGGGCGTATCGTCAGGACTGGTGGCAAGGAACTCGCACTGGAACTGGAGGCGCGCGGCTACGACTGGCTCAGGGCGGCAGCGTGAAACTGACCAGGGAACAATGCTTTGAGCAGCTGTTGCTCGGCAAAGCCGTCAAATCGGAAGGCTGGCTCGAAAAGATCCGCCTGGAGGCGCTGGCACGCGCCCAGGCTTTGAATTTTCCTTCTGCAGCGCCATGATGACTGGCGCTTCACCGACTTGTCCCCCATGTTTCAGCACGGCTTTCAACCGGTGGGCTCTTTCGCCCGATTGACGCAGGCCGACATCGAACGGTTTTTGATACCCGGAGCGATCAGGCTGGTCTTTGTCGACGGATGTTATGCAGCCGAGCTTTCCGATCTGTCGCAAACGGATTCAGGTGTGACGGTAGCGTCGCTTGCAGACCGCCTCGGAGACCGGCTGGTCGAGGCGAATTTCGGACGCTATGCGCCGTACCAGCAGGATGCGTTCGTCGCCTTGAACACGAACTTCTTCGAAGATGGCGCCTGGGTGCATGTTGACAAGGAAGTATCAGCACCGATCCATCTGCTGCATGTTGCAACCAGGCGCGAAACGCCATCTGCGATCTATCCGCGCTGCATGGTGGTGATGGAATCTTCCAGTCGCGCCACCCTGGTTGAGGACTATGTGGGATTGGACGACGGGATTTACATTTCAAATGCAGTGACCGAGGTAGTGCTGAAGGAACAGGCGCATTTGCAGCATGTGCGCGTGCAGCGCGAAGAAAAAAGCGCATTCCATATCGGACACTGTTCGGTCGCGGCGGGCAGGGACAGCCATTATGCCGCGACTTCTTTGGCCTTCGGTGCGCGCGTATCCCGTCATACACTGCATGTCACACAGCAGGATGAAGGCGCAGAAATGCGGCTGGACGGACTGGCATTGGTCGCAGGGCGACAGATCGCCGACACGCATACCTTGATCGATCATGCCGCACCCAGAGGCAAGAGCACCCAGTTGCACAAATGCATCGCAGACGGTTCGGCGCACGCGGTTTTCAGCGGCAAGATCATGGTGCACGTCGGGGCGTCAGGAACAGACTCCGCGCAAAGCAGCCGCAACCTGCTGCTTTCAGACAAGGCGCACATCGACACCCAGCCGCAGCTGGAAATCTTCAATGATGATGTGAGTTGCAAGCACGGCGCGACGATCGGACAGATCGATGCTGATGCATTGTTCTTCCTCAAGAGTCGCGGGCTTACCGAGGAGCGTGCGCGCAACCTGCTCACCCACGCTTTTGCCGCCGAGATCATCGTCAAGATCCCGGTGCCATTCCTGGTCGAATCCCTTGGCAGGACGATCCTTGAACGTATGAATGGGGAACGCATCACCGGGGCTCGAAAATGAAGATAGAACATGTCAATAGACGAACGCGCCCCTATCGATCAAATCAGGATCGATAATATCAGGGCCGATTTTCCGATACTGGGCCTGCAGGTATCCGGCAAGCCGCTGGTCTACCTGGATAACGCGGCCAGCAGCCAGATGCCGCAGCCGGTCATCGACCGCATCGTGCGTTACCAGACCCAGGAGCATTCGAATATCCACCGTGCCGTGCATTATCTGAGCGAGTTGGCCACCAGGGAATTCGAAGCGGCGCGCGTCAAGGTGCAGCATTTCCTGAAAGCGAAGGAATCGCGCGAGATCATTTTCACGCGCGGCACTACCGAAGCGATCAATCTGGTGATGCACGGCTACGGCCGGGCTTTCATCGGCAAGGGCGATGAGATCATCCTGTCCGCACTGGAGCACCACGCGAACATCGTTCCATGGCAGATGCTGGCCGAGGAAAAAGGCGCGGTTATACGCGTGATCCCGATGAACGATGACGGTGAATTGCTCATCGACGAGTTCGAGGCACTGTTCAATGAAAGGACAAAATTTCTGGCCTTGTCGCATGTATCGAACGCGCTCGGCACGATCAATCCGGTGAAGCAGATGACTGCCTTCGCGCACCGCCACGGCGTGCCGGTGTTGCTTGACGGCGCGCAGGCCGCACCGCACCAGTCGCTCGACATGCAGGATCTTGATTGCGATTTCTACGCTTTTTCCGGTCACAAGATGTGCGGACCGACCGGCATCGGCGTGCTGTATGGCAAGGCGCACCTTCTTGAGAAGATGCAGCCCTATCAGGGCGGCGGTGACATGATACTTTCGGTGACCTTCGAGAAGACCATCTACAACGTCATCCCATCCAAATTCGAGGCGGGTACACCGCCCATCATGGCGGCGATCGGCCTTGGGGCGGCAATCGACTATCTGAACGGCATCGGTCTGGACAGGATAGAAGCGTACGAAAAACAGCTATTGTCTTACGCGACCGAACGTGTGTCGGCACTCGCCGGAGTCAGGATCATCGGTACAGCCAAAACAAAAGCAGCCGTGATGTCATTCGAGATCGACGGTGTGCACCCGCATGACGTGGGCACCATTTTGAACGGCGATGGCATCGCCATTCGAACCGGGCACCATTGCGCCCAACCGGTGATGGATCGCTTCCATGTTCCCGCCACCGCGCGCGCCTCATTTGCCTTTTACAACACCGAACAGGAGATCGACAAGCTGGTCGATGGCATCCGCAAGGTGCAGGAGATGTTCTCATGACCGATATGCGCCAACTTTATCAGGATGTGATCCTGGACCACAATCGCAAGCCGAGGAACTTCGGTTCGATACCGGGCGCGAACCGGCATGCAGACGGGCACAACCCGCTGTGCGGCGACCACATCAAGTTATCGATGAATGTATCAGACGACAGGATTGATGCCATCGCTTTCGAAGGCCATGGCTGTGCGATCTGCAAGGCATCCGCCTCGATGATGACAGGCGCGGTCAAAGGGAAATCGGTGCAGGAAGCAGAGACCATGGTCGAGGAATTCAGGGGCATGGCGACGGGAACGCTCGATCCCGAAAGAACAAGCAATCATCTGGGCAAACTGAAAATCTTTTCCGGCGTCAAGGATCTGCCTTCACGGGTCAAGTGCGCGATCCTGCCCTGGCATACACTGCATGCGGCACTGAATGCCGAAGCATCGATATCCACTGAAGGCGAAGCCGATCCGGTGAGTGGCCATGCCTAAAATTGCAGACATAGAAGACACCCCGAATCCTAACGCGGTCAAGTTCGTGTTGAAGGACAGGTTGACCTGGGGCACTGCTTGTTCCTTCGATAGCGCCGAGGCTGCGGCAGCGGATCCGCTGGCCTCAAAATTGTTTGCGATCCCCCATGTCGTCAATGTGTATTACATGGACAAATGGATCACTGTCACCCAGGACGGCGAGGCGGACTGGCCTAAACTGGTGCGCGAGATCGCGATGCCGATCAGGGAGGCTGAGTCTGCAGAGAAGCCGGCATCTGAAGCTGTCGCCAGTTTCGACGACGACGAGCCCAGGCTGGCCGCGATCCGCAAATTGCTGAATGAGCAGGTCAGGCCCGCGCTGGTGTCTGACGGCGGCGATCTTCAGATCGTCGGGCTGGACGGGAATGTGCTTTCCATTCGCTATTACGGCGCATGCGGAAGCTGCCCGAGTTCGCTTGCCGGGACGCTTTCGGCGATCGGCAATCTGGCGCGGACCATCGAGCCGGACATCGAAGTCGAAGTGGTATGAGCGCATGGGTGGACGTTGCGCAGAGTGGAAGAAATTTCCCCAGGCAAACCGGTGCACATCGACATTGATGGCGTCGGAATCGCGGTGTTCAAACTGGACGACGCCTTCTATGCAATCGAAGATGTCTGCACTCATGACGGCGGCATGCTGACCGGAGGTTGCGTTGAAAATGACGAGATCATCTGCCCGCGCCATGGCGCGCGTTTTTCCATCAGGACCGGGGAAGCCTTGTCTGCACCTGCCTACGAGCCGACAGCGACATTTCCGGTCAGAGTCGAAAACGGCATGGTTCAGGTCAGGGACGATCGCTGGGATTGAACATAGCAAACAAATCCGCCGTTTAAACAACTAGCCACCTGACGAAGGCAGCTGCGTGCACAGCCCGTTACCTGTTGCCCGGCCTGCCCAATGCCGGCCCGCTCACCAAGATTTCAGGCGCCATGTTTGGCAAGATTGGTAAATGCGCTGCGCCATTCCATCATCAACAAAACAAAAGCGTTTTAACGTATTTTTCGCGAGAATGTTTTTCATCAGTGACGCCCCCTCTGCTATAATCCGCGCCTTCGGGGCGTAGCGCAGCCTGGTAGCGTACTTGCATGGGGTGCAAGTGGTCGGAGGTTCGAATCCTCTCGCCCCGACCAGTTATAACAAATATAATTACCTCAGAGCATTGTTCGCTTTTAAATACGGTTTCCTAAATATTCGATTTCTATTCTCACTTTGTCCCCTCATATTTCAGCGCCGGGCGGACTGGCCGACTCGGTCAATATGATCAGGTTGTGATCAAGAAAGAAATAACCGCCCCAAGGACTCGTTGTTTGGGAAAGCAATATTGGGAGATATAGAAGCATGCCAATTACTGAGACAAGGATATTAGACTAAGCAGATATATTTTATGCTATCACTTTTTTAACCTGAAGCATTTTCAAAGTAACAGTCAAAGCCAATTTGATAATGCAGATGGATCGGGAGCCACAATAATCAATGAGAGGGGATTGATAATGACAAAAATAGCAAAGCCAAATTATTTAGCAAAAGTTAAAGCTTTAACCAAGGAAGAAACCGAGCGCTTGTTATCCAGGATGGGCGGCAAACTGGATCGCCGACTAGAGAAGAACAAGATAAGTCAGGCAGAAGCATTGGCTAAGCAATTGCAATTGGAAGATGAACAACTCCAGGAATGGCGCAAAATGATGCGTAAATTGAAGGAAAGAGAAGAAGCCAAGAAAGAGGCCAAGGCCAAAAAAGAAGCAAAGGGTAAGACAAAGGCCAAGACTCCAGCAAAAGCCAAGGCCCCCGTACAAACCAAAGTACAAGCAAAATCCAAGGTTACTAACAAGGCCAGGGCTGAGCCAGGTAAATAGCAGTAGCCTGCATTATTCAATGCGATTTTCAAAGCTGAATTATCAAGTAAGCAAACAAAAAAATCCCCAAGCCTGGACTTGGGGACAAGCGTAGTTCCAACGGAGAGTAAGGACGTCTGCTCGAGGAGAGGAATGAGCAGACGGCAACAATTGCATGTCACCCTACGTATCCAGATTATTGATTAAGGGTGTTACAGACAAATGAAATATTTGTTGGTCACTGTATTCATATTGGTGTAACAAATAGTTGCCAGAATTTGATTCCTTAATTAATTGGGATTGCCATCATGGATCAAGAGCCCAGACTGCTGTATGGAGAATTGGTAATTCCCTTTGCAGAAAAAAGCCAGGCAAGTATTAAAGAAGAAGCAGTCATGGAAGAGCAGGCTCGAGCAATGATAGAAGAGGCTGCTTATTACCTTGCGGAAAAAAGGGGATTTTCACCCGGCCATGAGTTGGAGGATTGGCTTCAGGCCGAAGCGCAAATTTTGAAATAGATGTACTCCTTTCTGCACCAGGCTTTCAGAGCCTTCCCTTTACATTTCTTGGGGCCCCGTATACCCCATTCGGATAGCAGATCACAGAAATGCCCAGACGCGAATTGATTCTTCACGCATATTCATCTTCGCAGACATGTTCGTCAGAGTGTTCTTCATCCTCAGCATTTGATTCGCCAAGCGGCGCATAGTTAAAAACCGCATGGCCATGAAATAGTTCATAATCGATTTGACCAAGGGTTTCCCGGTTGTCGGAATCCGTGATGCCGAATTTGCCGTATTCACCTTCTTCCTCAATCCCAATGTCTATGGAAGCGGCGTTTGAGTGTTCGGTCATTGAAGCGTTCATTTGGTTATCCTTTGCTATATGCAACAATTGGTCGATCTGATCTACTATAACAATTTAGCAAGAGAGCATGAAGATTGTGTTACCGGTTAATGAATATATATAGACTGATTGGATTAATCGATGCACTTAAGGATGCCGGGTGTTTTGAACGAACTTTCGCGCAGTCTGATTGTGTGCCATTATGAGCATTCAATGAAACTCAAATGTCGACCATAGCTACGAAACACAAAGGGCGGTTTCCCGCCCTTTGTTGTCAACGTGCTGAAGAAAGCAGATATTATGAAATGGCTGCCAAAGCACCAGTTGCTATTGATACGGACAATGCCGTAAGCCAGCCGAACGCAATAAAGAATCCGGTTTCAGCTTCGTGCCAGTGGCCATTATTAGCTTTATGCTCATTGCTTTTTTCGAGAGTCATTTGGAATCTCCTTTCTTGATCAATAGTTGGAACAAACTTAACTACAAGTTATACCCCAATAACGGGGCCATCATTAGGCCAGGGGTTCCGGCTTCGGTTGCATTAAATTTTTGTGAAATTTTGCCGTGTAAAATCGATATTGCCTGATTGAAGAGATTGCGTTCGCCTCAGGATTTTGATTGCATGTCGCGAGGATCTAGCTGTGGTGGAGCGTTCCCTGACGGCTGATCAATTTGGGGTAATGTTCTTCGCTTGCAAGATTCAGAGCATTCAGCAGCCGGTCGATAAACTCCGCTGGAGATGTCGATATGACTTCGTCGGGCACTCCGAACTTCTCGGTCAGGCGAACGTTGTCCTCGAAGCCATAGGCTGCAACAAAAGGATGCATGCCTGCGCCTATCGCCGCCAAATAGTCGCTGTGCTCGTCCCCGCAGGCGTAAGCGCGGGCGGGATTGATGGCAAAGGATTGCCGGGCATGTTTCATTACTACTGTCTTGTCCTTTCTGAGAGGAATGCAGGCGAAGAAGTCGAAATCGCCTGTGTCAATGCCGTGGCGCTGAAAAAGTAGTTTCAGGGTTTTCTCCGGCTCATTCGTCACATTGCGGGTAACGAGACCCACGCGGATGTCGGGAGCAGCCAGCAGCGTCTCCAGCAGGGAATCCATGCCCGGATACAAGCGGGCCTCTTCGCGGTAGACATCAGTCAATGTCGTCAGCAGACGCTTGCGGCTCTGCTTGCCGAACTGGCGGCGCAGATTTGTTGGAAATTCCCGAAGACCGCCAAGATACTTGAACAGCTTGCGGCGCTTTTGAAAACGTTCCAAGTCACCGATGTCCATACCGTGCCGCAGAAAAGTCAGTTGAATGGCATGAAATGCGTCGATGGTCGTGCCATCCGCGTCAAAGATCACCAACCGTTCCAGGTTTTTGTACTGGGTCATGATCATGATCTTAAGCGGGTAATGTTACAACGGCATGAATCACGCACTCATGTAGGCGATATCGTATTAACTTCATAAATTCGTCTGCCGCATATGACTGCTTCGCGGCGATTGGAATAACCGGCCTGGAACCGGAGTTTCGCTGCACTTCTTTCGGGTAAATGTTGCGGCGAAACCAAGTTCCTTCGGGTGCCGCAAGCTTGACAATTACCGGCCGGAACAATAAAGAACGCTGGAAGCCTGTCATGATGTTGTAACAATCAGATGGCAAGGTGCGCGCGTGATGAATAATTATCTAAACGCAATCACCGTAGAAAACCCCGCCACGGGGAATGTCCCTCCAGCACCATCCACTTCGTTAGACAGCCATTCCGCAAGAAGTGATACACGCAAGGCACTGTTCGCGGTCAGCTCCCTGGGTCTCGGCCATGCCACGCGTACGCTGGCGGTGATACGCGAGTACCTGCGCCGCGGATATGCAATCACCGTGGTTTCCGCCGGCAACGCACTGGCGTTCCTGCGCCTGGAACTGGGCGGGGAACCCGGCGTCGAGTTCCGGGAGATGACCGATTATCCGCCACTGGAGCGCGGTACGGGCTGGCGGCTGTATTGGTACCTGTTGGTCGACCTGCTGCATACCTGGCGCGTGATCCGCAGTGAGCATCGCGAGGTGCAGGCCATCGCGGGGGACTACGATTTCATCTTCAGCGACGGCAAATATGGTTTTCACAGCCGCTGGACCCCTTCGTTCATCCTGTCGCACCAGATCGCTTTCGTTCCGCCCAAGGGCTTGCGCGAAACTTCCTGGTTGACCGAGAACGTCAACGTCGCGGCGCTGCGAAAATTCGACATGCTGTTCATTCCGGACTATTTCGGGCCGAGCCTGAACCTGGCCGGCCACTTGGCGCATTCGCGTGCGCTGCATCGCCGCCCGCATCGCTATATCGGCATCCTTTCTTCATACCGGCATCTGGACCTGGAACGGGACATCGATTACCTGTTTGTGATCAGCGGCTACCTGATCGAGCACAAGGAGTCGTTCGTGCGCGATCTGCTCGAACAGGCGGGCAGCCTGCACGGGAAAAAAGTATTCGTGCTGGGTGATGCTGGCGGTGTCGAGTCCGCATATGACCGCTATCGCCGCGACGATCTGCGGATCCACAGCGTGGCGAGCGGCGAATTGCGCCAGGAGCTGTTCAACCGGGCGCGCGTGATCGTCTCGCGCGCCGGCTATACCACGGTGATGGATCTGGTCGAGCATGGCAAGCGCGCGCTTTTGATCCCGACACCGAACCAGACCGAGCAGGAGTACCTTGCTTCCTACCTGAGTAGCCGGCATTACTTTATCTCCCGCACGCAACAGGCCGGACTCGACCTTGTACCGGCCCTGCAAGCCTGCGAACAGACGCGTTTGTTCGAGCCGCCGTGGAAGACGGACGAGTCGTTGCGCCGCATCACAGACAGTATCGAGGAATTGATGCACCGTCACTTCATCTCCATCATCGTGCCGGCCTACAACGAGGAGGCCGAGATCGAGGCGACCCTCCAGTGCCTGCTCACCCAGCGCTATCCGGGCGATCGTTACGAGATCGTCGTGGTCGAAAACGGCTCCACCGACGCCACCCTTGGCATCGCCAACCGGATCGCCCAACAGGCCGACTGGAGGTGCATCCGCATCGTGGCGATCCACGAGGGCGGAGTGTCGCATGCCAAGAACGTGGGCCTGGACAACCTCACGCCGGAATCCGAATGGGTGGTGTTCTGCGATGCCGACACCCGGCTCGGGCGAAATTTCCTGCAGCATCTCAATACTTGGCTGAACCGCCGCGGCGAGAATGGCCTGAGCGTGGGCACGACAAGCGTGCGTCCGGATTCCGTCAATGGCTTCTATGCGCGCGCATGGTTCGCGGCTTATGATCACATCCATCGCCTGACCAGAACCTCGTTTTCCATCCAGGTCGCACGCACCCAGATCGCGCAAGGCGTGCGCTTTCGCGAGGACCTGAACTTTGCCGAGGACCTGATGTTCATACAGGAGTGCAGTCGCTACGGGCGTTTCTTCTTCGTGCCCACCGACCAGGTGACTACCTCGACGCGGCGCTTCGACTCGCAAGGTTACCTGCGGCTGAGTTTGCGCTGGACTTATCAGGCCTTGCTGCCGCTGCGTTTCAAGGTCAACCGCAAGTACGATGTCATTCGTTGATCTCGCCTCTCTCGAGCACATGACCGCTGTCCTGGCCGAGCAAAACCAGATGGCATATGGAGTGCTGTTTCTCGGCGCATTCTTCGAGACCCTGATCCCGATTTCGATGATCGTGCCGGGCGAGTTGTTCTTTTTCGCGGGTTCACTTTTGGCCGGCATGGGAGCATTGAATGTTTGGGCCGTTCTGGCACTGCTCTATTCCGGCGGGATACTCGGCGACAACGCCAGTTATTGGCTGGGCCGGAGCTGCGGCTCATCGCTACTGGAGCGCCTGGCTTGCTGGCCGGTGCTGGGGCGGCTGATCAATCAAGATAAATACCAGCGCGGCGTAGACTTCTTCAAACATCGCGGCGCAATAGCCGTCTTCGTGGCGCGCCTCAGCGGACCGCTATCCTGGGTGATGCCTGCCATGGCAGGCATGTTCCGCCTGAACTACGCCACCTTCCTGAGTTTCAACACCCTCGGGATCGTGATAGGAATCGGGCAGTTTATCGTCGTGGGCTACTTCTTCGGTGAGTACCTGCCATTGATCCTCGAGTGGATTGACCATTTCGGCACCGCCATCCTTGCGTTCATTTCGGCGCTGATCGCTGCGGGGACCTGGTACTGGTGGAGACGAAGAGCGCAAGCGCTCCTTGACCGGCCATCCCAGGCCGAAGCATAGCTAAATCATTTCTGCTGAAATAAAAATGAAAGACACTTTCATTAAAATGTCACACTCCATATCTAATTTGATATCGTGAAAGTTCGTTCAATATTCCTTTCCGATATACATCTCGGCACACGAAGCTGCCAAGCCGATCGACTCCTTGATTTTTTGAGGGAATTTGAAAGTGAACACCTCTTTCTCGTCGGCGACATAATCGATTTTTGGGCCATGGGGCGCAGTGTACAGTGGTCGGCCATGCAGAATACGGTGGTACAGAAAATCCTGCGCCGTGCACGGCACGGTGAAAAGGTGATCTTCATCCCTGGAAACCATGACGAAGCATTGCGAGAGTATGACGGCACTTCATTCGGTGACATTTTGATCGCGTTCGAATGGCTGCATGAAACTGCCGATGGTAAGCGGTTGCTGCTTACCCATGGCGACCAGTTTGACCAGGTGACCCGGCACCATCGCTGGCTGGCTGTTTTGGGAGACAAGGGCTACGACCTGCTCGTCATGCTGAACGGCTGGCTGTCTTGGTGGCGCCGTACCTTGCGCATCGGAGGTTACTGGTCTCTGGCAGGATACGCCAAGCGAAAAGTCAAATCCGCAGTCACTTTCATTTTTGATTTCGAAGATTCTGTCATCCGCTCGGTACGCGACCGGGGACTGGATGGAGTGGTATGCGGGCATATCCACAGCGCAACCATCAAGGAAGTCGATGATCTTTTGTATATCAACTGCGGAGACTGGGTGGACAGCTGCACGGCTATCGTTGAGCATCTGGATGGCCGATTGGAACTGATCGAGTGGCGGAATACCCCCAACCCCTCGCTTGAATATGCTGTGTAAATGCAAATTACCGGAGCTGATTCGAATATCCGGCAACTTGTTGCCGTGCCATAACGCACGGCTGCCCAAAGAACACCAGACATGGAATTTCTAATGACCACAATGGTTTGTTCAAATCATGCACGTCGCTGACGTTACCATGTTTTACACGCCGGGCAGTGGCGGCGTACGAACATATCTTGAAGCCAAACATCGCTGGTTGACCGGGCGCGCGCAACATAGCCTGGTTGTTCCCGGTTCGCGGCACTCCAACAGTGAATATTTGCACAATGTAGCGGCACCCTTGCTTCCTTATGGCCACGGCTACCGGTTTCCGCTGGGCAAACAGAGCTGGGTGGACGCGCTGACCAGGATTCGCCCGGATATCATCGAGGCTGGCGATCCTTACGTCACGGCATGGGCAAGCATGGATGCCGGGCAAAAACTGGGCGTGCCTGTAGTCGGGTTTTATCACTCCGATTTGACGCGCATGGTGCATTCCCGGTTTGGGCACTGGACGGATCAATTAATAAATGGCTACCTGCGCGCACTCTATAGCCAATTCAACCTCGTTCTCGCTCCAAGTCAGGTGATGGCCGACAAACTCCTCAAGCTGGGCATCGAAAAGGTGAGATTGCAACCGCTTGGAGTCGACGCCACGCAATTCCATCCGCGTCATCATGATCCTTTCCTCAAACAGAAGCTGGGCATTGCTGACGATGTTAATCTTCTCATCTTCGTTGGACGCGCCGCCCGCGAAAAAAATATCCCGATACTGCTCAAGGCAATGAAACTGCTGGGCAAAGATTATCACTTGCTGTTGATTGGACCGGGTATGCCGCGCGGCGTGCCGGACAATGTCAGCGTGATTCATGAGTATGTAAGGGCTGACGGTATAGCGCGGTATCTGGCCAGCAGCAATGCACTGATTCACGCCGGCGACCGTGAAACCTTCGGCCTGGTGGTGCTCGAAGCCATGGCGAGCGGCATTCCCGTCATTGGCACCCGCCATGGCGGTGTCGCCGAACTGGTCGCGCCCGGTTGCGGCTTGCTGGCCGAATCGGCAAATGCCGAGGCACTAGCCGATGCCGCGCGAAAGATGTTTGCAAACGGACACTACGGCATGGGCCGGCTGGCCCGCAAACATGTCGAGGAATACTATGCGTGGGACAGGATACTGGCCCAGCTCTTCGGGCAGTATCAGGAATTAACCGGCCACATTGACCAGAATACAGTGGAAAAACGCCGTGCCTGAACAGCCAGCAACCTTGCATTGAGCGTCGTTTTGCATGACGTCACGCCGGGAAGCTGGGCCATTTACCGGGATTTCATCGATGCGGTGGATGCGATGGGTCAAGTACCATTGACCCTGTTGGTAGTACCCGATTTTCACCATCAGTTCCAGCTGAATCGTTTCCCGGATTTCAGCGACGCCATTGAACGGCGTATCGCACGGGGTGATGAAGTCGTTCTGCATGGCTATTACCACAATGATGACAGCCCGCTGCATGCCAATCCATGGAATCTGTTCATGCGCCGCATCTACACGCATGAAGGCGAGTTCTACAGTCTGGATGAGATGCGCGCCGCAGAACGGCTGGAAAGGGGACTGGAACTGTTCAGCCGCTATCGTTGGCCGGTTAGCGGTTTCGTCGCGCCAGCCTGGCTGATGAGCACGGGAACCAAGCAGCCCTGAGAAAATTTCCTTTAACCTACACCAGCGATCTTACCGGACTTATCCGCCTGCCGGACTGGAAGCGGCTGGATGCCCCGACCCTGGTGTGGAGCTCGCGCAACGCATGGCGACGTCTGGCCTCGCGCTACTGGAATCGATTCAGTCTGGCACAGAGCTTGTCCAGTCCCATGTTGAGGTTGGGCCTGCATCCCATGGACATGCGACATGCCGAGACTGTTCATTTCTGGCTGGAAACGCTGGAATCACTTCTGTCCACCCGAACTCCGCAAACAAAGGGGCAATGGGTGAATAGCAATAGCCAATGAAGCGTTCAATCTGGCTGATTGCACTCGGGCTCGTGCTGGGTCTCAGCGTTCCGCTTTTATATGGCGGCAGCGGCCTGTTCCAGCGTTTGGCGGCATTTCCGTTATCCCTGCTGTGCGCGGTGCTGACGATGGTTTTCATCGGGTGGAATTTCAACGCCGGGCGTTTGCGCCTGATGCTCGGCGGCATCGGACATCCCATGGCCCATGGACGCGCGTTGGCCACGACGATGTCCTCTGAATTCGCCTTTTGCGCCACACCCGCCGGCAGCGGCGGCCCGCTTACCTATGTGTACCTGCTGCGGCGCCATGGTGTTCCCGCCACCAATGCCGCTGCCTTGTATGCAACAGACATCCTGATGGACATGCTGTTTTTTATCACGGCACTTTTTGTCATCGCGATCTTCCTGCTCATCCGGCCAGAACAGCTGAATATAGGGTGGCAACTTTCGCTGATGGCAGGTTTGCTGGTGAGTGCCATTGCACTGGCTTGGGCCGGTGCAAATCACTATCGGTCAATCTTGTTATGGAGTGGCAGGCGCATCCGCAAGTGGCGGATTTCGGCAACGATCCGTCGGCGTGTGACTCGCATGCTGTTGCGGTTCCGCCAGGGTTTGCGTCTCACATTGGGGCTGTCACGCGGCCGTCTTTTCGCAATTTACATGCTGTGCCTCGGCCATTGGCTGTTGCGGTATAGCATTCTCTATGTGCTTATTGCAGGGCTGGACCGGCATATTTCATGGGCTTACAGCTTCCTCATCCAAATGCTGGCACTGACTGCAGGCCAGTTCACCATGCTGCCCGGCGGCAGCGGTGGAGTTGAATTGAGCTTCACCGCGCTGCTTGCCCCCGTTCTGGATCACGCAACGCTGGGCGCAGTCCTGCTGATGTGGCGTTTCGCAACCTATTACTGGTATCTGATCGCAGGTGCGCCGGTTTTTGCGCTGTTCGTAGGCAAGGCGCTATGGCAACATTTGGCCAATGGGACGTCGAGAAATGCTGCCAAGCAAGCGTGTGTGTAAACAAATGAGCAGCAGGTATCTCAGTCCGCGCAACGGGTTGACAAATGGTCATTGTATTTATCAGCCAACTTGGCAATGGCTTCGAATTTATCCAACAGGCCATTCTTTGCAAAATAATCAATGATGAACAAAGGAATCATGGTGTCCGGTTCCCATAAACCCTTAAACCTGAGTGTGCTGCCCTGCTGGTTCGGTACAATATCCCAGCTTCCCTGAAACGCTTTCGAGTCACCCGTCAGTTGTGTGAATTCAATGTGATCGAATGGTTTTTCGGTGTACTCCATAACAGAGTGGAGGCGGACATTAAAGAACAGGATATGTTCATCAGCCGTGCGGTCAACCTCGACTATATTGACAGATTGCCGATAGGCAACCGATTTAATCACGCCGGGCAGATTCCTGGCGGCCGGATAATCTGTCAGGTAATGGTAAGCAGCACATTTTGTCAGCGGCGTATCGAAGCTGGCGATTAAGGTATACAAGTCACCATTTCTTTTTACATCCACATGCAATCCGTGGTCAGGCTGATCTGCCCCAGCAATAATGCTGGTCAAGAATAGCAACAAGAACATGATCAACTTGGTCATAAAAACGACTTATACGGAATCTTTATGAAGAGATGATGACATCTCATGTTTTATATATTTAAGTCCCGCAACAAGTGTTTGAACATCATTTTTAGAAAAGACCGGCCGTCAAGCTCGGGAGTGACAAGTCATCAGTGATTGCTTATTGGCAGCAAAAATATATTTCTGAATGAATACCTGAAGATGGCTTTCGGATAGGTTACATCAGGAATCTAATGGCGGAAGCGTAAGGCGAATCGTGCATTTCCAACGATAGTTTCAAGGAAATGCAGATAATTATATTAATCTTTGAATTGTCAGTGGGACATTTGGCATAAATGGTTGTGTTTAAAATCAATATATGCAAATTGCGAATTTTTTTCTGATTCAACATTCAATAAAGAGTATTATCTTTATCCACAAAAACTGTTGATAACTTTGTGGATAGCTGTGGCAACAGGTGTCCCAATCTGGCGAATAACAAGGGTTTCCTTTACTTTGCCTATTTTTTGGTTATTTATAATACATATTATATTCAATGCGTTATCGTAAGTTAATGATTTATTCACAAGCTAACATTGTGCAAAGCCTTATGTCTCCTTGGAAAGTGAATAATTCTGGTTTGTCAATAGTATTTTCTATTTTTTTTGAAGAGTAATACTTTTATTGTTTATCGCAGAATGAATTGCAGAAACATTCAGTTTGTTGCAATTCCTGAATGCCAGCTGTCGGAGATACGAGCGTTCCGTTTGCGGAGAGTTGCGAAAAATCCGGTCAGCCCGAGGCCACAAAGCATCATCAGCCATGTATCGGTTTCAGGAACGGCAATAACCGAGCAATTGAAATATTTTGTTGAATCATCCATGTGGTTCGAAAAATCATGATCGTTTTCGAAATGCCTGGAGAATGTATCGGAAGTATCCTGATTTGTGTGGCCATCATGGCCACCGGCAAACTCACCACCGGGGCTGCCGCCAAAGAAGCTGTGACCCCGCTCTGGACTCAAGCCGCTGAAAGTCTGATTTTCATTATCAGAATTTCTGCCTGTTATAAACAGATCTGCAGTCGGCGGGTAAAAGTGTTCCTCGCGGGAATATCTTGTAGACGTATCGCTCGATATTTGGCCCAAGCTGGAAGCTGCGGGAATGTGAAAATCTGTTGAACCCCGTGTTTCCGCAACCTTTTCATTGGTGGTTGTTTTCAATAGCCGGGCAGATGCGGTTCTGGCGCCTGATGAAGGCGGGTTTGCGAAGGATGTAAAGAATGCTTCACCTTGACCTGCTAACGCATTTCCTGCTGCGGCAAGTGCAAAGATACCGGCCATGAAAGGAATTGTCATGCGCATGTAACACTTTCATTCATAATAATTTCCCGTCACGCAACCCATAAATCAAAGGGCCGCGAATCATAACTAGAAATTATTACAATAATTTGAATAGACACGTGCGAGGAATGAGCCGTTCGGACTATTCCGCCCAGAATGGCTTAAGCTTTGAGTCAGGCAGCCAACTTGGCCGGGAGCGTTTCCTGGCAAGAAGGTTGTCGATCGGGATATTTCACATTCGCTGTTGCGACCTGGCAGCGGCTATTGTCAGTAACATCGCCAAAAGTATCATTCCCCATTCCGGCAAAGTAGGCACATCATTGTTGTCGTTTCCATTACTGATGTTTCCGGCACTCACGATGACCTGAACACTAGTTGTGTTGTCGGCCATGAAGGGATCGGGGAGGTCGGACGTCACCGCAGCGGAAATGACGGCAGATGCGTCAGCGGTATTCCATATCAGTTGCAACGGCAATAACATCTGCGCACCGTTCCCCAAAGTGCCGGCATCGCACGTGACGGTGTTTCCGCTGGCGGTGCATGCAGAAGATCCCGTCACGAAGCTCGAACTCGCCGGCAAGGTGATGGTTGCCACGGCATGAGTGGCGGTCTGGGGGCCGGCATTGCTGACGGATACAGTATAGGTCGATGCGCTTCCGGCGGTGCCGGTGGCCGGGCCGGTGATGCTGATGGCCAGATTGGCCGAGGCGGAGGTATTCATGCTCCAGTTGAGTGTTGCTGTTCCGGCTGCCCCATTGGCGCCGTCCACGGCGATCTCGTATTCCGTACCGGATTGCACTTGCAGAAACATGCTGCTTGTGCCGTTTGCCGAGCCGTCGTTGTCATTCGATGCGATAGCCGTCAATGCACTCACACTGCTCCCGGTATACGCGGCCAGCACGGTATCAAAACTGCTGCCGCGCGTATCAATGCTCAATTGTCCGGTTGCGGTCGCGGAATATTTCCACCAGATCGAATGCCCGCCGGCGTTGCCGGCGTGATCGGGCTCCCCGGTTTCCTTGGTCGCGAGCAAACTGGTTCCAATGGAGCTGCCGCTGTTGCCGCTCAGCGCGATGCGATTGGCGAAGTTATCGTTGGCCGGGGCTGCGGCAGCGAGCAGGTTGAGGCGGGGGGTGGTGATGCCATTGCGCGGATCGGTGATCGGTTTTCCGCTGCTGGTCATTCGTGTTTGTGTCTGGCTGAGCGACTCCAGCGGAAATGCGGCGCGAAGCACTGCGACCGCACCGGCGACATGGGGAGAGGCTTGCGAGGTTCCTGCTTCGGTAATGCCAGCAGCCGTGATCAGCGCGCCGGGCGCCAGCATGGTCAGAAAACTTGCGCTGTCTGAGAAGCAGGTGATCTGGTCCGCAGCAGTGGAGCTGTCCGTGCAAATGCCCCATGAAACGCCGTTTGGGTATCCCTGGTTGCTGAGATTGCTGTCATAGACCGCGCCCACGGAAATGATGCCGGGAGTGCAGGCTGGTTTGCCGAGCGCATTGGTATAAGCTTCGTTGCCGGCAGCGGCCACGACGCTTATGCCCGCATTGATCGAGTTGGTCACCGGGGTGTAGAAGGCATTATTATTTTTGCATAATGCGGTGTTTTTCGTCCCGTCCCCCAGGCTCATGTTGATCGCGACGATGTTGTAGGCCGACCGGTTGGAGATGGCCCAGTCGATCGCGGAAATGATGTCCGAGGTTGCGGCGGACGTTCCCGAGAACGCGTTGAGCATCGCAATCTGGCTGCCGGGCGCAACCCCCAGCACGATGGCCGAGACGTTGGTGCCGTGCGTGGTGTCCGTGGTCCCGGTGGCTGAGCCGGCAAGCATAGAAATGATAACGTGACACGTTGCGGGTACGCCGGGTGCGGTGCAGGAGCCGAACGCCGCATTGGTGTAGTCGATCCCGTTATCGATGACCGCAACCGTGCTTCCCGCTCCTGTTTCACCCGCGCTCGCCACGGCAGGCTGGTTGATCAGCGGCAGGCTTTGCGCAAGCACTGCATGCAACAGATCATTCCAGTAGACAGCCTTGATCTCGGGTCTTGCCAGCAACGCGTTCAGCGCCGCCAATGAACGGAACCGCTTGAATGCCATCGGCAAATGGCTGTAATCGGCAAGCTGCTCGATATCCGGATGAGCCGCAGCACGATCAACACTATCCTTGAGTGCTTTGTAGCGTCCGGCCTTGTAAGTGAGGATGCTGTCGTCGTCGATATGCCGTTTATTGCGCTGGCGCATCGTGGCGGCCTGCTGTTCTATGGCTGCTGCATCGTACTCGACGATCAACTCGACCGGCTGACCTGCATTGAGGCGAGTTACTGCCTCTGCGGGAGGCTGTGCGCTGAACGCGGTATAGCTCCAGAATATACAGACCAAGGCGACTGCAATGCGAAAATGGCGAGAGGCCGGCAAGCTCAACCATAGGTACAGGGATAATTGTTTTGAAACATTCCGCATGCGTTCAATGATGTTAGCCTGGCAATGGTGGTTGAGCCAATACGAATCCACCAACTTGTGTCTGATAACCCAAGCTGGATACCCGTAAGCAATCACGCAAGGTAAACTTTGAATATGACAGCGTGAGGAAACCTTGCGGGCAAAAAATAGCCCGTACGGTCTATTGCCGGATAGATTGAGTGCGCTCGGGAAAGAAGAACCCGCTGCAAATCACGGCCATCATTCCTGCAAAGAGCGACAGAGCAGGGCGTCCCCCGCCATTCAGGAAGTTCATCCAACCGACCAGGAAGGAATCATCGGCTGAAACAAAGTTGGCCATCAACAGGTCCTGCGCGCTCCCCAGGAGTACCAGCGGAATGTCGAGCGATTCCACCAGCAGCAGGAACGGCAATGTGCAGAAGAGCCGCGCGATTCTTTGCGCCGGCGAGGACGCGGGCCAGGCAACGGCCAGACTAAAGATCAGCAGCGGGTGCTGCAGCGCGTGCCCAACCAGGGTTGAACACGTGATGCTGATGCCGGGAGGGATGACATGAGAACCGATGACAATGTATCGGGTGAGCAGGGCCAGGATGAACGCCCCCTCTCCGTGGACATCCCCAACAACAAGGCTCTGGATGGCGTAATCCTGTGTCAGATGACTTATCATCCAGCGGTACAGGGGCAGCATGAGCCTCGCGTATTCGCTGCCGAAATACAGCGACAGGATGAGCAGCACCAGATAGGCCGATGAGAAACAGCCCTGCCGATTCAAGCAGCTTGCGGTGGTTCATCTTCAACTGCCGTATTGGCCCACCACAGGAAAAACAGTGTGCTCAGCACGATGATCAGGCTGGGCGCAACATAGCCGTGGATCAACTCGAACCAATGACGGTTTTGCCGGGCGGCAAAAAACAACACAACGATGCGCGCCTGATTGAGGTAATATACGAGACATGTGCCCAGCAGCATTCCTTTGAGCTTGTTTTTCCAGGATGCCCGAAATGCGACGATCGCCGCAGCCAACAGGAACAGGGTTTCCGTCCCCTCGCAACCGTTGAGTATCGAAAGCGATCCTTGCGGCGAGAGAATCCGCTGGCCGCTGGCCTGGGCGTGCTTGCCGGGATCGATGAAGTTGATGAGGGCAGTGCTTGGGTAAACTGTGGCCACATCAATGACAAGATGTTCCACCATGCCGCCCCGGCTGGACTGATAGGCGAATTGAAGCATGCAGAAGATCAGCAGGAATACCACTGCAAAGCGCAGTTCTCTACCGGACACTAAGCGGGTATTGGTTATGTGCATCAGCATTATTTCAGATTGCAACCGCTATATCACTCCATTCCGGGGAGACAAGTGCGATATCGATCTAATAGGAATTGAATACCCGCTCGATGAAGAATAAGTGTTAAATCAAAACCCTTTCTTCATTCTGTTCGGCGTAGCCGTGCGGATTCATCGATTGCCAGCGCCAAGCATCCCTGCACATCGAGTCCAGATCGCGTGTTGCGCGCCAACCCATCAGTTCGTACGCAAGCGCAGGATCGGCGTAACAGGACGCGATATCCCCCGGCCGCCGCTCGGCAATGCGGTATGGAATGCGGCGACCGCTTGCTTTTTCGAAGGCCCGCACCATATCCAGCACGCTATAGCCGTGCCCGGTGCCGAGATTGACTGTCAGTGTCTTGTCATGTCGATCCAGCGCCTCCAGCGCGGCCAAATGCCCGTCCGCCAGGTCCATCACGTGAATGTAGTCCCGCACCCCGGTACCGTCGTGAGTGGGATAGTCGTTGCCGAAACACCGACAGCTCCTTGCGCAGACCCACGGCGACCTGGCTGACATACGGCATCAGGTTGTTCGGAATGCCGTTGGGATCTTCGCCGATCAGGCCGCTCTCATGCGCGCCCACCGGATTGAAATATCGCAGCAACGCAATTCGCCATGACGGATCGGACACTGCCATGTCACGCAAAATATCTTCGGTCATCAATTTGGAGCGGCCATACGGATTCGTTGCATAAAGCGGAAAATTCTCGCGTATCGGCACCGCATGCGGGTCGCCATAGACCGTCGCGGAGGAACTGAACACCATGCGTTTCACGCCAAATTCGGCCATCATCTCGAACAGGACAATGCTGCCGCAAACATTGTTGTGATAATAAAGCAGCGGTTTTGCCACCGATTCACCGACTGCCTTGAAGCCTGCAAAGTGAATCACGGCGCCGATAGAATAAGTTTGAAACACCTCCCGCAACGCGTACCCTGTCATTCAAATCCGCGACAATAAGCGGGACGGGCTTCCCGGAAATTTTTTCGACGCGCAGCAATGCCTCGATCCGGCTATTGCTGAGATTATCGACCACGACTACCTCATGTCCCGCCGCGAGCAATTCAACGCAGGTATGAGTGCCGATATAGCCGCAACCGCCGGTCACCAATATTTTTTCATTCATGATGCAGTGTCAATCCACAGTCAGTAATTTCGCCAAGTTGCCCAGGTCATCCGCGCCCGTGGACATTTCCTACGAAGGCACACCATGGGTAGCCAAACGTGTACGCGCGATTGCAAAACTTGAGCATCTGCATGTTAGCGGCCAAATATGACAGTTAAGTTATAAGATCAGCAGCATTCATTTTTCTGCAATCACTCTGTACCATGATGCTTCTGCTGAAATAGCTTTGCGGTGCAGTCAATGAATCAAACGTTTATCGTAAACCTGCATGCATCGAGATTTTCATTGATTGCAGGAGCGGGCCCTGCGTGTGTTGTTGGGGCTTCAGCCCCTTAGTGTCAATTCCACACGCAGCTTGCTGCGTAGTGGATTGCCTGCCTTTGGTACAACCACGGCGTACTCCTTGCGGGTGATGCCCGCGAACTATTTGATCGCGGGCATGGCCCGCTCCTACGCTTCGGAAAATACAGATGGGTGAGTCTGTTGATTAACTGTTAGGTACGGGATCATGCGCTACAAACAATTCGCAATAGCCTTGGCGCTGTTTGCTACAGGTGTCATTTGCGGAGGCTATCTCTTTTCACAAAGCTTGCCCAGGGATTTTCTTCCTTTCAGGAGTTGCCATGAACGATGCTACAAGCCGGCCGAGATCGCCGGCCTTGTCGCGTCGGCGGGCATCCTTCGCGCCCCATTTTTGATTCCGGGCGTCGTTCTCGAATCGGACACATGCCTCGCGATTCGAAATCCCAGGCCAGAGGCGAAGATTCACTACGTACTCTTTCCGAAGCACGACACCATGAACATCACTACTCTAACGCCTGTCGATACACCTTACGTATTGGGCTGCTTTGCCTTGGCCCGCGAGCTGGTTGCGAGAGACCATCTGCAAGGCTACCGCCTGTATACCAACGGGCCGGAGTTTCAGGAAATAGCCTATCTTCATTTCCACCTGGTTGCGGATGAGCCCGCCCTTTCCGTCGCTCCTGTAACCAACGTCAACCCGGCTACTTCACATGTAAAAAGCTCGGACTTGACTGATTAGGAATATTCCCTCGATTTAATTTACACCCGTTTAAATTAACTGACTTTCATGCATTGTTGGCGACAAGTAGTTTTGTCTTCCGTGGCCGCGCAGTTACCATCTAAAATCATCAATAATGTTCCTGGCCCAGAGTTCCTCGGTCGGCAGATCAGGCAAGGGTTGGTCAAAAAAATCTGGTTGCCCCACCTTGAGCAGCATATTTTTCATGGCGCGCGCAAATCCCTCCTTGCCACCCTTTGCAATCGTGACCCAGTTAGTGTTCCCCAGCAGCTCGATTACGCCTGATTCATCGCTCACCACCAAACCCATCTTTTGATAAAGCGCCTCGATAGCAGGCAAGCCATACCCCTGTTTGGCGGGCATCAGAAATACATGGGATTTATTGTACAAGTCTTTCAATTGTTCATCGCTGACAAAGCCGTGAAATACAACTGTATTTCCAAGCCCAAGCGAATGGCTCAGGTTTTGCAGCGCTTCGCGGTCGGGGCCAGAGCCGGCGATGTGCAAACGCCATTCAGGGTATTGGGGTGTATCCCGATTGATTTCTGCCAAGGCATTCAATATCCAGTCTATGCGCTTGCTGGATTGAAGACGCGAAACTGTAAACAGTTCAATCGGCCTTATTGCGCGCTGTGGTAGATCGTTGCGAGGACCGCCGAACCCGCCCAGATAGATGACTTCGGCATTGCGACCATACAGCCGTTGCATCTCATCGCGCAGTGCGGCGGTGTTGGTAACAAAACGATCAGCACGTCGAATACCGCGCCGGGTAGCAATATGGCGGAAAGTTACCGAGATGCGTGATCGAAGCGACTTTGCAAATGATCGCGTGGCTTGTTCAGCACCTTCCGGTTTAAATCCCAGCAAGCTGTAAGTATCCGGGATGCGTATATGATATGGTGTATTCGCGGCGAGCCCCGCGTGATATGCGGACTGTATATTGAATAGCACCGGAACGGGGCTACCGGCTTTATGGATATATTGCAGACATCTTCTCAATGATAAAACCTTGTCAACAGGATTTCTGGACGGGTCCAGCTGGTGGATTGTTAACGGCCATGAAGCGTAGGAAGCCAAATTGATTTTGTCCCAATAGCACAAAACAGAATGCGGTTTCCCTTGGGCATGCAGCTCTCTCGACAATGACAGTATGACCCGTTCTTCGCCTCCAAACTCAACGAATTCCGGCTGGAAGATGACAATCTCTCCAGCCTTGGGGTATTTAGTTTGATGCTGCTGCACCTGATTCTCCCAATAAGTTTGACTGCATCTGTTTCAGCAGCCGCCCAAGCACCGCATCCCGCGCCAGATTCTCCTCAGCATAGCGCCGTGCCTTTTTACCCAGTACTTCTCTCGCCGTGCTGTCATCGGCAAGTCGCTCAATCGCTGACGTCAACACTGCGCCATCTTCCGGCGGCACCACCAGTCCGCATTGCGTTACTACAGCCGCGATCTCAGTTCCTTCCCGGCAGGCGGCGATCACTGGCCGGCCGCTAGCCAGCATGCCGGAAAGCTTGGATGGCAACACCAGATCTGCAGCCTCGGGACTCTGCGGCAGCAAATGAATATCTGCCAGACCAAGCAATTGTCCAAGCCGCTCGAATGGCTGCAGGGGTAAAAAACGGATGTTGGATAGCACCATACTGGCAGCTTCCAGTTGCGGTTTCATTACACCATCGCCACATACGACAAAGATCACATCCTTGCGATGTATCAGCCTGCGTGCAGCATCGGGTATCACCACCAAGCCTTGCTTGCTGCCGAGCGTGCCGGAGAACAACACGACCTTAGTATCCGGTTCGATCCCCAGTTCTTTGCGATAATCACTGGGTTCGGCCAATGGGAACACATGCGCTACATCCACCCAGTTTGGAAAGAAATACACCCGCTCATTCATCACTCCTTTCTGCCGCAGCCTTTCCAGCATGCGAACGGAAATGGAAGATACCACGTCAAATCGCCTGAGCATCCAGCGCTCAATGCCTAAGGCAAGACTCTGCAAAACCTTTCCTTTGAGCAGCCCCATCTGGAAGGCGACATCGACCTCGAAGTCTTGGATGTGCAGCCACGCGCTCGCTCCAGACAGTCGGGCAGTTAGCCAGCCGGCAGGTGCGCACAGAAAGAAGGGAGCTATTGTCATCACGATGTCAGGGCGCCAGAACACCTGCCAAAGCATCACCGGCAGCGACGACAGCGCGAACGTCGCCAAGTGCAGCACTCGCTTGAGACCGCCCGGCGTGCGTGGTACCCACAACGGAGCGCGCCAGACATCGACTCCCTGCCAGCGCTCACGCCGGTAGGGCGGCCAAGCGTAATCCTTGCCCAATTGCCATGCCGGATAATAGGGCGGTGCAGCTACGACCCGGACTTCATGACCCTGAGCAGCCAGCCAGGCCGCCATGTCTCCTGAATACTTGCCGACACCCGTGGGCTCGGGCGCAAAATTGGCGCTATAAACCAGAATCTTCATGGATTAGTTTTTGCCAGAAGCGGCGCGTTCAAGTTCATCGACCTTGAGCACGATCATGTATTCGTAAATGGACTGCAGTATGGAGTAGCGCAAACCAGCACGGCCATCCATGAATCCTCTCTTGACGACATACAGCAACAGAAATTTCACCAAGGGGCGCAAAGGTAAACGGTAAAACAACTCTTTCTGATGAAAGCGCCGTTCATGGAAATCTTTGGCGGTGAAAGCCTTGATTATGGAAAAGCTTTCATTCTTTGCCGGTTGGCTTTAATCTGCTCTGCCTCGAATTTGCTATAAGAATTATGCCGCTCCAGCCAGTGGCCTATTCCCTTGCTGAATGGAAAATGATCCAGATAGCCTTCTACCTGACCTACAGGTCCATCGGCGATGGAAATCGGGTTAACCAGACGTTCGTAACGCATTTTCTCCGGGCGAAAAAGGCGCATGTAGAAAGGCGATGCCTGAACATGCTTGAACCATGTGCTCATAAAAAAATCGCGCCGCTGGACACGGAAGGCGACATATGTCACCAGCGTTTTGCACCGCCTGCTGCAAGGCAGCAACTAACTCAGGAGTCATTCGCTCATCCGAGTCAATGTAGAATACCCATGGATGATTGAAAGTGATGTTTTGCAGCCCCCAGTTTTGGTGAGCGGCCCAATTATCAAAAGGCCGCTCGGTCACCTTGGCGCCAAACGCCTCGGCGATCTCAACCGTTTTATCCGTGCTCATGGAGTCGTAAACATGGATGTCGTCCGACCATGCAACACTTGCCAAACAGCCAGGCAGATCCTGCTGTTCGTTTTTGGTGAGGATCAGAACGGAAATGTTGTTCATTGCAACGCCCTTTTTTTGTCTCGCACACCAATTTTTCTGACGGGCACCCCGGCCCATACAAGCCATGGGTCATCAATGGATTTAGCAACGACGCCCCTTGCTCCAACCACAGACCCTTCGGCAATGCTCACGCCGGGCCCGACAAATGCCTCTGCACAAAGCCACACTCGGCTGCCGATGAAAATCGGGGCAGTGACAAGCTGCATATTCGGCGTATTGAAATCATGGCTCCCGGAACACAAATGCGTGCCTTGCGAAATCACGGCGTAGTCGCCGATTCTGATTTGATCCATACAGTAAATAGTCGAACCATTGCCGATACCCACATAATTCCCCAGAATTAAATTCCATGGTGCCCATACTTTTACATTGGAATGTATGCGGCACCCCCGCCCGATCTGCGCGCCGAACAGACGCAACAACCAGGCGCGCCAAGCATAAAAAGGGAATGGGCTAAACCTGAAGAACAGCAGATAGACCGCACCCCATAATGCACGCAGCAAACGATTGCCCAATGAAAAAGAAGGCCCGCGAAAAGGGTCGTTACCCTGAAGAATCATTGAACGGTCTCCATTAGGAAATTGATATAAGGCGTTTTCATGTCACTTCTTTGCTCATGTCTTCATCGCGCAAATGAACATCATTTCGCCACCAAGCGACTTGCGCATCGTGAGCCTGGACCAGATCGAATTCAGCGTAAGTCTTGTGCGAAACAGCCGGTAGCCCTTGCCGGGCGAATCGGCGGCAAAACTGTTGAATCGATAGGAAGATCGCCCTGCCTTCCCTAAGGTAATTTGCTCCAGAATACTGCGCAGCTGAAGTTCCCATGGCGTAAAAGAACAGGTGTTTACGATCTTCAGGCCGGGAAATCTGCCGAAAAGCGATTCCAGCGTTCCGGGAGAGAAGTAACAGATGTGTTCGTGTGGAATCCATTTCGGGAAACCTGTGCTCAAACGCTTGACTACCTCCGATTCAAAATTGTCGGTCGCGATGATCAGATGTCCCCCGACATCGACACGTTCCAGTAGTGCTTTTACAAAGGACACGGGTTCACGCACATGCTCGATCACCTCGAACGCCGTGACCACATCGAAGCGCTGGTGCTCCGGCAGTGCAAGCATATCCTCGTACGTCATGACGCCCAACTTTTCCCGGGCATAGTCACGTTCGGCCCGTGACAACTCGACACCCGCAGTTCGCATGCCGTAGCAACGCGCTGCTGCCTGGAGCAGCAGGCCGTACCCTGAGCCGACATCCAGCAGGGATTTATTCCGTATCCCTGGTATGAGTCTGCTCAGGACGTGGACATTGACCGAAGCATTGACGCTTTGACCTTGAAGGTGGCGTACGTTGTCGTATCCATTCTGGTACATGTTCGTAATGGCGCTCGCACTCAGCACATTAGAGACATACAGAAAATCGCAGGAGGTACAACGCACCACGGAAAAGCAGTCCAGTACAAACTGGTCACGCGAATCCGGTCCGCCACATAGCGGGCAGGCCTTCCGTGGATTGAATGCGTAGTCGTGAGTTGCTTCCGCAGAATGATTCTCTTGAAGGTTTGTTTTCATGAAAACTTCCAGCGGACTGCCATGGTTATTTTTGCTTCTTGATGGCATCCAGTTATCGTCTCAATGAGACTGGTTGTCACTGTATCTACAGGGAAGCGCTGATCGAATGTCATTTGTAGCAAGCTTGACTAGAGGCAATGTTATATGCGATTTCGAATCGCTATGTTCGGGGTTCCGACCTGGTGGCTCATCCGGTTTGACAAGGCAAGGCCATCCATCCGCGCAATACAAGCGCGTGCAGCAAGGTAAACATCATCCACACCGATCAACTTCAAACACTCATTGTCGTATTTGCATGTTTCCAGCATGCATCCTGCACATTCCACCTCGCGCCGCAGAACTGCATGCCCATCTCCATAAGGATCCCATTTCCCTGGATTGTCGCGTGCACTGAATATCGCAACACATGGCCTGCCCACCATTGCAGCCAGATGCATGGTGCCAGTGTCATTGCCTACATAGGCAACGCAATGCTCCAGGAATGCCGCAGAGCCATATATGCTGAGTTTCCCGGCAAGAATATGAGATCTTTCTCCCCACATCCCGCAAAGCTCATTTCCCAGCATGATGTCTTCCTTGCCTCCCAAGACCAGTATCTGCAATTCCGGAAATTCATCCAGCAACCGCTGACCCAATTCTGCAAATCGCTCCACGGGCCATTTTTTTGCAGGCATCTTGGAGCCTGGCCCTATCGCCAGCAGCCTGGAGCGAAGATCGATGCCTGACTCACGTGCCACTCCGCGCGCCAACTCACGCTCGTTCTCCGGAATTGGCAGATGAAACTCCCGATTCCATGGGTCTTCAGTGGTAACGATTCTGAGCAGGCGCTGCCATTCCGGCCCCAAGCGAGGCAAGCTTCCATCAGTGGAATGAGGGTATATTTCGTAACCGGAAGGGGGAGTGTGATATTCAGGGTGCCGACCACATTTCTGAAAAACCACTCGTCTCTTTTGTTCTGTTCAGTTGACCGCTCCGGCGCAATATTGAAGACGTGCTCAAATTTCAATGCGCGTAGCTTGGCTACCAAGGCAACTAGCATGTGTAACCTGCTCCATCCCTTGGCATTGGGGTTGTAGATAGATCGATTGGTCAAACCAGCCCGTCGGGCCCAATACGTCCCATGAGGAAACATGGTTGGATAGACTCTGGTCCTTGTTAGTCAACAATACCAGACGGTGGAAAGGAAACTCCCGACGGATTCTTTCTATGGCAGGCAATGCCACCAGGGTGTCACCCAGTTGGCCGATCCTGAAAATCAGGATATTTGATGTATCCTGTCCTGCCTTGCTTTCATGACATTCGTTTATCGTCTCGATCAGGCTGGTTGCCATTGCGTCCACTGTGAAGCGCCGCTCGAATGTCACCTTTGCATGTTGCGCCATCTTGCGGCGGCCTTCGTCATCCAGTGCCAGCCAGCGCCGCAGTGTGGACTCCGTACCTTCCGCCGAATCCGGATTCACGATGCCTGCGCCGTCGGCTTCGGTCTCGCGCCAGATGTTCACCTTATTCGAGATCAGCACCGGCAGACCGCAACCCAGCGCTTCGGCCACGGCAATCCCGAAATTCTCCTGATGCGAGGGGAGTACGAAAGCTTCGCTTGCATACAAGGCACCCCATTTCGTGTCGCCATGCAGCATGCCCAGCCAAGTAATGCGGTCGGCAATGCCCAAGCGTCTTGCTTGCGATTGCAGTTTTGGCATCAGGCCGGTTCGATCCGGACCAGCCATCATCAGGTGCACATCCGGGTACAGTGCAGCCACCCTAGCAAAGGCTGCGATGAGTAGATCGCATCCCTTCTTTTCATGTATGCGGCTGAGAAAGATCAGGATGCGCTTGCTGCGCAATTCGGGATGAGCATCAAGGAAGTTTTCGCGCAGTGCTCCGGATTCCTGCGGGGGGGCGCTGGTGCCGTAGGCAACCACGGCCTCGCGTGCCCGGTAAAGCCAGAATGACTTGCGCGCCAGCAAGCGCTCTTCTTCGCTGGTGAACAGCACTGCCTGTGCATCGCGCAGCACGCGATAGTCGGCCCATGGCCAATACAGCCATTTCTTCAGGTGCTTGAGGGGATAGGTATGCTTGAACCAGGGATCCAGCATGCCGTGAGTGAACACGAAATAAGGCACCTTCATGCGATGCAACGCTCGCCAAGCACCCAAGCTGTGGTATTGCCAAAGCCCGTTGATCACCACCGCATCATATTTGTCTGCATGATCGCGCAGCCAGGGAATGAGCCGCGGATTGTATCGATAGCCACCTCTGGAAGGTCCCAGTGCATGCACCGGCAAACCATAGCCGGCAATGAACGGACTTACGGGATCGTCGAGCGTCAGCACTTCGACTTGATGATCCATCTCTAGCAGTCGCAGTCCGCGCTGGCGCACCCCTTCCATCGGGCCGCCGCCTTGGGGATCGATTGAAGAGAGTATATGCAGGATCTTCATCTATACTGAACTATTAGTTCACAGCAAGTCTGGACATCCTGGCTTGAGTCATATTCAGAAACAGGCTGGAAATCATTTTGGCGATCGCGAAAACAACGGTGTACAACAGGATGGATTGCGGTACGCCGCGCACCACTCCTATGAACAGGTGGTGCAACGAATCCGCTGTGATCCCGAACAGGAAATTCGGCCATATATTCAGCATGCCGATAGCGGCCAGCGTGACCTGGCCAGATACAGTCCGAATGGAAAACAGGTCTATCGCGGCAAACAGGATCAGACACATTCCAAAATAGATGAGAGGAAAGAAATATCCGAACAGCGCCCATCCCTCGCCGAATATCGATCCGGTTCTGTAGCCGCTGAGTGGTGTTCCCACGGCAAGATGGGCCAGCATGTCTCCCATAGAGAATCTCAAGTCATTCTTGTTCACATCGATCTTCAGCGCATCCAGCCATGGTTGCGGCAAGGTCGCCCAGAGAAGATCCCCGCTGGTTTTCATCAATTCATCCGACCCTTTATCCGAAATCTTTCCGGAAAAGTAGATCGCATTGTCGTGAAATTTGGTAAGGACAAGTCGGGCCAGCATCGGGTTGTCTATGTATTTTTCATCGTATGCAGTGCGCAGGTTATGGGCCAATGCCTGGATGCGAAAATCCTTGAGTTTCTCAGGATGACTGAAATTTTCCAGCGTCCTTTTCACCATCTCTGAAGCAGAGATTTTGCCGCGATCGCTTCTCGCTATGACCATCGCTGTCACCATATTTGATGCCGGCCAGGACAATGCAGCCCCCAACAATCCGAGCATGCCCAATCTCATCAATATAGGTTTGGTCACCTGCTTCGTGCTGCGCATACCGACCAGCAAGAACAGCAATGCCACCGTCGCTGCTCCTGACAGCAACATCCCGCGCGAATTGAACATCATTGCCATCATGGCAATCAGCGTTGCATAACCAGCGAGCATCAAATAACTTCTCCTGATGTTGCAATACATCGGGCCTGACTGCTCGGCATAGATCGGGATCAGGAATGGTGACCAGGCAAGAAAGCTCAGCCCGTTTGCCACCGGGCTTATTTTGGAAAGAAGCAGGAAAAATACTCCCATGCCTCCCATGATCCACAGGTTGAGCGTAGATGGTACTGCATAGATTCCGACAGCCCGTAGCGCGTGGCGCAAGAGTCCCAGTTTGTCAGATGAATTTGCAGTCAATATCCGGTACAGGGCATGCGCAACCAGTGCAATGGCCTGATATAAGGCCAGCATCGAAAATGTGACCAGCGGCTGGTGCAGGCTGGTGCCGACCGCGGCCCATGCTGCCGACTGCGCAAGCAAGGCTCCCATTGTCGAGGTCACGCAAAACCCAAAGATCGCGAAACTGGACAAGGGGTGGGTGTCCAGCGCACTGCTCCAGCGGAAATACAGCAGGGTCGCCAGTACCGAAACCAGAATCAGGCAACTGGCCGCGATGTTATCCGTCGAGAACTCGATGGTGCATTGCGCAGCAAACGCAACAAGATATCAGGCACAGCAGCAGCGTATTGATGAATCTTGCGATGGTCATGGTTGTATCGCCTCGCGATAGATCGCCATCGCCTTGTCGCCATAATCGCGCCAGCCACCCAAATTCAGTACGCGCTGCAGCGCCAGTTGGCCCATGAATGA
>CAWDWW010000013.1:0-179974 GCA_963806115.1 uncultured beta proteobacterium
CAAACAAAAAACCCGGCCTCGTGCCGGGTTTTTTGTTTGGGCCGAGCTCTATTGCAATTATTTGTATTCGCGCAATTCCGGAGGAGTATCATCGTGGTCGCCGTGCGGCTGATGTTCGTATGCCTGGACGAAAACTTCGCGCTCACTCATTTTTGTCAGATGTACGGGGATGTCCAGATTGTGGCAGGCGGTATCTTCGCAATAATAAATCACCTTGCGCCCGATACTGTGTAACGGGCTATGGTCGAGGTGGAACCCTTCTTCAGTCAATCCATCTTCCAAACCATTAAGCGTGTAATGGTGCAAGTTGTAGGAGACACGCAACGTATACGGGGAGTCGCCATATTCAACTTTGCAGTGGGGCAGACCGGACAAAAGCTGATAAGCACGATCTAATTGTCCGGGAGGCTCCGCACTGAATACAATTTCACGCTGTTTGTTCAGATCTGGAGCGTCAACCATATTGATCTCGCGATAAAGATCATTTACCTTGCAGAATTTGAATCCCCTTAAGAAGATTCAAAGCCTGATTAAGTTGATAGTCGTCCTTGGAGCCGAATTCAGCAGGTGCAAATTTGCCTTCATCTTCCTTGGTATCGGGCGGAGAAAGTTTATTCTTGCCAGAGTTGCTTGGCTTATCGTCCGGTTGCTTTTCATTGATCAAGTGTTTGTTCAGATCGGCTTCGCGCAGACGGAATATGCCACCATCGCGTCCAGCCGAGGCTGGATCTTCCACCAGAATGTCAGGCACGATTCCCTTGGCTTGTATGGAACGACCTCCCGGTGTGTAATAACGTGCAGTGGTGAGTTTTATCCCGGTATTGTTACCCAAGGGCAATACAGTTTGCACAGAACCCTTGCCGAAAGTCTGTACACCCATGACTACTGCGCGCTTGTGGTCTTGCAGGGCACCAGCAACAATTTCGGATGCGGATGCTGAGCCGGCATTCACCAGCAGTACCATGGGAATGGTTTTAAAGGAGACAGGCAAAGCTTTCAGGTAATCAGTTTCACCATTATTGCGCAGATAATTTTCCGGGTTGGCGGTCAGGCGCATCTTGGCGTCTTCCGTGCGGCCATCGGTATAAACCACCAAAGCGTCCTTGGGTAGAAATGCGGAAGAAACGGCGACTGCCCCAGTAAGCAGACCCCCCGGATCATTGCGCAGGTCAAGAACCAAACCCTTTAGCGGACCTTTATTTTGCTTTACAAGATTTTCCAGTGCGGTAGCGAGATTTTCCCCGGTCTTTTCCTGGAACTGGGTGATACGTACAAAGCCGTAGCCAGATTCCAGCAGTTTGGACTTCACGCTTTGCACCTTGATGATGGAGCGAACCAGGGTAATTTCAAGCGGCTTGGGTTCATCCTTGCGAATAATGGTCAAAATGATTTTGCTGCCGGGCTTGCCGCGCATACGTTTGACAGCGTCGTTCAATGACATACCCTTGACCAGGGTATCGTCCAGTTTGATGATGAAATCGCCGCTCTTGATCCCGGCCTGATAGGCCGGAGTGTCTTCAATCGGAGAAATGACTTTCACAACACCATCCTCCATGCCGACTTCTATACCGAGTCCGCCAAATTCGCCGTGCGTGCCGACTTGAAGTTCCTTGAACGCGTCCGCATCCAAGTATGCTGAATGCGGATCCAGGCCGTTCAGCATGCCGGCGATGGCGTCAGTGATCAACTTCTTGTCTGTTACCGGTTCAACGTAGTCGCTCTTGATACGGCCGAATACCTCGGTAAAAGTCCGCAATTCCTCAATTGGCAGAGGTGTGGGGAGAGCTTCATCCTTGTCTGCTATCGCTGCGAAATGAAAGCTGATAGACACGCCCGCGACCAAACCCAAACCGATCAAACCCGCTTTTTCCAGAAGACGCATATTTTCCTCGAAGTTATTTTGTTGCCATCCATTTCATCGGATCGAGCGGCTTGCTCTCATGGCGTAATTCAAAGTATAAACCGAAATCCTCATTTCCGCCGGTATTGCCAACTGTCGCAATGGTATCGCCGCCACGCAGTACATCCCCGACCTGTTTGTAGAGTGTCTCGTTGTTGCCGTACAAGCTCATGTAACCCTTGCCATGATCAATTATCATCAGGTTGCCAAAGCCACGAAGCCAGTCGGCAAATACCACCTGTCCGGCGGCGATTGATTTGACAGCCTGCCCGCTGGAAGTTCTGAGAAACAGCCCTTTCCATTGCACCGTGCTATCGGGACGCGGCGCGCCGAAGCGATTGGTGATCACGCCTTTGACCGGTAACGTCAGCTTTCCCTTTAACTGATCGAAAGGGCTGCCGTCAAAGCGATTGTCAGGAAGCTTTTCGTTTCGGAACAGGGATGTAGATTTTGGCTCGGCAAGCATCTTGGTCAATTTGTCGACCAACTGTGCGAGACGGCTCTCGTCGCGTTGCAGGTGGCTGATCTCGCGCCGTTGCTGGTGTAGTTGCTGCGAAATCTTGACCAGCATAACCTGCCGGGCACGCTTTTCCTTCTCCAGTGTCCTTTTTTGCGCAGTTTGTTCCTCATGCAACGATGCCAGTTCGGCGCGCTGATCGCGTGTAGAGGTACTGATCGAATCCAGTTCGGAGAGGTCTTTGCGCAAGTTGGCCAGCCAGGTTGCGCGGCCGCGAGCGATGTATTGGTAATATCTAATATCGCGAGCAACCTGGTTGGGATCCTGATTGTTCAGCAACAGTTTGAGATACTCATGCTTGCCACCCAGATATTGCTGATACAGCAATTTGCCAAGCAGTGACTGTTGCCCGGCCAAGTCGGCATCCAGTTTGTTTCGCTGGACTTGCAGTTTGCCGAGTTTTTGATCGGTGGCCCGCTGTAGAGCGGTGAGCTCGGCAAGTTTGCGATTGCTGTTGCTGATTGCACGTTCAGATTCACGCAATGCGTCCGCAGCTTCGGTTTTTGACTCGCTGGTTTTATCCATTTCATCCTGCACTGCCGCGATGCGCTTGCGCAGATTTTCCAGCTCTTCCTGCTGGCTGGCATAGACGGCAGAACAGAAGACGGATGCAAGAAGACCGAAGAAAGAAAACAGAAAGCAACCGCGGTGTAGCCACACGGCAATCCGTCCCCTGATTAAACTACTAGCTATTCGACTAGGTTGACAAAAAACGTCAACCAAGTCGCTGGTTATGCCCTCTGTCATCTGCCCTCTGTCATCTGGATCAGGCTGTGTCCAGTCATTTCTGCGGGTTGTGGCAGGCCCATTATGGCCAGCATGCTGGGTGCGAGATCGCGCAGCGCGCCATTGTCGGTCAGTTTGGCTTTGCGGCCGATGTACAGAAAAGGAACCGGGTTTAGAGTGTGCGCAGTATGCGCCTGGTGCGTGACGCGATCGATCATTTGCTCGGCGTTGCCATGGTCTGCGGTGATGATGACCTCACCGCCGATGGACAGCATCGCCTTGACCACACGGCCGATGCACATATCCAGCGCTTCGATGGCCTTGGTGGCTGCCTCCATGTTGCCGCTGTGGCCTACCATGTCGCCGTTGGCGTAATTGCAGATGATCGCGTGATAATTCCGGCTCAGAATCGCAGCCTCGAGTTTGTCCGTTACTTCGAATGCGCTCATTTCAGGTTTAAGGTCGTAGGTCGCGACCTTGGGCGAGGGTACCAGAATGCGGTCTTCTCCAAGATAGGGTTGTTCCCTGCCGCCGTTGAAAAAGTAAGTCACATGGGCGTACTTCTCGGTTTCGGCGATGCGCAATTGCTTCAACCCGAGGTTGGAAATATATTCCCCGAAACCGTTGTGTATGGGTTCCGGGGTATAAGCGCATGGCAGATCAAAATCGTCGCCATAACGGCTCAGCGTTACATAGCATGCGAGCTTGGGTATGTAGGCGCGTCTAAATCCATTGAATGATTCTTCAGTTAATGCGCGAGTGATTTCACGGGCGCGGTCGGCGCGGAAGTTCATGAACACAACCGCATCACCATCCTGCATCGTGGCTGCCGTTGAGCCTTTTGGGACGATGACGGTAGGTTTGACGAACTCATCCGATTCGCCGCGCGCATAAGCTTGCTCCAGCCCGATTAATGCATCTGGAGCGGTAAATTCAGCGCGACCCTGGGCGAGTAATTCATAAGCCGGTTGCACACGCTCCCAGCGATTGTCTCTGTCCATCGCATAAAATCGCCCGACGATGCTGGCGATCCGACCCACCCCCAATCCGGAACACTTACCCTGTAGCATCTTTAACGATTGTGCCGCGCTTTTGGGTGGAGTGTCGCGCCCGTCCAGGAATGCGTGCAGATAGACTTTCTTCAGGCCGTTGCGCGCAGCCATTTCCAGCATGGCGACGATATGATTCTCATGGCTGTGCACGCCCCCAGGAGAAAGTAACCCCATGATGTGCAAAGCACTGTCGTTTTGCTTTGCCAGTGTAACCGCCTTGGTTAACGCCGGATTGGTGAAGAAACGGCCCTCTTCGATATCCACGTCGACCCGGCTCAGATCCTGATAGACCACGCGTCCGGCGCCGATATTGAGATGACCGACTTCCGAATTGCCCATTTGACTGGAAGGCAAGCCGACAAATTTTTCAGAAGCGTTAAGCAGAGTATGCGGATAATCACGCCAAAGCTTGTCCCAGTTGGGTTTGCGGGCAGCCAGAATTGCATTGTGATCGGCATCTTCACGGTAGCCGAAACCGTCAAGAATGATCAGTAAAACAGGGGTGACGTTCATTGATGTAGAATATAAGCGGATGGTGATTTGTTAGTAAAGAGCATTTTAGACGAATTTGTGTAGCATGGTGTGTGGCTTGATAGGACGATTAAGGGTAACAGGGAAACAAATATGGCAAACAAGTTGATTGACAGGGATGAAGACATTAGACAAGCCGCACAAGCTGTCAAGGCGATTGCGCACCCTTTGCGCCTGAAGATTCTGTGCGTGCTTGGCGATCAGGAAGTCAGCGTACAGGACATCGTGGATCAAGTCGGCACGTCGCAAAGCAATATCTCGCAACATTTGTCCATACTGCGAGATAAAGGAGTGTTGGCGACACGCAAGGATGCCAATCGGGTTTACTATCGGATAGGTGATCTGCGTACCCTAAAACTAGTGGGGATGATGCGCGACGTTTTTTGCAGCACTTGATAATCAGTTATAAATCCCCCCACAGTGCTTGCAGAACCGCTAGCCCGGCGATGGCGGCAGTTTCGGTGCGCATCACGCGCGCGCCCAGCCGAATCGGGATGAAGCCGCAGTGTAATGCGGCAGTGCTTTCAGCCTGAGAAAATCCCCCTTCGGCACCGATCAGCAACACTGCTTTGCCTTGGGGTTTGGCTTGATCGTGCAGCGACGCTGCGCTCCCTGGGAGCAAAATATACTTCCCATCCGTCATCGTTTTGGTTTTAGGCAACCAAGCCATGATTTCCAGTGGTGCATGGATAACAGGCAGTACATTGCGTCCGCATTGTTCACAGGCGGAGATGGCGACTTGCTGCCAATGTTCAAGTCGATTGGCGGCGCGTTCGGCAGTAAGCTTGGCCACACTGCGCGCGGTGGCAAGCGGCTGAATTTCTGTAACACCCAATTCCGTGGATTTCTGGATTATCCAGTCCATTTTTTCACTGCCTGAAAGAGACTGTGCCAGCACGACATGCAATGGTGATTCGCGCGTACCAACGGTTGCGGCAATGTCGGCGACTGTCACACGCTTGCCGCTGAGATAGGAGATCTGACCTTGGCGTTCATTACCGATACCATCGAAGATTTCCACTGCATCACCCACCCTTAAACGCAGAACACGCGATGCATGGTGTGCCGCATCCGGCGGCAGATCAAGGGTCCCGCTGAGAGGCAGCGGTGGGGGAGAGTAGAAGCGCGGCATGGTCAGGAAGCAAATGAATAAGAATGTCGTCGTGATAATATAACGGCTTCAAAGATATTGTCAGGAATATGAAATGGTCAGTCTGCAACCTCCTGTGTGTGATTTCGGATGGAAAGCCCGCGATTTTGATCTGCTCGGAGTGGACGGCAAGCGCTATAACCTGGTCAATTCACGCGGCAAAAACGGTTTGCTGGTGATGTTCATTTGCAACCACTGCCCGTATGTGAAATCCATTCGCGAGCGCATCATCCGCGACACCCTCGAGTTGCAGCAGCATGGCATCAACAGCATCGCGATCATGTCCAATGATCCCGCCGACTATGCTGAAGACTCTTTTGACAACATGAAAGCGGTAGCACAGCAATACGGTTACCCATTCCCTTATGTGTGGGACGAGACCCAGCAGATCGCCAAGGATTATGGCGCCGTATGCACACCGGATTTCTTTGGATTCAACACCAAGCTTGAGTTGCAATACCGCGGCCGGCTCGATTCCTCGCGCAAGGATGTGGTTGCTGATGCGCCGCGAGATTTGTTCAATGCGATGCTGCAGGTTGCCCAGACTGGAAAGGGGCCGCGTGAGCAGATCCCCAGCATGGGCTGCTCAATCAAATGGCGCAGTGAAGTACAAGACGGCAAGCACAAGCCGGCATGAATCATTCATCCCAAAGCGGCACATTCGCTCCGGCCGGCATGGGGGCGCTGCTTAAGGCGGTGATCGCCGCAGTCAAACTGGTTACGGCGGAAGAAATCATGCCGCGCTATCTCAAGGTCGCACATCAACACAAGAGTGACGGCAGTTTATGTACCGAGGCGGATATCGCCACGCAAAGCGCCCTCTGCTACAAACTGCAGGCGATCCTGAATGTGCCGGTGATGGGTGAAGAAATGACTGACGCCGAGCAACGTGTGCTATGGGAAGCCGGCTATGATGGTCTGTGGTGTATCGATCCGATAGATGGCACGTCCAACTTCGTGCGTGGCCTGCCGTATTTCGCTGTATCCGTTGCGCTGTTGCGTGAAGGTAAAAGCGTGTTGGGCGTTGTATATGACCCGGTGGCGAAGGAGATGTTCGCAGCCGAGCACGAGCGCGGCGCTTTTCTGAATGGTGAAAAGCTGCTTGGTCGCGAGGCTGGAATTCCTCTGTCGAAAGCCTTGGCATGTGTGGATCTGAAGCGCCTCAAAAAGAAATTGGTCACGCAACTGGTGACCCATCCGCCATATCGTTCACAGCGCAACTTTGGCGCTAGCGCGCTGGACTGGTGTTACAGCGCCCTCGGCCGTTATGACGTTTACTTGCACGGTGGGCAAAAGCTTTGGGATTATGCTGCCGGTGCATTGATATTTACGGAGTCGGGCGGCCATATTTGTTGCATCGAGAACGATGATTTTGCACAAGGCGGCATTTGGCAACGTTCTGTGATCGCTGCGCGGGATGAAAAGCTGTTTGAAGAATGGAAGGGCTGGATACGGGCGCAACAATGAAATATAAGGGGGCCTGGTGAAAATATTGATACTTGGTGCAGGTCAGGTGGGTTCTACGGTAGCAGAAAGCCTGGTCGGCGAAGCCAATGACATCACAGTAGTCGATACGGATGCCGTGAAACTGCGCCAATTGCAGGACAGGCTGGATTTGCGCACGCTGGTCGGGAATGCCGCACACCCTTCGACGCTGGAGCAGGCCGGTATTGCCGATACCGACATGCTGCTGGCTGTCACACAAAGCGATGAAGTCAATCTGGTGGCGTGCAAGCTGGCTGCCAGTCTCTACAATACGCCGACACGTATCGCTCGTATCCGTGCTCCCGATTATCTCGCCCGCAAGGAGGTATTCAGCGCCGATAATTTCTGCGTGGATTTTTCAATTTGCCCAGAGCAAATACTTACCGACTATATCGTCAAGCTGATCGAATTTCCCGAAGCTCTGCAGGTACAGAAATTTTCCCAGGGCAAGGCATCGCTGGTGGCGGTGCGCGCTTTCCAGGGCGGACCGCTGGTGGGCAAGCCGCTGAGTTTCCTGCGCACTCACATGCCCCAGGTCGAGACCCGTGTTGCCGCGATCTTTCGCAATGACGGCCCGCTTATCCCGGAAGGCAGTACGGTGATAGAAGATGGTGACGAGATATTCTTCATCGCTGCGACAAACAACATACGCAGCGTGCTCAATGAAATGCGCCGCATGGACAAACCCACCAAACGTGTGATGATCATCGGCGGCGGCAATATCGGCCTGCGCTTGGCCAAGGCGCTAGAGCTCGATTATGAAGTTAAGCTGATCGAATACAACAAGAAGTCTTGCGAAAGGATATCCGGAGAACTGACCCGTACCCTGGTACTGAATGGCGATGGTACGGATGAAAAACTGATGCAGCAGGAGCATATCGGCGAAGTGGACGTGTTCTGCGCTCTCACCAACGATGATGAGAATAACATCATGTCTTCCTTGCTGGCGAAGCAGGGCGGAGCGCGCAAGGTGATTGCGCTGATCAACCGCAGTGCCTATGTAGGTTTGGTACAGGGAGGCAAGATAGACATCGCGCTGTCACCTGCTCACATCACCATAGGCTCGCTGCTGGCTTACGTGAGACAAGGCGATGTGGCAGCAGTGCACTCGTTAAGGCGCGGCGCAGCAGAGGCGCTTGAATTGATAGCGCACGGCGACCGCGAGTCTTCGCGTGTGGTGGGACGGCGCATCGATGAGATCGATCTGCCCAAGGGTGCAACCATAGGGGCGATCGTGCGTGGTGATGAGGTCATCATGGGGCACCACGATGTGGTCATCGAAGCGGATGACCACGTGATCGTGTTTGTGGTTAACAAGGCGATGGTGCACAAGATCGAAAAGCTTTTTCAGGTTAGCATCGGGTTCTTCTGATGGGCCGCGCGTTAACGGTCATCCATTCATTGGGGTTGATGCTGATCGTGTTCAGCGTCGCCTATTTGATCCCGGTGGCTGCATCGTTGTTATACAACGATGGAACGACGATCGACTTTTTGGTGGCGATGGTTTGGACCTCGGCCATAGGGTTCCTGATGTGGCTCTTGACGCGCCGCTACAAGGGTGAAATTTCCATCCGCCATGGCTACCTGCTGGTGGTGGCGATGTGGACGGCGATGCCTGCCGTGGCAACATTGCCGCTGTTGCTGGTGATCGAAGGATTGTCGTTCACCGATGCCTATTTTGAAACCATGTCCGGCATCACCACAACCGGTGCGACCGTATTGACCGGACTGGATAGTTTGCAGCCAGCCATCAACATCTGGCGGCATGAATTGAACTGGCTGGGCGGCATGGGGATCATCGTGCTGGCGGTGGCGATCCTGCCGTTGCTTGGCGTGGGCGGACGGCAGTTGTTCAAGGCCGAGACGCCAGGTCCGATGAAGGATACCGCGCTTACGCCGCGCATCACCGAGACTGCGCGCAATCTGTGGCTGGTTTATCTGGGAATCACCATCGCCTGCATCTTGTCATTGAAAGCAGCGGGCATGAATTGGCTGGATTCAATCTGCCATGCCTTCGCTGCGATGGGTTTGGGCGGTTTCTCCACGCATGATGCCAGCGTCGGCTATTTCAACTCTCCTGCCATCGAATTCGTGCTGATCGTGTTCATGCTGCTCGCGGCGATGAACTTCGCCACGCATTTTCTGGCATGGCGGGGAAAAAGTCTGAAGCCGTATCTGCGTGATACCGAGGCAGTTGCTACCGTTGTGTTAATCTTGGCGAGCTGTCTGGGCATAGCCGTATTTCTGTGGTGGCAGGGCACTTACCCGAGTTTCTGGACTGCCTTGCGCCACGCCAGCTTCAATCTGGTATCCATTGCGACAGACTGCGGTTTTGCCAGCGTGGATTTCAATCAATGGCCGATCTTTGCGCCGATGTGGATGCTGTTCCTCAGTTGCATTTCGGTCAGTTCTGGCTCCACAGGCGGCGGCATCAAGATGGTGCGCACGTTGATCCTGTTCAAGCAGGCCGGTCGCGAATTCCTAAAGTTATTACATCCGGCAGCCATCAACCCGATGAAGATAGGCGGCAATGTCGTTCCCAACAATATCGTGTTTGCGGTGCTGGGATTCATTTTTCTGTATTTTATGACGGTGGCAACCCTGACCTTCGCGCTATTGATCAGCGGACTGGATTTCATTTCAGCGTTTTCGGCGATCATCGCCTGTATCAATAACGCAGGGCCGGGGCTGGGTGTGGTCGGGCCCGCCAGCAATTATTCCGGGCTGAACGATTTCCAGACCTGGGTTTGCACGATTGCGATGCTGGTGGGGCGGCTGGAAATTTTCACCGTGCTGATACTGTTTACCCCGCATTTCTGGAGGCGCTAAATACGCCATGACAGCGGTGGCGAGATACGTTAGCATTGAAGCCTGAGAGCCATCCAATACAGATAATTAGGGCCGTCAAACACACTTTGAGAACATCAGTGCCAATTCAAAAGGGAACAAGATGAACGATGACCTGCCATTGTCAGGTGTGAAGGTTTTGCTGATCGACGACAGCAACACCATAAGGCGTAGCGGAGAGATATTCCTTTCGCAAGCCGGATGCCAAGTCATCCTTGCGGAAGACGGATTTGACGGTTTGGCCAAGGTGGTGGATAACAAGCCTGATGTCATTTTCGTGGATGTGATGATGCCACGGCTGGACGGATATCAAACCTGCGCGCTCATCAAAAAACACCAGCATTTCAGAAATACCCCCGTGATCATGTTGACCAGCAAGGATACGCTGTTTGACCGCGCGCGCGGAAAACTGGTCGGGGCAGACCAATATTTGCTCAAGCCATTCAACAAAAAAAGCTTGATAGAGGCGGTCATCATGCATACCCAAGAGAAAAAGGAAGCGGATTATGGGCATTAAAAAGATATTGGTAGTCGATGATTCGGCTACGGAGCGCCATATTATCGGGGAAATATTAAGCAAGAAAGGATTCGAGGTCTCATTTGCCGAGGACGGCGAAAAAGGCGTGGCACAAACCAAGTTGAGCAAGCCTGACTTGGTCATCATGGATGTGGTAATGCCGGGAATGAACGGCTTCCAGGCGACCCGGGCAATTTCCAACGATCCTGAAACCAAACATATTCCGGTGATCATTTGCACTACCAAGGATCAGGAAACCGACAAGGTTTGGGGCGTGCGCCAAGGGGCCAAAGACTATGTGGTCAAGCCGGTAAAGGAGGCAGATCTGTTAAGCAAGATCGCCGCTTTGGGATAACGGACGCCAATCGACATGGGAGCATTTGAAAATCCAGAATCACCTGAATCCGCCATGAAAAGTGTCCGCATAAATTACGTTTCTGCGATCACCGCGACATGGAAAAAGTCCTGTATCGGTCAACCGGACAGTTATCCAGCCCCCGAACCTCATTTATATGTTTACACGTCGAAAAAATGCGGTGCAGCCAGAAATTTTTTCAAGCAACAGCTACGTCATCTGTTTGCTTTCCCTGAATCGGGCGTCGCATACGATTCTGTAACGGGTGCATCAATTCTACGGTGTCAGTCCCGTTCCCTGTTTGACGATCATTGGCATGACCGCCCATGGATCAGGTCGGGTGCGGATTGGCTGGCTGTCGCATTGGTCGATGGCTGTTCGGTGATCCTTCGCCGGACATCTCGGCTAGCACCTAATTTTTAGAGATTCCATTTATGTCAAAACGGCTCAATCTGCGCGAATTCCAGCAGAACCTGATAGACAGGCTCCAGGCGAAGGAAATGTCTGAAGATCGTTTGTCCACATTGGGTGTGCAGATAGCCGGGCGCAACTGGCTGGTAGATCTGGCAGATATCGGCGAAGTGTTGCCATTGCCCAAGCTGATCAGCGTCCCATTCACCAAACCGTGGTTTCGCGGAGTGGCAAATGTGCGCGGCAATCTCTATAGCATTGCCGATTTGGCAACCTATCAGCACAGCGGGCCAGCATCCGGTGATGTCAATAACCGCATCCTGCTGATTGCTGAACGGTATGCCTTTAACGCTGCGCTACTGGTTGATCGCGTGCTGGGTTTGCGTGACGCGCGGAAATGGCGGCAAAGCGGGGTTGATGGACAAATCGAGTATCAGGACGAGATGGGCACACACTGGAACAAGCTGGATGTGCAGGGCTTGTTGGAGCAGGCAGAATTTTTGCAGATAGGTGTTTAGCAATTCGACATTTTCAAGAAATTCCCTAGAGGGAGAGGAATAACATGGCATCAGAACTGACATTACCCAAATCCAGGCTGAAAATATATGGAATGGCCGCAGCAGCTTTTTTTGTGCTAACGGCAATAGCTGCCTATATGAGCAACCGGGAAGAAAGCAACAGTGTGCGCTACTTGGGACAATCCAGCCAACTATTGATGCTGACGCAGCGGCTTGCCAAGGACGCGCAGCAAGCTCTTTCCGGCAATTCGGCGGCGTTCGATGCCCTGGAAGAAAGCAGGACGCGGCTGTCGAATATTCTAAACAGGCTGGACAAGGGCGAGGGTGCCTTGCCCGCAACTTCTGGCGCATCGCGGAATGCACTCAATGATTTCATGAAGAGTGCAAACAAAACCCTGCAGGATGTGCAAACGTTGCAAGAAGGACGCGCCGGCCTGGTGACGCTGGGGGTGACAGTGTCCACAATAGACTCGGTTAGTGCAGAGCTGCGCGGCCTGACACAGACGATGGCGGACACTTTTAAAGGCGCACAAAAAGAGCAGGCAATCCGTTTTGCACTGTCGACAGAGCGTATCGGCAAAGATGCCGGAAGTCTCCTTGGATCGCAAGTAACGATGGAGCAAGTGGCCAGGCTGGGGGCAGACACCCTTGCGGCGGAAGAAAGTCTGGCCGCTCTTCCTGCGGCGGATGCGAAAGTGGCGCGCGCTAAAAAATTATTTGCGACTACCCGCAGCAGCGTCGAGGTTCTGGTTTCTCAGGTGCGCAATCTGGTTGCGGCGAAGAGTGCGGCCAAGGCGATTGTGGATGATTCTGATTCATTGTTGGCAAAAGCGCAGCGTTTGGTTGATTCCTACCAGTCAACTTCCCGGAATGCCACTGTTGCTGCCTTGCTGTTCGGCCTGTTTCTGTTTTTATCGCTGCTGTTGTTGGCAAAATCCTATGTGGAGGATTCGCGATTCAGCGCCCAGGAAGCGGCGCGTATCAATAGCCAGAATCAGAACGCGATATTGCGCCTGATGAATGAGATGGGTGATCTGGCGGATGGCGATTTGACGGTTCGCGCTACTGTCACGGAAGACGTCACCGGTGCGATCGCTGACTCGCTGAACTACACCACCGAGGAGTTCCGTAAACTGGTGTCCAGGATCAAGGCTGCGGTGGAACAAATGGGCAGCGCAACGAAGGAAGCCGAAGATATTTCCAAGGAGCTGCTGGAGGCCACACAGAAGCAGGCTCATGAGATTCAGACGGCCGGCGAAGCGGTGCAATTAATCACCAAGTCCATCAAGGAAGTGGATTCCAGTGCGGCCAGATCTGCCGAGGTGGCACGGCGTACCTTGGCAGTGACCGAACAAGGCGCGCAGGCGGTACGCAATACGATCAGCGGTATGGATGGCATACGCGAGCAGATTCAGGATACTTCCAAGCGCATCAAGCGCCTTGGCGAAAGCTCGCAGGAGATCGGTGAAATCGTGGATCTGATATCCGATATTACCGAACAGACCAATGTGCTGGCACTGAATGCGGCAATACAGGCCGCTTCGGCCGGAGAAGCAGGCCGGGGATTCTCGGTGGTGGCGGAAGAAGTGCAGCGTCTGGCCGAACGTTCCGGCGAGGCGACCAAGCAGATCGGTGCGCTGGTAAAAACCATCCAGGGCGATACCCATGATGCGGTGGCGGCGATGGAAAAGAGCACCCTGGGTGTGGTCGAAGGAGCCAAGCTGTCGGATGTGGCCGGCCAATCGCTGCGGGAAATCGAACAAGTATCGAATGAGTTGGCGGAACTGATCAACAGTATCTCAACATCTACCCAAGTCCAGACCGACATGGCCAGCGAAGTGGCGAGCGTGATGGAAGATATCCTGAAAATTACCGTGCAGACCACCGAAGGCACTCGTTTAACAGCCAATTCCATTGCGCAGTTGACCGGCCTGACGTCGGACCTGAGGGGTTCTGTAGCGGGCTTTAAATTGTAATCTCGGAACGGACAGCATACGACCAACAAATACATGACCGACAGCGCACAATTCGATCGCAACACGCTTGCCGCAGTGAAACCCGGTATGGACGGTTCGCTGGCCGAGATCAATGCGCAGCTGGATCTTTATCTTGGGTCTCCTGCGGAAAACCAGGCAGCTCTGGAAGTCGTGCGTTCCGAAATGCACCGTTTGCTGGGTGTGCTGAAAATGGTCGGCCTGGATGGCACTGCAGTATTTTGCGCCGAGCTGGAGCTCACTCTCAGCGAACTTGCAACGAATCCCCAACAAGTTTCCGCGATGCATCGCGATGTGCTGCGACGCGCCCTGTTCGCCGTCACGCATTTCCTCGACACGCTTGCCAACGGCGCCGACAACGCTGCTCTTCGCCTGTTTCCGCAATATCAGGAACTGCAACAATTGCGCGGCCTGGAGATGTCGTTCGAACTGGATCTGTTTTACCCCAATCTAGACGTGGAATTGCCTAAGCAGGTGCTGAGCCTCCCAGTGCAGAGCGATGCAATGGGACGCCTCAAGATGCTGCGCAGCCAGTATCAGCAAGGCCTGTTGAAGTGGCTGCGTCAGGAAGATGCCGAGGTCTCGGTGCAACAGATGCAACAGGCCGTGGAGGGCGCGCTGCGCTGCGTGCCACAGGACGGCAGGCGTGCTTTCTGGTGGATAGCCTATGGATTGTTTGATTGCCTGAAGCATGACGGGTTGCCTCCCGAAATGAATGTACGCAAGTTGCTGGGCCGCATAGACCAGCAAATGCGCGCTGTAGCCGAAGGAAATGCCGGTGATGTGCAACCGGTTTTAAACGAGATGCTGTATCTGATCGGGCACAGTCACGTCGTGAGTGAGCATGTCGAAGCCATCAAGCAGGTTTACTCGCTGGAACAATACCTGCCGGAACTTTCGGCACTTTCTCCCGGCGAAGTGGATCAAATGCTCGGCCTCATGCGCGATCAATTGCGCGTTGCCGAAGAAAGCTGGGAGCAATGCACGCAAGGCGACGGAGGAGCATGTGAAAGATTTACCCAACATGTCGAGCAGATTGCCGCGCAGAGCGACAAGCTCGACCGTGATGTCCTGCAGTATCTTGCCAAACAGATTCAAGTGCTGTCCCAATATGCGAGTTCTCCGGAGCACGCGCGGCCCATCGCCATGGATATGGCGATGGCACTTCTGTTGCTGGGTAGCGGCATTGAGAATTACCGCCGTATAGGCGCAAGCTTCCAGGAGCAGGCGCGCATTCTTTCCGAGCGCATGCAGGCAGCGGTAAAACAGCAACCGGAGGACACGAAACGGCTGACAGAACTTGTTGACCTGCATTATCAGATGGAACAGCGGGGCGATGTGATGGCTCCGCTCGCCAATGAAATGCTGGTGAATCTTCAACATGTCGAACAGGGTTTGAATGCATTTTTCAACAATGCGATCAAGCGTGAAGAGCTGCCCGAGTTGTTGCGTTTATTGAATCAGATACAAGGCGGTTTACGTATCTCATCCCTGCAGCATGCCGAAAAATTGCTGACGTCGATACAGGACCATGTAGATCGATTCACAAAGCGTGAGGACGCTCCCAGACCGGCTGAAAGATATGCGCTGGCCGATGCGATGAGCACCTTGGAAAATTACATGCAACATTTGACGCATGGCCAAGCAGGTGACGTTTCTCGACTGAAGTCCGCATTGGTTGAGATGGACAAGCTGGATCATGCCCCGGAACCCGTGACGGCTGCACCGGTTGAACCACCAAAAGCTTTTTCGCCAAAGGAAATAACTCCGCTCGAGCCATTGCAGGTTTCCGCGCCGCTGGAATTCACTCCGGTTGAACAGCCGCAGGCTCCCCAGCCGGCAATTGTTGTGCCAATTGAGCCCCCGCAAACTTCCATAACCATCCCAAAGGCTCCGGCTGAAGGGGTTTTTGAATCCATAGAGTTCGCTCCGGTTGAGCCGCCACCCGCTCCCCCGGTGGAAATCGTACCTGCCGAGTCACCCAAGCTCCCGGCCATAGCTTCAGACGAAGACCAGGAATTGCTTGATATATTTCTGGAAGAAGCGCAAGAGGTATTGAACACCATGCGCTCCAATCTGGATACTTGCCAATTGCACCCCGACAGTCATGAGCCTCTGGTTTCCATCAGGCGAGGATTCCATACTCTCAAAGGCAGCGGGAGGATGGTCGGTTTGACGGATCTGGGCGAAGTTGCATGGTGTGTCGAGCGTGCCATGAATAAATGGTTGCAGGATAACAAGGCGGCCACACCTGCTATGCTGAACCTGATCCAATCGGCAGTGCAGGCATTTGCAGGTTGGGTGGATACGCTCAGCAACCGTGGAGAATTGATCATCGAGGCGGAAGGCCTGATAGCCGCTGCGCAGCGTATAGAGGACGGCATCGATTCAGAAATTCAAGCAACTGCTTCGGCGCCCGGTGAAACGCCAGCTGCCGCCACAGACTCCGGACTGGTTTTAGAAACTCCAGCACCCGCGCCGCCAACCACTCCGCCAGATAAGCCCGCGGAGACTGACGAGGCCGCGTTGTCCTCGCCGGCACTGTTCGATATTGCCAGTGATGAGGTAAAGCAAAATATAGCGATTTTGCATCAACAACTTGAATGGCTGCGCACGTCGGTATCGCCGGTGGTGCAATATGATTTCATGCGTGCAGCACATACGCTGGCCGGGGTGAGCCGCACCATGGGATTTGCCGCTTTGGAGGAGTTGGCCTCCGCCCTGGAAGCCTGGTTGCAAGCGAGGTTGGAAAAGCAATTCACGCTGAGCGGCAATCAATTCCAAATGCTGGATCAATCCATTGTCGCTCTGGATGGAATGATACAAAGCATTTGCGACGAACAAATACCGCAGATGCGTATCGATCTGGTAAATCAGCTGTTGGCTGACAAGGACAATCCAAGCGATGCGGTGCTTGGTTCGGTCGACGAAATACAGTTCGGCGAAGAACAGGTCAGCGAAGAACAGGTCAACGAGCTTGAATTGACCTTGGCACCGGATGGGATTTCTCCCGCAGAGAAGCAGGCCGAAACTGGGGAACCCGGTATAAGCGACGAAATCAAAGAGTCGCCGTTGGCTGCCAGGAACAAACTCGCTTCAGCGGTCGCGGAGCCGGTCAGTGTGGCGGAAAGCGTGTTGCAGCCAGTGGTGCTTACCATAGCCAAACCGGCCGAGGAGGTCGCCGAGGCGGACAAGCCCAGAGTGTACGATGACGTTGACTATCAGCTGCTGCCGGTGTTTCTCGAAGAAGCCGAGGACCTGTGCCCCAAGATTAGCGAGACGCTGCGTGCATGGCGTGAACCGCCGCATGATCAACATCAAGAGCAATTGCTGAAACGGCTGGTGCATACCTTGAAGGGCAGTTCGCGCATGGTGGGCGCGATGCGTATTGGCGAGATCGCCCATGAAATGGAAGATCGCGTGGCCGCAGCAGCAGGCATGCGCGAAGAAGCAGGGTATTGGGACGGTCTGGAAAGCGATTTCGATCGCATCATGGCCTTGCTGGAAGAGTTGCAAGGCGGCAAACCTGCTGAAGAACCCAAACCGGTTCCAGCCCGACGCGCGACGGATCAGCCCGCTGGCGTCGAACGCAGGGCGGATCGGCGCGGATTGGAACCGGGCGCTGAGCGTGCGGCACTCGGTGCCATGCTGCGTGTGCGTTCCGACGTTGTGGATCGGCTGGTGAACGAAGCAGGTGAAATCAACGTGGCGCGTTCGCGAGTGGAAGCGGAAATGCGCGTCTTCAAGGAAAATCTGCTGGAATTGACGGCCAGCGTGATGCGCCTGCGCCATCAATTGCGCGAAGTGGAGATCCAGGCAGAGAGCCAGATGCAGGCGCGCGTCACGTTGGCAAAGGATAACGCCGAGCAGTTCGACCCGCTTGAATTTGACCGTTTTACCCGATTGCAGGAATTGACGCGTTTCATGAATGAAAGCGTGCACGACGTGCAGACCGTGCAGCAATCGATGCTGAAAAATCTGGAAGAGACCGCAGTGGTGATGTTGGCGCAGGGGCGGTTAAACCGGGAGTTGCAGCAAGGCCTGATGAACGTGCGCATGGTGTCGTTCAACAGCATCGCCGACCGCTTGTACCGCATCGTGCGGCAAACCTGCAAGGAACTGAACAAGCGCGCCAACCTTGAACTGCAGGGCACGAATGTGGAACTGGACCGCAGCGTTCTGGAAAAAATGATCGCACCGTTCGAGCATTTGTTGCGCAATTCCATCGTTCATGGCCTGGAAAACGATCAACAGCGCAAGCAGAGCGGCAAATTGCCGATCGGTGAAATCCGTCTGAGTGTGCGCCAGGAAAACAATGAGGTGGTGTTCGAGTTCAGCGATGACGGCGCCGGTCTGAACTATGAGAAGCTGCGCGAAAAGGCGATCGCCAACGGCTCGATGCGTGCAGATGAAGAGGTCAGCGACGATCAATTGGCGCAACTGATTTTTACACCAGGTCTTTCCACTGCGACCGAAGTCACCGAAATTGCCGGACGAGGTATCGGCATGGATGTGGTGCGCAGCGAGATTGCCGGCTTGGGCGGGCGTATCGATGTGAGTTCCAAGCGGGGACAGGGAACGCAATTTCTCATTCACTTGCCGCTCACACTGGCGGTCACACAGGTCTTGATGGTGCGTTCCGGTGAAGAAACTTACGCGATTCCAGCCACCATGGTCGAACAAGTAAGGCAGGAAAAACCGGCAGAAATCGACGCGCTGTATCGTGAACGGCAATTGGAATGGCAGGGGAACACCTATATGCTGCACTATTTGCCGCACCTGCTGGGAGACATGGAGATCGCCAGGGAAAATCAGCCGCGCAACCCGGTGTTGCTGCTGGGCAGCGGCGCGCAGCACATTGCCCTGCATGTTGACGAATTGTTGGGCAATCAGGAGGTGATGGTAAAAAATATTGGCCCTCAGTTGGCACGCCTGTCGGGAATCGCCGGCGCAACAATATTGGGTGACGGCAAGGTAGTGCTCATTTTGAATCCGGTGCAATTGGCGCAGCGTATTGGCGGCGGCAAGAGCAAGAAGACAACGATCCCCGGCACCACCCCCAGCACCACCACCAAAACCAAAACGCAGAATACCGAACCGTTGATCATGGTGGTGGACGATTCCCTTACCGTTCGCAAGATCACATCGCGCATGCTGGTTCGCGCCGGTTATCAGGTGGTGACAGCGACTGACGGAGTGGATGCTCTGGAGAAACTGGAGGAATTCACCCCGGATGTGATGCTGCTGGATATCGAAATGCCGCGCATGGATGGCTTTGCACTTGCCAGGGAATTGCGTCGCGATCCAAAGACACAGAATCTGCCCATCATCATGATCACTTCCCGCACCGCAGACAAGCACCGCGATTACGCCATGCAACTGGGTGTCAACACCTACCTGGGCAAGCCGTATCAGGAAGATGAGTTATTGCAGAATATAGCCGATTTTGTCGCGGTTCATAAATTGGACGCTTGACTGTAAAATGAGGGCCATACTCAAATCGCTGCCAGTTATTGCATTTTGTTGGAGTCGAATTCTTGTTAATTCAATACCAGAGACAATATGACTGCCAAAAAAGATACTTACTCGGTTGAGGTCATCGGTTTTAGCCAGACTGAACTGATGGCGCTATCCAGCGTTTTCGAACTTTCCTCGCGCCGCGTGCCGAAATTTGCGCGTCACACCGCTACGGGGACCCCCTCTGATATTTTGCTGGTCGATGCCGATGACATGGAAGCTGTCAAAGTGCTTCAAGAGCGCAATGCATTGGGCCTTATCCCGACAATCCTGATTGGCGAATCGAATCGAGGAACGAGCTGGCCGGTGTTGCCGCGCCCGATTCGATGGATGAAACTATTTCAGGCATTCGATGCGGCGATTGCCGCGCCTTCGGCAGGGACGCAGGCAAAACCGGTCGAAGCTGCTGCCCCGTCCAAAGTGCAGGCGGGTGCTCAAGCCGGCGCTGCGCCCGTTGCAAAGACCGCTGGCGAGGGTTCCGGCACATGGCGGGCGCAAAATCCCAGGGCGGACTGGGTGCTTGTGGTGGACGACAACCAAACGGTACGCGAATTCATGAAGACCAAACTTGCTGCGTTCAATTTCAATGTTGATTATGCAGAAAGCGGTGAACAGGCTATCGGCTTCACCGGCCAGAAACATTATTCCTGCATATTTCTTGATGTGGTCATGCCCGGCATAGATGGATATCAAGTATGCAAGCTGATCAAGTCCACCAGATCGGCCCAAAAAACGGCAGTTGTCATGCTGACCAGCAAGGATTCGCCGTTCGACAAGATTCGCGGCAGCATGTCCGGTTGTGATGCTTACCTTACCAAGCCAGTTGACGAAGAAAAGCTGTTGGAAACGATAGCCAAGTTTTTGCCAGGCTGATACTAATTAAAGAGCGAATATGACAGTACGCAAGGTATTATGCGTTGACGACTCAGCCGCTGAGCTGGTTCAGTTTAAAAAAATCGTGACAAGCGCGAATCTGGAGTATTTTTCCGCGACAAACGGCAATGATGCCATTCGCTGTGCGAAATCCGAAATGCCGGATTTGATATTTCTCGATATTTTAATGTTGGGCATGGATGGATTTGCTGTGATGCGGGAATTGCAGAAAGACCCGGTAACGAAAGACATCCCCGTCGTTTTCGTCTCCAGCAAAAGCCAGAAAGCCGATCAGGCGTGGGCAAAAATGCAAGGGGCCAAAGGTTTTGTGCCCAAGCCCATCAATGAGCAAGTGATACTGGAAGAAATCAAAAAATTTTGAAGGTCTTTAGCTTACAGACAAAGCAAGGGGAAAGAATCATGGACGCATGCAACGCAATAAGCATTGACTTCGCCCCCGATTTTTCAACTTCCGGACACTTAAGATCGTAAGGCGTGCCTCTGATGGAATCTGCCCAGACTATCGACATAGATGCCCTCAAGGCCCAGGTCGATGCGGAAATTGCAGCCCGTCTGTTGATCGAAGCCGATTCTGCACGCTACATCCAGCGTCGCGGGATATGCATCGGCGACCTGAAATTGCTCGTGCCATTGGACGCTACCAGCGAGGTATTGGATATGCCGCCTTTGTATCGTCTGCCAGGGGCACCTGCCGGTATCACAGGACTAGCCAATCGACACGGGCGTGTGGTGCCGGTGATGGATCTGTCCGTGTTTTTCGAGAAGTCATTCAATCGAGCCGGAAGATCGTGGTTATTGGTATGCGGCCGGGGGGACGATGCGGTCGGCCTTGTCATTGATGGTTTGCCGGAACGCAAAAGCTTTGTTCAGGATGATGAAATCGGTCTTTCGGAGATCAAGCACCCGATCGTGAGCTACGCCAGGACAGCTTATCGGAGTGGGAAAGATATCTGGATCGACATCGATACCGAGGCATTTTTCAACAAGGTTTTCCATGTCGAGCCCGCATAGGTTAGACACTATTGCAATGCAATACTTATGCTCACTCATGCGCCGGATATTGGGTGTTGCAATGGGATTTTGCAGAATATCTGAACTGAATTTCAGGAGAACGTTATGTTTGTAACCATTCGTGCCAAATTGATTGGCTTAAGCTTTCTCTCGCTGTTGTTCATCGCCCTGGTGGGCGGGCTCGGATATTACAGCAACGTTGAGCTTGCCAATACCTTTGCGGACACGCATGGCAAACAGAATGCGATCAACGCAAATTTGCAGGGGGCCATGGGGGAGGAGGCGGTGCGTGCAGATGTGCTGCAACTCCTTCTTACATCCAAGAACGGGAATGCCTTGGCTTTCAAAGAAGCGTCCAATGATTTGAATGAACAACTCAAAGCACTGACCGCAAAGGGCGTCATCAACGGGCTTTCGGAAAAGACCCGCCAGGCGCTAGCTATCGTCAGCGCGGATGTGAGTGACTATGCAAAGTCGGCCCAGAGCATCGCCGCGCTGGCGCAGGCAGATATCGGGGGTGCTGAAACGCAGTTCATCGTGTTCAATGAAACTTTCAAAAAGCTCAAGGCCGACCGACTCAAGGTGGATAGTTTGATCGCTGGCGAGATGGGGGGGCCGAACAACCCCGCGGATGACTCGATACTACACAATAGTAATTTCATGCTTGTCGCACTTGCTGCAGCACTGATTCTTCATTTGTTGTTCGCAAACAATATTTATCGGCGCATCATGAAACCGATGAACCAGTTGCGACAGGCTATCAGCAAGATTGAAGCCGGGCACTATGATGTGCGCGTAAATCTCCGCACCAAGGATGAGATGGGCGCTTTGGCACGCGCATTTGACAAGTTGATCGACGATCGCATTTCTACCCTCAAATCGACCGCAACTGACAATGAGCGTATCAACAACTCGGTGATTGGGTTATTTGCCGCCATGGGGGCTTTATCGGAGAAAGATCTAACGGTGCGCGCGCCGGTGACCGAAGACATCATCGGGACTTTGGGTGATGCCATCAATCAGTTGACTGATGTCACCGCGACCGTGCTGCATCATGTGACCAAGGTCGCCGGTGTCGTGGAAGACGCATCGGAACGCATGAAGCAGCAATCGGACGTCGTGAACGAGATGGCGAAACAAGAAGATGTCATCGTGCAGAGGCTGATCTCCAACCTGGAAACGGCGATGGCATCAATAGGCGAAGTGGCCATTTTTGCCCGTGACTCCAACCGGGCAGCAGCGGAAGCCACCAAGTCAACCGAAAGTGCGATGCAGACCGTGCAGGCTACATTGGTCGGGATGAGCGCAATCCGTGAAACCATTTCCGAGATGGAAAAACGCATCAAACGACTTGGCGAGCGTTCCCAGGAAATTTCACAGATCGTCAATCTGATCAACACCATTTCGGAGCGTACCCATGTACTTTCGCTGAATGCCGCGATGCAAGCGGCCATGGCGGGCGAAGCGGGGCGCGGATTTGCGGTGGTGGCGGAAGAGGTCCAGCGTCTTGCGGAAAATTCGCGCCAGGCGACCGGCCAAATCGCCAACCTGGTACAGAACATACAGGTGGAAACCAATGACACCATCGCAACGGTAAACAAGACCATCGAGCAAGTGGTCAAAGAATCCGACCTGGCACATAGCGCGGGGGAAAAGATGCGCGAAACACATGAAACCACGGCACGATTGGTGAGACTGGTCGCCACGATCGCGACCAGCTCCGCCGAACAAACCAAAATTGCCGCAGTGTTGCGGGCGGCTGCAGACGAAATCGCACAATTCACCGAGAAGACTGCCGAGCAACTCGTTTCACAAAATCAGAGTGCTGCCAGTCTGGTGTCCGCATCACAAAAACTGGTGGATGCGATATCCGTATTCAAACTGCCGCCGATGGAAGGCTAGCTCTATGGCACGCTGGATCGACAAGCGTTTCATGAGTCCATCATCCGGATCAGCATGTCTATAGCAGCACTCACATCGTTTTTTTCCGAAATGCGCAGGGAGCTTGCGCAAACCGCTCCCGATTTCGAGCGGTGGATAGCAACGATGTCCACCGCCGCTGGTGACGATCCGCGGCTGATGGAAGCGCTGGAGGATTATGCCACGCAGCTGGAGCGTATCGGTCAAACGGCAGAGTTGATCGGCATGACCGGGTTGAGTGCATGGTGCGCTTCGCTCAACGGAATATTACCCGGCGTCATCTTTCTGGAGGGCGAGACCCGATTACAAGCCTGCCAGCATCTGGCCACCTGGCCGGCACTTGTCGACCGGTACCTGGAGAATCCAGCCGATTTCGAGTCTTCAATGGCGCTTGCCGAATATCTGGCCAGTCCGACATTCGCACAACCGTTCGACGAAAATTCCAGTATCGCCCTGATCGAATCATTGACAACTCCCCCGGTTGTGCCCGAAGAGTTGCTGTCCCAGCTTGCCAGCGCGGAAGCGCCGGTCAGTGTAACTATTGAGGATATCTCTCTTGCCGTTCCGGAAAATGCCGATCGCGATGTGTACGATGCGTTTATCGACGAAGCCCCCAATAACGTGGAGCAATTTTCGGCGCTGACCTCCAAGATTGCCGCAGGACAAGCCGATGTCGAAGACTTGCGCAGTGCAAAACGGATCGCGCATTCGTTCAAGGGATCGGCCAATATCGTCGGAATCCGTGGAATCGCGACGCTCGGCCACCATACCGAGGATGTGCTTGAATACTTCGAGAAAAATCCGGTGAAACCGCCCCGCGCACTCGGACGAACCCTGATTACGGCAAGCGATTGTCTGGCTCAAATGGTCGGCTATCTGCGCGGGGATGAAAGTGCCCCTGACAACGCATTTGAGGTGCTGAACGAGATCGTCGCCTGGGCCAACAAGGTAAAGTCGGGCGAAATCGCGGGAATGACCGATGACGCGAATGTGGAAGTTTCCCATACGCCGGTCGTGCGGTCTGATACCGCCGCACCTTCAGTCACTTCTGAAACCGAGGCACAGGCAACTTTGCGCGTGCCGGTCAATACTTTGGATGAAATATTTCGCCTGGTTGGCGAAATGACGACCAAGATCGTCCAGCTTGAATCACAAGTGGCGAATGCGAACGCACGCACCAATGCATTGCTCGCGCACAACCAGGTGGTGCAGCAGCGGGTTATCGATATTGAAAAACTGGTGATGTTGCGCGGCATGTCCCTCACACCTGCTGACGCCGGAGGCAATGAATCTTTCGATCCGCTGGAATTGGACCGATATAACGAACTGCATGGTGCAACCCGTGCGCTCGTGGAAGTAACCACGGACGCGCGCGAGATGACGGGTAATCTTGAGGCGGGGATGACAAGGCTGCGCATCGAAGTTGCGCAACATGCCAATATCAACAAGGAACTCCAGTATCAGGTCGTTGCAACGCGCCTTGCCCCGGTCAGTGTGCTTAATGCGCGCTTGATGCGCAATGTGCGCCAGACCTGCCAGCAAACAGGCAAGCAGGCCGAACTGGTAATCACAGGCGGTGAGATCCAGGTCGACGGGGACGTGCTCAACAAGCTGGCCGACCCATTGCTCCATTTGCTGCGCAATGCGGTCGATCATGGCATCGAGCCTCCCGAGGACAGAACGGCAACGGGGAAACCGATAGCTGGCACCATCAACCTTGATTTTTCGCGCCAGGGATCCGGGATAGTCGTCACCATACGCGATGATGGAAAAGGGCTTGATTACGAGCGTATCCGCGCCAAGGCCGTAGACCGGGAGCTGATTCGTGCCGACCAGCAGTTGACACGCCCGGAGCTGGCTCGCCTGGTGTTGTTACCGGGATTCTCAACCCGGGAGCAAGTCAGCGAAATCTCGGGGAGGGGCGTAGGAATGGATGTGGTCGCCTCGCGACTGGCCAACATCAAGGGAACCGTCGAACTCAGTTCCGAGCCCGGGCACGGTTGTGAAGTCGTGCTGCGATTCCAGGCTTCGCTGGCGACCCAGCACTGTTTGCTGGTGGAAGCAGGGAAACAAGTATTTGCAATTCCCATTCATTTCATCAAGGAAGCGTTTCCCGGCGGAATCGGCCAAGTCAAGCAGACAAGGGCTTTCAAAGATCCGGATGGACCGGCCGAAGACGAGTGGCATTTCATCATCCGTGATGAGATTTTTCCGATCCGGGATTTGGCACCACTTACCGGTTTGCAGTCATCATCTCCAAGTGCCAATCGCTACTCGGCGATGCCGAAAGTGCTGATTCGCACAATGGATGGCACGATGGCCGTGCTGGTGGATAGTCTCATCGATAGCCGCAGCGTGATGGTAAAGAACATGGGAAAATATTTGTCCCATGTGCATGGAATTTCCGGGGTGACCATCATGGGTGACGGAGCTCTGGTACCTTTGCTCAACCTGCCAGAACTGCTGGCCGAACCCATTGCAGTGACGGCTGCCGCTGCCGATCTGGCTACTGCTGCGCGTCTTCAGGCACGCAGGATATTGGTCGTGGACGATTCTCTTTCAGTGCGCAAGGGGCTGATGCAACTTCTTCAGGATGCGGCCTATGTGGTCAAAGGCGCAGGGGACGGAATGGAGGCGATCCGTGTACTTGAGTCCTTCCGGCCGCACCTGGTCTGCACCGACATGGAAATGCCGAACATGAACGGCATGGAGCTTGCCCAGCATCTGCGCATGGATGAAACCACCCGACATTTGCCCATCATCATGATCACTTCGCGTTCGACGGAGAAACATCGCGAGCAGGCGATGAAGGCCGGGGTGGATTTCTATTTGACCAAACCCTATACTGAAGCCGATTTGCTAAAACATGTACACAATGCTCTGCAAGCGGGTTCCGTTCAAAAAGCAATCGCGCCCGCTTGACAGGAGGGTCAAATCCGTCATTGTGGTTCTATCCCAAACTCGGTAATATCCGACCGGTATGTTGGGCTGCACCATGAAGACTTTTGCCCTGTTTGCATTCATGCTTGAGAGGAACTTAGGGGTTCACAATTCATGAAAAATTATTCTTTCCTTGCCATGTTCGGCATATTGACTTGCGGCGCTGTGCTGAGCGCCGACGCGCTGTATTTCAACACCCTCAATATGTATCTGTCCAATGCCCTGGTGTTTGGGGTCTTGGCGGTATGTTCGGGATATTTGCTCAAACAAGCACATGAATCCAACAGATCTGTCGATGCCTCACTTGAGAAGACCAGCGCCTTTCACGTGCAACTGGGTACAGAGATATCCGATCAGCTTAGTTCGGCGCATACCGAGTTGGGTAATACCCAAGCCATACTCAGTGACGCAATAGGCAAACTGGTCAGTAATTTTATTTTGATATCCGATGGGGTGCGGGATCTATCGCAGCATACCAACGATTTCAGCAAGCAGATTCACGAAGTTGTGGAAAAGACCAGCAACTCGCTGGCCGAGGCAGAACGCACGCTCAGCACCCTTGCGGAAGATGACAGGGCAACGGTGCTGAAATCCAATCAGTATGTTCGCGCCATCATGGCTGATCTTTCCGCGTTTAATGACTTTGTCGCAAAAAATGCCATCGATCTGAATTTCATCAGCACCAATGTCGAACAGAACGTGTTGGTAGTGATATCGACACTGCAATTCCAGGACATGAGTTCCCAGTTGATCGAGCATGCCAGATTGCGCATGACCGCCTTGCAGGAAGTTGCCAATGAAATGGGCAAAGGGAAGGGCACGGGCAGGCCGAGCCGCGCTGAATATCTGGCGCAAATCGCCGCCTACAACCGCTTGCTGGACAAGCATGTCGTATCACTGGACAAACAAAAGGCCAGCCCGGTTGGGCAAAAGAATTTTGGTACCGGCGACGTTGAGTTGTTCTAGCAACTTATTGAAAATGGCTTGCGAAATCAGAGAGTGGTCAATTGCATTTTTTGGGTAATTAATGCAAATTGAAGCTGCAACTTACAATTACCTTTAACCATTTACAATTGAGCGGAAAAAAATGGCCAAAACTATTTTAGCTATTGATGATTCTACCTCCATCCGACAAATGGTGGCTTTCACTCTTAAATCTGCCGGCTATACCGTTATTGAGGCCGCCGACGGGGTAGAAGGACTAGCCAAGGCTAATGCAAATGCCAGCGCCATAACTTTGGTGCTGACCGACCAGAACATGCCCAACATGGATGGCTTGACTTTGATCAAGACTCTGCGCGGACTGCCACAGTTTGTGGCTACACCGATTCTAATGCTGACCACTGAGTCCAGTGACGAAATGAAGACGCAAGGTAAGGCTGCGGGTGCGACGGGTTGGCTGGTCAAGCCGTTTGATCCGCATAAATTGCTGGAAGTCGTCAAAAAAGTAATTGGTTAGAGTCGGCCGGTCAGCCTGTAAATTGACTAATACTCCAGCCAGGGTTTACCCAAACGTAACCTCGGGAAAATGCCGATGTCCATAGACATGAGCCAGTTTTATCAGGTGTTCTTTGACGAGGCCGCAGAGCATCTTGTGAGTATGGAATCCCTGTTGCTTGCGCTTGATCTTGATGCTCCCGACGCAGACCAGTTAAACGCCATCTTTCGCGCCGCCCACTCAATCAAGGGGGGCAGCGGTACTTTCGGATTTACCGACATGGCGGATGTGACCCATGTTTTGGAAACTCTGCTGGACCGCATCCGCAAAAATGAAATCCCCTTAACGCATGATATGGTTGACGCTTTCCTGCAAGCGGGCGATGTGCTGCGAGGATTGTTGGAAGCGCATCAGCATGGAAATATCGCAGATGAGTCCCGTTCAATTGCAATCTGTGCCAGATTGGAACAGCTTGCCGAAAATCAGAGCGGTGTCCACGGTCAGAAAGCCGGGGACAAAGGTCAGGGTAAAACAGCTGCAGGATCGTCGCAAGCTTTAGCGCTGCATACATACCAGATCCAGTTTGCCAATACCCGCACGGCATTTCCAAGTAAGGCACACCTTAATAATCTGCTGGAAGAATTGAGCAATACCGGCAAGGTAAAAAATCAAAAGATAACCGCCGCCTCTGTAAAACTGACCCTCATTACACAGAGCTCTGAAGCAAAACTGCGCGAGATTTTTGCGTTTTTTCTGGATCCTCAACAACTGACCATAACTGAGGTGGGTGGCAAACCCGATAGTGATGCCGAGCAAGGCTACGGATTTTTTGTTGGCACGGAGCAGATCAGCGGCGCAGCAGCAGCTCCTGCAGACACGGAAGGCTATGGTTTTTTTGCAGAACCCGAGGTGATCAAATCAGGGGTGGAGAAAGCCGAAGGCTATGGCTTTTTCAAGGCCCCCGAGACGATAAAGTCGGAGGCGGAGAATGTGCAGGGCTACGGCTTCTTCAACGATGCAGGGAATCGGGTTACCGCACCTGCATACCTTTTCGATCGAACGGAATGATGAGAATACCGGACGCAGAGCGACCGACAGAGCGGCATTGGCAGCCGGCGGCGAAGGCTCCATCCGCGTCAGCGTGGGGAAAGTCGACAATCTGGTCAATCTGGTTGGCGAACTGGTGATTACCCAGGCCATGCTGGCGGAAACCGTATCCAACATGGATGCGGTGTTGCACGAGCGGCTGGTCAACGGGCTGGCGCAGCTGGAACGCAACACCCGCGACTTGCAAGAATCCGTCATGTCGGTGCGCATGATACCGATCAGTCTCGTGTTCAGCCGTTTCCAGCGCGTAGTGCGCGATAGCGCGGTCAAGCTCAACAAGAAAGTGCAGCTCAAGATCATCGGCGAGGGAACCGAGCTGGACAAGGGATTGATTGAAAAAATCAGCGACCCACTCACCCATCTGGTGCGCAACAGCCTGGACCATGGCATCGAATTGCCGGATGAACGCATCGCCAAGGGCAAAGACCCGCAAGGCACGATCACATTGCGTGCCGCACACCAGGGCGGCAACATTGTCATCGAAGTATCGGACGATGGCGCCGGGCTGAATCGTGAGCGGATACTCGCCAAAGCCAGGGAAAAAGGCATGACAGTCAGTGACGGCATGAGTGATGCCGATGTCTGGCAAATTATTTACGCGCCCGGTTTTTCCACCGCCGCAGTTGTCACAGATGTTTCCGGACGAGGCGTCGGCATGGACGTGGTCAAGAAAAACATCGAAGGTATCAGCGGTCGCATAGATATAGCTTCAACGCTTGGACAGGGCACCAGCATGACCATCCGTTTGCCGCTTACCCTGGCGATACTGGATGGTTTGTCTATCGCCGTCGGCGACCAGATATATATCGTGCCGCTGGGCTTCATCAGCGAATCGTTGCAGCCAAATCCCGGCGACATCAAGGAAATCAGCGGTCAAGGCGAGGTCGTGCATGTGCGCGGCGAATATCTTCCATTGATCGCGCTGCACAAGGTGTTCAATATCCAGCCTAAAATTACCAATCCGGCGGAAGGCATATTGGTGCTGCTGGAAGCGGAAGGCAAGAAAGTTGCATTGTTTGTGGATGAACTGGTCGGGCAGCATCAGGTGGTGATCAAGAGTCTCGAAACCAACTACCGAAAAGTGGCCGGTGTATCGGGAGCGACGATCATGGGCGATGGACGGGTCGCGATGATTATAGATGTCAGTGCGCTGGTTAAATTGGCTCAGCGAAACACTGCAAATTAGACAGGGCATGAATAAAGCATGACATACAAGAGTTCAGTGAACTGCGAATTGGAGTGCGGCCAATAATTGTTTTCGCCGCAATGGTGGGACATGCAGTGACTTTGCTTTCGGTTGGGATGACACATCCCGATCTCACACAGGGCGTCTGGCAGACCAACGAAAAATCTTGACTATTGCTCCGCTGAGGATGGGTGGACCTCAGCCGTACCGGGGCAAAAAGTCACTTGTGATGCAGCTACATCGAATTCAGTGCTGAAGTGAATTCGCATGGAAGTTTGCAGCAAGACTGATTTAATGGTGACAGTAATTGACGATTTCACGTCAATTATCGATTGGATATAACTGATCCTCACCGCTCAAATAACTTTTTCAATTTAAAAACATACTATTGTAAAAATGGCACGGAGATTGCGTTTTATGTTGCCATTATGCTTTCAAGTTGTAGCGGCATTGCGGCAGGTAATTATTGTAAATTGCTATATCAACTAAGGGAAGATGATGAGACTTCGATTGTTTAGATTAGATACGATCAACAAAAAGTTGCTCTTGCCGACACTGCTGCTGGTCACGATATTGATCGGGGCGCTGGGAAGTGTGCTGATCGCACAACAATACCGCCAGCTGACTACCATGATGCAATCCAAGGCGGACAGCCTTACAACCATGCTTGCCACAATCAGCGAGCAGTACATAGTCAACTACGACCTGTCGGCATTGGAGAATTTCGTCAAAAATACAAGCAAGGACAAGGACGTCGCTTTTGCCGAGTATTACGATGCCGATGGCAGTTCATTAACTGCTAATGTTATGAAGGCGCCCGCCGATACTTCGAATCTGCTGGTGGATGAGCGTAACATCGTCAATATAAGCGGCAATATTATCGGCAAGATCAGAGTGGGATTTTTAACGAGTTTGCTCGATCAGACACTACGGAGCAGCATCACTACAGTGGTCGTTAGTCTGATTACAGTGCTCGGTTTGCTCGCATTCGGCCTTGCGCTGATCGTCAGGTCAGTGTCCCGTCCGCTGAAGAATTCCATAGAAATTGCCAAGCGCGTAGCTGACGGTGACCTGACGCAGCGCATCGAAGTGAATTCGAAGGACGAGGTGGGGCAATTGCTGCAAGCGCTGAAGGACATGAATGCAAGCCTGGGTAATATCGTCGGTGAAGTGCGCAGTACGACCGAAGCGATCACCACTGCGGCGCAGCAGGTTGCTGCGGGCAACAGCGATTTATCGCAACGCACCGAAGAACAGGCCTCCAGCCTGGAAGAGACCGCCTCGAGCATGGAAGAACTGACCTCGACGGTGAAGCAGAACGCCGAGAATGCCAAGCAGGCCAACCAATTGGCGGCGAGTGCTTCCGACGTGGCGGTCAAGGGCGGGATGGCGGTGGGCGAAGTGGTGCAAACCATGGCCTCGATCAGCGCCAGTTCAAAAAAGATCGTGGACATCATCAGCGTGATCGAAGGCATCGCGTTCCAGACCAACATCCTGGCGTTGAACGCGGCCGTGGAAGCGGCGCGCGCCGGCGAGCAGGGGCGCGGCTTTGCGGTGGTGGCCGCCGAGGTGCGCAATCTGGCGCAGCGCTCGGCCGCGGCGGCCAAGGAGATCAAGACCCTGATCGGCGACTCGGTGGACAAGGTGGATGCAGGCTCCAAACAAGTGGACCAGGCCGGGGCGACCATGAACGAGATCGTCCAGGCGGTCAAGCGCGTCACCGACATCATGGCCGAGATCGCCGCCGCCTCCAGCGAGCAGACCGCGGGCATCGAGCAAGTCAATAAGGCGATCACCCAGATGGATGAAGTGACGCAGCAAAACGCCGCCCTTGTGGAAGAAGCTTCTGCATCAGCCGAATCGATGCGGGAGCAGGCGGGCAGCCTGATGCAAGCGGTGAGTGTATTCAAGCTGCAATCGGGCAAGAGGGGCACCAGGATACTTTCCGCCAACCCCGCCACGCAAGCCGCTGTCGATCGCGCTCCGCCATCGCCGCGGGAGGAAAGACGTTTGTCCGGGCACCCGAAGGAACGTAAACTGATCAAAGCCAAAGAAGAGACGGACGGCGAATGGGATGAGTTTTAGTCCCTGGATAGAATTTAAAATCGCTAATTAATTTGCAGATGTCAGGATGGGCCAAAGTGCTACCATAGTGCAATGCGGATGTGGTGATGTTGCGGGTAGCTATTATTTCCCTACGGGGATGTTGCAGATTTATCAACCAAGAAGGAGCAGACCATGAAAAAAGCAATTATTGTCGCAAGCGTTGTGACCAGTTTCTTGTTTGCCGGATATGCGCTCGCCAAGGAAGTCAAGGACGCTGTCCCTGAAGTCGTCAAAGCGGCCGCCGATCCGGTGATCGTGAAGGCGGTGCAGGAACAAAACGCCCAAGGCCTGACACTGGCCAAGATCCAGGAGGTCGACAAGGCTTGGATGGAAACTACGGATGCGCATAAGGAACCGACCGCGTTCATGAAGTCCATCGCCTCGAACACTGCTGCAAAAAGACTGGCCAAGCTCGAAAAGCCGTATATGGTTGAATTCATCCTTACCGACAATCAGGGTGCGAATGTTGCCGTTACCGGAATGACCTCTGACTACTGGCAAGGAGATGAGCCAAAGTTCAGCAACGCATTCGCCAATGGCAAGGGTGAAATTTATATCGCCCGTCCGCAAAAGGATAAAAGCACCGGCGAGGTGATTTCCCAGGTATCGGTGCCGGTGATGAGCGATGGCAAGGCGATCGGCACACTGACTGTCGGTGTGCGGCCTGAGAAACTGAAATAACCGGCACACAACCATAGCGCAGGTATGGCCATATATTGAATTTGTATGGCCATACTCGGTCGTGTGAAGAAGCAATGGAGGTGATCAATCATGTTCAAGAATATTAAAATCAGCACGCGCCTCACGTTGGCAATTGCGGTATTGGTTTTGATAACGCTGATTATCAGTGTTTTGTCATATGCGCGCATGGGGCTGATGAACCGGAACACAAATAAAATTGTAGAAGACCTCTATCCAAAAACGGAGATAGCACACAATATCATTAACAACGTCAACCAGATTTCGCTGGCAGTGCGCAACTCATTGCTGTTTGTTGACAACCAGATGATCAGCAATGAGATTGCCAGCATCCGAGATAAGCAGAAGAAGAACTCCGAACTTATCGATAAGATCGAATCAGTGACTGAACCCGGCACGGGCAGAGAATTGGTAAACAAGATCAAGGAAAGCCGCCAGAAGTTCAATGTTAGCCTTGACAAGCTGATCGAGCTGGGCAGCACCGACGGGGCGGCTGCGTCCCAATATTTGATCAATGAGTTTCGCGGGGTCAACGCAGAATATCTTGGCAATATCGACGATTTGATCAAGTATCAGGCCGAATTGATGACGCAAGGCGGAAATGCATCCGGAGACAGCTACACGGCTTCACGCAATATCCTGATTATCATGACCGTGCTTTCCGCGCTGCTTTCCGTGCTATTTGGATTTTGGATCATCCGTTCCATCACCGGCCCTTTACATCAGGCGGTGGAAGTGGCAAGCGCGGTTGCCAAGGGGGACCTGACGCAGCGCATCGAAGTGACCAGCATGGATGAAACCGGGCAGTTGTTGCACGCACTGAGGGATATGGTCAACAGGCTAACCGGCATCGTCAGCGGGGTGCGCGCCACCACTGATTCCATCAATACTGCGGCACAGGAAATTGCGTCAGGCAACAGCGATTTATCGCAACGCACCGAAGAGCAGGCCTCCAGTCTGGAAGAGACCGCCTCGAGCATGGAAGAGCTGACCTCGACCGTGAAGCAGAACGCCGAGAATGCCAGGCAGGCCAACCAGCTGGCTGCCAATGCGTCGGATATTGCAGTCAAGGGCGGACAGGCGGTGGGCGAAGTGGTGCAAACCATGGGCTCGATCAGCGCCAGCTCGAAAAAGATCATGGACATCATCAGCGTGATCGAGGGCATCGCGTTCCAGACCAACATCCTGGCGTTGAACGCCGCCGTGGAAGCGGCGCGCGCCGGCGAGCAGGGACGCGGGTTTGCGGTGGTGGCGGCCGAGGTGCGCAACCTGGCGCAGCGCTCGGCCGCGGCGGCCAAGGAGATCACCGCGCTGATCGGCGACTCGGTGGACAAGGTGGATATCGGCTCCAGGCAAGTGGACAAGGCCGGGGAGACCATGAACGAGATCGTCCTGGCGGTCAAACGCGTCACCGACATCATGGCCGAAATCGCCGCTGCCTCCAACGAGCAGAGTTCGGGAATCGAACAGGTCAACCAGGCGCTGGTTCAGATGGACGATGTAACACAACAGAACGCCGCACTGGTGGAACAAGCGGCGGCTTCCGCCGAATCGATGCAGGAACAGGCGCTCGCTCTGACTGCGGCGGTGCATGTATTCAAGCTGAACAAAGCCAAGGCCAGCCCGCAAGCAGCGGTAGTTGCCAAACCGGCTATCGCGCCACCGGCAGCGACCCCGGTAGCGTCACTACTTAAAGAGCGAAAATTGACCAGGGCAAAAGAAGACGCAGACGGCGACTGGAATGAGTTTTAGTCACTAAATGCTTGATATACACCGGCTTTCAGGGAGTTTAGAAGGAATCGTTGATCAGTTTGGATGGTAGTTAGTATGAACCAAATGACCGGATGGATACGCTATCGGAATCGCTATCTTCCTGACGGTGTTTATTCGTTAAATTTCGAAGGGAGCGCACCATGCAAGTAAACCAAGGGCAAACGGCGAATGGCGACGGCCGTGAATTGCTGACTTTCACGCTGGGCAGAGAGGAATACGGTATAGATATTCTCAAAGTCCAGGAAATACGCGGTTACGATACTGTGACCACGATAGCCAACGCACCTGAGTTCATCAAGGGCGTAATCAATCTGCGCGGTATCATAGTGCCGATCGTGGACATGCGCATCAAATTCAAACTTGGCAACGTCACTTATAACGATACCACTGTTGTAATCATCCTTAACATTTCAAAGCGTGTGGTGGGCATGGTGGTGGATGGCGTTTCCGATGTGACCACACTGAAACAGGACGAGATCAAACCGGCACCTGAGTTTGGATCAAGCCTGGACACCCAATACTTGCTTGGCTTGGGCACCGTGGGAGAGCGCATGATCATACTGGTGGATATCGAACGGTTGATGTCGAGTCGCGATATGGAATTGATAGAAGCAGCTGAAATGCCCGCCTAGCTTGAAGCCAGCGAGCATTGCAATTTGGTTAAAATCCGGCAGGCGGATCATGGCATTCGATTGTACCAGCGGATCACAGCCAAATCGGCTTGCAATAATTGGGGCCGCATTTTTTTCAGACAGAAAGTCGGCGCGTCATACCGAAATGGAGTTAACCTTCCCGAAATCAGCGTCCTGCGATGGTCATGCCTTCGACCAGAATCGATCCGCACTGGCGCGAACCTTGCGCCAACACGTCGTTGCCCGCCGCGACAATATTGCGGAACATATCTTTTAAATTCCCGGCGATGGTAATTTCCTGTACCGGATATTGAATTTCCCCATTCTCTACCCAGAATCCCGCTGCACCGCGCGAGTAATCACCTGTAACACTGTTAACCCCCTGGCCTAACAATTCGGTGACGAGCAGTCCTCGCGTCATGGTATTCAGCAGCCCGGAGAAATCCAGATTCCCGGATTGTCGTGCTGACGCATGCAAGATCAAATTGTGGTTGCCGCCGGCATTGCCTGTGGAACGCAGACCCAATTTGCGCGCAGAATAACTGCCGAGGAAATAGCCGCGCAGGATGCCGTTTTCAACGATCACACGGCGTTGTGTCCGCACACCCTCATCATCAAAAGGGCTTGAAGCCAGGCCCTTTCGTATGTCCGGAACGTCGCTGATGTTGATATGCGGTGCAAAGACCTGCTGATCCATCTGGTCAAGCAGGAAAGACGATTTGCGATACAGGTTGCCACCGCTTACCGCGCTGACAAAGCTCCCCAGCAAGCCGGATGCGATTGGCGCTTCAAACAATACCGGCACTTGCATCGTGTCGACCTGGCGCGCATTCAGGCGTCGCACGGTGCGCTCGGCGGCGATGCGCCCGACCTGTTGCGCATCCATCAAATCACCTGCATCGCGCGCCACGGCGTACCAGTAGTCGCGTTCCATCGAACCCCCTTCCTCGGCGATTACCGCGCAACTTAGGCTGTGCCGCGAAGTGGGGAAACCGCCGATAAATCCCATGCTGTTGGCGGTGATGAATTGCGCCTCGTGCAGATTGACGGTTGCGCCTTCGGAATTGCTGATGCGTTTATCGGCATCCAGCGCGGCTTGCTCGCATTGTTGCGCCAGTGCTATCGCCGCATCGACGGGCAGATCCCACGGGTGATACAAGTCCATATCGGGATAGTCGCGAGCCAGCATGTCCGCATCCGGCAGGCCCGAGCAATCGTCCTCGGCGGTATAGCGCGCGATGGACAACGCCGCGTCCACTGTGTCGCGCACCGCCTGAGGAGAAAAATCCGAAGTGCTGGCGTTGCCTCGTTTTTGGCCGAGATATATGGTGACGCTCAGTCCCTTGTCGCGGTTGTATTCGATGGTCTCGACTTCTCCATGTCGCACCGTGACGGATTGACCGAAACCGACCGACACCTCGGCGCAGGCGGCAGATGCGCCGCGCTGTTTGGCGTAGCCCAGCATATCCTGCGCGATGTCGCGCAAGCTGCTTGCAGAGTGTGAAAACCTGTCCTGAGCAGGGTCCAAGGTACGGGGTGCTGAAGTTACCAGAGTATTCATAAGCAAAGCGGATGATTAGTGAAGGGGGTATCATAGCAGTATCGCCCTTGCACAATAAGACCGAGCATTATCTGATTTATGAATACCCAAAATAAAGACCAAGACGATACAGAGCCGTTACATATTCACCTGGGAAGTGACGATGAGCATGATGACGGAAAGGTTGAAGTCTTTCCGCCCTACGCGCGGAATGAAACCTTGGCCCGCAGGGCAGATAGTCCGACGACCAGGGGACGCGGCTTGCGCAACCATCCGGCGGTCGCCGACGAAGAGGAAGAGCTGCCACCGAGCAAGACCAGGATCAAGAAGCAAATGCATGAGTTGCGCGATATCGGCAAGGAGTTGACAGAACTGAGCAAAGATCAGCTCGCGCAGCTCGATATTCCTGAAAACTTGCGCGATGCAATACGAGAGATGAGGAAAATCAACAAGTTCGGCGCACAGCGTCGCCAGATACAGTACATCGGAAAGCTGATGCGCGAAGTGGATCCGGCACCGATTCTCGCCAAGCTGGATACTTGGAAGGGAAAGTCGCAGCAGCACACTGCCTATATGCACCTGCTTGAGCGTTGGCGTGACCGGCTGATGGAAAGCGACGATGCATTCACCGAGTTGCTGGCTGCCCACCCGGAGTCCGATGCGCAACGCCTGCGCACGCTGATACGCAATGCGCAGAAGGAAATTGAAGGCGGCAAGCCTCCCAAGAATTATCGCGAAATCTTTCAGGTGCTTCGCGAGATCATTCCCGAATCAAATTGAAACACATCCCATAACCCGGAAGCTGGCGGCCCTTCCTGCACCAGTGCAATAGACCATGTCTGAAAATCCTCCCCCAATAATACTGCAAACCGGCAAATATCCTCAGCACAGCATCATCTGGCTGCACGGCTTGGGTGCGGACGGGCAGGACTTCGTGCCAATAGCGGACGAGTTGGAACTTCCAGTAGCGGTGCGATATATCTTTCCGCATGCACCGATGCGCCCGGTCACCATCAATGGAGGATTCGTGATGCGTGCCTGGTATGACATTACCGGCCAAAACATGGATGCGCAACAGGACGCGGCGGGAATCCGCGATTCGCAATCGCTGGTCGAAGAGCTCATCGCTCAGGAAGTGGCGCGCGCCATCATGCCCGGCCAAATATTTCTGGCCGGATTTTCCCAAGGCGGAGCAATCGCGTTGCACACCGCTATGCGCCAGACCATTCCGCTGGGTGGTGTGCTGGCCCTCTCCACTTATTTGCCGTTGGCAAACAGCGCAGCGCGCGAGGCGCAGACAAGCACCAGGTCAACTCCCATATTTATGGCGCATGGACGAAACGACCCCGTCATACCCTATGCATTGGGAGCGGGTTCAAAGGACCTGCTGCAGGAATTAGGATACACAGTGGAGTGGCATGAATACGCCATGCAGCACTCGGTGTGCGAAGAGGAGCTGCGTGATATAGAAACTTGGCTGATACACCGAACGAATCAGGCACATGTTTGAATGCGCTGTCATGTGACCCGCTGGTGACCAAGGCTGTTGAACGGTATTTTGGCTATATTTGCGCCTTGATTGATTATGCTGCCAATCACGGAATAAATTAAATGGCTTCCTCGGGGCCGCCTTCCTGCTCAATGACCTTGAATTTCGCCAAATCATAATCAAGGCCTTTTTCCTTCAATCCGGTTGGAATCAGCAAATAATTTTTTCCATCTAGATGTGTTTTCAAGCTGCTGATGGAAGAGAATGAATCGGCTTTCATCAACAATAACTGAGCCTCGCCGGGTGTCGCACCCGCCTTTGCATAGAGCCAAAGCGCCGGTTGGCCTTCGCCAAGCTCGCCGGTGTTCTGGTTCAATAACACACTGGCAACCTGGTTGGCCAGGATTTCCGCGCCTGCGCGCAATTGGTTCGCATCATCACGCAACAAGCGGCGTACCACGGCCACACCCCAATGCGACACACCCTCGGGCTGTATCCCAAGCAAACTGCCTATACCTATACTATCGCTCCCCGCGGGCAAAGTGCCGCTAAATCCACCAACACTGATCTCTTCAGTAACCCAACGAGCCTGATCCTTTTTATCTTGCTGCATTCCTGCTTGGCTGCGCGCTGCTACAGTGTCAAAGCCATTAACCACGTTCAGGGTGACATTGGCCGTGTGCCGCACATTGCGCCGCACAGGCGGAGCAATCAAATAAGTCAACAGATGCTGACCCGCCACTTTGACTACTTCCGCTTCATAACTTCCGCCAAGATAGAGATCATCAGGAACGATATTCTTTTTCAGAGCTTTCATCAGGTGTTCCACCTTGGCTTGCATCGTTAGCATGCCGATGAAGCGCATGGCAGGATGCGTGGTGGCTCCCATGTTGATACGCTTCGGCTCGGCCGGGCGGCTTAGATCGAAACCGAGCCGGCTGTGCTGGTTGATCTCCGCATGGATGTCGATGGTTGAGCAGTATTGCTCAACGATGAGCTCGGTCAGATGGATATACACGGGACTCAATGCGCTCAACCCGCTGTCGTACCACACCAACAAACCACCTACCTCGCATTTCACCGATGTACTGCTGGTCAGGGCCGGATACAGCCTGACCGGCGTATCGAGATATTGCAGTTGCTCAGCGTGCTTATAAAGCTGAGCAATATTTCCCCATATCGTGCTGTCGATCTGGGCATAGCGTGAACAGGCGTATTTCAGCTGGCACATTATGGCGTGCACTGCACGAGCTGAAAGCAATGGAACTTGCGGCTTTATCGTGTTGCTGCCTTTTTCGGCATAGCAAAATCGATTGAATGCCTCGTAATAGGCTTTTGCTACCTGGCGGGAAAAACTACTCAGCACCATCCATAGCCGATTTTCCTGGAATTTATTTAACTCGAATGGCGTAAAATATTCTTTTGTTAGTTTCCGAACGTAAGGCTGGGCGGCCTCGTCAATCATGCGCAACACGGCAAACTGGTGGTCAAGCTTGAATTCGGTATTTTCCGTAACCGACTCGATCCATTCGGTCAATTCCATGAGCGACTTATGCGCGTCATTCTTCGGCAAGTTTTGTAGCAACTCTTGCACCGATTTGACGTCCGCCAAGGGGTTATCAGATTTTTTTCCAAATATTCCCGCTAACATTCATTGCCCCTTTAACTACAACTTTCACCCTGTCAATATAACCACAAAACGTTCCCAATGAACAGATGCAAGAAGGATCAACTTGATACCCTGGTTAACCGATGATACCCCGTTCCCGCCGGTCGAACGTGCGCTAAAATCCCCGAATGGGCTGTTGGCGGCCGGCGGCAATCTATCAGTGCCGCGTCTTCTGGAAGCCTACCGAAGAGGAATATTTCCATGGTTCAATCCCGGCGAGCCAATACTCTGGTGGTGTCCGGACCCTCGTATGGTGCTGATACCGGGTGAATTCAGGGTTTCGCGTTCTCTCGCCAAAATGTTGCGCAAGGGCATCCTTGACGTTCGTTGCGATACTGTTTATGAACAGGTGATGCGTGGTTGCGCCGCTCCGCGCAGCAACGTTCGCGAAGGACATGCCGGCACCTGGATAGGCGAAGACATGATCAAGGCGTATTGCCTGCTGCATCGGCAGGGCTACGCGCATTCCGTGGAATGCTGGCTGGACGGCAAACTGGTGGGCGGCTTGTACGGTGTCAGCATCGGCAGGATGTTCTACGCTGAATCCATGTTCAGTGAGGTCAGCAATGCATCAAAGATCGCACTGGCGCATCTCGCCAGACAACTTGAACGCTGGGGGTTCGGCATGATCGATTGCCAAATGAACACGCCTCACCTCGCCTTGCTGGGGGCGCGTGAAATATCGCGCAGTGAATTTATCGCAGGCCTGCAAGAATTGATACACTATGCACCAGTCACCGACTGGAATTTCGACCCCGATTTGTTCAAATGAGCCTGCTAAACGACATTCCGCTATCCGCGCTGCATTTTTATCTGACCGCGCCCTATCCGTGCAGCTATCTGCGCGATCAGCAAGCACGCTCGCAAGTTGCCACCCCCGCATTGCTGATTGGTACTCCGGTTTATTCGGAGCTGGTACAACGCGGTTTCCGGCGCAGCGGTACCTATACTTATCGCCCGCATTGCGACAATTGCCAAGCGTGTGTCCCGCTGCGCATCATGGCACAACAATTTGCAGCCAATCGCACCCAGAAGCGCGCATGGAAACAGCACGCGCATCTCGAGGCTACATTGCACCCGTTGCAGGACAGCTGCGAATATTACGAACTCTACCAGCGCTATCAGCGCGCACGCCATAAAGACGGCGGCATGGACAATGACGACCGCGAGTCCTATCAGAACTTTCTGCTGCAAAGCCATGTCGATTCGGTGCTGGTGGAATTTCGCGAGCAGGGCGTGCTGCGCATGGTCAGCGTTATCGACCTGCTCAGCGACGGCTTGTCGTCGGTGTATACCTTCTACGAGCCCGATCTGCCGCGTGCCCGCCTAGGCGTGTACAACGTGCTGTGGCAAATCGAGCTGTGCCGCAAGCTCGGTCTGGATTTCGTCTATCTCGGCTACTGGATCGAAGACAGCCGTAAAATGGCTTACAAAACGCAATACCAGCCTGCGCAAGGTTTGCTGGACGGCATGTGGCAAACTTTTGATCATCCCGTTCCGGGCCATGGCCATGCTTCGACAGGCTCGGCACAGGGTTCGCAGAACGTATCGAAGGGCAGCGGCACCAGATGAAATCAATAGTATCTTCCTTTGCGAAGTGCTAGCCATGTATTCATTGTTGCGTCCCGCGTTGTTCCGGCTAGATCCGGAAACCGCACACCATTTAACGCTCCAGCTCCTGCATATCCTGCATGCAACGGGCTTGAGCGCCTTTGTCGCGGAACGCATACCTGACCAACCTCATGCCGTGATGGGATTGACCTTTCCCAATCCAGTCGGGCTCGCCGCAGGATTGGATAAAAATGGCGACTGCATAGATGGGCTGGCGTCACTCGGTTTCGGTTTTATCGAGATCGGCACGGTCACACCTCAACCCCAGTCCGGCAACCCCAAGCCGCGCCTGTTTCGCCTGCCGCAGGCCAACGCCATCATCAACCGCATGGGTTTCAACAATGAGGGCGTGGACAAACTGATCGAGAACGTGAAGCGCGCTCGTTACCGCGGTGTTCTCGGTATTAACATCGGCAAGAACGCCAATACCCCGATTGAGAGGGCGTCGGACGATTACCTGGTTTGCCTGCGCAAGGTGTATGCGCACGCCAGCTACGTAACAATAAACATTTCATCTCCCAACACCAAAAACCTGCGCCAACTGCAGGAAGGAGATGCGCTGGACGACCTGCTGACACTGCTCAAGACCGAACAGCAAAAACTGTCCGACAGACACGGCAAATATGTGCCTTTGGCGCTGAAAATCTCACCGGATATGGAAAGCGAACAAGTAAGGCTGATCGCGCAATTGCTGATGCGACATCGCGTCGACGGTGTGATCGCCACCAACACCACATTGTCGCGCGAGGGTGTGGAAAACCTTCCGCATGCCAAGGAAAGCGGCGGATTGAGCGGCGCACCATTGCGTGATAAATCCAACGGGGTAATTCGTTTGCTTGCTGCTGAACTGCAAGGCTCGTTGCCCATCATCGGTGTGGGCGGTATTTCGAGCGGCAAGGATGCCGCCGATAAAATCCGCGCCGGCGCGGCTTTGGTACAGATATACAGCGGTTTGATTTATCGCGGCCCGGCGCTGGTGGCAGAAAGCTGTGCGGCAATTCGCGCCATCTGAGCATGTCCAACAGCGGCAATTGATGCAATTCCATGTGCAAAGGATGGTCGCACAACCCGCTTCAAACGGAAATACAACCTCTGGCATCATGGAAGCAGGCCGAAAGCGGGATATTTCATATATTAGCATTATCTAATATATATGATATACTGAGCATTACATATGAGGGGCATGATGAAAATTTCCTTGATTTATAGCTTGTTGCTGCTGGGCACAACAGCTGCCCACGCAAGCGACGCGCTCGAGGTTGCACCGGTTCAATATCGCGAGGTGGAGCAGACTTACAGTGTCGAAGGCTTGGTGGAGGCCACGCGCCAATCCACGGTGTCGGCTCAAATCAGCGGGCGCATCAAAGAGATAAATTTCGATGTTGGCGATCGCGTAAACAAAGGGCAAGTGATTTTGCGAATTGATGAACGCGAAACCGCGCAAGCCCTGGCGGGCAGCAATGCGCAAGTGACACAGGCGCAAGCCACTTTGCAGAATGCCAAAGCGAATTATGAACGCTCCAAACAATTATTCGAGCAAAAGTTCATTAGCCAATCGGCTCTGGATAAGGCAGAGGCCGATTACCAGGTGGCGAGGGCGCAAGCCGCCGCAAGTGAAGCGGCTGCGGGTCAGGCCAGCCTTGCGCATGGGTATAGTGCCGTTGTTGCGCCATATGGCGGAGTGGTTGCTGCACGCCTGGTGGAAGTGGGAGAAATGGTTCAGCCGGGTAAACCCATGATGATCGGCTTTGACCCGGCAGAGATGCGCGTGGTGGTGAGTGTGCCGCAGTACAAACTGCCGGATATCGGAACGCATCCGAAGGTCATGGTGGAAGTCCCTTCCCTGAATCGATGGATCAAGGCGGCATCGACCATAGTGCAGCCGCTCGCCGATGCGCGCACCCACAGCACACAGGTGCGCGTCAACCTGCCGGCTAACGAACCAGGGGTATATCCCGGGATGTTCGTGCGAGCGCATTTTGTGGTGGGTAAAGCCAACCGATTGGTAATACCTGCCAGCGCGGTGCTGCATCGCAGCGAGGTGGTGGCGGTGTATGTCGTCGATCAACAGGGCGGAGTCAAGTTGCGCCAGGTGCGATTGGGAGAAGCAAGCGCCGATGGCGCAGTAGAAGTACTGGCCGGGCTGAATCCCGGCGAACAGGTGGCCCTGGATCCGATCAAGGCAGGCCTTAAACAATAATCGAAATATTGGAGACCAGGGACTGAAGGTTGTAGCACTACCTCGGCTCTGACGCTTCACCTTTATTATGGGATCTGGAAAAGGCATGGGTATTTCAGGGCGCATCGCCAGATTATTCTTGCATTCGCAAATGACCCCGCTGCTGGCGCTGGTCGCTGTGCTGCTGGGCACGTTCGCGGTATTGGTGACGCCGCGCGAGGAAGAGCCGCAGATCAACGTGACCATGGCGAACGTGCTGATCGCCTACCCGGGAGCCTCCGCCAGAGATGTGTCACAAACCGTGGCAACGCCGGCCGAGCAGGTGTTATCGCAAATCGCCGGGGTGGATCATGTCTATTCAGTGGCGCAGCCCGGCATGGCGATCATTACCGTGCAGTTCAAGGTCGGCGAAGCGCACGTGCCATCGCTGGTCAAATTGTATGACGTGCTGAATTCGCATGCGGACTGGCTGCCGGCCACCCTGGGTGTGTTGCCCCCCATCATCAAAGCCAAGGGCATAGACGATGTGCCGGTGGTTGCGCTGACGTTGTGGCGCGATCAGGAAGTTGGCGGCGGCATCGAGTTGACGCAGGTCGCGCATGCCATCGAAGCGGAATTGAAGCGTGTTCCCGGAACCCGTGAAGTCACCACGCTGGGTGCAACCCAGCGCATGGTGCGGGTGTTGCTCAATCCTGAAAGCCTGAATGCCTATCAGCTCACTATGCAGGATGTGCGCGCGGCATTGCAATCCGCCAATGTGTCGCAGAATGCAGGCAATCTGGTGCAGAACAATCGCGAAGTGCTGGTGCAAACCGGCAGTTTTCTGAGTGATGCCAGCGAAGTAAGGCAGCTGGTGATAGGAGTTTCAGACGGCAGGCCGGTGTTCTTGCGGGACGTGGCCGAAGTGCAGGATGGAGCAGATCAGCCGAGCAGTTATGTATGGCTGGGAACCGGGCCCGCGGCATCCGACAAGCAAATCAAATCCAAGGGTGAATTCACCGCGGTGACGCTCGCGATCACCAAGAAGCCTGGCGCGAATGCAGTGGATATCGCCGCGAAACTGGTGGCGCGCGTGGCTGAGTTGAAAGGCAGCATCATTCCCGATGACGTACATGTCAGCATCACTCGCAACTATGGTGAAACCGCGAACGACAAGGCAATGAAGCTGATCAAGAAGCTGTTGTTCGCCACTTTTGCCGTGGTTGCACTGGTGTGGTTCACCATGGGAAGGCGCGAGGCTCTCGTGGTCGGCATTGCCGTGCTGTTGACTCTGGCGGCGACATTGTTCGCGTCGTGGGCGTATGGGTTCACCTTGAATCGCGTATCGCTGTTCGCATTGATCTTCTCCATCGGTATCCTGGTGGATGACGCGATCGTGGTGGTCGAGAACATCCATCGCCGCCGCGCCCTGGCATCACATCAGCCGCTTTCAGAAATCATTCCCGAAGCGGTGGACGAAGTGGGCAGCCCGACGATACTGGCCACCCTTACTGTGATTGCCGCGTTGCTACCGATGGCCTTCGTCAGCGGATTGATGGGGCCGTATATGAGCCCGATCCCGATCAACGCCAGCATGGGCATGCTGATCTCGCTGGCGGTGGCGTTCGTCATCACGCCCTGGCTGGTGTTGCGCTTTGCAGGCGCGCATCACGAAGTGCTGCAAGACGAACGCGAAACCAGGATTCATCGCTTCTTCCGTGATCGCCTGAGCCCGTTCCTGAACGGGGCGCATGGCAAGCCGGCACGGCGCAAATTGTGGCTGACCATCCTGGCCGGTCTGTTGTTGGCCGTGTCGCTGGGCGTGGTGAAACTGGTGATTTTGAAGATGCTGCCGTTCGACAACAAGTCGGAATTCCAGATTGTCGTGGATATGCCCGCCGGCACACCTCTGGAACAGACCAGCGCAGTGCTGCATGAGATCGGCGGTTATCTGGCGACCGTACCCGAGGTCACCGATTACGAGGCCTATGCCGGCACGGCTTCGCCAATCAATTTCAATGGCCTGGTGCGGCAGTATTATTTGCGCAGTGCAGCCGAGCAGGGTGATATCCAGGTCAACTTGCGCGACAAGCATATGCGCAGCCGCAGCAGCCACGAGATCGCCAGTGCCGCGCTGGAGCCGATGCAAAAGATCGCAACAGCCTGGGGTGCGAATGTAAAGATAGTCGAAGTGCCGCCCGGTCCGCCGGTGATGTCACCGATCGTTGCGGAAATTTACGGGCCGGATTACGAAGGTGCGCGCAAAGTGGCAGCCAGGGTGCGCGAACAATTCGGCAAGACTGCAGACATTGTCGGCATTGACGACAGTTTGACCGAACCCGCACCCAAGTTGCTGTTGCAGGTATTGCAAAGCAAGGCGGTATTGCTGGGTGTCGTACCACGCGACATCGTCGATGTGATCAGCGTTGCGTTGTCGGGCCAGGATGTCACCTCGTTGCACGATCCGGATGCGAAATACGCCCCGCCATTGCGTATCGGCTTGCCTGCCGAAATGCACAGCCGCATTGATGAAGTGCTGAAACTGAAGGTCAGGGCACGTGACGGGGTGCTCGTGCCGGTTTCGGAAGTGGTGCAGCCAGTCACCATGCAACGCGATTATCCTATCTACCACAAGGATTTGCTGCCGGTGGTCTATGTGTTCGGCGACATGGCGGGCAAGCTGGACAGCCCGCTATACGGCATGTTCGGCATTAACAGCAAAATCAGCAACGCGCCGCTCGAGCAAGGCGGAAAACTGGAAACCTATTTCTTCAGGCTGCCCAGCAACCCCTATGCGGGCTATGCGCTGAAGTGGGACGGCGAATGGCAGGTGACCTTCGAGACCTTCCGCGACATGGGCATCGCGTACGGCGTGGGATTGCTGTTGATCTACCTGCTGGTGGTGGCACAGTTCAAATCCTACCTTGTGCCGCTGATCATCATGGCCCCGATCCCGCTCACCATCATCGGTGTGATGCCCGGGCATGCGCTGTTAGGCAGCCAGTTCACCGCGACCTCGATGATAGGCATGATCGCCCTGGCGGGCATCATCGTGCGCAATTCGATACTGCTGGTGGACTTCATCAATTTGCAGATACGAGACGGCGCAGACCCGCAACACGCGGTGATTGCGGCGGCGAGCGCGCGTGCCAAACCTATAATATTGACCGGTTTGGCAGCGATGCTGGGTGCGTTGTTCATACTGGATGATCCGATTTTCAACGGCTTGGCAATTTCGTTGATATTCGGGATCCTGGTTTCCACGGTGCTGACACTGGTGGTCATACCGGTGTTGTATTACGCCACCCTGTACAAAAAATTCCAGTAAAATCTATCCCACTCAAATCAAGGAGCTTTAAAACATGAATGCAGAACGTATCGTCCGTATCGTCGCCGGATTTTTTATTTTGCTGTCGTTGGCGCTCGGATTAGAAGCCAGCCCGATATATGCGAGCAAGTACTTTTTATTCTTCACCGCTTTTGTCGGCCTGAATCTGTTTCAAAGCGGCTTTACACAGATCTGCCCGCTGAATAATATTCTCGCCAAGTGCGGCATAAAAAACAGTTCGTGCTAGGCAAGGCACCGCAGCCGAACTGGCTGGCAAATTTCAAGCTGGCCCACATCAGTTTGGCCTTGGTCGGCCTGATGTGGGTTTTTCCATTTCTGCATTATCGCCATGAAAATCCTTTAACAACGTTCGATCAGGAGTGGTGGTGCGCCTTGCTGGGCATACTCGCCCTTGCGCCATTGGCCGCGCGCGGATTCTGGCAACGACCTGAAATTCCCCGTATCGTCCAATTGCCCGTTGCGTTGATAGTAATTGTGTTGTTGCAGGTGTCCTTGGGCAAGGTGCCTTATTTTTCCCAGGCATTGCTCTATATATTGTATCTGTTGTTCGCGTCCTTGTTGATGGTGCTGGGGGCAAGGCTGCGCGCTTGTTTTGGAATCGAAAAGTTGTCTAGCGCATTGGCGTTTTCCTTGTTGATAGGAGCCGAACTCAGTGCGATGATCGGTGCGCTGCAGCATTACCAGTGGCACACGCCGCTGGATGCTGTAATAGTGATGCGATCTTCCACGGGTTTATATGGGAATCTGGCACAACCGAACCATTTTGCCGATTACATCGCACTGGGTTTGATTTCATTGGGGTTGCTGTTCCAACAGCGCAAGCTCAATCCGCTATACGTCATTCTGCTGACCGTACCGCTGATATTTTCGATGACGCTGAGCGGCTCGCGCAGTTCCTGGCTGTATCTGCTGCTGATGATCTGCCTGGCATGGTGGTCGGCTCGGCGCAATGCGGCGATGCGACCACTGTTGCGATATAGCTTGCTGCTGGTTGCCGGGTTCGGTCTGATGCATCTGCTCGTGCAAATGTCGTTTATGGCCGGAGCGGAAAACGGCACTACTACCGTGCAGCGTTTGCTTGCCTATAACGGAAGCGGAGATACCGGCGGCAGCATACGCTTGTACTTGTGGCACGAGGCGTGGCTGATGTTAATGCAGTTTCCGATATTGGGGGCGGGCTTCGGGCAATTCGCCTGGCATCACTTCCTGTTGTTGCCGGTGTTGCAAGCGGGCAATATTTCCGGACTTTACAACAATGCGCATAATCTGGTTTTTCAGCTTGCTGCCGAGGCTGGTATCGCAGGATTGCTGGCGCTGTTTGTTTCGTTTGGAATTTGGTTTTACGGTCTCCGCGGCGTGCTGCGAAGTGCGCCGCATTGGTGGGGTTATGCCGCGCTAGGTGTGCTGGGTATCCATAGTCTGCTCGAATATCCATTGTGGTACACATATTTCCTGGCTGTTGCCGCGGTCCTGCTGGGAGCATTCGATGAAACGCATTATCGCCTGGCCCAGCATAATTTCTGGCGGATTTCGCTGGTGGTGATCTTGCTGCTGGGATTATTGTCGCTGCTGCAGTTGCGCAGTGATTATCAGAAACTGAAAGAGACTTTGGCGATACCCATATCCTCAGATAATGCAAAGTCGCGAATACGTGATGGCTTGCTTGCAATACAGCACGGCGGTTCGCTGCTGTCGCCTTATGCCGAGGAGATATTCCTGGAATTCGCCGATGTCAACGCTGATCATATCAAACAGAAACTCGCCTTGGGCTACAGTGTCCTACGCTTTAGGCCAAGCGCTATGGCTGCCTATCGGCAAGCATTCTTTTTGGCGCAGGATGACCAGCTGGATCAGGCAAAACAACTTCTGGAACGGGCCATCTGGTCATACCCGGACAATGGCGATTCACACCAATTACTGCAGAATCTGGCAGGGAAAGACCCCGCGCACTTTTCGGCTCTGCTAGAATTCTACCTACAGAAAGAACAGGAGCATGCCCGTGCAGTTCGTAATCAATAATATCCTCCCGATATCGATAGCCGTGTTTAGCGGCATCATGCTGTTATGGTCGCTGTTTGGAAATCGCTTTCGCGGGGTCACTGAAGTGAACTCTGCAGCGGCACTGCAGCTGATCAATCACAAGAATGCCATCGTACTGGATGTGCGCGAGCCGAATGAGTACGCGGCCGGACATGTTTTGAACTCCAAGCTGATCCCATTGGGCAAGCTGAAAGAGCGCATGAACGAATTGGAAAAGCACAAGGATAAACCCATCGTGGTGGTATGCCGTAGCGGCAACCGTTCCGGTACGGCTTGTTACCTGCTGGGCAAGCAAGGTTTCGCACAGGCTTACAATCTGGCGGGGGGTGTGCAGGCCTGGCAAAAAAGCAATTTGCCACTGGAAAAATAGCATGGCAAAAGTATTGATGTATTGTACTGCCGTGTGCCCCTATTGTGATCGTGCAGAACAATTGTTGAAGCGCAAGGGCGTGCAGGAAATCGAGAAGATACGTGTCGATTTGCAACCCGAATCGCGCATAGCGATGATGGGGCAAACCGGACGGCGTACCGTGCCGCAAATATATATCAACGGCGCTCATGTCGGCGGCTACGATGATCTTGTATCACTGGATCACGCCGGGGGACTTGATGAGCTTTTGTTAAAATCTGAAATTAAGTAACGACCTCAAATAGGGAAAATAACATGACCTTAGCAGCACAAGAGAACGCTCAGCATATATTCAATATCGACAAAATCTATGTGAAAGATGTTTCCCTGGAAGTCCCCCACGCGCCAAAAATATTTTTGGAGCAGGAAAGCCCTCAGGTCGATATCAGGCTACACACCCAGGCCAGCACGATTGAAGAAGGACAATTTGAGGTGGTCGTGATGGCCACTGTCACCGCCAGGATAGCAGAAAAGGTAATGTTCCTGATCGAAGTCAAGCAGGCGGGCATGTTCCAGATACGCAATGTGCCGACCGAGGATCTTGAGCCGATTCTGGCTGTGGCCTGCCCGAACATCCTGTTTCCTTATTTGCGCCAGATCGTTTCAGATATGTCGGTGCGTGGCGGATTTGCGCCGGCGCTGCTGAACCCGATAAACTTCGAAGCGCTTTACCAGCAGCAGAAACAGCAGCAAATGGCACAGGCCTCCTTGTCAACGACTTCACACTGATGAGACCGGGGTTCACACGATGGTTCGTTCTATCCGCGCTGTTGCTTTGCGCGAATCTGGTCCATGCGGTGGAATATGTATCGGTCAGCGAGAGCAATGCGATACTTTATGATGCTCCTTCGACCAGCGCGAAAAAGCTGTTCGTGGTGAACCGTTATATGCCCTTTGAGCAAATCGTCACACTGGATAATTGGGTCAAGGTGCGCGACCGTTCCGGCGGCTTGTACTGGGTGGAAAAGCGCGTGTTAAGCAACAAACGATTCGTGTTCGCGGTGTTGCCGCTGGTGGATGTAAGGGCGGCACCCGATTCGAATTCGGCGCGATTGTTCCAAGTGCGCCAGCAAGTCGCGCTGGAGCGGCTGGAATCGACCGGCACAGGTTGGCTCAAGGTGCGGCATCAAGACGGGAATGTAGGTTATGTGCATAGTGTCGATGTCTGGGGCGGTTGACAATGACTGCGGACGAAGCGGACTCCGCCATGAATATCGAAGGCTCAAATCTTTGCCGGCAACTTGTTCCGGCAGTGAAGTCCGGTTCGACGGTAAAGCCCTGAGATGAATATCACGATTGTCGGTGCGGGAGCGTGGGGGACCGCGCTTGCCATCAGTCTCTCGACCAACCATAGAGTCACGCTTTGGGCGCGCGACGCCGCGCAAATCGAAGCGATGCAGACCACGCGTTACAACCAGCACTACCTTCCTGAAATTCTGTTGCCTGCCGGTCTCAAGTTAAGCTCCGATTTCTCCGCGGCGCTGGCGGCGGCCGAACTGGTGATCATCGCTGTCCCCACATCCGCCCTGCGCCAGATACTGCATCAGCTAGTGCGATTGTCCCGACGATTCAGCGTGGTGTGGTTATGCAAGGGTTTTGAGGCGGAGACCGCAAAATTGCCGCACCAGGTCGTTGCGGAAGTGTTGCCTGAAGGATTTCAATACGGCGTGTTGTCCGGGCCCAGTTTCGCGCAGGAAGTCGCGCGCGGTTTTCCGACCGCTTTGACGCTTGCTTCTGCCGACCAGGAGTTTGCACGCAACACGGCACAAGCGCTGCATCATGCATACTTGCGCATCTACGCAAGCAACGACATGGTGGGCGTGGAAGTCGGCGGTGCGGTGAAAAACGTGATGGCGATCGCTGCCGGTATATGCGACGGGATGGGGCTGGGCCATAATGCGCGCGCCGCACTGATGACTCGCGGTCTGGCCGAGATCACAAGGCTCGGCTTGAAGCTGGGCGGGCGTTCAGAAACACTGAGCGGTCTTTCCGGGGTGGGTGATTTGATTCTCACTTGCACCGGCGATTTGTCGCGCAATCGCCAGGTCGGTTTGCTTCTGGTGCAGCAGCACGAATTGCCTGAAATATTGCGCAGGCTCGGACATGTTGCGGAGGGTGTCTACACGGTGCGGGAGGTGCATCATCTTGCGCAGCGTCTGGGTGTCGCAATGCCGATCTGCGAAGCGGTCTACCGCATTCTTTACGAGCATGTTCCTGCCGCAGAAATGGTTGCCACGCTGCTGAATCGCACACCCAATCTGGAATTCGACGATGTGTGATTTGCACCAGCGTTGTTATGGAAATGATTTCCGCCGGAACACCAGGTCCCACACACTATGTCCCAGGCGCATGCCGCGCTGCTCGAATTTGGTGAGCGGGCGATAAGCCGGGCGTGGAGCGAAATCCGTCGCCGTATTTTCCAGCAATGGCTCCGCGCTTAATACTGCCAATGCTTGTTCGGCATAATCCTGCCAATCGGTGGCGACATGGATATATCCCCCGGGTTTGAGTTTATGCACCAGCTGTGAAATGAAAGGGGTTTGAATCAACCGGCGCTTGTTGTGGCGGGCTTTATGCCACGGGTCGGGGAAAAAGATATGCACTCCATCCAGAGAGCCCGTCGCGATCATGTCACGCAATACATCCACGGCATCATGCTTGATGATGCGAACATTGCCGATATGTCGGGCATCAATCAGCTTGAGCAGATTGCCCACTCCCGGCGTGTGCACTTCAATAGCCAGATAATCATTTTCCGGGTGTCCAAGCGCGATGGCTGCGGTGCTCTCGCCCATGCCAAATCCGATTTCAAGAATCTTGGGCGCTTCGCGTCCAAATACCTCCACAAGATTTAGTGGCAGTGGCGAGTATGGGATGCCGAAGCGCGGCAGCAGTTTATCGCACGCGCGTTGCTGAGCAGGTGTGACACGCCCCTGGCGCAATACGAAGCTGCGAATATGCCTTTTGCTGGGGTCGGTTGTGTCGGTCATGGCATCTAATTTGTTCTGCAACCCTTACCCGCCCTGCCGGGCATCTTTTCCCGCGTGGTGGGAGAGGGTAAGTCAGGAACGTGTCGGGCTGATAATCCCCGCCGTTGGCGAGCTGGGGCTGGCACTGTACAGCTTCTTCGGCATGCGCCCGGCGAGAAATGCTTCGCGCCCGGCTTCTACGGACTTCTTCATCGCACTTGCCATCAACACCGGTTGTTGCGCGCCGGCTATCGCAGTGTTCATCAGCACACCTGCACACCCCAGTTCCATCGCAATGGATGCATCCGAAGCGGTGCCCACACCCGCATCCACGATCACCGGGACTTGCACGCGTTCCATGATGAGTTGCAGGTTCCACGGGTTGAGTATGCCCATCCCGGAACCGATCAGTGAAGCCAGCGGCATGATCGCCACACAGCCGATGTCTTCGAGTTGCTTGGCGATGATCGGGTCATCCGAGGTATATACCATCACCTGAAATCCTTCGGCTACCAGTGTTTTTGCGGCAGCGATGGTTTCAATCACGTTGGGATACAGCGATTGCGGATCGCCCAGCACTTCCAGTTTGACCAGGTTGTGCCCGTCCAATAACTCGCGCGCCAGACGCAGGGTGCGCACCGCATCGTCAGCGGAGTAGCAACCGGCGGTGTTGGGCAGCAGCGTGAATTTCGACGGCGGCAAGATTTCCAGCAGGCTCGGTTCTCCGGGAATCTGGCCTATGTTGCTGCGCCGGATCGCGATGGTGATGATCTCGGCGCCGCTCGCTTCGACCGCCGCCTTGGTCTCGGTGAAATCCTTGTATTTGCCGGTGCCGACCAGCAGGCGCGAGTGATAGCTCTTGCCGGCTATAATCAGTTTGTCGTTCATTGTTGCGTTCCAGTCTGTTCGATTGTTGCGTATATATGTGAAAGCTTGGCTTTGCACAGCCATCCGGCCAGGTAACCAAGAGACGGTGACATAAGCCGTTGGTTAGCTGTGCATAGCCATCCGGCTAAGTCACCAAGAGACCGTGACATAAGCCGTTGGTTAGCTGTGCATAGCCATCCGGCTAAGTCACCAAGAGACCGTGACATAAGCCGTTGGTTAGCCGCCGCCAACCGCGATGACCACCTCCAGCTTGTCGCCATCCGCCAGCTGTTGCTCGGCAAACAAGCTGCGCGGCACGATTTCGCCGTTGCGCTCCAGAGCGATGCGCTTGCCGGTCAAGCCCATCTCTTCGATGAGTGCAGCCACGCTGGTTGAATCAGGAAGCTGACGGGTTGCCCCATTGATGTTGACGGTTATCACTTTCAATAAATCGCTCGGTTACGATAAGATGCGATGCTATCACGCGGGTTAAGTTCAAAGGTAGAGAGGCAAGTTCACCCGGCTTTCCATTGGTATCCAATATAGCAGTTTTCCTCAGTGGTACGAATGATGAGGCGGCAGACGATCGGACAATTCCGCTTTTAGACCCTTGTTGTTTGTGTGCGTTGGAAATCCAACCGTGAAAAGCCTGGTTGAAAAAATCAGCAAAAACATACTGTTCTATGCGCTGGAAATATCGAATCGAAGTATCGTAATAGATAAATCGTGTTCTCGATAAGCCCCAATCACAGATCATAAGGGGTTGAGAAAAATGGATTCTTCTCAGTAATGAGCTGACTTGTAGCATTATTATTTAGGCGCAATATCGCCTAATGCATCCAGCAAGGGACCGAGATATTTCTCATATGACTTCCATCTTTCAACCGATGACTTGTAAATCGGCATGCGAGCTTGTCCCATACTCGCGGTACCGATTGAGCGTTTGTGTTTGTAGAATTCGACGCAAGCATCGTTCCATTCCAATCCGCAGTAATCTAAAATTCGTCTTACCTGAGATTCAAGGTCAGAAATGACCTCCTCATACTGCACATCCATGAATGCTCCAGCAGGTAAAACCTTGCGCCAATGTTCCATCAACCGTGAGTAGTCAACATAATAGCGACCTAGTTCGCCCAGATTGTAGGTGTGTTTCATTGATCCGCTAAACAACTTGGTAAAGCATGAAAGGCAGGTATCGACAGGGTTCCGGTTGACATGGATGATTTTGGCGTTCGGTAACATTACATGGATAAGCCCGATAGCCCAGAAATTGTCGGGTTTCTTGTCGGTGATATACCTTGCATCCGGATTGCGTTGATGTAAGGCGTCTACATATTCGTCAGCCCACTCGGTGAGGATTGTCCGGTTCAGCCCAGGTATATTATTTGGATAACCTGTTAATCCTGAGGCTTCGCGCTGGATGATTATCAGCATATCCAGCAATTCTCCTGCCCCATACACCTCTGGATGGCTGGCAAGAATCTGTTCTATCAGTGTCGTTCCAGATCGTGGCATACCCAGTACAAATATTGGCATTCTGGATGAGTTGCCCCCGCCTCGTAATTGATCGATGGTTGTCTGGTCAAATACCCGGATAACTTCGCTAAATTGCCGCGTCATTTGTTCCGCGTCATATTCAAAAGTTGCGCGCTTTAACTTGGAACCGATAATGAAATGTGGAAATGCCCTATCAAATTCACCGAGATCATCAAAACACTTGCCCAACGCAAAATGCAGGAGAATCGCTTTTTGATCCGGTAGTAGGGCATGGCTTCTTTGAGCCGTTTCTTCTATCTCCATCAGTTTGTCCAGATTCTCGTCTCCAATCTGGGTTTTTCTAGTCATTGCCAGCAGGAATCGTCCCTCTAGATCGTTTGGATTGTGTCGTAGCGCCCGATTTAGCCCATCCTCTGAAGCTTTCGCATCTCCATCTATCGCATATATATGACCTAAACCTAATAATGCCCCATTACAATCATTATCAATTTCCAAAGCCCTTTTGTAGTTTTCCCTTGCTTTGTCGAAATGTCCCTGATCTTTCAGAATGTTGCCCAAATTTACCAGGGCTTCAAGATAATCGGGTTTAATGTCCAAAGCTTTAAGGTAACAGGCTGCTGCATCATCCAGTTGACCGAAGTTTTTCAGCACGTAGACCCAAGTTGTAATGCACTCCGGGATCATCGGGCATGAGTTCAGCCGTTTTAGTAAATGCTTGTATTGGGTTTTTGCCCTGCAATTGAAGTGATAAACCTAACAACTCCCAAACTAAACCAGAGTTTGGGTATTTAACCAGTGTGAAATTCGCCAGTCTTTCCAGTTCGGGATAATGGCCCGATTTAAAAAAATTACGAAGCTGGCTTAACTCGTGTTGTGGTGGATCTTGCGGTATTTGATACTGTGTCATCATCTTGCCTTGGCAACCATTATTGTACATATTTTCATTGCCGCAGCCGCATAGGTCGTCTGCTTCAAACTCCATGAAGATCCGAATCTAATAATATGCAACTGCTTCCGGCAAATCCGAAACAAATTGCATGATGTTTTATAAATATAGAGCAGGAGATGGGGGCATTTCTTATTCATAGTGATCAACATAATTAATATTTTAACAATTCTGCATGTTATGTATTTAAATTTGAATTCATCATTAACCATGAACTTGACGCAGAGATAAATACCGTTAGCGCATGGATATGTCGCATCAAATTTCAGATGCAACCATAGAAAAGTTATTAACACTTTTATCAAGCTTATCAAATCAAGCAACAGTCGCTACAGTTTTTGTATCATTATCGGAGAACTGTTAATTTGAATATTGCAGGTATCCCACGTAAAATCGCGGCGCCTGCGGGTGTAGTTCAATGGTAGAACGGCAGCTTCCCAAGCTGCATACGAGGGTTCGATCCCCTTCACCCGCTCCAGGGCACCTCTAAAAATCCAGATTTCATCCCAACTGATGAAACAACTAGCCATTCCACTAAGTCGCCAAAGAACGGCAACCAAGTGGCTGGTTATGCTGTGTTGCGTAAAAAATTTCTTGCTTACATATAATCCATATGCGGCGCGGCGAAATTTTTTCCGCGCCTTGCTGACGACTCCGCACGGGCTGCTTCTGCCCGTAGCGGATCGGCGTCCCCTTGTGGGGCATTTGGGCGAACTCTGAATTTTTAGAGGCGCCTTCCGGATTATTTCAGCGCAACATCCGGCACACTTCCATGCTGATCGTGCATCACGATGCGCACAACGAACATGATTGCCAGCACATTCCCTGCTATGGCGACATAACCCACCAATCCATAATCCACGATCTGCCCCGCATTGTCCTGCGTGATGATGAACCCGGCAAGCGTAGTGGCCAGCCCCATCGCGAATGACTGCACGGTCGCATTGAGCGACATGAACGTGCCGCGCAGCTTGGGTTGAGCTGCCGACGTGATGATGGCCATCGCCGGAATCATGCGCCCGGAGACCAGCACGAAGAATGCCGTGGTGCTGACCAGCCAAAGCCATAATGGCGAGGCGCCGATATGGGTCACTACGAAAAGCGGAACCAGGGCACCCATAGCCGATCAGTCGATAGATTCTTATCTTGCCTTTCAAGTCTGCCCAATGGCCGATCAGCCGTGCGGTGACCAGCGTTGCCATGCCGCCAGCCAGGTATATGAACGGGATTTGCTGTTGCGTGATACCGACGTTGCCGACCGCATAGACGGTGATATACGGGATCACGGTGAATCCGGAAAAGATGAGCAGTCCGGAGAACATCAGGGCGCGCTGATGGTTGGGATCGCGCAGCACCTCGAACATCGCCGAGAACGGATGAGCGCGCTTCTTGTCGCTGATGTGATAGCGCAGTTCGGGCAGGATGCGCGCAGCGACAACGATGAACAGCACGGTCAAAACCGCGATCAGGATGAATGGCGCACGCCATTGGAAATGATTGGCCAGCCAAAGCGACAGCGGCACACCCGCCACGGTTGAAATGGAAAATGCCGTCGACACGACGCCGCCTGCCTTGGCGCGCCGAGCAAACGGGATCACGTCGCCGACTATGGTTTGCACCATCGCGCCCATCACGCCGCCGAAGGTCCCCGCCAGGCCCCGCGCGATCAGCAGCGTGATATAACTTGGAGCGAGGCCACATGCCAGAGTCGCGAGACCGAACAATGCGAATATGGTCAGCATCAGGCGCTTGCGCTCGAAGCGGTCGATGAAAGTCGCAGCCAGCAATCCGGAAACGGCGGCGCTGAAGCTGTAGGATGCGACCAGCAGGCCGAACTCATGCGTGCCGATGTCGAACGCCTTGATCAGGATGGGGCCCAGCGGCATCATGATCATGAAATCGAGGATGTGGCTGAACTGGATGCCGGCAAGGGTCAGCAGCAAATAGCTTTCGCGTTGCGGGGTAAGCGTGGGTTGCAAGTAGATTCCGGGCCGAATAATTTCAAGTCATGATTCTAACGTTTTGAATCGCCGATAAGAAATTTTCCTGCATCCGACAGTGCTAAAATCGAAGCCTGAAATTTTTAGCTTTCCATCATGCCGCAGCCAACATTCGTCCATCTCCGTTTGCACAGCGAATATTCAATTTCGGACGGCATGGTGCGCGTGGACGAGGCAGTGGCGGCCGCGCAACGCGATTCGATGCCGGCCGTAGCGCTGACCGACCTTAACAATTTCTTCGGTCTGATCAAGTTTTACAAAGCGGCGCGAGGTGCAGGGATCAAACCCATCGCCGGTTGTGATGTATTTATATCCAATGATGCCGATCGGGAACGCCCGTACCGATTGTTGTTGCTGTGCCAGTCAGCGGCAGGCTATCTGCTGCTGTGCCGCTTGCTCAGCCGCGCCTATCTGGAAAACCAGCATCGTGGACGCGCCGAGTTGCGTCGCGAATGGTTCCGTCAGGATACGGCCGGCCTGATCGCTTTGTCCGGAGCTCATCTGGGCGATGTCGGAAGCGCGCTGATGTCCGGCAATACGGCTCAAGCCAGACAGTTGGCGCATGAATGGGCGAGTCTGTTCAACAATCGCTTTTACCTTGAAATTCAGCGAGCAGGTTTTGCGGATGAAGAGCATTACATCAATGCCGTGACCCGGCTCGCCGATGAACTTGGACTGCCGGTGGTCGCCACCCATCCTGTCCAGTTCCTCACTATTGAGGATTTCAAGGCGCACGAAGCGCGGGTGTGCATTGCCGAAGGCTATGTGCTCAACGACAAACGGCGCGCAAAGCAATTTACCCCACAGCAATATTTCAAAACGCAGGCTGAGATGGCCGCACTGTTCGTTGATCTGCCGGAAGCATTGCAAAACAGTGTGGAGATTGCCCGCCGCTGCAATCTTGCGCTGGTGCTGGACAAACCGCGTTTGCCGGATTTCCCGACCCCGAACGGCCAGGGCCTGGACATATATTTGCGCGAGCAGGCGGAACTCGGTTTGCAGCAACGCATGGCAGCGCTTTATCCGGATGTGGCGGAACATGCAGCCAGGTTGCCGCAATACCAGGCACGGCTGGATTTCGAGATCAATACCATCATTTCCATGGGCTTCCCCGGCTACTTCCTGATCGTCGCGGACTTCATCCGCTGGGCGAAAAACAACGGCGTGCCGGTCGGCCCCGGACGGGGATCGGGTGCCGGTTCGCTGGTCGCCTACAGTCTCGGCATCACCGATCTCGACCCGTTGCGTTATGGCTTGCTGTTCGAGCGCTTCCTGAATCCCGAGCGCGTGTCGATGCCGGACTTCGACGTGGACTTTTGCCAGGACGGCCGCGAGCGGGTCATCGACTATGTGAAGCAGAAATACGGCCCGGCCAGCGTGGCGCAGATCGCCACCTTCGGAACCATGGCTTCCAAAGCGGTGATCCGCGATGTCGGGCGCGTGATGGATTTTCCCTATGGACTGTGTGACCGCCTGTCCAAAGCGATCCCGCTGGAAGGCGTGAAACCGGTGTCGCTGAAAAAAGCGCGCGAGATGGAACCGGAGATCAACAGCATCGCCGAGAGCGAAGAAGGCGTGCCCGAACTGCTGGAGCTGGCTGGCCGTCTGGAAGATCTGACGCGCAACGTCGGCATGCACGCGGGCGGCGTGCTGATCGCGCCCGGTCAGCTGACCGATTTCTGCCCGCTGTATTGCGCCGACAGCAGCACCAGCGTGGTCAGCCAGTTCGACAAGGATGATGTCGAAGCGATCGGCCTGGTGAAGTTCGACTTCCTGGGCTTGCGCACGCTGACCATACTCGATTGGGCGATGCGCCATGTCAGGAGACTTCAGGAACAGGAATCAAGGATTAAGGATGCGGAATCAAGAATCGAGGAGCGGAGCCTTTCCAAGAATCCCGAATCCCGAATCCCGAATCCTCAATCCTTCACTTTAGAGACCATGCCGCTGGACGATGCCGCGACTTACGAGCTGCTGAAGAAAGCCAACACCACCGCCATATTCCAGCTGGAATCGCGCGGCATGAAGGACATGCTGAAGCAGCGCCAGGCCGGATCGCTTCGAAGACATCATCGCGCTGGTGGCGCTTTACCGTCCCGGCCCGATGGACCTGATCCCGGATTTCGTGCGACGCAAACACGGCGAAAAATTCGAATATCCGCACCCTGCCGTCGAGCCGGTGCTGCGCGAGACCTACGGCATCATGGTCTACCAGGAGCAGGTGATGCAGATGGCCCAGGTGGTGGGCGGCTACAGCCTGGGAGGAGCCGACTTGTTGCGCCGCGCGATGGGCAAGAAGAATGCTGAAGAGATGGCCCAGCAGCGCGAGATTTTCGTCAACGGCGCACTCAAGAACGGCACATCGAAAAAGCAGGCAGGCAACCTGTTCGATCTGATGGAAAAATTCGCCGGCTATGGCTTCAATAAATCGCACGCCGCTGCCTACGCGCTGGTGGCCTATCAAACGGCTTATCTCAAGGCGCATCATCCGGCGGCCTTCATGGCGGCGACCCTGTCGGGGGATATGGACAATACCGACAAGGTGCGCACCTTCTATGTCGATACGCTGCAACAGAATATCCGCGTGCTGCCGCCCGACGTGAACAGTTCCGGCTATGCGTTTTCCCCGGTGGATGAACAGACTATCGCCTATGGCCTCGGAGCGATCAAGGGAACCGGCGAAGCGGCGATCGAGAATATCGTCAAGGCGCGCGAGCAGGGCGCGTTCAAGGACCTGTTCGATTTCTGCAGGCGTGTGGACAAGCGCATCGTCAACCGGCGCACGGTCGAAGCTTTGATACGCGCGGGTGCATTCGACAGCCTCAACGACCATCGCGCCAGTCTGATGGCCAGCGTGGATGCGGCTTTGGCAAGTGCCGATCAGCAGGCGCGCGCAGCGAATCAGAACAGCCTGTTCGGGCACGACGAGGCGGATGTTGCGCTGATCGTGAAATATGCCGATGTGAAGCGCTGGCGATTGCGCGAACAACTTGCTCATGAAAAGTCCAGTCTGGGATTTTATCTGGGCGGGCATCCGTATCAGGAATATGCCGATGAATTGGCCAACTTCATCAAGTTGAAACTAAGCGACCTGACAGCGCAATTCGCCGGACTGTCGAATAGCTCCGGAAAGGCTCCGGATACGCCTCGCGGCGCGGTGTGCCGGTCGTGCTGGCAGGCATCGTGGCCGGGATGCGCATACAGCAAACGCGGCGCGGACGCATGGCGATCGTCACGCTGGATGACGGCAGCGCACAGGTCGAACTGACCCTGTTCAACGAAATATTCGAGGCCAACCGTCCGTGGATACGCGAGGATGAATTGCTGGTGGTGCGCGGCAAGGCCAGTCTGGACGAGTATTCCGGCAATGTGCGCGTGAGCGGCGAAGAATTGTTCGATTTCGCATCGGCGCGTTCCCACTTTGCGCAACAACTGGCCTTGCGCTGCAACGGCAACGCCAGCATCGCGCAGCTCAAAAAATTATTCACCCCGTATCGCGATGGCAAATGTCCGGTGCAGATCCACTACCGCAACGATAATGCAAGCTGCCAGCTGCGTTTGGGCGAGGCCTGGCAAGTGACCTTGCATGACGACTTGCTGCGCGATTTGCGCGACTTGTTGCAGCGAGGAAAACGTGAAGGTGATTTACGGTTGATCCGGGCTAGCCCGTAAGCGGTATTGAGGACGGTGCGGCAGAGGGAGTAGAATTGCCCACTTGCGCAGTTTGGCCAATCAGCAAGTCGGTGAAAAAACAATCGGGATGGACATTGTCGGTGTATTGCCGTTGGATGTTGCAGGCACGGTCATCGTGCTTTGGCTGGCACTGGGACTGCTGGGGTTGGCACTGCAACGCAGCCCGCACCTGATCATCAATGTCATTTTCCCGCATCGGCGCGATCGCTTCGCTGGCGCTTGCCGCAACCGGTTTGTGGGCGCTCGGCGAGCTTGCCAGCTATGCCATATTGCCGATGGGTCTGCCTGATCTGCCGCTGCATCTTCGTCTCGATCCGCTCTCCGCGTTTTTCCTGATCCTGCTGGGTGGCGCATCGTTCGGCGTGTCGCTGTTCAGTGCCGGTTATTTCAAATCCATGCGGGGTAATACGCTGGGCTTGTTGTGCCTGGAGTATCACCTGTTCCTGGCCAGCATGGCGCTGGTATTGCTGGCCGACGATGCCTATATGTTCATGGTGGCGTGGGAGACGATGGCGTTGTCTTCCTATTTCCTGGTCACCACCGACCACAACGTTCCCGATATCCGCAAGGCGGGCTATCTGTATCTGCTGATCGCGCATATCGGGGCGATCGCGATCCTGCTCAGCTTTGGCGTGATGCAGGGCGGGCATGGCATCGGGGCTTACACCTTTGCGGCGATGCGCGAGGCGCATCTGTCAACGTTCTGGTCATCGGTGGTGTTTTTGCTGGCATTGTTCGGCTTTGGCGCGAAAGCGGGTCTGCTGCCGCTGCATGTCTGGTTGCCTGAAGCGCATCCTGCAGCACCCTCGCCGGTTTCCGCATTGATGAGCGGCGTCATGCTGAAAACGGCGATCTACGGCATCCTGCGCGTCACCTTTGATTTGCTCAATGCTCAGCAATGGTGGTGGGGTGTGCTGGCGCTGGCATTGGGCTTGATCACCGCGGTCTTCGGCGTGATGTTCGCCGCCGTGCAGGGTGACATGAAGCGGCTGCTGGCTTATTCTTCGATAGAGAACATCGGCCTGCTGCTGGTGGGTATCGGCTTGACCATTATTTTCCATTTCTATGGCAAGAATGCGCTGGCGGCGTTGTCGCTCACCGCGACGCTGTACCATAGCCTGAATCACGCTTTCTTCAAATGCTTGCTGTTCATCGGCACGGGCTCGATCCTGCATGCGACCGGCGAGCGCAACATGGGGCGCATGGGCGGCCTGATCCGTCACATGCCGTGGGTCGCGGTGCTGATGCTGGTCGGCGTGCTGTCCATATCCGGCCTGCCGCCGTTCAATGGATTCGTTTCGGAATGGCTGTTGTTGCAGGCGTTCCTGTTGTCGCCGGGTTTGCCCAACAGCTACATCAACATGCTGATACCGGTGGCGGCGGCAGTGATCGCGCTGGCGGCCGCATTGGCGGCGTATGTGATGGTGAAATTCTACGGGATCATTTTCCTCGGGCAGCCGCGCGGAGAGGCGCGTGAACAGCCGCACGATGCCGGCATCTGGGAGCGCATCGGATTGGGCTGGCTGGCGCTTGTTTGTGTGGGACTGGGCTTGGCACCGGTGTTTGTGGTGCATCAACTTGATCTGGTGACCAAAGTATTGGTTGGAAAGGGTCTGGGCAATGCAGCCGCCGGCTGGCTGTTCCTCGCCCCGGTTGACATCGAGCGTGCCAGCTACAGCCCGGTGTATTTCCTGCTGGCGGTGTTGGGCGTGATGCTGGTCACTTCACTGGTGGTGCATCATTATTATCACGGCCGGCTGCGCCGCGGACCGGCCTGGGACTGCGGTTACCCGGCGCAAACTTCGCGCATGCAGGACACTGCGGAAGGATTCGGACAGCCGATCCGGCGCATCTTCGAGCCGTTCTTCCGCATCGAAAGCGAGTTGCCGAGCGCATTCGATACGCATCCGCGTTATCACGGCCGCAGTGAAGACCGTCTCTGGTATGCGCTGTATCTGCCGATCAAACGCATCACCGAAAAACTCTCGTCGTGGGCATCGCTGCTGCAGCACGGGCGCATCCACTTGTATCTGACCTATACCTTTGTCACGCTGGTCGTGTTGCTGGCATTTGTATGATGAGTACCGACCAGGCTCTCGGCATCCTGTTTCAAGTTTACCAGTCACTGCTGGTCGTGCTGCTTGCACCGTTGCTGACAGGCTGGGTGAACCAGTGCCGCGCCTGGCTGCAGAACCGCAGCGGCCCGGGTTTGCTGCAACCCTATCGCACGCTGCGCAAGCTGTTTCACAAGGATGCAGTGATGGCCTATAACGCTTCGCTGCTGTTTCGCGCCACACCTTATATTTTATTCGGCTGCATGTGGCTGGCGGCGGCCATCATTCCTATCATCGCGGTGGATCTGCCGTTCTCGCCCGCCGCCGACGTGATCGCGCTGGTCGGCGTGTTTGCGCTGGCGCGGGTGTTCATCTCGCTGGCCGCGATGGATATCGGCACCGCATTCGGCACGCTCGGCGCTCGGCGCGAGATGCTGGTGTCGTTCCTCGCCGAACCGGCATTGCTGATGGTGTTCTTCACCGCTTCGCTGATCAGCCAATCGACGCAGCTGCCGCGCATCGTGGACGCGCTGGCGCATCACCAGTTCGTTCTGTATCCCAGCCTCGCCTTTGCCGGTTTGGCTTTCGTGATCGTGCTGCTGGCCGAGAATGCGCGCATTCCGGTGGACAATCCCAGCACGCATCTGGAATTGACCATGATCCACGAGGCGATGATCCTGGAGTATTCGGCGCGCCACCTGGCACTGGTGGAGTGGGCGAGCAGCCTCAAGCTGTTCGCCTATATTTCCATCGGCATCGCACTGTTCTTACCCTACGGCATCGCCGAGGTGGGCAATTGGGGCGCGCTGCCGCTGGCCATCATCGCGCTGCTGGTGAAATTGATATTTGCCGGCGCCGCACTGGCTTTGCTGGAAGCGCTGCTCGCCAAGATGCGCATCTTCCGCGCGCCGGAGTTTTTGGGCACCGCGTTCCTGCTGGCGGTGCTGGGGTTGTTGATCCATTTCCTGCTGGGTGCATGACGATGACTTACACGATACAGATCATCAACCTGCTTGCATCGATGCTGCTGCTGATCGCGTTTGCGATGCTGTCGCAACGCCGCATCTTGTCGCTGATCAATCTGTTTGCGTGGCAGGGGCTGGTGTTGTCGCTCAGCACCTTTGTGGTGGCGTACTCGACGGATCAGCACCATTTGTATTATTCCGCCGGGTTGACGCTGTTGATCAAGGTGTTGGCATTGCCTTGGCTGCTGCATCGCCTGATACGCAAGCTGAACGTGAAGTGGGATGTGGAAACGCTGATCAACATTCCGACCACGATGCTGGTCGGTATTGTGCTGGTGATCTTCGCGTTCAACCTGGCCGCGCCGATCTCGCAGCTCTCCGAGAGCATCACGCGCGGCTTGATCGGCATCGCGCTGGCCAGCGTGCTGCTGTCGCTGCTGATGATGCTGACGCGGCGCAAGGCCGTCCCGCAGGTGGTCGGTTTTCTGGCGATGGAAAACGGGCTGTTCTTTGCCGCGACCAGCGCCACGCACGGCATGCCGCTGGTGGTGGAACTGGGCATCGCGCTGGACGTGCTGGTGGCGACATTCATTTTCGGTATCTTTTTCTTCCAGATACGCGAGACCTTCGACAGCCTGGATATCTCGCATATGGAGAAGCTCAAGGATGATTGATCTGCAGCTCATGGCGCTGTTGCTCACCCCGTTGACGGGAGGTCTGTTGCTGGCTGCATTCGGCTCGCGCAGCTGGGCGGCAGAGCTGAATTCGCTGATGAGTTTCTGCACCTTTGTCGCTGCTGTGGTGCTGACGATACGAGTGATCGATTCGGGGCCGCAAGTCGCGATCAACGAGGAGTTCTTCATCGACCAGTTCAATGTGTTCCTGGTCGCGCTGACCGCATTCGTGGCTTTCACAACGTCGCTGTTCTCGCGCCCCTATATGCGCATCGAGCAGCATCACGGCAAGCTCAGCACGCCGATGCTTCATCTGTACTACAGCATGTACCAGTTGTTCACTTTGGCCATGCTGGTAGCGCTGACCTCCAACAACATGGGCATCATCTGGGTGGCGATGGAAGCGGCCACGCTGACCACCGTGCTGCTGGTCAGCCTGTACCGCACGCCGGCCAGCATCGAGGCGGCGTGGAAGTATTTCATCCTGTGCGGGGTTGGCATCGCGCTTGCGTTGTTCGGCACCATCCTGCTGTATTTCGCGGCCGAGCGCGTGCTCGGCGAAGGCGGTACGGCCTTGCTGTGGACGCATTTGAATCAGGTCAAGGCCGGACTCGAACCCACGGTTCTAAAATTGGCCTTCGTATTTCTGCTGGTCGGCTACGGCACTAAAGTCGGCCTGGTGCCGCTGCACAGCTGGCTGCCGGACGCACACGCGGAAGGCCCCACGCCGGTCTCCGCGGTGCTCTCGGGCCTGCTGCTGAATGTCGCGCTTATGCGCGGTGATGCGCAGCAAGGTATTGGTGGACGGTCTCATTGGGCACGCACTTCGCCGGCAACCTGATGATGGGGTTCGGCCTGTTGTCGGTGGTGGTCGCCGCATTGTTTTTGTCGCGGCAAAAGGACATCAAGCGCATGTTCGCCTATTCCTCCATCGAGCATATGGGACTGATCACGTTCTCCTTCGGTATGGGCGGGGCGGTGGCCACGTTCGCGGCGATGCTGCATATGACCGTGCATAGCTTGACCAAGTCGGCGATCTTCTTCGCGGTCGGCCATGCGGTGCAAAAAACCGGCACACAGCAGATGGAAAACATACGCGGCATTTTGCAGATCAGCCCCGCGGTGGGATGGGGGCTGATGCTGGGCACGCTGGCGATCCTGGGTATGCCGCCGTTCGGTGTGTTTGCCAGCGAATTTCTGATCATCACCACGGCCATGCACGACTATCCGTGGACGACGCCGATATTGCTGATCGCGCTGGGCATCGCGTTTGCCGCGATCTTCGGCAAGGTACAGCCTATCGTGTTCGGTGAAACCACGGCACGCCGTCTGCCGCACCAGCCGGCGCTGATCCCGGTATTCGCGCACTTGCTGATAGTGTTGATCCTCGGACTATATATGCCGCGCTATCTGGCTGACTGGTATCGCCAGGCGGCGGCTTTGCTAGGCGGATAAAACCATGCCCATCAACCATCCTGGTCTGCATTTGAATAAACTTGGTGCTGCGATTCCCGCGTGGTCGGGCGAGATCAGGCCCGCTGATCTGCAGCCGATCTGCCAGATTGTGCAGGACGGCGGCGGCAGGCTGGTCGCATTGTGGGGCAGCGATGAGCGCGGGGAAGGAAAGGGCTTTGCGCTGCATATCGCGCTGGTCAATGAGGCGGGCTTGATCTGTTTGAACGTCCCATTGCCTGCCGGGCAACCCGTTTATCCCGATGTCAGCCGGATCTTTCCGGTGGCTGACCGCATGCAACGCGCGGCTTATGACCTGCTCGGCATTTACGCCCACGAAGGCCATGACCATCGCAAATGGTTGCGCCACGGAGCCTGGCATGGCGGCAGCTTTCCGTTGCGCAAGGACTTTGATGCGGCATTGAGCCGAACCGAAGAAACGGATGCTTATCCCTTTGTGCAAGTGGAAGGACAGGGCGTGCATGAAATCGCGGTGGGACCGGTGCATGCGGGCATCATCGAGCCGGGACACTTCCGCTTTTCCGTGGTCGGCGAAAAGATGCTGCGCCTCGAGGAACGCCTGGGCTACGTACACAAAGGTATAGAGAAACGTTTCGAAAGCATGACCCTGCAGCAGGCGCAAGACTCGCTGGACGGGTGAGCGGCGACAGCACGGTCGCTTATGCATGGGCTTATGCGATGGCAGCAGAATGCGTTGCCGGTGTTAGTCCACCTGACCGGGCTGTGTGGCTGCGCGCGTTGTTTCTCGAACGCGAACGCATCGCCAACCACCTCGGTGATCTCGGCTATCTGGGCAACGATGTCGCGCTGTCGTTCGGCTTCGCGCAGTTTTGGATCTTGAAAGAACAAGTGTTGCGCAACAATGCTGCGCTGTTCGGGCACCGCTACTTGATGGACAAGATCATTCCGGGCGGTGTTGCGGCGGATCTGGCGGAAGCCGGCAAGCGGACGCTGTTCGAGGAATGCGCGCTGCTGGAGCGCGAGGTGCGTGTGCTGCGCGGTATCTATGAAGAACATGCCGGGGTGCAGGACCGCTTCATCGGAGCCGGGCGCGTCGAGCCGAAGCTGGCCGCACGACTGGGGCTGTGCGGCTTGGCCGGGCGCGCGAGTTCACTGGCCTGGGATGCGCGCGTGCAGTTTCCCTGCGCTCCCTATGACAAGCTGGACGTGCAGATGGCGACCTATCGCAACGGCGATGTCGCGGCACGCGTCATCGTGCGCTTCGAAGAATTGTTCGAATCGTTGCGTTTGCAGCGCGAGATTCTGGACAACCTGATACACGACGGTGCCTTGTCGGTACCGCTCGAAAAACTGCCCGCGCAGGGATTCGGAGTGGGCATGGTGGAGGGCTGGCGCGGCGAGGTACTGGTGGCGATACACACCGATGCACAAGGTGATCTCACGCGCGTGCATCCGCATGACCCATCCTGGCAAAACTGGCCGGTGCTTGAACATGCCGTCCTGGGCAACATCGTGCCGGATTTCCCGCTGATCAATAAATCGTTCAATCTCAGCTTACTTCAGGGCAGGACCTATAGAGGCTCTCATACATGTATCAGCTCATCAAACAGATCATCAAGACTGGCATCAAAACAGAAAGTCCGCCGCAGCCGGATGAGGCGATGCGTGTCGGCACACAGCGGTTGCAAGAAGAAATTTTGCGTGTTTATGGCAGCGCGCTGAGCATACGCCATGTCGATGCCGGTTCGTGCAACGGATGCGAACTGGAGATCCACTCGGTCAACAACGCCTATTACAACATCGAAGGGCTGGGCATCAAATTCGTCGCCAGCCCGCGCCATGCCGACATGCTGCTGGTCACCGGCCCGGTGTCGCGCCACATGGAAGTCGCGCTCAGGCGCACTTACGATGCCACGCCGGAGCCCAAACTGGTGGTGGCGATCGGCGAATGCGCCTGCGACGGAGGGATATTCGGCGAAAGCTATGCGAGCTGCGGCAAAGTTGCCAACGTCATTCCGGTGGACGTGGTGGTAAGCGGTTGCCCGCCCACACCCACTGCGATACTGCAGGGCATACTTACCGCGATCAGTGCGAAGAAATAACGGCATTTGTGTGAACGAGTTTTTGTAGGAGCGGGCCATGCCCGCGAATAAGTTGAGGGCAGCACCCGCAAAGGGTAGCTATGCAGGCGACTTGTAACCAGCCATAGGCTGGACAAGATCGTCACCGCCGTGGTTGTACCAAAGGCAGGCAATCCACTACGCAGCAAGCTGCGTGTGGAATTGACACTAAGGAGCTGAAGCCCCAACAACACACGCAGGGCCCGCTCCTACAACACCAGTTATTTGACCCGCATTCCGGGCTGAGCGCCTTCATCCGGGCTGAGGATGAACAGACCGGGGGATTCGCCGGAAGCCGCCAGCACCATGCCTTCCGACAGGCCGAACTTCATCTTGCGCGGTGCGAGATTGGCGACCATCACGGTCATGCGTCCTTTCAGTTTTTCCGGATCGTAAACTGACTTGATGCCCGCAAACACCGTGCGCGGCTTTTCCTCGCCGATGTCCAGCGTCAGCTTCAGCAATTTCTCAGCGCCGTCGACATGCTCCGCGTTGACGATCCTGGCCACGCGCAGATCGATCTTGCCGAATTCGTCGATGGAGATGGTTTCAGCGATCGGTGCGATGGCATGCTGCTGGGCTTCGGCGTGGCGTGCTGGCGAATGAGAGCCAGTAACAGGTTCTGGAGTTTGTTTGTTGGCTTCGATCATGGCGTCAATTTGTTTTTGGTCAACACGTGTCATCAAGTGGGTATAAGGGTTGATGGTATGGCCTGCCGGAAGAAGGTCACGACTATGCTCCCATATTAGCTGGGGGAGATTAAATTGTTTTTCGACTTCAGTCGCTAGGCGAGGCAACACGGGTTTTAGCATGATGGTCAGCAGGCGAAATAGATTTATACCTATGCTGCACACTTCGTGCAGGGCATCTTCTTTCCCGGGTTGTTTTGCCAATTCCCATGGAGCCATCAAGTCGATATATCGGTTCGCGGTATCGGCCTGAGCCATTATCTCTCGGATTACCCTGCTGTAATCCCTGACTTCGTAGGCATTTATTACCTGATCCTGTGCCATACGTAATTGATCAAACAACCCATCAATGTTGACAATACGAAATGCAACATTGGGGGCTAAGGCAAACTTTTCAGAGAGCTCTTCGATACGCTCCATGAAATAGGGTGTTTTTGATAGATCTCGGAGTTTCCCATCAAAACGTTTGGCAATGAATCCAGCGCAACGGCTGGCAATATTGATGTACTTGCCCACCAAATCAGAATTCACCCGCGCAACAAAATCATCCAGATTCAGGTCAATGTCTTCCATCGTGCCATTTAATTTTGCTGCGTAGTAGTAGCGCAGGTATTCCGGATTAAGCCCCTGATTAATGTAGCTGTCGGCGGTGATGAACGTTCCGCGCGACTTGCTCATCTTTTCACCGTTCACGGTCAGAAATCCGTGTACAAACAGTTTGGTCGGTGTCCGGAAACCGGCGTGTTGCAGCATGGCGGGCCAGAACAGCGCGTGAAAGTAGAGTATGTCTTTGCCAATGAAATGATACATTTCTGTGTTGGAACCCGTCTTCCAGTATTCGTCGAAATCAAGCTTGGCAGCTTTGCATAGCTGCGCAAAGCTTCCCATGTAGCCCACCGGCGCATCCAGCCACACATAGAAATATTTTCCCGGCGCACCGGGTATCTCGAAACCGAAGTAGGGGGCGTCGCGCGAGATGTCCCAGTCGGTGAGTTTGTTTTCTCCCTCGGCACCCAGCCATTCCTGCATCTTGTTTGCAGCCTCCGGTTGCAGCGCGCCGCTGCGCGTCCATACACGCAGAAATTTCTGGCAGGAGTCGGCGGAAAGCCTGAAGAAGTAGTGGTCGGAGTTGCGCAATTCCGGTTTCGCGCCGGATACGGCAGAGTAAGGATTTTTCAGCTCGGTGGGCGCGTAGGCCGCCCCGCACACCTCGCAATTGTCACCGTATTGATCCTTGGCGCCGCATTTCGGGCATTCGCCCTTGATAAAGCGGTCCGGCAGGAACATGTTCTTGATGGGGTCGTAGAACTGTTCGATGGAGCGTTTGGCGATCAGTTTGGCTTTATCGAGTTTGCGGTAAATGTCCTCAGCATATTCTTTGGTCTCGTCACTGTTGGTGCTGCCGTAGTTGTCGAACTCGACATGGAAGGATTTGAAGTCGTCGTAATGTTCCTGCCATACCCGCGCGATCAGTTGCTCCGGGGTGATGCCCTCCTTTTCGGCGCGCAGCATGATGGGTGTGCCATGGGTGTCGTCGGCGCAGACGTAGTGGCAAGTATTTCCCTGCATCTTCTGGAAACGCACCCAGATGTCGGTCTGGATATATTCGACCAGGTGGCCGAGGTGGATGCTGCCGTTGGCGTAGGGCAGGGCGGAGGTGACCAATATCTTTCTTGGTTCGGTGTGCTTCTTGTTCTTGGACATTATGACCGGCCGAAATGCTATAAAGGCGCGGATTTTAGCAAATCGCGCGCGACAGCGGCGAATTGGTTAAAATCGCGCCCTTGGAAATCAGCCAGAGGAGCAAGGTTCAAGGTACAAGGAACAAGTTTCAAGGAGATATGGTTTCGCTTTTCCTTGTACCTTTCACCTTTCACCTTTCACCTGAATTTTATGAGCATCAAATCAGACAAATGGATACGCCGCATGGCGGAGCAGCACAAGATGATCGAACCGTTCGAGCCGAACCAGGTGAAGGAGATCAACGGCAAGCGCATCGTGTCGTATGGAACATCCAGCTACGGCTATGACATCCGCTGCTCCAACGAATTCAAGCTGTTCACCAACATCAACAGCACCATCGTCGACCCGAAGAACTTCGACCCGAGTTCCTTCGTCGAGGTGAAAGCCGACTACTGCATCATCCCGCCAAATTCGTTCGCGCTGGCGCGCACCGTCGAGTATTTTCGCATCCCGCGCAGCGTGCTGACCATCTGTCTGGGCAAATCCACTTATGCGCGCTGTGGCATCATCGTCAACGTCACGCCATTCGAGCCTGAATGGGAAGGTTATGTCACGCTGGAGTTCTCCAATACGACACCGTTGCCTGCCAAGATTTACGCCAATGAAGGCGTTGCGCAGGTGCTGTTCTTCGAAAGCGACGAAGTTTGCGAAACTTCCTACAAAGACCGTGGTGGCAAGTATCAAGGGCAGGTGGGCGTGACCCTGCCAAAGATGTAACTTCATCGCTTCCAAGTCAGTCTTTCAAAGCCTGAAAATCTTTCTTGCACCATCCCTGAAATCTGCGACAATCCGCGCCAATTCGTTTTCCCCGCCCAGTCAGTTATTCCTAAAGGGAGCAAACAATGAAATTCCGGTTTCCAATTATCATCATCGATGAAGACTTCCGCTCCGAGAATGCCAGCGGTTTGGGCATACGCGCGCTGGCCGAGGCTATTGAAAAAGAAGGGATGGAGGTTCTCGGGGTCACCAGCTATGGCGACCTGACTTCGTTCGCGCAGCAGCAGAGCCGCGCCTCGGCGTTTTTGCTGTCGATCGACGACGAGGAATTCGGCGGGGGCAGCGCGGAAGAAACTGAAGTTGCGCTGAAGAGCCTGCGCGCGTTCGTGCAGGAGATCCGTTTCAAGAATGCCGACATCCCGATCTATCTATACGGCGAGACGCGCACTTCGCGCCATATCCCGAACGACATCCTGCGTGAACTGCACGGCTTCATCCACATGCACGAGGACACGCCGGAATTCGTCGCGCGCCACATCATACGCGAGGCCAAGTCCTATCTGGATTCGCTGGCGCCGCCATTTTTCCGCGCGCTGCTGCACTATGCGCAGGACGGTTCTTATTCCTGGCATTGCCCGGGACATTCCGGCGGCGTGGCATTTTTGAAATCGCCGGTGGGGCAGATGTTCCACCAGTTCTTCGGCGAGAACATGCTGCGTGCCGACGTGTGCAACGCGGTGGATGAATTGGGACAGCTGCTCGACCATACCGGACCGGTGGCGGCGTCGGAGCGCAACGCGGCGCGCATCTTCAATTCCGACCATCTGTTCTTCGTCACCAACGGCACGTCCACTTCCAACAAGATCGTGTGGCATTCGACCGTCGCGCCTGACGACATCGTGGTGGTCGACCGCAACTGCCACAAGTCCATATTGCACGCGATCATGATGACCGGGGCGGTGCCGGTGTTCCTGATGCCGACGCGCAACCACTACGGCATCATCGGGCCGATTCCCAAGACAGAGTTCGAGCCGGAGAGCATACAGCGCAGGATCGACGCAAACCCTTTCATCAAAGACAAGAGCAGGAAGCCGCGCATCCTGACGATCACCCAGAGCACATATGATGGCATCGTATACAACGTCGAGATGCTGAAGCAGATGCTGGACGGCCGCATCGATACGCTGCACTTCGACGAGGCATGGCTGCCGCATGCCGCTTTCCATGAGTTCTACAAGGACATGCACGCGATCGGCAAGTATCGCCCCCGCGCCAAAGAATCGATGATCTTCGCTACACAGTCCACGCATAAATTATTGGCGGGACTGTCGCAGGCTTCGCAGATCCTGGTGCGTGAACCGGAGAACCGAAAACTCAACAGTCACGTGTTCAACGAGGCCTATCTGATGCACACATCGACCAGCCCGCAGTATGCCATCATCGCGTCATGCGACGTAGCTGCGGCGATGATGGAGCCGCCGGGAGGCACTGCGCTGGTGGAAGAGTCCATTGCCGAAGCGTTGGATTTCCGCCGTGCGATGCGCAAGGTTGATGCTGAATTCGGCAAGGACTGGTGGTTCAAGGTTTGGGGACCGGAGAAGATCGCGGAAGAAGGCATCGGTTCTCGAGAGGACTGGATGCTGACGACCGGTGACAAATGGCATGGTTTTGGCAAGCTGGCCTCCGGCTTCAACATGCTCGACCCGATCAAGGCCACGATCATCACGCCGGGGCTGAATCTTAACGGCAACTTCGACGAAACCGGAATTCCAGCAGGGATGGTCACAAAGTATCTCTCCGAGCACGGGGTCATTGTGGAGAAGTGCGGCTTATACTCGTTCTTCATCATGTTCACGATCGGCATCACCAAGGGCCGCTGGAACACATTGCTCACTGCGTTGCAGCAGTTCAAGGACGATTATGACAAGAATCAGCCGATGTGGCGCATCCTGCCAGAGTTCGCGGCCAAGTATCCGCAGTATGAGCGCGTCGGCCTGCACGACCTATGCCAGCAGATCCACGACACCTACAAGACACACAATGTCGCAAAAATGACGACCGAGATGTATCTATCAGACATGCAACCCGCGATGAAACCTTCCGATGCGTTCGCCAAAATGGCGCACGGTGAGATCGAGCGTGTCGAGATCGACCATCTGGAAGGCCGTGTCACGGCAGTTTTGCTTACTCCCTATCCGCCGGGAATCCCGCTGTTGATTCCGGGCGAACGTTTCAACAAGCTCATCGTCGACTACCTCAAGTTCGCCCGCGATTTCAACAAAGGATTCCCCGGCTTCGAGACTGACATCCACGGTCTGGTTTCAGACAAGGAGAACGGCGAACGTGTGTATCACGTGGACTGCGTTAGTCAGGATTGATTGAACAGGTTGTTGAATCGAACAATCCAGATGTTCCCATGCGATATTTACTGTACTGATCCTGAGTAAAGCATGCACAAACGTTAGTGACAGGCAAGCTTCACTTCACTTCATTTCATTGCTCATTTGGTGGAAGCTGCCGGTGCCGTGGCGGGTTTCAACATGAATCCCGATATCCTTCAACAGCGGAGTGGGCAAAATTCCCCCCGCACAGACGATGACCGCATCATTGGGCAATGCGATCGCGGTGCCTTTTTGATCGAGCTGAACGGTTGCGGAGAGGATTCTTTTGACATTCGATTCGAGCAGCAGTTGCAGCTGTCCTGAAGCGCCGGCTTTTTCCAAACGTTCGCGATTTTTCGGTTTAACACGATTGAAAGCATTGCCGCGGTAGCTCAGCGTGACTATGGCGCCGGGTTGTTCCGAGATTGCCACAGCCGCTTCAAGCGCGGCATCGCCCCCGCCGACCACCAGCACATGTTTTCCACGGTATTGTTCAGGATCAAGCAGCCGATACATGACTTTTTCCAGTTCTTCGCCCGGAACATCCAGCTTGCGCGGCGTGCCGCGCCGGCCGATGGAAAGAAGCACACTGCGCGTGAGGTAGTTGGCGCGGTTGGTGACGACGGAAAATGCATCTCCCTTGCGCTCTATTTTTTCCATGCGCTCACCGAAATTGATCTTGATGCCGGCCTTGGCGACGACATTCTCCCAAAGCTGCAGCAGTTCCTCCTTGCTTGTTTCCTTCACCTTTATTTTGCCGATAATGGGCAGGTTCATCGGTGCCGTCATCACCAGCTTGCCCCGAGGATAATGCAGCGTGCTGCCGCCGAAAGTATCCTCTTGCTCAAGTGTCACACAGCGCAGGCCGTGATGTTTTGCGGCAAGGGTGGCGGAAATGCCCGCGGGGCCGGCTCCGATCACGACGACATCGTGAGGCGCTTTTGTTCGGCCGAGTTTCGAAATGGAATCCATCGCTTGGCGCCCCTGTTCCACCGCTTTTCTGATCAATCCCATTCCGCCCAGTTCTCCGGCGATGTAGATGCCGGGTACATTGGTTTCGAAGTTTGGTTTGAGCTGTGGGATGTCCACTCCCCGTGTTTCGGTGCCGAACACAAGTTTGATCGCACCGACCGGACAGGAATTGGCGCAAGCACCGTGGCCTATGCAAAGCGCCGGGCTGACGAGCACGCCCTTCCCGTCGATGATGCCGATCGCCTGTTCGGGGCAGGCTTTGTAACAGCCACCCGAACCGAGGCACAGATTGGGGTCGAACACCGGGTGGAGAGTCGCGGGTTCGGTCAGTCCGGAAGCCACCGCTTCATGCCAGGTCTCCTCGGAAACTTTTTGATGGCGTTTGCGTTTGTACAGATAAATCAGCAAAGGCACCGTCAACGGCAGCACATAAAGCAAGTAAATGAATAGCTGATCATTCATGTGGTTTATTACCTAATGAAGGAAATGTGATTGTCGTCAAATCAAATTCCCGGAAGACTTCGGGAATGTCATGAGATGCTGGTAAACATGCATGGCGTTTATGTATCGGGTGACCGTAATACATTAAGTATGTTCGACACCTAGAGGAGTGAACTTGTTCCAGTGCGCGCAGTCTACCGGTGCGCTCCATGCAACTCAAGACACACATGTCCGGTATTTCAAGTGCTGATTTTATCGCATGGTAAAATACATACCTGGATTTTTATGTTAATTAATTTCGGTACAAAAAGCAGGTTTCGTCGATATGTCATCTGAGTTTCCTCGTGATCAAAAAGCTGGAACAACAGTAGGTAGTAGTTCTCAAGCTATAGAACGGCGTTTTAAAAATCATCCAATTGAGGTTAAAGTATTTGGCGGTTCGCGTGCTGCCGACCGCAGTATCGGTGTCGGCGCGGGTGTAGTGTGGGCGTCCTCTATCGTCTTAATATTGATGGCTTGGTGGGTATATATCAAGGCATCTGCGAATGAGTTGGATTATAAACCCGGTGTAGGCTTCGGCTATTACCTTGGTCTGGTCGGCGGGGTGATGATGCTGCTGATGCTGCTTTATCCGGTGCGCAAGCATATGCAATTGGCCCGCAGCTGGGGGCCGCTGCGTTACTGGTTCATGCTGCACATGATATTCGGGATCGGCGGGCCGGTGCTGGTGCTGTTCCATTCGACCTTTCACGTGAAGTCATTGAATGCCGGCGTCGCACTTTATTCCATGTTGCTGGTGGCGGCCAGCGGCATCATAGGACGTTTCATCTATAAGCGCATACATCACGGGCTTTATGGCCGCAAATCCAATCTGGAGGAATTGCAGCAGGCCGTGGATGCCAACCAAAACAAGATGAGCAAAGTAAACGCGGTATTGATGGAGGCGACCGGCATAAGCGAGAAATTGAAACAATTTCGCATCAAGGCAATTGATCAACAACGCGGGCTGCTTGTTCGAGCATGGAAATTCATGACGCTCGGTTGGCGGCGACGCAATCTGGCAGCCAAAAGCCGCCAGGAGTTGCGGCGGGCTGTCACCCACCTTGCCAATTCTCAAGGATGGAACATGCAGCAGCAGGAGCAGCATTATCAGGAGGTTTCTCGGGATGCAGAAGAGTATCTGCGTGCCGTGCAGCAGGCGGCCCAATTTTCATCCTATGAACGGCTGTTCCGTTTGTGGCATATTCTGCATTCGCCCTTTGTTTGGTTGCTGGGGATCAGCGGTATTGTCCATGTTATCGCCACCAAATTCATGTACTGATTTTGCCGGATGCTGACACGCCTTCTTTTTCTTGCCGTCACCCTGTCTTGTTCCAATGTCTCGCTGGCGGTAGGTGAAACCGCGTTGATGCCGGGAGAGGTCATCAAGGGGCACGCCAAGCTGGAGGAAAATTGCAAGGAGTGTCACGTCAGGTTCAACAAGGAAGCCCAGACCGGCTTGTGTTCGGATTGCCACAAGGATGTGAAGTCGGACATCCTGAAGCATGAGGGATTTCACGGCAGGCTCGGGGACAAGGAATGCAGGGAATGCCATACCGAACACAAGGGACGAAACGCGATGATCGTGGTGCTGGACACGAAGAAATTCGACCACTCAAAGACCGATTTCCCGTTGTTGGGCGCGCACCTCAAGCAGGATAAAGTGAAGTGCAAGGATTGCCACGAGGCGAAGAAAAAATATCGCGAGGCGCCTTCTGAATGCAATGCCTGTCATCGCAAGGATGATAAACACAAGGGCATCCTGGGCACCGATTGCAAGAACTGCCATAACGAACGCTCCTGGAAAGAAACCAGATTCGATCACAGTCTAGAAAAGACCCGCTTCGCATTGATCGGCAAGCATGTGGACGTGAAATGCAGCAAATGCCATGTCAGCCAGAGCCGATACAAGGGCATTACGCATGAGTGCGTGGCTTGCCACCGCAAGGACGACAAGCACAAGGGGCAATACGGCAAGAAATGCGAAATCTGCCATACGGCAAAGGACTGGAAGAAGATCGAATTCGATCATGACACGCAAACGAAATTCAAGCTTCTGGGCAAGCATGATTTGGTGAAATGTATCAGCTGCCACAAGAAACCTCTGTTTGCCAAGGAGAAAACGCCGACCACGTGCATAGCTTGTCACCGCAAGGACGATGTGCACAAGGGCGGCTTGGGCGATAAATGCGCGAATTGCCACAGCGAGGAGAAGTGGAAAAAGACCAAATTCGATCATGACAAGGACACCAAATTCCCGTTGTCTGGGAAACACGTCACGACCAAGTGCGATGCCTGTCACAAACCGGAATTGAAGGCTGCCGAGAAGAAGCTGGCCACGACCTGCATCGGTTGCCACAGGAAGGATGACAAGCACAAGGAAAATTTCGGCACCAAGTGCGAGTCATGCCACAAGGAAACTGACTGGAAAACGATCAAATTCGACCATGACCGCGATACGAAATATGCGTTAAAGGGCAAGCACGAGAAGGTCAAATGCATCTCTTGCCATACCGGCAATCTGTACCAGCAAAAGCTGAGCCAGGATTGCATCTCATGCCACACGAAAGACGATGTGCACAAGGGAAAACTGGGCAAAAGCTGCGAGTCCTGCCATAACGAAAAGGATTGGAAGGACGCCAGGATAGACCATGGACGTACCCGTTTTCCGCTACTCGGTATGCATGTGAAAGTGGAATGCAAGCAATGTCACCAGACCAAGCTGTACCGCGATACGCCGTCTGATTGCTACTCCTGTCACAAGAAGGACGATGACAAGGTGCACAAGCGCAGGCTGGGCACCAAATGCGAGACATGCCACAACGCGCGATCATGGAAGGCATGGGATTTCGATCACGACAAGCGCACCAAATTCAAGCTGGACGGCGGGCACAAGAAACTGGATTGCTACGCCTGCCATAAAAAGGAAATGGATGGCCGTGTCGTGGTCCCGAGTTCATGTATCGGTTGCCATGACAGTGATGACGTTCATCGTGGCGAATTCGGGCAACTTTGTGAGCGTTGTCATGTCACAAGTGATTTCAAGACGCTGCTAATGGGAGTGGGTGCAAAACGTCATTAGTCGTTCGTTTCGGCTTTTCGACCGTTGGTCTGCAGATACTGGCCTTTCATTGCCTTGCTCGGCTAAAGTATGGACGGATATTGAATGACATGTGAATTCTGCAGTTTGCTAAACACCATTCAAGTTTGAAATAAACGGGATGATTTGTTGAAATTGCATGTTGAGTTCTTTTGAGGAGCTGAAAAATGAATAAACATAATCGAAAAATTGAAAGCAGATTCCTGTTTGATATTTTCAGATCGCCGAAACAGATCGTACTTATGTTTATATTTTCGCTGCTGGCCGTAGCAAATATTGCTTTGGCACAGACAGCTGGTTCTGGCACTATAAAATTTGACCATATCCAGACGGGCTTTAACCTGACGGGCGCGCACCTTCTGGCCAAGTGCGAATCCTGCCATATCCAGGGTGTGTTCAAGGGAACACCCAGGGATTGTGCGACATGCCACATGCCGGGCAACCGCATGGGAGCAACGGCGAAACCCGACCGGCATGTTCCGACCACTGCGCCGTGCGAAAGCTGCCATCGCACCACAGGCTGGACGCCGGCTTCATACAGCCATGCCGGCGTTGCGCCTGGCGGCTGCATGACCTGCCACAACGGCGGGATGGCGACAGGCAAGCCCAAGGGGCATGTGCTTACTACTTCTTCATGTGACAGTTGTCACCGCACCACGGCCTGGTATCCGGCAGGTTTCAATCATATGGGCGTTGCACCGGGCACCTGCAGGAACTGCCACGGCGTGACTGCTACAGGCTTGCCGAACGGGCACATTACCATTTCAGCCAGCGACTCATGCGACAAATGCCATCGCACTACGGCCTGGTTGCCCGCAAGCTTCGACCACACCGGGGTGGTACCGGGCACCTGCAGGACCTGCCACGGCGTGACTGCGACTGGCTTACCGAACGGGCACGTTGCCATTTCAGCCACCGATTCATGCGACAAATGCCACTCCACTACAACCTGGCTGGGGGCGAGCTTCGACCATACCGGAGTGGTACCGGGTACCTGCGCGACTTGCCACAACGGAACGACGGCGACGGGTGTGGGTGGTTCGGCAACTTCCCGCTACCCTAAAGTATCGGGGCACGTACCTACGACCTTGTGGCCTTCATGCGATAACTGCCACAAATCCACGACTACTTTCGCGAACACCAAAGTGCATGGAGTGGCCACAAATTTGAATGGCAATTGCAATATCTGTCACGCTCACCACAACAATTCGCAATCATGCGACAAATGCCATTCCACAAGCACTTGGGATAATTAATGAGATCTGCCGGGGAGCGATTAATCGCTCCTCGATAGAGTTTCGGGGCTGAGTTTCACCGGTTAAGCCGGTTGCGGTTTTGAAAGAAGGAACAAGTATTGAAGGTCGTTATCACGCCGCAAACCATGCGAAATCTGGCCCGTTTTTTTTACTGCTTGGCAGTTGGCTTGCTGTTGAGCGGAGTCGGGATAGGTTCCGCCCAAGCCCATGTGATCGATCGCATCGATATCAATCGAGTTGCAGACGAGGCAGAGATCCGTATCCAGTTCGATGTCAGGATCCAATACCTGCGCGAGGCATCGCTCAAGAATGGCGAGATCCATATTTTCATCAACCTCCTGGAAGCGGACCCGGATAGCACCAGCCTGATTCCGGAGGCCAAGGATTCGCCACCGTCGGATACCGCCCCGCATTTTACGGTTGCCTATCCCGGACTCGATTCTTCGCTCATCATCAAATTCGACAAGGAAGTGAGTTACCGTGTCCGTCCCGGTAGCGACGGGCGCAGCATCAGCGTCTTTACCCCTGTGATTAAACCGAAAGTCGAGCCACAACCGGAAACGGCGCCTGGAGTAATCTCTCCGGGGGAAGTCGAGGGAAAAGCCAAGCAATTGCTAGATAGCGCACGCGGTGCGCTTGCGCAAGGACAAGCCGACGTAGCGGTTGAAACTTTGAATCAGCTGCTTAACCTCCCCCCCAACCAGCAGTCTCAGGCTGCGCAGGAACTGATCGGCGAAGCGCGGGAAAAGAACGGTGAGTACGCCAAGGCGCGTGTTGAATATGAACTGTATCTGAAGCTGTACCCGGACGCCCCGGATGTGAAGCAGGTTAAAGCCAGACTGGCGAATTTGCCTGCGGATGCGTATGCAAAAGTAATACCCCAAGCCGTCCGGAAGAAGACTGTCGAGCAGAAGATGATGGTCTATGGCAGTTTTTCCCAGAGCTACTATAACGGCCAGTTTCATACCGACACTGCCACAGCTAACGGCTCAACCATCATATTGGACTCGTTGAGCGGCACGGACCAATCGATGCTGATCTCCTCGCTGGATTTGACCGGACGGAATCTCACAGAGAATACCGATACGCGTATCGTGGTGCGGGACGATTACAGGGCGAATTTTTTGGCCAATTCAACGAACGACAATCGGTTGAGCTCATTCTACGTTGAGCAGAGCGCGCGTGATCGCAGCTACTTGTATCGCCTTGGCCGGCAGTCTGGAACGGCAGGCGGAGTACTGGGCCGTTTCGACGGCGCATGGCTGGGATTTAGCCCGAATTCCACCTGGCGCCTCAATGGCGTCATGGGTACGCCGGTGGATTTCTATAACACCGATGCCGAGCGCAAGACCTTCGCGGGTCTGAGCGTCGATCTCACCCGTCTGCCCGGGCAGTGGAGCGGCAGCGGCTATTTCATCGAACAACGCGTGGGCTCGGTCGTGGATCGCCAGGCTGTCGGGTTGGAGGCGCATTATTTCGATGCGAAGCGCAATTACATGGGGCAGCTTGATTACGACCGGATGTTCAAGGCGGTCAACATCGCAATGTTCCAGGGTAATTGGACGAACGAGAAGGGAGACAACTATACCCTGCTGGCTGACCACAGGAAATCGCCGTCACTGGAACTCACCAACGCATTGCCGGGATATCCTGCGCAATCCATATCGGCTTTGATCCAGTCTGGCGTACCGAAAGAAACCCTGATTGCGGATGCCAAGGCATTGACCCCGACTTCCAATCTGTTGATGGTCGGAATGACGCATCCTTACAATTCGCATTTGCGGCTGGGCGGAGATTTCCGTATCAATAATATTTCCGGCACCGGAGCAGCCGGTTCGCAGCCCGCTTCACCCGGAACCGGGAATATGTATATTGTTACCGCGCAAGCGATAGGCAACAATTTACTGCTTGAAAACGATCTGGGTGTCGCGAGCGCAAGTTATATCAATGCCCAGACCTATAAAGGACAGTCTTTGGCTTTTACCCAGACCGAGACCTTCAGGCAACGCTGGCGGTTGGATGTCTCGCTGCAGCTCTACAATCAGAAGGACAATTTGGAGGTTCACATGATGCGGATCACACCCAGCCTCAAGTTGAGCTACCGGATGAACGAATCGATGAGCTTCGACAGCGAGGGCGGCATAGAAAACACCCATAACTCCAGCCCGATCAAGGATGAGAAGATAAGACGCTATTACATCTATGTCGGCTACCGCTGGGATTTCCGCTAGTAGCTAGCGGTTTCTGTCATAAATGACGAAGTGATAGGAATAAGCGTTCTTCTCATCCTTAATGTGGCTCGCGCGTCCGGTCTCCAGCCAATGCTTGCTGTCGAGTTCCGTGAAATGCGCATCCCCTGATATGTCCGCGTCGATCTCGGTCAGGTAGATGCGGTCGGCAAGCGCTATCGCCTGACGATAAAGCTCCGCGCCACCGATCACAAAAATCTCATCGTCGTTGCCGCATGCCGAGATCGCCGCTTCGAGAGAATTGGCCACAATCACGCCCGGAGCCGAAAAATTCGCATTGCGCGTGACCACCACCGAAATGCGCCCCGGCAACGGCTTGCCGATCGATTCGTAAGTCTTGCGCCCCATCACGATATGGTGTCCCATCGTCAGCGCCTTGAAGTGCTTCAGGTCGGCGGGCAAATGCCACGGCAGTGCGTTGTAGGCGCCGATCACGCGGTTCCTTGCCATCGCGACGATGATTGAAAGACGGGATGCGGGATTCAGGATGCGGGATTCAGGATGCCAAATTGAGGAAGGCATGGCTATTCATCTTTAGCAGATAAAGATTTCTTGAGGCTGTTGAGCATTTTTCCAATCTCATCCATTTGCTTCAGCAGTGCGGAAGCGTTGTCTTCTGTGATAAAACTCAATCTGCGACTGCAATTTGCGTCTGGGTTTCAAGTTCCATCAACGAACCGTGAGCGATGGAAAGATGGTTGATATATGCACCTGTCGCTTTTCGTCCATGTCCTTCGGCAATGTTGGATGGAATTGAAACTGCGGCGCGTCTGGATTGAGATGAAAGACCGAAACGTTCATCACCCGGGAACGTAGCGGTGATCTTATAAATTTCCGTCACCAAGTCCATTGCCTTTTGCCAGACAACCAGCTCGCTATATTTCATCCGTATCCTTGATTTTGTATCTCGTATCCTGGATTTTGAATCCCATATCCTGCATCCCGTATCCTAGATCGCCACTGGTGCCTTGATGGCCGGGTAAGGGTCGTAATTTTCCAATGTGAAATCCTCGAACTTGAAATTGAAGATATCGTTCACATCCGGGTTGATCTTCATTGTCGGCAGCGGACGGGGTTCGCGCGACAACTGCAATTGCGTCTGCTCCATATGGTTGGCATACAAATGCGCATCGCCGAAAGTGTGTACAAAATCCCCCGGTTTCAAATTGCATACCTGCGCGACCATCAGCGTCAGCAACGCGTAGGAAGCGATGTTGAACGGCACACCGAGGAAGATGTCGGCGCTGCGCTGATAAAGCTGGCAGGACAGTTTGCCGTCGGCAACGTAGAACTGGAAGAACGCATGGCACGGTGCGAGCGCCATCTGGTTGAGTTCGCCGACATTCCACGCCGACACGATCAGGCGGCGCGAGTCCGGATTCTTCTTGATCTGCGCGATGACTTCGGAAATCTGGTCCACCGTACGGCCGTCCACGGTCGCCCATGAACGCCACTGCTTGCCGTACACCGGGCCGAGATTGCCGTTCTCATCCGCCCATTCGTCCCAGATGCTGACACCGTTGTCCCTGAGATATTTGATGTTGGTGCTGCCCTGCAGGAACCACAGCAGTTCATGGATGATGGAGCGCAAATGCACTTTCTTGGTGGTGAGCAGCGGAAAACCTCGAGTTAGATCGAAGCGCATCTGATAACCGAACACCGAGACAGTGCCGGTGCCGGTGCGGTCGGATTTATTGGTGCCGTGGTCGAGCACGTGTTGCATCAGGTCTAAGTATTGGCGCATTGGCAACCTCTATAAATCTACTGCGCAGCCCGATTGCCGTGTCGCGTGCTCGTTCAATCCTCGCCTACCAAGTGAGGTATGTCTCGTCTTTCACTGCGCGGCTCCTTGCACTCAGGCTTGCTCGTTACGATTTCTAGAGGTGCCCGAAATAGCTCGGATATTCAGAGGGACTGGGCCGTATAATTGCAAATCTGGTTAGTTTATTTCGAGGACGTAATGCTAGCACAACTCGCCGTATCCACTTCGTTGCCCAAAACCCTGAACGCTACACACCTGCTGGTGCTGCTGCCCAAAAGCAAGACGTTGCCCAACGATGTACCGCACCGTGAATTGTTGGCCGCTGTGCTCAAGCGGCGCGGCATCAAGACCGAGGAATTCGCCGCCACGCCGGTTGCTGCGAATGCTTCCGACGGCAGCCTGATCGCCTGGGCGATGCTGGATTTCAGCAAGACCAATTTCGCGCTGCAGACACAAACGCGAAAGGCAGTGCAATTGCTGCTGGGCGAGCAGCCCGCCGCCATCGCCATCGTCGTGCAGGGCGATGCAGAACAGCGCCGTCAGGCATCCGAAGCGGCGATGTATGCGGCGTGGGTGAACGGCGCACCGCTGCCGCTTCACAAGAAACAGGCAGACCAGCGCAAGCCGCTGCAAAAGATCGCGTTGTACGGTTTCACCGACGCAAAAAGTTTCGCCGCACTCAAGGCACAGGCAGAAGGCAATCTGCTGTGTCGCACCTTGACGGTATTGCCACCAAATGAATTGACGCCCGGCCTGTACCGCAAGCGCATCAGGGAACTCGCCAAGCAGAATGGCTGGCAGTTCAAGGAATTCGACCTGAAGGCGTTGCGCAAGATGGGCGCGGGCGCTTTCGTCGCGGTGGCGCAGGGAAGCCATGATGAGGATGCCGCAATCGTGCATCTGACCTACAAATATCCCAAGGCGAAGCGGACTGTCGCGCTGGTCGGCAAGGGCATCTGCTTCGACACCGGCGGCCACAACCTCAAGCCCGCGCGCTATATGCACGGCATGCACGAGGACATGAACGGTTCGGCGGTCGCACTCGGCATCCTGCTTGCCGCCACGCAGCAAAAGCTGCCGGTGAACATCGACTGCTGGCTGGCCATCGCGCAAAACCACATCAGCCCGAAAGCCTACAAGCAGAACGACATCGTCAAGGCATTGAACGGCACGACCATCGAGATCATGCACACCGATGCCGAAGGCCGCATGGTGCTGGCCGACACGCTTACCCTGGCATCGCGCGAAAAACCGGACCTGCTGATCGATTTCGCCACGCTCACCGGCAGCATGGCCGTGGCGCTGGGCAGCCGTTACAGCGGTGTGCTCGGCAACCGCGACGCGCTGCTGCAACAGGCTGTGCAGGCCGGGCAGCAAAGCGGCGAGCGACTGTGTGCCTTCCCGATGGACGACGATTACGAACCCGCGCTGGATTCCAAAGTCGCCGACATCAAGCAATGCGTGCTGGATGGCGAAGCGGACCACATCCTCGCTGCACGCTTTCTGAAACGCTTCCTGGCGCACGACTTGCCGTGGCTGCATGTGGATCTGTGCGCCAGCCGCTGCGAGGGTGGACTGGGCAGTGTGGCGAGCGATGTGACGGGGTTCGGTGTGGGTTGGGGTTTGCGGATGTTGCAGGCCAGATAAGTCCCGATGTTGTCAATTAAATAGCCACCAGTGGAAGTCAAGATTGTAATAAAAACGGGTCCTTTTGATGACTTGGGCGGATAGCAATTCATTTTGAACTAATGCCCTGAACTGGCTGGCCGTATGAACATGGCCGAGGAAGAGACTGCATATGAAATACGTTGAGGTTGTCGCTGACGCGGGTAGCACCGACACGGTTTCGGCAATCGCGAAAAATCTTGAGGCATCCCATTTCCGCGCCAGTGAAGTGGGTGAGGATGGAATGCGGTCGATGCGGTTGCTTGTGGCTGATGACAAAATCCAGCCTGTGCTGGATTCATTGCAGAAAATAATCGGCAACCAGCCATCTGCGCGGGTAGTTGTCTTGCCTGTGGAGATGGCGCTGCCTAAACCATCCGAAGAGGAGCGCAAGGAAGAAGACTCGGCAGTTGAAGCCCGGGAAGCTCTCTATGAAGAAGTTGAAAAAATGCGCGGCTGGACCGCAATTTTTCCGTATTGGTGGTGTTATCGACCATCGTGGCTGCAATAGGACTGATTGAGAGCAACGCGGCTGTAGTGATAGGCGCGATGGTTATTGCGCCGTAACTCGGCCCCAACCTTGCATTTGGTCTCGGCACTGCCTTGGGTGATATCTCATTGATGAGGAAGCCGGCGCTAACCACATCAGCGGGGATCTTGCTCGCCGTGGCATTGTCTGTTGTGATCGGCATCTTTTGGCCATTTGATGTGTCAAGCCCGGAGCTTGCCGCGCGCACCAACGTCGGGCTGGACTCCATCGCGTTGGCACTTGCATCCGGTGCGGCTGCTGCGCTCTCCCTGACGACAGGGTTGTCGAGCGTGCTGGTGGGAGTGATGGTGGCGGTGGCTTTGCTTCCGCCGGCAGTAACACTCGGTATCATGCTGGGACTAGGGGATATCAACCTCGCGCTAGGTGCTGGTTTGCTGTTGGCCATCAACGTGGTGTGCGTCAACTTGGCTATCAAGGTGGTCTTTTTCTTGAATGGGATTCGTCCGCGCACATGGTGGGAAAAAAAGAAAGCCAAGCGCGCGATGGCCATATACATCGCGGGGTGGTTCGTGACGCTGCTTATCCTCATGCTGTTCATTTATGGCCGCGGGGCGATGCCAAGATAGCAGTAAAGGTAAAGTCACGGTTAACCAGCCACCCCACCTTGCGAAATCTTCGCTGCGTTGCATATCTGATTGACTTTGCAGCCAAATTGCAAAGGTGAAGCGATGTGCATCAAGCCTTGCCGGTGCGCAACACCAGCGCGATTCCACCCAGGATCAACACTGAAGCGATCAGCAAGCCCAGCGTCAGCGCCTCGTGCAGCAATATGATACCGCCGAGAGTTGCAATCACCGGCGCGCTGAGCTGCACCGTCGAGGCCGTCATCGCCCGCATGTGTTGCAACACCCGATACCACATCACATAACCCAGCCCGGAAGTCAGCGCACCGGACAATATTGCATATAGCACACCTTGCGCATCCAGCCTCAACCAGGGCAGGGCAAGCAAGGACAAACCGATGGTGAGCGGCGCGGCGCGCAGAAAGTTGCCCGAGGTCGATGCGGCGGGATTGGCCGCACCGCGTCCGAACAGGGAATATATTCCCCAGGCGATCCCGCTCGCCACCATCAGCGCCGAGTCCAGCACGGAAGGAGCATGCGTCCCGGGCAGCACCAGTATTGCCAGCCCCGCCAGCGCCGCAACAAAGCCGGTACTTTGCCAGCTGCTCATGCGTTCGCCTGCGATATAACCTGCCAATATCATGGTTGCCTGCACCGCACCGAACAGCATCAGCGCGCCCGCACCGGCGTCTATGGTGCGGTATGCGAAGGAAAGCGCGGCGGCATAGACGAACAAGGCCAGCGCACTTCGCCATGAGCCATGCTCGAGTGGAGACTGCCTCTGCCAGCGCATCAGCAGCCACAGCATAGCCACAGCAGAAAGGATGCGCACGGTGGTGAAGCTTGCGGCATCAATGGAAGTTTCTTTCAGCGCGAGGCGGCAAAACACTGAGTTGGCCGCGAATGCAAACATGGTCAGTGCCGTGTAGGCGGCGAGTCGCAGTGGGTTCATGAGTCCCTGCTTAAGCAGCGTTGTGGTGCGGGTGGGTAGGTAGTCCTACCAGGGGGCAGGCGGCAAACCAATGTACGATGAAATTGCGAATATCTGCTGCAAGGTCATTCCTTTGCGCCATTCTGGAGAAGTAGGTCCTCAAACTGTTTGTCTGCATACTGAATATGTTTGAGTACCCTGGTGAACGGCCAGTGATTGAACCAATCCGTGAACATTTCCTCTCCAACGTTGGCTAGCTTCTCTTTGAGATGGAGCGCGTCCTGCATCAGCTGCCTGTGCTTATCCTTGTGCCACTCAATATCTGCGTATCCTGACTGGACCATAAGCTGTTCTTCGGTTTTAAAGTGAAAATCGGTAAATGCAATTACTTCATCAATGATCCGGTAAATGTCTTCTCGCGACTCGTTTTTTTTCACTGCATCGTTCAATCTGTTAAGCATGTTAACGAGTTCCCGGTGTTGCTGGTCAATTACTTCCGCATCAAGCATATTCACTCCTCGATTCGTTGATTTTTGCAATTAACTTAGAAGAATCAGATCTGACGCCTTCCTGGTCAGGTGATAATCATCACTTGAAAAATAGCACATTGTCGATCGATTGAAAAATGGAAGATGGTAACCAGATTACCATGTAAACCCGCTTCCTGGAGGGCGACTTGCACCTCCCGGTTTTCCCTGCCGCATCACGGTTGGCATGATCTTGTCGTTCACCCCGGAATCATCCGGACGGGCGACCTGTTTGCCCGCGCCGGGCGGAATCAAGCCGGTACTTGAAATTTTAAAGTGAAGCCCCAATTATCCGCTCATACGGGGTATCCCGGAAATTAATAAGGAGTTAGAAATGGCTAACATTTTGCGCTACACGCCTGCTGACGATGCTTTTGACGATCTGTTCCGCGGCTTTTTTATGCGGCCGGTTCGCTTTAATGGGCAACAGGAGATTCAAATCAAGATTGACGTGAGTGAAGATGACAAGGCTTATACGGTTCGTGCCGATATCCCGGGGGTAAAAAAAGAAGATATCAATGTCAACATTGACGGCAATCAGGTTGCGATCAGTGCGGAAGTGAAGAATGAAAAAGAAGTGAAGGAGGGCGAGAAGGTTCTGCGCAACGAACGCTATTACGGCAGGGTAGCGCGCACCTTTTCATTGGCAGCAGACGTGGATGATGCCGCGGCACAGGCGAAGTATAACAATGGCGTGCTGGAGCTATGGCTACCCAAGCGGGCTGCTGCTAAATCCAAAAGTCTCACCATTCAGTAATTTCACTTCATTTCAACATCTGGCGGATGCACCTTAAGACTCACCATACCCCGGTGTATCCGGGTATGGTGAGCTTGTTTCGCTGAAAGAAAATAGGTAATCGACCAGGATAGCCGGAAAGGCGCCAGTGGCACGGATACTAATTGTTGTGCTGCTTAGTCGATCACCTCGAAACTGGTGTAACTGCCGTTTTCAGGCACAATATCTACCTGCTTTACGTTTGCATTTTGCGGGCCACGATGCGCCCAAAGCACGATGGCATCTACCGCGGCAGGCGCACCCTGCACCAAAGCTTCTACAGTCCCATCGCTGCAGTTGCGCACCCAGCCTGCGATCCCCAGCCTTAGCGCTTCACCGCGCATCGAATCGCGGAAGAACACGCCTTGCACGCGGCCATGGATCACGAGGCGCGATGTTGTCTTGTCAGGATTCGTCATTCCTTTTCATGGTTACGAAGCCGCACTGACAAACCCGGTTTTCGGGAGAGCAATACGCTTCACCAGTACCTTGTCCACACGGTTCTTATCCATGTCAATCACCTCGAAGTGGTAACCTGCCGCTTCAAAGGAATCGGTCACCAGCGGGATACGGTCCAGCGCATGCATCGCAAATCCGCCCAGTGTATTGAATGCATTGTCTTCCTCGCCGGGCAAATTACCCTCGATCTTCAGCGCGGACTTCAGGCGTTCGATCGTTACGCTGCCGTCGATCAGCCATGAGTGATCCTCGCGCACGACGATATCCTGCTCTGTTGTGATATCTGAAGTGGGCAGTTCCCCCACGATGGCGATCAGCACATCGGTAAGGGTGACCATGCCCTGCAGCTCGCCATACTCATCCACGATCAGTGCGCAGTATCCCGACGATATTATCCAGGCCATCGCGGCAGACGATCACGCGTGTGTACGGGCATTCTGAGATGCGCTGGAGAATCTGCGCTTCGGGTTCATTCAAGGTCTAGCGTGTATATGTCATTGCGATGGGTCATGATCGCGCCGATGTGCTGTTCGTCGAGCCGGAGCACGTTGGAGACGATGGCGCGCTCGCTCTTGTGGAACACCCCGGCTCGCGCACCCTGTTCCATCAGCAGCCTGATCTCTTCATCGGTCACGGGCGGCTCGGGTTTGCGTACCGCACCCGCGATGCGCAACAGGAGACCGGAAGATGCCGAAAGCAGCCAGACCAGCGGACGAGTTGCCCGCGCCAGCATGTTCATCGGCGGCGCGATCATCGAAGCGACCTTTTCGGTGCCAACAAACCCAGCTGCTTCGGAACCAGCTCGCCGACCACGACGGAAAAATAGGTCAGCCCACCCACCACGACTGTCAATGCAAGGCCGCCAGCGTAGGGTTCGATCAGAGGAAAACCGGCAAGCCATGACGACAACGGATCGGCCAGTGCATTTTGCCCGATTGCGCCGCTGAGGATACCTGCCGTCGTGATGCCTACCTGTACCGTGGATAGCAACGTGGAAGGTTCGTTGTTGAGCGCCAGCGCAGATTTCGCTCCGCGCCGGTTGTCATCGGCCAGCTTTTGCAGCCGCGCCTTGCGGGACGAGACGACGGCAATCTCCGACATCGCAAAAACCCCGTTCAGCAGAATCAAAAAGAGAAGCAGCACTATGTCCATCAGGTATGCCTTTCCCGTCGACATATTGAACGGCCGGGGAACTGTTCAGATGATGAATAAAGCATTTCGATTGCCAGCCGAATGTATTCGCCGGATTATTTTTTCAGCAAATCACGAATCTCCGCCAGCAGAACTTCTTGCGCAGGCGGTGCGGCAGGTGCAGCTGCGGCTTTTTCTGCGTTCTTCTTCAGCTTGTTGATGCCCTTGACGACCATGAAGATGACAGCGGCGATGATTGTGAAGTCCACGACAGTCTGTATGAATCTGCCGTAGCTGATCACAACTGCAGGCGCGGTCGCGGTGGCTTCCAGCAGAACAAAAGATAATTTCGAGAAATCCACGCCGCCGATCAGCACGCCGATGGGAGGCATGACGACATCGGTGACCAGGGATGAAACGATCTTTCCGAATGCGGCGCCGATAATGACACCGACGGCCATATCTACCACATTGCCCTTGATGGCAAATTCCTTGAATTCCTGGATCATGCTCATTTATATCCTCCTTTGGGTATATTGGTTAAGTCAGTGGATTCAACATCAGGACCAGTGAAGGACATGATAGCGCTTTCTTGGTTGGCGCTAGCGCCAGTCTGTTTGACCATGCCGATCCGCGTACGTATTAAATCAGAACGGGACAGGGATTCAAGCGGGATCACCAGTGCAGCTTGAAATATGCGGACACGCTGGTCACACCAAATGCCAACACAGTTATAGCCATCATGCCGGTAGCCAGCCAGCCCAGCCAGCGCAGGCGGACACTGATCGCAAACTCGCCCATGATCTTTTGTTGTGTCGCCATAAGCATCATTGCAATCATCAATGGGACAGATATCACACCGTTTATCACGGCGCTCCACAACAGCGCTTTGATCGAATCTATGGGACTGAAATCCAGCAGTACGCCAACCATGGTTGCCAGCGCGATGATCGCATAAAATCCTTTCGCCGCTTTTAACTCCAGGCCAAGGCTGGACGACCAGCGAAAGGTTTCCGCCACTGCATAGGCTGCCGAACCCGCCAACACCGGCACGGCCAGCATCCCGGTGCCAATGATGCCGCCGGCAAACAATAAAAAAGTGAATTCGCCTCCGATCGGGCGCAGGGCTTCAGCGGCCTGTGAGGAAGTCTGGATGTCATGCACGCCGTGAGTGTAGAGAGTGACTGCAGTGGTCAGCATGATAAAAAATGCAATGAGCTGTGAAAATGCCATGCCCAGCGCAGTGTCGATGTTGATGCGACGCAGATGATGTTGGGCATCATCCGGCGAACTGCGCAATGAATTACCGTCGCGCTGCACTTTCAGTTCCTCCACCTCCTGGCCTGCCTGCCAGAAAAACAGATAGGGACTGATCGTCGTGCCGAATATCGCCACGAGCAGTAACAGGTAGTTCTGTGAGTGCTGGACTTTTGGCAGCAGCGATCCATGCAGCACCTCAACCCATGGAACATGCGATGCAAATACGGTTCCCACGTAAGCAAACAAAGTCAGTGTCAGCCATTTCAATATTCCGACATAGCGTTGATAAGGGATGAACACCTGTAACAGCAGGCATATCATGCCGAACGCAACGGCATAGACATGACTGGGCCCGCCGAACACTAATTCAACCGCGTCGGCCATTGCCGCCAGGTCGGCGCCGATGTTGATCGTATTTGCTACCATGAGCAGCGTGACCAGAGATAGTGTGACGCCGCGCGTGTTGGTCCGTGACAGATTGGCCGCCAGACCCCGCCCCGTGACACAGCCGATGCGAGCGCTGATCACCTGGATGCCGACCATCAGCGGAAAAGTGATAAGCAGCGTCCACAATGTGCCGAAGCCATATTGCGCGCCAGCCTGGGAATAGGTGGCAATGCCGCTGGGATCGTCATCGGCGGCACCGGTGATCAGACCGGGGCCAAGCTTGTTAAGCAACTGGGAAAGGGTTTTTTTCATCGAAAGGATAACGGGATTGGCCTGGGATGGGCGGCGGCGATTTTGCCATATTTACCACCGACAAAGGGGGCAACCTGATTGGTCATTGTTGCGAAATTTCAGGCCGAAACGAAAAGCATGGCGCGTAACATCTGGGCGGCAGAACCAAACCCAAACCAGATTGATCTAGTTTGCCGGAGGCGCGACTTTGATGACTTCGTCTAGCGTAGTTGTTCCTGCAGCGACTTTTATTGCTCCAGATATTCGCAATGGCTTCATGCCCTCGCGGTAGGCCGTCTCGCGAATGCGCGCCACATCGGTGTTTGGGGTGATCAGTTTGCGAATTTCCGGCGACATCAGCAATATCTCATAAATGCCGATGCGTCCCGAGTAACCCGTCATCCGGCACTCGAGACAGCCTTCCTGATGTTGAAATTGCGCCGGCCGGCCGGTTTTCCACGGTGTGACAAGTTCAACCCATAGATCATTTTCGTCGGCGCGCACGGGCTGCGGCCGCTTGCAATGCGGGCACAGTGTGCGCACCAGTCGTTGCGCCATGATGCCGAGCACGGTGGCATTGATCATGAAAGGCGCGACGCCGAGATCGAGAAGACGGGTGATCGCCGAGGGGGCATCATTGGTGTGCAGTGTGGACAATACCAGATGTCCGGTCAGCGCGGCCTGGATCGCCATGTCTGCGGTTTCCAGATCGCGGATCTCGCCGACCATGATGATATCCGGATCCTGACGCATCAATGCACGCAAGCCGTCGGCGAAATTGAGATCGATGCCGTGTTGTACCTGCATCTGGTTGAATGCGGGCTCGACCATCTCGATCGGGTCTTCGATGGTGCAGACGTTGACCTCCGGAGTGGCCAGATGTTTGAGCGTGGAATACAGCGTGGTGGTCTTGCCCGAGCCGGTCGGGCCGGTGACCAGGATGATGCCGTTCGGCTGCGATGTCATCTTGTCCCAGCGGGCGCGATCCTCGTCGGAAAAACCAAGTTCGGAAAAATCGCGCACCAGTACCTCAGGATCGAAAATGCGCATCACCAGTTTTTCGCCGAATGCTGTCGGCAACGTTGACAGGCGCAGTTCCACTTCCTGTCCATCGGCGGTGCGCGTCTTGACGCGGCCATCCTGCGGGCGGCGCTTCTCGATGACATCCATGCGTCCCAGCAGTTTGATGCGGCTGGTCATGGCAGTCATCACCGACATCGGGATCTGGTAAACCTGATGCAGCACGCCATCGATGCGGAAGCGCACGAATCCGATGTCGCGCCTGGGCTCGATGTGGATATCCGAAGCGCGCTGCTCGAAGGCATACTGCCACAACCAGTCGACGATCGTGACGATGTGCTGGTCGTTGGCATCGAACTGTTGCTTGGTCTTGCCCAATTCCACCAATTGCTCGAACGAGGCCTGACCGGATTTTTCCTGAAGTTTGGTCTGTGAAGCATTCTTGACCGAGCGAGCCAAATTGTAGAACTCGACGAGGTAACGGCTGATATCTTCAGGTGTGGCGACGACTCGGCGGATGTCCTTGCGCAGTGTTTGCTTGAGCACTTTTTCCCAGTCGCGCAGGAAGGGTTCGGAAGTGGCGATGACCACCTCTTTCTGCGTAACCTGCACCGGCAGTATGCCGAAACGCGCGGCATAGTCGCTGGACATGATGTCGGTGACCATGGAAAAGTCGATCTTCAAGGGATCGATGTGTAAATATTCAAGGCCGACGCGACCGGCAAGCCATTCGGTCAGCACATCCAGACTCAGTGTTTTGTTCGGGGGAAGCAGCGATTTCCAATTTTGTCCGGCAATCGTCGTGAGCGGGTGAACGTTCTGGCGCTGTCCGCGACGCTCGGCAATCATCGTGTCGGCGACAGCCTGGCTGATCAGCCCATCGCTTACCAGCATGCCCAGGAGTTCCGGCAAAGTCAGTTTGTGCTCGTGCGTACCCGTCTGCTCCATGTGTGATTTCCTGATTACTTTGTCAGACTATACTGGCATCGCGCTGCTTGCTCAATGGATATGACATCGCTGCAGCAAACAACCTAAGACTAAGGTCACCATGTCACAATTGGATTTCAGATGGCGGCGGGAAAGATGCTGTTGAAGAGGACGCAGAGTCTGGCGCCATCATTCATGCGAAAGTCGGGAGCCGGCTGGATTCAGTGCTTGATCGCCGAGAAGATCTGTTTCGCCAGACTCCCTGTCGCTTGCAGCGGATTCGCGCGGATGGCTTTTTCCTGTTCCGCCATCATCAGAAACAAACCATCCATCGCCTTGCGCGTGATGTAGTCATCCAGTTGCGCGTCACGTTTGTCCACCAAACCGAATTTTGCGCCTTTACCCGCGAACTGGTCGTATTTTTCGGCAAGTTTCACTTTTTGCATCGCCTTGCCTACGATGGGCTTGAACTTGCCTGCCAGCGCAGTCTCGGTGTTTTTGCGGAAGTACCTAGTGGCGGCATCGTCGCCGCCGGTAAGTATGCCCTTGGCATCCGCCACGGTCATTTTTTTGATCGCTCCGACAAACAGCGCTCTCGCTTCCGGCACGGCAGCTTCTGCGGCACGATTCATTGAAGTGACCAGCTCGTCCGAATATTTGCCCATGCCAAATCTGCGCATGGCTTTGTCCGCTTTTTGCAGGCTATCCGGCAGCGGGATGCGCACCTTGCTATTGCCGAGATAACCGTCATTTTTTGCGAGATTCGAGACGGCGGTCTCTGCGCCTTGAGTGAGCGCCTGCCGCAGGCTTTCGACCTGATCTTGCGTGCTGAATTGGGCGAGCCCCGAATTCGCCGGTGCGGCAGATTTTGATGCGGCTGGTTTGGTCAAGTCGTTGAGTTTCGCCTTGAACCCGCTCAGCTCGAGTGCAGTTGCCGACGCACTTAAACCCCCGCTCATTACAAGACAAGCAATGATCAGGATACAACGCATCATTTCTTGCGCGGAGCGATCAAGTCGGTGATCGTGCCTTCCGCCATTTCCGCAGCGAACCCGAGTGTCTCCGACAGGGTCGGGTGCGGGTGTATCGTCAGCCCGATGTCTTCCATGTCCGCACCCATTTCCAGTGCCAGCACCGCTTCGGCGATCAGTTCGCCGGCATTCACACCGACAATGCCTGCCCCGAGGATGCGCCGGGTGTGCGGGTCGAGCAGCACTTTGGTCGCGCCTTCGCTACGCCCTACCGATCCTGCACGGCCGGAAGCTGCCCACGGGAAAGAGACTTTTTCATATTCGATGTTCTGCGCTTTGGCTTGTGTCTCGGTAAGACCCATCCACGCAACCTCGGGGTCGGTGTAGGCGACGGAAGGTATGGTCAGCGGCTCGAACGCGGCATGTTGTCCTGCGATGACTTCAGCGGCGACCTTGCCCTCGTGCACCGCCTTGTGCGCCAGCATCGGGTCGCCGACGATGTCGCCGATCGCGTAGATGTGCGGCACGTTGGTGCGCATCTGGATGTTCACCGGGATGAAGCCGCGCTCATTGACGCTCACGCCCGCGGCGTCCGCGCCGATGTCGCGCCCGTTCGGGCGGCGACCGACAGCCATCAGCACCCGGTCATAGGTTTGCGGTTCGGGCGCCTGTTCACCTTCGAAAGTAACCTTCAAACCGTTCTTCTGGGCTTCGATTTTTGTGACTTTGGTTTTGAGATATATTGCCTCGTATCGTTTGGCGATACGCGTATGCAGCGGCTTGACCATGTCCTTGTCGGCGCCGGGCATCAGCTGATCCATCAACTCGACCACGCTGATCTTGCTGCCGAGCGCGTCATACACGGTGGCCATTTCCAGCCCGATGATCCCGCCGCCGATGATCAGCATGCGCTTTGGCACATCCTGCAATTGCAGCGCACCGGTGGAATCCATGATACGCGGATCGTCATAGGGAAAGCCGGGGATGCGTGCCACGCTTGATCCTGCGGCGATGATCGCGTTATCGAAGCTGATAGACTTCTTGCCACCCTTGATTGCAACTTCCAGATGATTTGGCGAAGTGAATTTCGCGCTGCCCTGTACCACCTGCACCTTGCGTTGCTTGGCCAGCATGGCTAAGCCGCCGGTAGATTTTGCGATGACGCTTTCTTTCCACGCACGGATGTCATCGATATCGATTTTCGGTTTTCCAAACGATACGCCATGATGAGAAACCTCTTCCGCCTCGGTGATGACCTTGGCGACATGCAGCAGCGCCTTGGACGGAATGCAGCCTACATTCAGGCACACGCCGCCCAGACTGGCGAATTTCTCCACCAGCACCACCTGCTTGCCCAGGTCGGCCGCACGGAACGCGGCGGTATAGCCGCCGGGACCCGCGCCGAGCACCAGCACTTCGGCGTGTATATCGCCTTTCTTGAATGATTGAGGTGCAGATACAGGCGCCGATGATGGAGCGGGCGGCGGAGCGGGTGATTTGCCCGGTGCTGCTGCCGGTGCGCTGGCAGCAGGTTTTGCAGCAGGGGTTGCGGCTGCTCCGCTGCTCTCCAATGACAGGATCACACTGCCTTCCGAAACTTTATCGCCGACCTTGACCTTGAGTGCTTTCACCGTGCCTGCGGCGGGGCAGGGCACTTCCATAGCGGCCTTGTCGGTTTCCAGAGTGATCAAAGATTGCTCGGCATCGATCTGGTCGCCGGCCTTGACGAATACTTCGATGACCGAAACATCTTTAAAATCGCCGATATCCGGCACTTTGACTTCTATGGTTTGACTCATGGTGTTCGCTTCCTTGTATTTATTTTTTGAAAAGCAGGGTTCGTTTAGACACGTATCTGGCCGCTGCCCAGCACGACGTATTTTTGCGAGGTCAGCCCTTCCAGTCCGACCGGACCGCGCGCATGGATCTTGTCGGTGGAGATTCCGATCTCCGCGCCGAGGCCGTATTCGAATCCGTCCGCGAAGCGCGTCGAGGCGTTCACCATCACCGAGCTGGAATCCACCTCGCGCAGGAAACGCATCGCCTGGGTGTAATTTTCCGTGACGATGCTGTCGGTGTGCTGCGAACCATAGGTGGCGATGTGCGCGATGGCTTCATCCAGGCCGGCCACCACCCGCACCGCGAGAATCGGCTCGAGATATTCGGTGTGCCAGTCTTCCTCGGTGGCGGCTTTCATCTGCTTGACCAGCGCACGCGCAGTCTCGTCACCGCGCAGTTCCACACCCTTGTCAAGATAGATCTTGCATAACCTCGGCAATACTTTTGCAGCAATGCTGCGCGCGACCAGCAGTGTTTCCATCGCATTGCATACTCCATAGCGCTGAGTCTTGGCGTTGTCGGCGATGCGTATCGCCTTGTCGAGATCGGCTTCGTCATCGATATAAACATGGCACACGCCGTGCAAATGTTTGATCACGGGAATGCGTGCATGTTCTGAAACGAACTCGATCAATCCTTTGCCGCCGCGCGGCACGATCACATCCACATATTCTTTCATCGTGATGAGTTCGCCAACCGCAGCGCGATCTGTGGTGGCGACGACCTGTACCGCGGTCTCCGGCAAACCGGCAACACGCAATCCGGCATGCACGCAGGCGGCGATGGCCTGATTGGAATGGATCGCTTCCGATCCGCCGCGCAGAATCGCGGCATTGCCGGATTTAAGGCACAGCCCGGCGGCATCCGCGGTCACGTTGGGGCGCGATTCGTAAATGATGCCGATCACGCCGAGCGGCACGCGCATCTTGCCGACCTGTATGCCGGAGGGGCGATAATTCAAATCGCTGATCGCGCCGATCAGGTCGGGCAGGCGCGCGATCTGCAGCAAGCCTTCGGCCATGTCGTGCACGGTCTTTTCGGTCAGCGTCAGCCGGTCCACCGAGGCTGCATCCAGGCCGTCGGCTTTCGCCGCGGCGACATCCTTGGCGTTGGCGGCCAGCAGCAGCGCGGTCTGATTTTGCAGCGAGGCGGCGATCTCGGTCAGCGCGCGATTCTTGGTGGCAGTGTCTGCCAGCGCCATCAGGCGCGAAGCCGCGCGCGCTGTCTTGCCGACGGTCTGCATATATTCCTTGATGTTCTGCATGGTGTTCCATGTGATTTGTTGTAGGGCGCATTTTACCCCAAGTGCTAAAATGCGCGTCTTTCTTAATGCAGACGCGGCGATGTCCGACATCCTCAAAAAAATTCTGGCCGTCAAAGCGCAGGAAGTGGCTGAAGCGCGAATCCATCAAGCCGCTCGCGGCGATGCGTGCCGCGGCAGAACAGGCCGAGCCGGCGCGCGATTTCGTTGGCGCGATACGCGCCAAGATTGCCGCAGGTCAAGCCGCGGTGATCGCGGAAATCAAAAAAGCCAGTCCGAGCAAGGGTGTGTTGCGCGCCGATTTTCGTCCGGCCGAGATCGCAGCGAGCTATGCGCAACATGGCGCGGCATGCCTGTCGGTGCTGACCGACGAGCAGTTCTTTCAGGGGAAGCGCGGAGTATCTGAAGCAGGCGCGCAGCGCCTGCAAGCTGCCGGTGCTGCGCAAGGATTTCATCGTGGACGAATACCAGATCTACCAGGCGCGCGCGATGGGTGCGGACGCGATACTGCTGATCGCAGCCGCGCTGGATGTCGCGCAAATGCAGTCGTTCGAAGCGCTGGCGCACAGACTCGGCATGGCGGTGCTGGTGGAGGTGCACGATGGCGCTGAGCTGGATGCCGCGCTGCAACTGACTACGCCGCTGATCGGCGTGAACAACCGCAATCTGCGCACCTTCGAAGTGAGCCTGCAAACCACGCTGGACTTGTTGCCGCGCATTCATCGTCTAGCTGGGGGATCGCATCGTCGTCACCGAAAGCGGTATCCTCACAGCGGAAGATGTGAAACTGATGCGCAGCCATCATGTGCACGCGTTTCTGGTGGGCGAGGCGTTCATGCGCGCGCAGGATCCGGGTGTAGAATTGTCCCGAGTGTTTGCCTGATGTTTTATTGCAAGGAGAGTGTCATGTTGAATCTGGATCGCTTGATCGTCGAGTTCGACAAGGGCTTGCGCACCTTGTTCAGCCAGGCGCACAGCACGCGTGCCTATCCTGACGCAAACGTGCCGGAAGCATCTCTGGATGAGGCCGAAAAGAAAAAGGCCGCCGCGCTGATGCGCGTCAATCACAGCGGCGAGATTTGCGCGCAGGCCTTGTATCAGGGGCAGGCGCTGACGGCGCGCGATCCGGCCGTGCAGCAGACACTGCAGCGGGCCGCGCAGGAAGAGACCGAGCATCTGGCCTGGACGGCCAGGCGCGTGCATGAACTGGGCGGGTCATCTGAGCTTGCTGAATCCGTTCTGGTACACCGGCTCGCTGGCGATCGGCGCGGTTGCCGGGTTGCTGGGCGACAAGTGGAATCTCGGCTTTCTCGCCGAGACCGAGCGGCAGGTCGGCGATCACTTGCAGAGCCATCTGGACCAGTTGCCGCCGCAGGATGAGAAGAGCCGCGCCATCGTGGCAGCAGATGTACACCGACGAGGTCGGGCATGCCGATATGGCGAGATCGCTTGGGCGGCGCAGAGTTGCCCCAGCCGGTACAGCTGGCGATGAAGCTGAACGGCAAGGTGATGACAGGCACTTCCTACTGGGTGTAAAAGCGGGAGCCAAGGGTAAGGCGCAGAGCAAGATCCTTGCACCTTGTATCTTTCAGCTTTTCTCTATTCCTGTATCACCTCGAAATCATGCGTGATCTTGGCGGTCTGGCCGAGCATGATGGAAGCCGAGCAGTATTTCTCCGCCGATAGCTTGATGGCTTTTTCGACGACTTCGGGTTTGATGTCCTTGCCCTTCACGACAAAGTGCATGTGAATTTTGGTGAACACTTTGGGGTCGGTTTCGGCGCGTTCCGCATCCAGTTCCACGTAGCAGTCGGAGACCGCCTGGCGGCTTTTCTTCAGGATGCTGATCACGTCAAAGCTGGTGCAACCGCCAGTACCGATCAACAGCATTTCCATCGGGCGCGGGCCGAGGTTGCGCCCGCCCGATGCAGGTGAGCCATCCATCAATACCGCATGATTGCTTTCGGTCTCACCCAGAAAGGAGACCTGTTCCACCCATTTGACGCGTGCTTTCATGTTATTCCTTTTAATTGACTAACTATTCGAGATCGCCAACTTTACCTGATACCAGAGCAATCCGATAATCTCGTGAATGAAAATCTTGCTGTCCTGAAGGGATTCGGCTCGCGGCAGGAAGGTGAGCAAATCGGTCCGATAGCGCGTGGTGTAAGCGGTCGGTGCTTCTACGACCTCGAACCCGGCACGGCGAAATATCCCGGCGGAACGAGGCATGTGCCAGGCGTTGGTGACGAGATAGATTTTGTGAATCCCTGCTTGTTGCAGGATGCGGAACGAGTTGTGCGCATTTTCAAAGGTGTTGCCAGATTCGTCTTCCGTCCAGCGCACCGGGACGCGAAAATCCTGTTCCAGCGCGATACGCATTTGCTGAGCTTCAGAAACGCTGTTGCCCAGAGGGTTGCCGCCGGTGACGAGTATCGGCTTGCCGGTTTCCCGCTGAAGTTTCGCGCCGTAGCGCAAACGAACCAGGGTGGCGTCTCCGATCGTGTCCTGCCCTGAATATTCCGGTGCGTGGAAATATGTCCCTCCGCCAAGTATCACGATCGCATCGGCATTCTGGGTTCTGCTGTCAAGCGGAGTGGTTTTCCTTTCCAGCAAATGCAGCGCTCCCTCGGCGAAATACGGAGTAGACGCGATCCAGAGCAAACCGAACGCGGCGAGTATCAGCATCCTGGCAAGCTTGTGACGGCGTTTCAGCAGATAGATGCCCAGCGCGAGCAGCAGCAGCAAACTGAGCGGCGGCAGCAGGAAAGCGGCAAGGCTGTTGGTGATGAACCAGGACATGGCAAGACTCAAAGTATCGGAATATGCTCATATTACTGGGTTTCATGCGCATTTCCGAAGAATAGGGCAATTCTGACGCGGTGAAAGTCCACTCCGGGGGCCAAATAGCGTTTGACAGGTTTGAGCTGGCTGCAATAGAATGCGCGCCCTTCGGGGTTTACTATTACTTATTGAATTTTTAGGATTTGTGGTTATGAAAACATTTTCCGCCAAAGCAGAGGAAGTCCAGCACGACTGGCTTCTGGTAGATGCAGCCGATCAGGTGCTGGGCCGTTTAGCCGCGCAGATCGCGGCGCGTCTGCGTGGCAAACACAAGGCGATTTACACCCCGCACGTGGATACCGGCGATTTCGTCGTCGTGGTCAATGCCGACAAACTGCGCGTGACCGGCAACAAGGCTGAAGCCAAGCTGTATCATCGTCATACGACCTATCCGGGCGGTTTGTATACCACCAATTTTGCCAAGATGCAGGCGCGTCATCCCAGCCGCGTCTTGGAAAAGGCCGTCAAGGGGATGTTGCCAAAAGGCCCGCTGGGCTACGCGATGCTGCGCAAGATGAAGGTGTATGCAGGTGCGGCGCATCCGCATGAAGCGCAACAACCGAAACCGGTTAATTTGTTGAAGGCATAATCAATCATGAGTGTAACTTATAACTACGGTACCGGTCGTCGCAAGAGTGCGGTGGCACGTGTATTTATGAAAGCAGGCAAGGGTAACATCGTGGTGAACGACAAGCCGGTGGATGTGTTCTTTTCCCGCGAAACGGGCCGCATGGTCGTGCGTCAACCGCTGACTCTGACCGATACGCTGGGAAAGTTCGACATCATGGTGAATGTCACCGGAGGCGGTGAATCGGGCCAGGCCGGCGCGGTGCGTCATGGCATCACCCGTGCTTTGATCGACTACGACGCAACGTTCAAGGCCGTGTTAAAACAAGCCGGTCTGGTGACTCGGGATGCGCGAGAAGTTGAACGCAAGAAGGTCGGCCTACGCAAGGCGCGCCGCAGGAAACAATTCTCCAAGCGTTAAGACGTTTGGATGGACTGCAAAAGCCGCCTTCGGGCGGCTTTTCATTTTGTTGTAGAATGCAAGGCGTTTCTTATGGAAGTCAAGATGATCAAAGTTGGCATAGTCGGCGGAACAGGCTACACCGGAGTCGAGTTGTTGCGTTTGTTGGCGATGCACCCACAGGTGGATTTGCAGGTGATCACTTCGCGCGCCGATGCAGGCACACAGGTCAGTCAAATGTTTCCCAGCCTGCGCGGTTATGTGGCCCTGCCGTTCATCCATCCAGACCAGGCACATCTGGAGAAATGCGATCTGGTGTTCTTTGCCACCCCGAACGGCATCGCCATGCAACAAGTGCGCGCCCTGCTGGACGCGGGTGTCAAGGTTATAGATCTTGCGGCAGACTTTCGTTTGCAAAATGTTGCCGAGTGGGAAAAATGGTATGGCATGAGCCACGCCTGTCCTGATCTGGTAGCGGAGGCAGTATATGGCTTGCCGGAAACGAACCGCGAACAGATCAAGTCAGCACGGCTGGTAGCCAATCCCGGTTGCTATCCCACAGCGGTGCAATTGGGCTTTATCCCGTTATTGGAGGCAAATGTGATCGAACCGGATAATTTGATTGCCGATGCCAAGTCGGGAGTCTCTGGTGCGGGACGCAAGACGGAAATGGCGAATTTGTTTTCGGAAGCCTCGGATAATTTCAAGGCCTACGGTGTGGCGGGTCATCGTCACCTGCCGGAAATAAAGCAGGGCTTGGCGCAGGCAGCAGGCAAGGAAATCGGTTTGACCTTCGTGCCGCATCTCACGCCGATGATACGCGGCATTCATGCCACGCTGTATGGCAGGCTGACACGCGAAGTTGAATTGCAGGCTTTGTTCGAACAGCGTTATGCTAACGAACACTTTGTGGATGTGATGCCGGAGAAAAGTCTGCCCGAGACACGCTCGGTGCGCGGCGCGAATTATTGTCGTATTGCCGTGTACAGGCCGCAAGGCGGTGAGACGGTAGTGGTGTTGTCGGTGATCGATAATCTGGTCAAGGGCGCGGCGGGCCAGGCCGTACAGAATATGAATATCATGTTCGGGTTGCCGGAAGCCACCGCATTGAATAACGCTGCTTTGTTACCCTGACATGAAACGTAGGTTACCCTGATTATGTGGCGCGGAGTCGAACGAAGAGTTAAGCGCAGATTCAGCATTTCTGCACCGCAAATGTCGGTGCGGCCGCATATCGCGTGGTATTTTCGCTGGGGCATGCTGGTGCCTTTCGTATTGGCGGCGATCGGACTGGCCTGGTGGGCATATGACAACGGTATGGAATTTGCCGGTTTTCATCGCGATCAAGCCGAACAGGAGTTGTCCAGGTTGCATGAGCAGGTCGCCAAATTAGTCGAAGCGAACGCGCAGCTCAATGACAAGGTTACGCAATTTGAACGGGAAATCCAGATCGAGCAGGCAAGTAATCAGGCAACGTCCGAGCAGCTCAAGAGCATGGCTGATGAAAATGTCCATCTTCAGGAAGATCTGGTTTTTTTCCAGAACCTTACCGCAGCGGCGGGTAAGGAGGGCGAACTGGGCGTGCATCGATTGACTTTGGAACGGGACATAGTGCCCGGCGAATACCGCCTTCGCATGTTGGTGGTGCAGAGCGGACAGCGCGCCAAGATATTCAGCGGGTACTATCAGCTGGTTGCTACGGTAGTGGAAAATGGGGAGAGTTCCACCCATATTTTTCCGAGAAATGAAGCAGAAAATCCCCTATTCAAGCTCAGCTTCAGGTATTATCGTCGTATCGAACAAAGTATCCAGTTGCCGCCCGATGCTCAATTGGAAAGCGTGCAAGTGCGCATATTCGAACAAGGTAAATCCGAACCGAAGGTTCGGCAAAGTGTGAGTCTCTCTTAAAGCAAGGAGGAACAATGTTCAGTAAAAAACACAGCAAACCACAAACCCAGATTGATACGCTGATCGGTGCAGGAACCGTTGTCGAAGGGAATTTGAATTTCAGCGGCGGGATGCGCATCGACGGTCAGGTGAACGGTAATGTTGTCGCCATGCCTGATAAGCCGAGCACGCTGGTGTTGAGCGAGCACGCACAGGTGAATGGGGAAGTCAACGTCACTCATCTGGTGATCAATGGATCGATCAGCGGCCCGGTATTCGTCAGCGAATATATGGAACTACAGAGCAAAGCCAAGGTCAATGGTGATGTGCATTACACAACGCTGGAAATCCAGTTGGGCGCAATCGTCGACGGGCGCCTGATACATACCAATGTTGCAGCAAAGGATAAGGTAGTGGCGTTTAAATCAGGTACTGGCGATTTTAAATCGGGTACCGGCGAATTCAAATCGAGTACCGGCGAATAATTTTTTAAGGAGCATGAAATGAATGCAATGACTGAAGTGCAGGATCCGTTGTTGTTCACCGACAATGCGGCAAACAAGGTCAAGCAATTGATCGAGGAAGAGGGCAACGCCGACCTGAAATTGCGCGTGTTCGTCAGCGGGGGCGGTTGTTCCGGATTTCAATACGGATTCACATTTGATGAAGTAGCCAACGAAGACGACACTGTGATGAGCAAAAACGGCGTGCAATTGCTGATCGATCCCATGAGTTTCCAGTATCTGGTTGGTGCGGAAATAGACTATCAGGAAAATCTGGAAGGTTCGCAGTTCGTGATCAAGAATCCGAATGCCACAACCACCTGCGGTTGCGGCTCTTCCTTCTCCGCCTGAAGGACAACGGGCAATTCCGGTTGGACTGAAAAATCGGGGCGCAACGCGCCCCGATTTTTTGTGCCAGCAACTATCATCGTCCAACGCGCTTCAGAGGCCGCTGAGCACCTTGATATGTGCCAGCGCACTGCGGCCCAGTGCTTGCAGTTCATAGCCTCCTTCCAGCGCCGACACGATGCGCCCGTGCGCATATTTTTCCGCGATACTTTTTATAACCTCGGTCACCCATACATAATCCGGTTCGGTCAGATTCAGCATGGCCATGTCATCATCCCGGTGCGCGTCGAATCCGGCCGAGATCAACAACAACTCGGGCTTGAATCGTTCCAGAGCAGGCAGCCAATATTGTGTGACGGCGGCACGAAATTCTTCTCCTCCTGTTCCGGCAGAAAGCGGCACGTTGATGATGTGTTCGTTGCCGCTACCTGCCCCGGCGTACGGATAAAATGGATGCTGAAAAGTGGAGCACAGCATGACGCGCGGATCGTCGTGGTAAATTTCCTCGGTACCGTTGCCGTGATGCACATCGAAATCCGCAATCGCCACGCGCTGCAAGCCGTGCTGCGACAGCGCATGTGCCGCACCTACAGCGATATTGTTGAATATGCAGAATCCCATGGCGCGCGCGCGTTCGGCGTGGTGCCCGGGCGGGCGGATGTTGCAAAAGGCATTCCGGGCTTTATTTCCGACGACCAGATCCACGCCCAGCACCACCGCGCCCGCAGCTCGCAGCGCAGCCTGATAACTTAACGGATTCATCGCAGTGTCGGCATCGAGTTGCACGTAACCCCGCGCCGGCACGCTGGACTCGATCGAATCTATGTAGTCCGGGTCATGCACGCGCATCAATTGCTCGCGTGTCGCCGCCGGTGCAACATGCCGCTGCAGTTGGCTAAGCAACCCAGCCGCAATCAACCGATCCTCGATGGCATGGATGCGTGCCGGAGACTCCGGATGATGGGCGCCCATGTCATGTTCCAGACAGAGCGGATGGCTGATATAGGCGGTTTGCATGGAAATCATTATCGCAGGTAACGCGATGGTAAGCCGCTATGTCGCAACTGTGCTGGAAGCGGGATCTGGTGGAAATATCAGACTACCTTGCATCCGTGAGGCGGCCCTAATCGCTGCGATAAACCGCGCCCAAAATGCAGGGATGTTTTGCGCCGGTGACCTGCGGCAAGTTGGCCGGTTTGCCGTGCAAGGCTTGCTGTGCCAGCCAGGCAAAGGCAATGGCTTCCATGTAGTCGCCATCGATGCCGAGAATGGCGGTCGTTTGTATGCTGCAACCAGGCAGCAAAGCGGAAAGGCGGTGACGCAGTGTCTGGTTGTGCGAGCCTCCGCCGCATAAATATATCTCCTCTGCGCCGAGACAATGTTTCTGGATAGCCAAAGCGATACTGCGGCAAGTCAGTTCCAGCAGTGTGACCTGCACGTCCGCGGCTTTTTCATTGCCTTGCAACTTGCTTTCCAGCCAAGCCGTGTTGAACAGGTCGCGCCCGCTGCTTTTGGGCGGAGGCATGGCGAAGTAGGGCTCCGCGAGCATTTGCTCCAGCAGGGTCGGAAGAACTTTGCCGGTTGCTGCCCAGGCACCGTTGCTGTCATAGGGTTTGCCCTGATGTTGCATACACCAGGCGTCCATCAGCAGGTTGCCGGGGCCGCAATCGAACCCGGTGGTAGCGGTCATGACTCGGCGCGTGTGAGCGTCTGGCGCACGAGGCGGCAGGTTGGTGAGGTTACTGATGCCGCCGATGTTGACAATGACACGGTGGATGTCGGGATGAGACAGCACCTGATCATGAAACGCGGGTACCAGTGGGGCGCCTTGCCCGCCTGCGGCAATGTCGCGGCTGCGAAAGTCGCTGACCACGGTGATCCCTGCCAATTCAGCGAGTAACGCGGCATTGCCGATTTGCAGGGAATAGCCGTGCTCGGGGCAATGGCGTATGGTTTGGCCATGGCATCCGATTGCTTTGACTTCCTTGTTGGTTAATTTGGATTGAGAGAACAATGGAACAACCGAGGCGGCGTACATGCTCGCCAACTGATTGCCGACGATCTGCGCCTGATGAAGTTCGTTGTGGGCTGGTATGTGCAATGACAGCAGGTTGCTTTTCAGCGTATCGTCGAAGGGCAGAAAATATTGGGCGAGTTGCTGCGGTTTGGACCGGCTTAAATCAACCAGGACGGCATCGATACCGTCCAGGCTGGTTCCTGACATCAACCCGATATATAACTCAGGCTGGGACACTGTCAGATTAATCGAGTTGTGCGAGGTTGGTATTGCGCAACAGGTTCAGTCGCGTAACCAAGACGTTCGCCACGGGTTGAAACGCGGCAAGGTATGAACTGTCGATGGGTTTTGCATCGGGCAGGGCAATGTGCAGAGGATCTTGCTGCCGGCCGTTAACCCTGAATTCATAATGCAAATGCGGCCCGGTCGCCAATCCGGTCATGCCTACATAACCGATGACCTCGCCTTGCGCGACATGCTGTCCTTTATGCAGACCCAGGGCAAAGCGCGACAAGTGGCCATATACCGTAGTGTAGCGACCTTGGTGATTCACCATGATGACATTGCCGTAGCCACCCTGTTTTCCGACCACCGAAACCACCCCGTCTGCGGTCACTTTGACTGGGGTGCCCATAGCTGCTGCAAAATCGGTACCCTTATGCGAGCGCCATTTGTTCAGTATCGGGTGATAACGGGAGAGGGAGAAACGCGAGCTTACGCGTGAATATGCTATGGGTGAACGCAGAAAGGCTTTGTGTACGCTCTTGCCTTCCGGGGTGTAGTAATCACCCGATTGTGCATCCTTCTGAAAATACAAGGCGCGGTAAACATGGCCTTGATTGATGAATTCGGCAGCCTGGATGCGGCCCATATGCAGCAATGCGCCGTTGCTGTAGGTCATTTCATACACCACAGTGAATCTGTCACCTTTGCGCAAGTCATGATGGAAATCGATGTCGCCGCTGAACAGATCGTTCAATTGATTGGCTACGGCATCCGGCAAACCGGCTTCATCGGTGGCAGCATACAGATTGGTTTTGATTTCGCCGGAGCGCACGAACAGGCGATTCTCCAATTGTGCCGGGAGTGTTTTGGTTTGGAAGGTATCGCCTTGTTTGGCAATCGAGATCTGCGCGCTGTCCTTGCTCAGATAGTTCAATGTGATCAAACCGCCGGTGGCAGTGGTTTCGGCTTGCAGTTCCGTGCCGACCGGCAATTTTCGGAAAGATTCGGCGTCGGCAGATTTGCGCAAATATTCGCTGGCGGCCGGATCTTCAATACCGAGACGTCTTGACAGTTCGTCCACCGTATCGCCACGCTGCACGCGTTCGTCGCGCCAGTAACTTGCAACAGGAGTCACTTCTACATTTACTTTGGGCAATGCAATTTCCTGGATATCAACCGCGGAAGAAGCAAAATCAAAATCGCTTTGCGGCACCAGGCCGAAAGCTGTGACCACGCCCAGCAAAGGCAAAGTTGACAACGCCACGAACCAGCGCAGTTTTTTTTTGCCTTCAGGCATTTTGCTCCCTTGGCTGAACGGGTTTTGGGTTAACATTCATGCTCCCTTGGATTGCTTTGCTTTGTTCTGGCAACGTGTTGCGTTGATTAATAATGAGAACTTTACCAGAAAGTGGCATCGCCTCAAAACTGAACTGATGGGTGGCAAATCCCGGCCGATGAAAGGCAAAGGGGTCGGAGAGGAGCAGTTTATTCCATTTGCACGCTTGAATTGATATATGGTTACAACGAAATGACACAGCCAATAATGAAGCAAGCAGAAATGACACAAACAATGGCGCAAATCATGCGCGGTGCTCATGAGTTGCTGCTTGAAGCCGAATTGGAGCAAAAACTCGCACCTGGACGTCCGCTGCGAGTCAAGGCGGGCTTTGATCCGACCGCGCCGGATCTGCACCTCGGCCATACCGTGCTGCTCAACAAGATGCGTCAATTGCAGGATCTCGGCCATCACGCGCTATTTTTGATCGGCGACTTTACCGGGATGATCGGCGACCCCAGCGGAAAAAATACCACGCGCCCTCCCTTGTCGCGTGAGCAAGTTATGCAAAACGCCCAGTCTTATCGCGACCAGGTATTCAAAGTTCTGGATCCGGAAAAAACCGAGATCGTATTCAACTCTGCCTGGATGGATAAATTCAACGCCGCGGACTTGGTCAAGCTTGCCGCCACACACACCGTGGCGCGCATGCTGGAACGCGATGATTTTTCCAAGCGTTACAAGAACAACCAGCCGATCGCCATCCACGAATTCATTTATCCTTTGGTACAGGGCTATGATTCTGTGGTACTCAAGGCGGACATCGAGTTGGGCGGTACTGACCAGAGATTCAACCTGCTGATGGGGCGCGAATTGCAGAAACATTACGGTCAATCGCCCCAGTGCGTGCTTACCATGCCGTTGCTGGAAGGCCTGGACGGCATCAACAAGATGTCCAAGTCGCTGGGAAATTACATCGGCGTCACCGACACACCGCAGGACATGTTCGGCAAACTGATGAGCATTTCCGATGAATTGATGTGGCGCTATCTGGAATTGCTGTCGTTCCGCAATCTGAAAGAAATTGCCGGGTGGCAGGCAGAAGTGGCTGCCGGGCGCAATCCCCGCGACATCAAGGTGTTGCTGGCCCAGGAGATTGTGGAACGGTTCCATACCCGTCAGGCCGCTGATGAGGCCTTGGCGGAGTTCGATGCGCGTTTCCGCCAGGGTATGTTGCCGGAGGACATGCCGGAAGTCTGTGTTTCTGCTTCCGGCGGCACCATTGCCGTGCCGCAACTCCTCAAGCAGGCCGGGTTGGTCGAGGGGACGTCCGAAGCGATGCGCATGATCCAGCAAGGCGCGGTCAAGCTGGACGGCGAACGTATCAATGACAAAACGGCTATGGTCAAAGCCGGCACGGTGGTGGTGGCGCAGGTCGGCAAACGTAAATTCGCCAGAATCACGGTCGGATAAATTATGGTTGTGGGAGAAGGGCTGATTTGCTAGAATCACGCCCTCAATTTTTTTGTATAAGGTAGTTTGTTCATGACAACAGTACGTGTTAAAGAGAATGAGCCGTTTGAAGTAGCGATGCGCCGATTCAAGCGTTCCGTGGAAAAAACCGGTCTGCTGACCGATTTGCGCGCCCGAGAATTTTACGAGAAGCCCACTGCAGAACGTAAGCGCAAGTTGGCTGCCGCTGTGAAGCGCCATTACAAGCGCCTGATGAGCCAAGTTCTTCCTCCCAAGCTCTATTAATACCATCTGCCGCGCCCATCAGGGTGCAGCAATTGGTTTCGATATGAGTCTCAAGCAGCAAATCACTGAAGACATGAAAACCGCGATGCGCGCCAAGGATACGGCGCGCCTCAGCGCAATTCGGCTGTTGCTTGCCGCGATGAAACAGCGCGAGGTCGACGAACGCATTGAATTGTCGGATGCCGACGTGGTCGCCATCATCGAAAAGATGAACAAGCAACGGCGCGATTCCATCAGTCAATATGAAGCGGCGGGTCGACAGGATCTGGCGGATGTCGAAAAGTTTGAAATGAGTGTGCTGGCAACCTATATGCCGCAACAACTCAGCGAAGCGGAAATCAGCAAGGCCGTCATCGAGGCGGTTGCAGCAACCGGAGCAACCGGTCAACAAGACATGGGCAAGGTGATGGGGATGCTTAAACCCAAGTTGGCCGGACGCGCGGACATGGGCAAAGTTTCAGCTTTGATAAAAGCACTGCTGACGAAATAATCCGCAGTAACCATCCGGGTAGTACCCCAGCCCATTCCTTAACTTTTTGCAAAGTGTGTGAAAAGGCGGTGCTGGCATGATTCCAAAAAACTTTATTCAGGATCTGCTTAACCGTCTCGATATCGTGGACGTTGTCGAGCGCTATGTACCGCTTAAAAAAGCCGGCGCTAATTTCGTCGCCTGCTGCCCGTTCCATACCGAAAAATCCCCTTCATTTACCGTTAGCCAGACCAAACAGTTTTATCATTGTTTCGGCTGCGGGGCTCATGGCACTGCGATCGGATTTGTGATGGAACATGCCGGGCTCGGCTATGTTGATGCGATCGAAGAATTGGCGCGAAGCGTCGGTTTGGAGGTCCCGCATGAGCACCGGGCAGCGGACGAAAACTACCAAAAAGTCGCGCCGGATCTTTATGAAGTGATGCAAACTGCCACGCGCTATTACCGTGAGCAGCTCAAACTTTCCCAGCGTGCGATCGACTATCTCAAGCAGCGCGGTCTGAGCGGAGAGATTGCGGCAAAATTCGGCATCGGCTATGCGCCGGACGGCTGGCAGAATCTTGCCGCAGCGTTCCCGGATTATCAGGACGAAACGCTGAACGAAACCGGCCTTGTGATCACCAGCGACGAGGGTAAGCGCTACGACCGGTTTCGCGACCGCATCATGTTCCCGATCATCAATGTGCGCGGCCAGGTCATCGGTTTCGGAGGACGGGTACTGGAAAAAGGCGAGCCGAAGTACTTGAATTCACCGGAAACGCCACTATTTGAGAAAGGCCGAGAATTGTACGGCCTGTACCAGGCACAAAAAGCCATCCGCGCCGGGCAACGGGTACTGGTGGTGGAAGGTTACATGGATGTGGTGGCGCTGGCGCAACACGGTGTGGAGTACGCCGTTGCGACCCTGGGCACGGCTACTACCCCGTACCATGTGCAGAAATTATTACGCCTCACCGAACACATCGTATTCTGTTTTGACGGCGACAAGGCCGGGCAGCGCGCGGCGTGGCGTGCGCTGGAAAATGCATTACCGTACCTTCAGGACGGAAAGCGCATCAGTTTTCTGTTCCTGCCAGCAGAACATGACCCGGACAGCTTTATTCGCGAGTTCGGCAAGGACGCCTTCAAGCAGCGCATGCAGGAAGCCATGCCACTGTCGGCCTACCTGTTACGGGAAATCAGTGCGGAACTGGATTTGCGCACCCAGGAAGGGCGCAATCAATTATTGCAACGCGCCAAACCTCTGCTGACCGCGATCAATGCACCGGCCACGGCGTTATTGTTGCGCAAGGAAGTTGCCGCGCTTTCGGGTGTCAGCCAGGCAGAACTGGAAGCGTTGTACGAGATCAAACCGGTAGCGCGCGGACCGCGTGTCTCTTATCAGAAAACAGGGCGCACCCCGCCGTCTGCGCATCGCTTGCTGTTGCAATGCCTGATTGCACAGCCGGAACTGGGGCAGCAAATCCCGGGGGAGTGGCATGACCAGGGCGCCGATGCCGAAGCGGTATTAGCCGTGCTGATGATATTGCGTGAAACTGATTTCACTTTGAACAGTCCTACCCTCACACAGCTATTTCAAGGCACTCCCCACGAAAAAACCCTCGCCGCCGCGCAGGCGGATATGCTGAATTGGGGAGATAACTTTGATATTGACGCCGAGTTTGCAGGGCTGATCAGTAAGTTCAACGAAGATCAGCGCCGCCGGCAGTTCCTGGTACTGCAGGCAAAACTGGCGCAAGGGGGTTTGCCCAACCTGACGGACCCGGAACGTGAACAATACCTGCAATTGCTGCAAAGGAGCTAACTAACCCGGGTGTATTGTTGGGGTTATAGCCCCTTGCAGCCGGTATACCCTGCAGCTGTACTTGACGGGCGTTTGTTGCCGGCCTGGTCGTTTGGCTTTGCAAAGCTAAGCACCTAGGCTGGTTAGGAAATTTTGATGCAATCGGGTATAATCCGCCGCTTTTCTGCGGTCTCAACGCAATATTTTGGCCTCAACGCAATTTTGGCCTTACGCAATTAGGAATATGGACATGGCAAAACTGAAAGACAAGAAAAAGCCGATCAAGAAACAAGCTGACGTTATCGAACAGCCGGTGATCGATCAACTGCAGGACATCGAGGCCAGGCGCACGCGCCTGAAGGCTCTGATCGTGCTGGGCAAAGAACGCGGCTATCTGACTTACGCGGAAATCAACGACCATTTGCCTGACATGCTCGAAGTCGAGCAAATCGAAGGCGTGGTCAGCATGATCAATGAGATGGGCGTCTCGGTGTGTGACGTGGCACCCGATGCCGAAACACTGATCATGACTGATGTCGCCCCTGCGGTGGCGGATGAAGATGCAGTGGAAGAAGCCGAAGCTGCGCTTTCCACAGTGGATTCGGAATTCGGCCGTACCACCGACCCGGTGCGGATGTATATGCGCGAAATGGGCACGGTCGGCCTGCTCACCCGCGAAAAAGAAATCGAGATCGCCAAACGTATCGAAGAAGGCCTGAAGCACATGATTCAGGCGATTTCCGCATGTCCTGCGACGATAGCCGAAATCCTTTCGATATCTGCCAAGATCGAAGCCAATCAGATGCGCATCGATGAACTGATCGACGGTTTTGTGGATGTCGCAGACGATACCATCATCACCGAGAATGGTGATGACTTGGCAGAAGAAGCCAGCGCGGGCGGCGAAAATGAGGAAGAAGAAGACGAGGAAGCTGCAGCCGCGGCTGCAGCAGCCAATCTGGCACAGTTGCGTGCGGATGCGTTGGAGCGATTTGCCGTGATTACCGACTTGTTCATCAAGCTGGGCAAGACTTACGACAAGTATGGATATCGCAGCAAGCAGTACGACAAATTACAGGCCGGTATCTCTGAAGAGTTGATGAAATTTCGCTTCTCCGCGAAACAGGTGGACGCATTGTGCGACACCATGCGCGGTTTGGTAGAAGAAGTGCGTCGCAGCGAACGCGCTATCCAGGACATGTGTGTGACCAAGGGCAAGATGCCGCGCCAGCATTTCATCAAGACCTTTCCGGGCAACGAAGACAATTTGCATTGGGTAGCACAGGAATTGAAGACCAAAAAGCCATACAGTGAAACCCTGGAACGTTACCGGCACCCCATCATAGAGCAGCAAAAGCGGCTGTTGGATCTGCAGCAGCGCGTCGGCATCCCGATTCGCGACTTGAAGGAAATCAACCGGCAGATGACCAACGGCGAAGCCAAGGCACGCCGTGCCAAGCGCGACATGATCGAGGCCAACCTGCGCCTGGTGATTTCGATTGCCAAAAAATACACCAACCGCGGACTGCAATTCCTCGACCTGATCCAGGAAGGAAACATCGGTCTGATGAAGGCGGTGGACAAGTTCGAATACCGCCGCGGTTATAAATTTTCAACTTATGCCACATGGTGGATACGCCAGGCGATCACGCGTTCCATCGCCGATCAGGCGCGCACCATCCGCATACCTGTGCACATGATCGAGACCATCAACAAGATGAACCGCATCTCGCGGCAGATCATGCAGGAGACCGGGCAGGAACCGGATGTTGCAACGCTTGTGGCCAAGATGGAAATGCCCGAAGACAAGATTCGCAAGATCTTCAAAATCGCCAAAGAGCCGATCTCCATGGAAACGCCGGTGGGCGATGACGATGACTCGCACTTGGGTGATTTCATCGAAGACTCGCATACCGCTGTACCTATCGATGCGGCGGTTTACGAAAGCCTGCGCGGCGCGACCTCCGATATCCTGGATAGCCTGACGCAGCGCGAAGCCAAGGTTTTGCGGATGCGCTTTGGCATCGAAATGAACACCGATCACACGCTGGAAGAAGTGGGCAAGCAATTCGATGTCACACGCGAACGCATCCGTCAGATCGAAGCCAAGGCGTTGCGCAAGCTTCGTCATCCTTCGCGATCCGAAAAGCTGAAGAGCTTCCTGGACAGTGAAAATTAAGCTGGCGATCACTATACTTTTCGGGTCGTTAGCTCAGTTGGTTAGAGCAGAGGACTCATAATCCTTTGGTCGGTGGTTCAAGTCCACCACGACCCACCAATAAAATATCGGCTTTCAGGGATGTTCACTGAAGGCCGTTTTCTTTGGTGGGACCCTGGCGGGAAATTCTAGGTTAACATTCCTCACAAAGAGGAAATACCATGACGACACGACGCACGTTCCCGGAATCCCCAACAGCGGCTACCGGCGGAGTTGCCTTCGGAATCCCCGAACAAGTTGGTGCCAAGACGGAGTCAAACAAAATGGAATATATCGGACCGCACGAGATGCCCCGAGGCATCACGCTTTTGTCAATTGCCAATCCTGATGGTACCGAGACACTCGGTATAAGGACAGGAAGCGCCGTTATCGATGTTCGGGCGGCGTCCCGTCTGCTCAGAATCACGGCACCGTTGACACTCGAGGAACTTCTACGGGAAGGGAATGCCGTTGGCCTTGCTAACATTGCCGCCGCCAGTGGCAGCACAAGGTCAAGCCTGCACTGCACGACGAGGCCAATATCACCTACGGACGGCTTTTCACCAACCCCGGAAAGATCATATGCGTCGGCCTGAATTACAAACGCCATGCGCAGGAAATCGGCATGAAGGAACCCCGGGTGCCTCCGCTGTTCAACAAGTATAACAATGCACTTGCCGCTCATAATTGCACCATCAAGCTGCCCCCACGAGAAGTTGCCTGCAAATTTGACTACGAAACGGAGATGTTGATAGTCATCGGCAAGGCGGCTCGCAATGTTTCTGAAGCCAATGCCTTGAATTATGTCGCTGGATATTGCACGGCAAATGACTTTTCTGCACGCGACCTTCAGTTGGAACTGCCGGGCAGCCAATGGATGATCGGCAAGACTCTCAACAAGTTTGCACCGATAGGGCCATATTTCGTTTCGGCCGATCTGGTCGGTGATCCTAATGATCTAAAGATAGAAACGCGTGTCAATGGCGAGGTACGACAGTCCTCGAGCACCAATGATTTCATCTTCAGTGCCCAACAGATCATCGCCTATATCTCCAAACATTGGGCGCTTGAACCCGGAGACATCATCTTTACCGGAACACCACACGGCGTCATCCTGGGTTACCCAAAGGACAAGCAGATCTGGCTCAAGGCCGGCGACAAGATCGTCAGTTCTATCGAAAAGCTGGGCGACCTCAAGTTCCAGCTTGCATAAGCCCGAAAAGTGAGGGAGGAACGCCTCGACCTGCCAAATAAAAAAGGCTCGCTAAGATGCAAGCCTTTTTCTTTTCACGATTATGCCGATGTTCAGATTGCGCCAGCTGCCTTTACAGAAATCATCTTTGATAAGAGAGAAACACTTTACTTTCAAAAATGGAAAGCTTTACGCAATACCAGCCAATATGATTCATGTTGAGGTTTGATATCGGGCCGTTCGTCTTTCGAATCGAGACATGCGAGAGATGACGATGGATTGCAGTTTCCGTTGGTAGGACCTTGCATTTGTATATTTAATGACCAGTCGTCCTCATTTTTCGTATCGGCGTAGCGGGGAAGTCTAAATGAGTTGCTGGATTTTGCTACGGAGGGTAATGAATCTTTTGAGCGGTTAGGCGTAATATTCGGATTGATCTGGTAGGAGGGCTTCCAGTATGTGTCTGAACTTACAAGCTTGTTCGTTGAAATATTCTTCTCGACAGCAAAAGAACCTTCCTCGGACTGGGCTGTATGTGCTGAAACAGCCAAACCCAGGACTACAATCCACATGCAAAATTGCTGGGCAACTTGAATTAATTCGGAACCATGAGTGAGGCTGGACATGATACTTCCCCTTCAATACTTTAAATTTACCGTAGGGGTTAGCAGCATATGAACACGAATGATCACTCGTGTTGCAATCCCGCTGCCATAGTCACCCTTAGGCCGGAAATTTTGCGCCCTTACCTTTAGGTAAGTTTGCCAAGTAGGTGTAGATTATTGAATCGCTCAGGTACAGTCAATCCATGGAAGATGAAAGGTCAAATTTCCGGATGAGCGGTAAACGGGTAAGTCAAAGCTTTATATTTTCAATGAATCCCGTGGCTTGGCAGGCGATCGATTGGGCGAGCAAGAAATTTTCTGTTGTATAACATCATGAAAGTAAAGTATATTCATAAATATTCGGCAAATGACTCACCAAGCGAAGTGATCACTACCATTTGCCTCCAGAAAGGCGCCAACGAAGTTTTTGGTTAAGACATAAACCGCTGGCTAACAACAGCCAAGTCCTTGGTTATCAGGTGGGCCATCTCGTAATAAGATCAAAATTTATTTGCGCTACAAGCGGTAAGGTCGACGAAAGCATAGCGATGATGAGCCCGTTAGTGACATGTTGCGGCATGGGTTGATAGGGGTATCATTGCTGCTGCACAATTTTCCAAGGAGAATCATGATGGAAAACCATTTACGAATCATTTGCTTCGTAGTAGCCGCCTCATCATTTGCTGTAATGGCAAACCTCTCCGCCGCCGAACCGGCATCGGATTGGCAGAGTGGAATGGGGCCTGGAATGATGGGTGAATATGGGCTAGGTTATGGTATGGGCCACGGAATGATGGGTTGGAGAAATTTCCGGGGACTGAATCTTAGCGCGGACCAAAAATCCAAGATCACGCAAATCCGCCACGAGATGAGGACCAAGCAATGGGATGTGATGGGGCAAATGATGGATGCCCAGGACAGGCTGGAGGAGTTATACGACGCGGACAAACAGGATGCAGCGGCGATCAACAGGCAATACAAGGTAATCGAGGATTTGCGCCGCCAGATGGTGGATAACTCGGTTGATGCACATAACCGTATCAACAGCATCCTGACCAAGGAACAGCGAGAAAAATCCCGAGAGTGGGGGGAAAGCGGCTACGGTCCCATGATGTGGGGAAAATAGGGTCTTGGCAAGGGTTCGGGACAATAACATATACGATACACACATGAAGACGGAGCCATGAGCTTGAGAGATAGCGTGTATGTGACTAAATCTAGTGGACTCTGTACCCAAGATTTCGATAAGGAGATGTACAAATGAAAATCGTGACGATATCAACAGTTTTAGTGAGCTTGTTTGCAGTATTTACCGGCAGTCCGGTATTTGCCGCAAGAAATACAGGGCAGCCTCTGACGGTGAATATAAAACGCTTGTCATTGGATACTGCGTTGCGAATTGGTAAGGCCGCGATTGAAAAATGTCGCAAGGAAGGCGTGGGTATCACAGTAACAGTCATCGACCGAGGCGGGAATGTTCAAGTGGTTTTGCGGGATACTCTGGCGATGGATGTTTCGATATCCATTAGCAAGAAAAAAGCATATACGGCGATGGAATTCAATTCTCCAACCTCAGCAATGGATGATCGTTTTAAAGGTGCTTACAATGTACCAAAGATTGACGAATTATTGATTTCGGCAGGCGGCATTCCAATCAACATCGCAGGGAACATCATGGGCGGTATCGGTGTCAGCGGCGCTCCTTCGGGGTTGACCGATGAAGCATGTGCGAAAGCGGGGCTGGCAGCCGTCAAGGACGATCTGGAAATGGAATGATGCAAAAGGTGCCGAATCAAGGCCTGACCCCATAGTTCAAGTCCCCATTGATTACCCGCGAAGGATCAGCCCATGCGCATCGGCTTTATCGGCATCGGCAACATGGGCAGCGAACTCGCCCGCCACCTGCTCTCCGCCGGCCACACGCTTACTACCTATGCGAGAGGCAAGCGTTCGCGCGAGCGCGCGACCAGCCTTGGCCTTAATCTTGTTCTGACACCAGTCGAGGTGGCGGCTGCCAGCGAGGTGGTGTTCACCATGGTTACTGCCGGCAGCGATGTCGAAGCCATCGTGCTCGGGCCGGAAGGGATTATTCACGGCTCGCAACCCGGTTTGATTCATGTGGATTTGAGCACAATTTCGCCGGCCATTTCACGCAGGGTTGCAGAACAGTTGAGCGCATGCGACATCGCGATGCTTGATGCCCCGGTATCGGGTGGTGTGGCGGCAGCGAAGACGGCATCGTTGACCATCTTCGTCGGCGGGGAAACGGCGATCTTCGAGCGTGTGCGGCCGCTGATGGAATTGATGGGCAAGGCGATCTTTCATATGGGACCGTCGGGCACGGGGCAGGTGACCAAGCTCGCCAACCAGATCTGTCAACTCGCCAACCTGCAAGGTACTGCAGAAGCACTATTATTTGCGCGTGCTCAAGGGGCGGATGCGGGCAAGGTGCGCGAAGCGGTCATGAGCGGTTATGGTGCCAGCCGCATGCTCGATGTGCTTGGAAAGAAAATGGTGGAGCGCGACTTCGCCGCAGGCATCGTTGCCGCCTTGCACCACAAGGATATCGGTGTCGCCCTCGACATCGCACACGAGGCCGGCCTGCGCGCTGCCGGTCACCGCGCAGGTGAAGCAGCAGCTGAACGCGCTGATGGGCAGCGGCTTCGGCGAACAGGACACGAGCTCGCTGCTGCTGGTGCTCGAGCAGATGGCGGGACGAAAGTAACACGGGATCAGACGTATTGCAGCCAAGCTGGGTGCTATGGATTTATCAATTCCAGGAAGGAGAAACTGCATGGCAACAGCAACAGTGAAGGTAGAACAAATCAGCAGTACCGCGTCCAGGGGTAATGCTCGCGGACATGAAGTGGTCATGGATCGTCCCGAGCCCAAGGGTGGGACCAACAAAGGCATGATGGGCGGAGAAGCTGTGCTAAATGGCCTGGGCGGGTGTTTTATGAGCAATTTGCTGGCCGCAGCCAGAGCCCGGAATATCGAATTGCAAAATGCGCGTGTGGAGATAGAAGGCGACATGGCCGATGCGCCGTCACGTTTCGCCGCGATCCGCATGACGGTATCTGCTCAGTGCAATCCTCCGGAAGATCTGAAGAAATTGGTCACTATTGCAGAACGTGGTTGTATTGCCGCGAATACGTTACGGGCAGCGGTTGATCTGAGCATCAAGGTCGTCTGATCGGGCAAGTATCGAACTGCCCCGGCAACTTTAAACGTGGCCTTTCAAGACCCAGTACATAATCCACGCGCCGACTACGACCCCTATAATGAAAATCTGCATCCCACCGGGTGATCTTGCTTCCGGTTTTGAATTATCCGAAACCGGCTGAATCGATTCCCATTCGCTGATTATCTTCCTGGCCTCAGCGTAGTCCGCCTCAGAAACCAGCACACGCACAAAGCCCATCGCTTGAAGTTCGCCTATCCCACCCTGCAAATATTCCCCTTCGATACGCCCTGAAATCCGATACTGTTCGAGAAGGTTCAGGATCATGTGTGCGTCCAGACCGGAGGATGCTTCAAATACGCTTCTCATAATCAATCAATGAATCATCTCACCAGCATTACGTACAACGCGGTGCCCAGTGAAATGACGGATATGATGATAGCCGAGATACACAGAATGATAACCCGCTGATGTCTCCTTTCCGCAAGAGTTGCTCCCTTCTCCAGAGCCTCCACTGTATTTTGCATCTGTGTTGCCAGCGCTTTGATGTGCGCATCGTTCTCGGATGCCGCTGCCTGAAGTTCGGTTATTTGCTGTAGCTGCAATATCGATAGGTTGGCGGCGGCATCCGCGCTTTTCTTGGTAAATACCGGAGCTGCCGCAGATATGATGGTGCCGACATACGGCAGAACGGACTTGAGCACGGGAATGAGCCAGGCAGGCATGGTTGACTCCTAACTGTTATGGCCAGACATACAGGTCAGCAATATTGAAATTATGACGCATGCGGATCCAAGATAAATACTTGATTCATACATCAAGCCGCAAATTTGCATGCGGGAAATGTATGGTAGTACAAAAAGATGTGAATTACTTATTTTATCCGGCCCGGGAAGAAGAAAATGGGTGTGGAGTGGGCTTGCTCGTTGCCAAGGCATGTGCGGCATCGAGTGAATGCTCAGGGACTTGCAGTTATGCGAAAATGTGCGCTACAGTCGTATGCTCTTGCACGCAAACGGGTCACGCAGCAAGTGATTCCTGCAACCATTCAGACAATACAAGAATGACATGAGGAGTATGACATGTATAAAAGCGACAGCATCATTTCTGTCTTCCTCGCTTTGATCGTACTGCTGTCCTTGTCTGCGACGGTGCAGGCAGAGCCTGCCAACGCGGAATCGCAACAGCCCGCATCCCAAGCGTCCGCCATGAAGGATACTGCGGATGCAATAAAATTGCGCACCGGCCCCGGTGATCCGGTGGCTGGCAAGGACAAGGCCGCGCTGTGCTTTGGTTGCCACGGTGAAGATGGCAACAGCACGGACCCTTCGATTCCAAAACTTGCCGGCCAATACGGGAAATACATTGCAAAGCAGGTTCGCAATTACCTGGCAAGCACCCGTTCCCACATGATCATGAGCGGTATGGCAGCGTCCGTCAGCGATGCGGATCTGGATGACATCGCCGCCTATTTTGCCAGCCAGCCGATGATGAAAGGCGACCACCCTTCGGACAACAGGATTGGGAAGAAGCTTTTTGAAAATGACGACCTGTCCAGAATGATGGTTCGCTGCAACAATTGCCACGGAGCCGCTGGCAAGGGTCAAAATCCCGGCAACCCGGTGTACCCCGCGATAGGCGGACAACACAAGGATTATCTGCTCGCCCAACTGTTCAACTTCAGAAAAGGCTTGCGCAACAATAGCCCGGGTGGGGTGATGAATATAACCGTGCACAGGTTGAGCGATGCCGAGCTCGAGGCATTGGCAGATTACATTTCCGGACTATGATCGGTTATTTTGGGCGTGCATTGGGCTGAGATCGCGTTGCCATCGTTCAGACATGGATTTCAGAAGGGCCCAGGGAAATAAACAGGGAGGGATAAAATGCGCAAACCAACAATGACGTTTTTGTCATGGCTGATGTTTTCCGCCGTCGCACTTCAATCCCAAACGGTTGTTGCGGCTGAAACGGCCGCGAACATTCGTGCGGATGTCGCCAATGGTCAGGCCATCTACAATGAAGGCAAAGGCGATGCGACTGCATGCGCTGGTTGCCATGGAGAAAAAGCTTTGGGCATGGACGCCATGGGAACGCCGCGCCTGGCAAATATCGGCCAGAAATACATCCTCAAGCAATTCATGGACTATGCCGCAGGCAATCGCAACGATGCCGGTATGGGCGCAACGATGAATGGCATTGTAAGGGCGTTGACCGAGCAGGACCGCCTCGATGTGGCTGCATATCTGGACACGCTTGAATATCAAACGGAGTCGTCCGACCTTAAAGCGCTCGCCGCCGACGGCGGCAAAATCGGCAACCCGAAAGAAGGAAAGATAATCATGACCAAAGGGATCAAGCCGCTGGTTCCGGCTTGCCAGGATTGTCACGGGCTTAGCGGGCGCGCTGCAAACATCCCGGCAATCCACCAGCAAAAATATGTATATCTGGTGAATCAGTTGACCCGATATCGTGACGGCAGCAGGAACAATGATCAGAAGATCTATAAAGACGGAATAATGCGCGGAATCGCAAAAAAGCTCAACGACGAGAACATCGCGGACATCGCCGCGTACCTGTCCACGGTCGCCAGCCTGACACCATGAGCCTGTTTAGCTGGAAGCTTCGCCAAAACGTATACGTGTAGCTTGTGAATTGAGGAGAATGACATGATGCACATCAAAAACCGCTACGCCGCCAGTCTGGCTCTGGCCGCCCTGCTTGCCGCCCCGTCAGCATTTGCTGGAAGCGGCCATACGGATATGCTCAACCGGCGTACCGGCAGTGGTGACCCGGTCGCGGGCAAACAGAAATCGCAGATATGCCAGGGCTGTCATGGCGTGGACGGCAACAGCACCAGTGAGCTGATTCCCAAGCTTGCCGGTCAATACGATGAATACATCATAAAACAGATGCGCAATTACCAGGCTGGCACACGCTCTCACGAAATCATGAACGGTATGGCAGCGCCTCTCAGCGATACGGATCTCGCCGACATTGCAGCTTACTTCGCCGATCAACCGATCATGAAGGGTAACGCAACGGCTCCAACCAATGAGAAAGGCAAAAAAATATTTTCAAAAGGCAATATATCGGAGATGGTGATGACCTGTGCCTACTGTCACGGCAATACCGGCAAGGGCCTGGATCCCTCTACTGCGATGTACCCCGTAGTGGGCGGTCAGCATAAGGCTTATCTGTTGAAGCAACTCAAGGATTTCAGGGAAGATGATCGCATGAACAGCCCGAACGTGATAATGAACAGGATACTCAGATCTCTAAGCGATTCGGAACTTGAAGCATTGGCCGAGTATATGTCCTCGCTGTGACCTGGTTCCAATTGGTATTAACAAAGGCAGAAGTTGTGGAGCAGCGGGCAACCGGGTCGGATTACCCAACCCGGTTGCCCGGCAAATGAATAAATCAAGCGGAAGTTCTATTTCGCCAAGCCCGCGATATATTCCGACATAGCCTTGATGTCAGCTTCATTCGCGCCCATACCCTTAGGCGGCATTGCTCCAAGTTTCCAGCCAAACGAGCCACCTTTGGTGATACTGGCAGCGATTTTGCCTGCCGCGTCGCTATCGCCCTTGTACTTCGCAGAGATATCCATGTATGACGGGCCTACCACTTTTTTATCTATGGCATGACACATATTGCACCGGGCCTTTCCAGCCGACGGCATATCTGCTGCCAGCGCGGTTCCCGCCACGATCAAACTTGCCGCGACGAACATTCCTGTTATGACTGATTTCATTTTCTGCTCCTTCTAATGTAACCCAATGCAACTATGAAGATATGCTATTTGGACAGGCCCACAATATATTCCGCCATCGCCTTGATTTCGGCTTCATTTGCCCCCATGCCTTTCGGCGGCATTGCCGCTGGTGAATTCCACCCAAATTTACCACCTTTGGTAATGCTGGCGTCAATTTTGCTGACAGCGTCCTTGTCACCCTTGTATTTCCCCGCGATATCCATGAACGAAGGGCCCATACCCTTCTTGTCGAGGGCGTGGCAAGCACCACATTTTGCCTTGCCGGCGGCCGGCATATCTGCTGCCAGAGCGGATCCTGCCATGATCAGGCTTGCTGTTGCGACTATTACTGAAATGACTGACTTCATTTTCTTCTCCTTTGGTTGATGAATAAAGATGATACATGCTACAAGTGATTAATTTTTGGATCGTACTACTCTGCTTTATGAACATCATGCACGTTGATTCCCTACACATACTTCGGTTGAATCATCCATCCGATTTTCGCGGAAGATGGGCACGCAAGCGACGCAGTGTCTCTGCCAAAGCGGAATAGCGATCAAAGAACTCTTGGGTCTGCTTCAAGTCCTCTTCTTTGCTGGTAGCTTCACCACCCCCAGCGTTAATCATGAGCTTGCGCATGGCCTCGGTCAACTGATCGTGAAATTTGAAAACCTCATCGTCCGAGGAAAATGCCAGCATTTTATCTTTTGAGTTGTATTTCATGATCCTGATTGCGCGTGATGATTACCCGGTTTATGTCATGCTAAAGCCACGTTAATTAAACTTGCCTGTATGTCCTTTTGATGTTGCTCTAGTGCCCACCATCCTCGACTCGTTCATAGTCGGCATTTTTCATTCCCCTTGGCAGGGGAGGCGGTGGTTCTGGTTTGAGTCGGTTAAATCTGGCCGCCTGGACGGTATGCGGGTTATGACACTCAGTGCACACCCACCATCTCTTCTTGCCGCCCGTTGCCCATGAGCCTATTCTCTTTCCGTGTACCCCTTCCCTCCAGTCGATATAATTCTCGCCATGACAACTGCCGCATAATTTTTGGGGTTGGTTAAAACTTACCTCGTTTCCATGGCGATCAACCAGTTTATTGCGGTTCGTTGCACTGTGACAATCGAGGCACCACAAAGCTCCGCGACCATGCATTAACTTGAGTGAATTCTCGACGATGTCCTGATGCATCTCAATCAGCCTTGGCTTTTTACTCTTTGGAAAAGGCACGATCTCACCGTCATGACACGACTTGCATCCTTTGGGCCCCAAAAAATTCATTAGCTCAGGCTCTCTCGGTTTCACAACAGCATTCGCAAAATCTCCATGAGTACTATCTTTTATTTCCGGCATGTCCCCAATCGGGATCGTCCCGGCAAATGGATCCCCATACCACAGGACAGCGCCAGTCGTTTGCGAGCATTTGACATTTGGATAGTCATACTTGGGGACGGCATTTTCGACCCTGGTAACGGACGAGTAGCCTATCCTGCTTTCAAAGCAGTCTGTTACTGGCTGCGCATTCTGTGTTTCAGCTCGTTTTTCCTCTGCGGAATGAGCGATGTTGTAAGTACTCAATCCGCCAACCAGGAAACTGCACATGGCAAGTAAAACCATTTTTGACGATTTATGAAGGAAATCCATTTCTACTATCTCCTCAAACTCTGTGCTACGTGGAAGTCGATGCCTTGTCATGTCTCACCTCGCCAGTCAGTATTCCGATTGCCCCTTTTAAAATGAGCGTCAGAGACATGAATCCAACTGCCCAGACAAACAACACGTTGAAAAATTCGATCAAGGTCACGTGGTATTCCGCATATTCTCCAAGGGGAGTAGGACTAAAAGAGGGAAACACAAGAATCATCGGCTTTTCGATCAGGATCGCGAAGAACACCACGAAACATACCAAAGGAAGCAAACGGTCGTAGCTATGTCTGACCTTGCCGAAGAGCAGTGCAATAAAACTGGATACTAATGCAATGATCGTCCCCCAGAACCAGGGCACGTACATGTTGAGACCGTTGTGACCAAACATGTTGTATTTCAGGGAGTCGGCGTGCTCGGTACTCGGATAAAGCAGCGTAAAGAACTCGGCAGCGAATACCAGCATCAGGATGCCGAGGCTCCAAGCAATGATGTCGGTCATCAAATCGATGACGGGATTACCGATCTCCAGCTTGGTATATTTTCGGGCTAGCAGGAAAATCAGTACGACCAGTGCCGGCCCCGAAGCACCCGCCATGGTCAGAAAAGCAAAGGGCAGGACCGCCGTCGCCCACATACCTACCCTGGCATTGCTGGCGAGCACGAAGGCCGTGACGATGTGGATCAGCGGGCCCCATGCGATGGCCAGAAAGACGATCGGCTTGAACCATATTGCCAGTTGTTTTTCATGAAACGTGCCGACATATTTTTTGAAAAGGATATAACTGACACCGATGAGATTCAGAATCAGATAGACGTTCAGGACGATCGTGTCGTAAGCAAGCATCGAATTGGGAAAGTTCATGAAGCCGATGCCCGGGAATGATATGCCAGGTCCTGTCCGGCCTTCCCATGTGAAACAGCACGAAGGTGATGCCTGTCGCAACAAAGACCATTGCGATGATCTCGCCAATCACAGCCAGCTCCTTCATATCCTTGCGATGATAAAAATAGCCGGGCGCAACGACCAGGACCGCCGCCGCCGCGACGTGTGCCGTAAAGACGAAGTTGGCAAAGAACGCTTCCAGCGTGACCTGGTCAGTCGCGCCGGTCACGATCAGCCCCTGGGTAAATTGTATGTATGCCGTGTAGGAGCCGACCAGCATGAAAAATGCCAGGAAAAGCAGCCAGGCATAGTACATCCGCCCGCCTTTTACGGCATATGAACCGAAGTCCTTTGCAAATGACAGTGCTGTTTTCATTTCGTGACCTCAGCCTACGTAGTAAAAAAATTTGGGATAGGTGCCATACTCTTCTTTGAACCTGAAGACTCGCTTGGTGGCCAGCACTCTTCTGACATCACTTTCCGGATCGAGAAGATTGCCGAATTTTCTTGCGCCCACCGGGCAAGCCTCCATACAGGCGGGATCCCTGCCTTCCCTGGTTCTCTGCACGCAGAAAGTGCATTTTTCCATCACCCCCCTCATGCGCGGCCGGTTGCCAAAGTAGTGGGTCTTGGGGTTCATCTCCTCGGCAGGAAGGTTAGGCTCACCCCAGTTAAAGTGCCTGGCCTGGTAAGGACAGGCTAGCTGGCACATGCGGCAGCCGATGCACCAGTTGTAATCGATCAGAACGACGCCTGCGTGATCCCTGAAGGTTGCCCTCACAGGGCAAGCCTTGACGCAAGGCGGCTTTTCACACTGCTGGCACTGGACCGGCATATAGAAAAAGTCCTTGTCAGGCACCAGGTCATCGTTGTAATAGTTTTGTGCATCCTCGGTGGAAAGACCGGCAGTTTTGTAGGCGTTCCCGCCAACCTGAACACCGTAATCACCGAACTCGCTCTTTTCAGGATATCCCTTGTCTAATTGATCTACAGTAAAGGAGATGTTCCCTTTTGGCATTTTCATCACCTGTATCCATTGAACCTCAGGGTCATGGCGTGACTGGTTGTTCTCCTTCACGCAGGCATGAACGCACCGCCTGCAGCCTATGCATTTACCGATATCGAGGGCATAACCAAACAGAACCCCTTCCGGAGCAGGCACATCAGAAACCGTTGTTTTCTTGCCGTATTGTGCGGAATAACGCTTTTCCAGCCGCTCTATGGCCCGCTTTTTTTCTTCTTCAGACATCAGTATGAAATGTCCTTGAAAAAACTCAGCGACGGTTACATCGGCATCCGGATTGGCAGCGTCGACAACAGCCTCTGCCGGTGTAGATGCCGCCACAAGCCCTGCCACGCTCGAAACACACACATTCTTCAAAAATTCACGGCGGCCTTGTTGTACATCATTCGCCTCTTTCGATTCCTCAATTTTCTCTTTTGACATTACTGCCTCCAACAACAGATGTTAGGTAACAAAATACTATGCAATCTCCTGGTAATGACAATTCAGCAGCTCATCGAGCCTCTGTTTCTTCTCTTCGTCCGTCATAAGGATCAGTTGATTGCCTATCACTGCCTTTTCCTGCAAAGCAAGATCCGCCGCATACTTTGCACTTGCGCTGGCAGTCGACGCAGAGGACCTGGAGATCAGGGTCTTCGTGTAACCAGCTGCTGCAAACACACCCGCTGCCGCTGCCGCTCTTTTGAAAAATGACCGCCTGGAATTTTCTTCCATGATCGTGTCCACCTCTTTTATGTGCTTGTGCATCAGATTCTCCAAAATTTTCGCGGTTAATCAGACAGCTTGTTATCAGGCTTGTTGTCCAGGCTGCCAGTTTGATTCCAATTGGCAAACACTTTGCGAACCTCCATGAACTGAAAGGACTTGTCGAAAAAGTAGTCTGCATTGGCGCGCTTGCACGCATCCACGTAAGGCTCGCCGTTGCAGTTGGTCAACACCATGACTTTTATCCCGGCATGGTGCTTTTTGACGTTCTTCAGTACGGCCACGCCCGTTCCCGATTGCAGGTTGAGATCGAGAATCACGACATCGGGCAGCAATGCATTGATCTGCTCGATCGCGCCGGTTTCGTCCGGCGCATAACCGACTATCTTGATATCGTGAAATTCAGAAAGCATGGACCGCAGGTTTTCGCGCATCACTTCCGAATCCTCCACAATAAACACATTCATCATCTCGCCTCATTACGCTTATCGGTATGCAAATTCGATGTGTGGATTATGTTTCCCCGCGACTGGAGCTGGTAGCGACGTTTGTCTTATAATTTTGTAGGTGCCGCGGAGATCTTGTTGTCGGTGTTTGTCTGACAGGGCCCGGCGGCAGAACGCATTGAGCAGGGTTGCATCCCCTGTGTTTTCGGAAGGTGAGGGATCCATGAACAGACCAACATCCGTCGACTCGTCCCTGGTGATGTCATACCTGGGTCTACGCAAGGCCATTGGGATCATTGGCTCTGCTTTGCCGTTCGTTCTTGTGGTCGGCAAGTGGGTGCTTGAAAGTCCCGGGATACAAACGTCGATCAGCGACTACTACTACACCGTGATGCGAAACGTGCTGGTCGGCAGCCTATGTGCGATCGGAGTGTTCCTGATGTCCTACCGAGGATACGAAAGGAAGGACGATATCGCCGGTGATTTGGCCTGCGTGTTTGCCATTGGAGTCGCATTCTTTCCATCCACGCCGGAACACGACCCAGCACGGGTTGACAGGATCATCGGTTACGTTCACTACGGCTTCGCGGCGGCCTTCTTCCTGACGCTGGCGTATTTCTGCCTGGTGCTGTTTCGGAAGACAGATCCAAGCAAGCCCATGACCCTTCAGAAGCGGCAAAGGAACGCTGTCTACACGACCTGTGGATACATCATCCTGGCAAGCATCGCGCTGATAGCGCTCAATGCGCTCTTCCTGCGTGGCACATTCATCGAGCGCCTCGATCCCGTGTTCTGGCTTGAAGCGACTGCTGTTCTATCCTTCGGCATATCCTGGCTTACAAAGGGCGAGGCCATCCTTAAGGATCGCTTGGAGCGTGTGGGGGAAGAGGTTAAATAGCCTGGAGACATGGGTAAAAAAATCCCGTTTCAACGACTGCTTCAAGTTAGGCATTCGTTATGAACGGCATACAGGTCTGTGCCAATGGAGAAGTTCAATTTAGAGTCGTATTACGCTCCACCTGGTCCACAGGTCGGGGCTACGCTTATTGCGTAAGATGGTTATCAATGGCGTAGCGCATCAGTTCGGCGTTGTTGGTCAGGCGCATCTTTTCCAGAACGCGACTGCGGTAAGTGCTGACGGTTTTAACGCTCAAGGCCAAAGTGTCGGCGATCTCCGAAACCGTCTTGGCCGATGCAAGCAGCAGGAATATCTGGTATTCGCGGTCTGACAGGATTTGGTGCGGAAGTTTTTTGTCCGCTGTGCCGATTTCATTGGCGAGTATCTCTGCCACCGCCGGGCTGATGTATTTCTTGCCGCCAGCCACGCGGAGCAACGCCTTGACCACTTCCGGCGGCGCACTCTCCTTGGTCATGTAGCCTGCGGCACCGGCCTTGATGAGACGCATGGCGTATTGATCTTCCGGGTAGATGCTGAGGATCAGTATCGGCAATTGCGGTTTTTCCGCATGGATCTGCTTGAGCACATCGATACCGCTCATGTCCGGCATGGAAATGTCGAGCAAAACCACATCGCATTCGATTTCGCGTATCTTGCGCAGCGCAACTATGCCGCTTTCAGCCTCGGCCACCACGCGCATTTCCCCGCTTTCCTCAATGATCTGTTTCAGCCCGTGACGGATGATGGCATGGTCGTCGGCAATCAGGATGCGTATCATATTTTGTCTTCCATGCTTTGGCCGGCAGCGATAGGCAATATGACAGTCACGCGCAGGCCGCCGCCGGGCGGGCTGTCGAATTTGATCTGGCCGTCCAGTTGCGCGACGCGCTCGCGCATGCCGCGCATGCCATAGGAAGTCTGTGCGATGACATGCTCCTTGGGCAGGCCGCGACCATTGTCGCTGATCGACAGAACTATCTCATCGTCACTTTGCTGGAACTCGACATCCACTCTGGTGGCGCCGGAATGCTGGGCCACATTTGTCAGCGCCTCCTGGAAGATGCGGAAAAGATTGATCGCCGGTGCCTTATCCAATTTTCTTTCGTCATCCGAGTCGTCCGCGCAGATGACCTCGCATGCAATGCCGGTACGTTTGTGGAATTGCCCGCCCTGCCATTCCAGTGCGGCCACCAGGCCGAGATCATCGATTATGGTCGGATGCAGGTCGCTGATGACGCGCCGCGTGACACCTACTGCGTTATCGATCAGTTGCGTCATCGACTCGACATGGTCGAGCAACGGCACGGTCTGATCGTTCCCGGACAGTTTGCCCGCCAGCCGGTATGTCTCCATCTTGAGTGCGGTCAGCGTGCCGCCCAGATCGTCGTGGATCTCGCGCGCGATCCTGGTTTTTTCCTCCTCGCGCGCGGTCTGGATATGCGCGGTGAGTTTGCGCAACTGTTCCTCGCCGGCTTTGCGGTCGGAAATATCGGAAAAGATGCCGACATAATTGGTAACTTGCCCTTCGGTTCCGAGCACGGCGGTGATGGTCAGCCACTCCGGGTATATCTCGCCTTTCTTGTTGCGGTTCCAGACCTCCCCGCTCCAGAATCTGTCGCGCTCCAGTACTTGCCACATGTTGCGGTAGAACTCCTTGTCATGGCGACCCGAGTGGAGCATTCCGGGCGTTTTCCCGATTGCATCTCCATTGCTGTACCCGGTGATTTCGGTGAATGAATGATTGACCCTGAGGATCTTGTTGTTGGCATCGGTCACTACCACGCCTTCCCGGGATTCGAAAGTGACAGCGGTGATACTCAACTCGTTATATTGCTTGCGGAGCAGGGCCTGCTGTCTTTCCAGCGGCCTCACAGCCAGAACATAAATGCAGGGAGTGACGATCAGAATCAGCAATAGCGGATCCAGGAATTCCCAGAAGGAAGCCGGAATCGCCGGGCCATATTTCGGCTTCAGAACAATCTCTATCGATACCATGATCAGGAACTCTGCCGCCATGATCAACAATACGATCAGGTACATCGCACCCCGGGGGGAATTGAAAAAATCCTTCAGATGATGTTTTACCATGCGGGTCTGGAATCTAGTGGCTGAGAGGCAGATCAGGTCTGATTCGGAATACTTTACCACTTCCTTGTCAGTGATCGCCACCCTTCGCATCATCACGATCGATCTCGCGGATCACCTCGCCCTCGTACACTTCACCCTTGTACACTTCACCACGAATCACCGCGCCGCCCGTGGGGTGCATGCGCATTTGTTTTCGCAGATCACGGGTTCTCCACCACAGATAGACAAAAGCCGTTGCGCCAAAGGCCAGGACGGCCGCAAACAACAGCACCGAAAACATCAATGCCAGACCAAACACTGCCAAGGTCACAACTAAAACAACTACCTTGCGCAACAGGCTTGGCGGCTGTGTCGTTGAATAAGGGAGATTTTTCATCAGCATCCTGTAAATGTACCGGAAAGTTGATTGCGACAGATCCATGCCGATCGGTTCAGAGAGAACGATAACGAGGGTATCAGGATATCGCGCCGGCAGATTTTATCATTGCGGTACCCGTTCATCGAACAGCAGAGTCAATTTTTGGCTCTTGCGATTAACGCAGGATCATATATAAATGATTGCAGATGGCGGGCGGCCTGAATATAAAGTAAACTCAACGAACGAAATAATTTCCATAGTTAACCGGGAGTTGACATGCAATTTTCAAAAGGAATATTGGTTATCTCTGTCATATTGCCGCTGGTTGCCGGTTTAAGCGGCTGTGCCAGCAGCATGATCGATGTGCGCGAAGGGTCTGACCGGGTGTCCTTGGCAGATGCAGATCAGGTTGGCAGCTGCCAGTCCAAGGGAAAAATCGTCGTTAGCGTTCTTGCCAAAGTTGGCATTGTCATCACTCGAAGTGAAGAAGCCGTGGAAGCCAATTTGCTTCAACTGGCACGCAATAATGCTGTGGATGCCGGTGCAGACACGCTCGTGAAGGGCGAGTCCAAAGAATTCGGCAAGCGCACTTTCGAAATGTACAAATGCCGGCCATGATTTGAATTTCCTTATTGCTTATGTTCCATCATTCGCCCTTTGCAGGCCGGCAATGTCAAACTTCTTCATCTTGAGGAAGGCTTGAGTGACGCGGGCCAATTTCTCAGGGTCTTTCGATTGCATCATTTCGTCCATAATAGTTGGAACGATCTGCCAGGAGAGGCCGAACTTATCCTTAAGCCAACCGCACTCAATTTCCTTGCCGCCTTCGCTGGTAAGCTTATCCCAGTAAAAATCGATTTCTTCTTGCGTATCACACTTGACGATAAACGATATTGACTCGTTGAACTTGAATAGCGGACCTGCACTGATAGCCTTGAACTCCTGCCCAAAAAGCTCGAAGGTCACGATTTCCACTGACCCAGAAGGGGTGTCGTGAATCATGGCAGTACTCTTGATCCGTGAGTCTTTGAAGATAGACGTGTAAAATTTTGCAGCTTGTTTGGCTTCCTTGTCGAACCACAGGTGCGGTACGATTTTTTGTTCAATTGTTGCCATTGTCTTTCTCCTGTAAGGCCAACGGTTGAGTTCAGTGGTCAGCGTAGCCGGTCCGCTGCAATGAAGGGTTAGGCGGGGTGATTAATACTTACCCGGTTTTCTTCAGGATCATATGGGTGGCACGCTGTGTGGCCACGTGCTCGACACATCTGTAGCCAAGTGACAGCATGTCAATATCGGAAAACAGACTTTCACCGGAGCCGAGCAGAATCGGAGCGATGGCAACATGCAACTCGTCAATCAAGCCTGCGCGTAAATATTGCCTGATTGTGGCGATACCACCGCCGAGCCGGACGTCCATCCCGTTTGCTGCATCTGCGGCCCGTTCCAATGCGCTGTAAATGCCATCGGTGACAAAGTGGAACGTAGTACCGCCGTCCATGGCAATGGATTCACGCGAGTGGTTGGTCAATACAAAGACAGGGGTGTGATAAGGCGGGCTATCACCCCACCAACCCTTCCAATTGGTGTCGGGCCATGGACCGCGGATCGGCCCGAACATGTTGCGACCCAAGATCCATGCACCGACGTTATGGATTCCGCGTGCGGCAAAGTCATTATCAATCCCAGTTGCACCTCCATCAGTTCCGTGCATCTGTTGAAATGTTTTGGTGGGAAAAACCCATTCGTGCAGAGTGAGTCCTCCGATACCAAGCGGATTCTCCAGGCTTTGATCGGGCCCTGCGCCGAAACCATCAATTGAAATTGAAAAACTTTGGACACGCAGCTTGGACAATGGCTACTCCTCAAAAAAGCGGAACTTCGTCCGGCTCAAATATGGATATTCAAAAGTATCTTAAAATAGCGAGAGATGTCCACTAATTTTCTTCGATTCAGAGCATGATTTCAATTTAAGCTTGTCTTATGAGTTTATCGTCCCGGTGTGAAGCGCATGATTCCTTTTTCCATCCTTGACCTGTCCCCGATCACCGAAGGCGGTGACGCTGCCCAGTCGTTTCGCAACACGCTTGACCTTGCCAGGCACGGCGAGCTATGGGGCTACCGGCGCTTCTGGCTGGCCGAACATCATGGCATGCCGGGCATTGCCAGCGCTGCGACCGCCGTGCTGATCGGGCATGTGGCCGGCGGCACTTCATCCATCCGCGTCGGTGCCGGCGGGATCATGTTGCCCAACCATTCGCCTCTGGTGATTGCCGAACAGTTCGGCACCCTTGAATCGCTCTATCCCGGGCGTATCGATCTCGGCCTCGGGCGCGCACCCGGCTCGGATCAACTCACCGCGCGCGCGTTGCGCCGCAATCTCGACACCGATCCCAATCAGTTTCCACGGGATGTCGCCGAACTGATGGATTACTTTACGGCGACGCGCCGGCACGCGGTTCGCGCCGTTCCGGGTGCCGGACTGAATGTGCCGATATGGATTCTGGGCTCGAGTCTGTTTGGTGCACAACTGGCCGCCGAGCTGGGTCTGCCTTATGCATTTGCGTCGCATTTTGCGCCGGAGCAGATGACGCAGGCGATCGCGTTGTATCGTTCCACTTTCAAGCCGTCTGCACAACTGCAGAAACCGTACGTGATGCTCGGCTTCAACGTGTTTGCGTCAGACACGGAAGAAGAGGGGCACTTTCTCGCGACTTCGATGCAGCAGGCATTCGTCAATCTGCGCAGCGGCCACCCCAAGCGGCTGCAGCCGCCGGTGAAGGGATACCTGGATAGCATACCGCAGCATTTTCGCGACATGCTCGATGACATGCTGTCATGCGCCGCGATCGGTTCGCCCGATACCGTAATACCCGCATTGAAAGCTTTCATCGAACAGACAGCGGCGGATGAATTGATGATCACATCGCAGATCTTCGATCATTCCGCGCGGCTGCGTTCGTATGAGATCACCGCACAAATCCGTGCAGCGCTGGGATGACGTCCGGTTCCTGTGCAAGTTTGGATAAAGGCTTGAGTAACCGGATGACAGACTGCAGTGCAAAACGGATCAGAACATCCGGTAGTAGAATGGAATTCGCAAAGGACACGAGCAAACCGGCCGCTGGTTTTCGCGGCGTTAATTACTGGGCGGTTTGCACCTGAAGCATTGAACTGCATTGGAGCGCACAAACATGTTGTGGCTTGCATTCAGGATGTTATTTCAGGAGCGCGGCAGACTGATCATCACGCTGGTCGGCATCGTCTTTTCCACCGTGCTGACGCTGATCGAGGTGGGCATCTATCTGGGCATGATGGGCAACGCCACCAGCGTGGTGCGCCATACCGATGCCGACATCTGGATCGTGTCGCAGAACGTGCCCAACTTCGATTTTTCCCAACCCTTTCCGGCTTATCGCATCAACCGCGTGCGTGCGCTCGACGACGTATTGTGGGCCGAAAAGATCCATGTCTGGTTCGCGTTCCTGAAGCTCGCGGACGGGCGCCGCGAGCAGGCCGAGGTGATCGGATTCAATCCTGACACCGGCATCGGTGGACCCTGGTCCATGGCCAAAGGCAAGGCGTCCGATGTAAAAGGCGGGCATTACATCATCATGGACGAAAGCTCGCGGCAACGCCTTGGCAAGCTCGAGCCGGGTTCGTATTGGGAACTCAACCTGTTCCAGGAACAGTCATTCAAACTGGTGGGCTTATCGCGCGAAGCGCTCAGCTTCACGACGATACCGGTGGTATTCACCTCGTACAACGAGATAGACCAGAGCCTGATGGGCACCGACTTCGAGGGGCAAACCTCGTTCATCGTCGTCAAGCTCAAAGATCCGTCCAGACTGGATGAGGTGGTTCGGAAGCTGCGCGCAGTACTGCCGGACAACGATGTCTATACCAAACAGGGATTCATCGACCGCACCGTCAACTACTGGACCATACAGACCGGCATGGGCATGGCGTTTTTCCTGACCGCGATACTCGCGGTGCTGATCGGCGGCGCGATCGTCGGACAGACCATCTATGCGAGCACGATGGAACATCTGCGCGATTTCGGCACGCTCAAGGCGATGGGCGCGCAGAATTCCGACATCAATCTGGTGATACTCGCGCAGGCAGCGGTCAGTGCGGCACTGGGCTTCGCGATCGGGGTGGCCGTGACGTTCGCGTCGCGCGGCGGAATCGTCAGCGCCGGCGTGTCGATGCAGTTGCCGCTGATCCTTTTCGTTTCGGTATTTGCGATCGTGCTCGCGACCTGTCTGGCGGCGGCGTATATCTCGGTGCGCAAGGTCAAGACGCTGGATCCGGTGATGGTGTTCCGGGAGTGACGGCGATGAACCCGGGCGTGAGGTCATGAACAAAGACAAGCCGATACTCGAAACGCGCGCAGTCAGCAAAACTTACGGCGACGGAACCGGAAAAGTCGATGCGCTCGATTCAGCTTCCGTTAAGCTGGCACAGGACGAAGTGCTGTTGATCATGGGCCCGTCCGGTTCGGGCAAGACCACGCTGCTGTCGATCATGGGCTGCATTTTGCGGCCCACGTCAGGCGAAGTTCTGGTGCATGGACGCGATATCGGCGCATGCGATGAACGCGAACTGGCGAATATCCGCCGCCGCTATTTCGGGTTCGTGTTTCAGTCATTCAACCTGTTCCGTTCGTTGACGGCGCAGGAAAATGTGGAGGTGGTGCTGAGGATGAAAGGCAGATCGAAACAAAAGGTCCATGACGAGGCGGCGCGCCTGCTCGATAGCGTCGGGCTGGCAAAACGCGCCCATGCCTACCCGCGCGACATGAGCGGCGGCGAGAAGCAGCGCACCGCGATCGCCCGCGCGCTGGCCGGCGATCCGCCCATCATCCTGGCCGACGAGCCGACCGCCAATCTTGACTCGAGGACCGGCCTGGAAATCCTGCGACTGTTGCGCGGTCATGCCGGGGAGCTGCACAAGGCGGTTGCAATCGTCAGCCACGATCCCAAGGTAGAGGAAGTGGCGCACCGGGTGATACATCTGGAAGACGGGAGATTGAAACCATGAAATGGAAGCCTGCGGCAATCGCGGCGACAGCGGCCATCATCGCGCTGGCGGTGTATCTGGCGATGCGGTATGAACGCGGCAACACACCGGCAGTTCAGCAGCCTGTTGTGCAGCAGTACATTTCCGCGGAAGGGAAACTGGAGGCGCGGCCCGGCGCCGAGATGGATGTCGGCACCGAGCTGACTGCACGCATCGAACGCTTTCTGGTCAGGGAAGGCGATCACGTCGACAAGGGGCAGGTGATCGCCGTGCTGGATTCCAAGGACCTGGCAGCCCGGCTACGGCAGGCAGAGGCCGAACTGTCGGTGGCACAAGCGAAACGCAACGAAGTCGCGGCGGGTGCCCGCGACGAGGAGATCAAACAGGCCCAGGCAGTGTTGCAACGCGCGCAGTCCGAACAGGTGCAGGCCGAAAAGGAATACAAGCGCACCGGCCAGTTGCTCAAAGACAACTTCGTGTCGCAGGCCACGCTGGACAAAGCCGAAAGTGCCTACAAGGTAGCGACGGCAAAAATGGCCGAGGCCGAGGAGAATCTGCGGCTGCTGCAGTCCGGACCGCGCAGGGAGACGCTGGCGTTGCACGAGGCGCAAGTGTCGCAGGCCGAGGCCAACGTTCTTTATGTGCGTTCGTTACTGGACAAGACCCGGGTCGTGTCGCCGATCGGCGGTATTCTGATCGAACGTTATCTCGACGTGGGTGAAGTGGTGATGCCGGAAAAGCCAATTGCCGCGATCGCCGATACCAGCCAGTTGCGCATCAATGCCGAAGTGGACGAGACCGATGCCGGCCGCCTGCATCTCGGTGATCCGGTTGAAGTCACCGCCTATGCCTATCCGGGCCAAGTGTATCGGGGACGCGTCGAAGAGATCGCCGATTATGTGGGCAAACGCGAGATCAAACCCAACAACCCGGCAGTCAATCTCGGCCTCAAGATCATCCAGGTGAAGATCGCGCTGCTCGAAGCGACCCCGCTCAAACTCGGCATGACGGTGGATGTGCGTATCATGCCGGCAAGCAAATAGACTTGACGCAACTTGTATTGGCGGGCGCATGCCGTACCCAAACAGTAAACCACCGCGTTCATTGATAAGTTTCAAACGATGCCGCCAGGCCGATAGACCATGCATTGCGATAATACTGGGTCACGTTGACGTTATATCCGGATTGCGCCCACAGTACGATGGGCAGACCCATGAGATTGCTGAGCGGGGTAAAGCCCAGTTCCGCGCGGAAAGTATTCCATCGCGCGATATCACGGTAGCCGGTGGTATAGAACAGCGTCGCGCCCTTGAACCAGCTCCAGTCGAAATCACGCGTCACCTTCAGGCGTATGCCATCGACCTGGTTGATATGCGTGATGGAGCGCGGAGCCTCCCAGGAAAAATATTCCTCGCTGCCTTTTTGAAACAAGCCATAGGACAAAAAATATCTCAGGTCGAGATCCATCATGTTGGTGCCCTCCGCCTGGAAATGCAGATGGCGTTTGTAAGTCAGATAGTCCCAGCCGCGGCTGATGTAATCCTGCGCGATCTCGGGGCCGCCGACACTCGCCGCCGTGGAATTGAACACCGCAAGGGAATCGACATACTGGCCATTCGATTCATGCGCGTAACCGACATCGTAATAATCCTGTTTGCTGTCAGCTGTTCCCAGCTTCTCACCCGCAGACTTCGATGTGTAGACACGGAAATACAGACTCGGGTTGAACTGCTTGGTCACGACAGGCGAGGAATGACGCACCGAGCCGCTGTACTGACCCATCCGTCCGGTAAAGGAAAAGAACGGCAGCATGTCGAACTTGTGTCCTCGCTGCAACGCTTCGTAGAACAGGGGATAGCGCAGCGAAACGGTAAAGTCCATGAAACAGGCATGCTCATAACTATCTCGCGTGCAACCCAATCGATTGGGTTGGTCGGAGGAAAGCAGGGCCACCGGACTTACCGTTTCCTGCTGATTCGATTTGCCCTCCTGTGCAGTTTCCTCGCCATGGCCGGCCACCGGAAACCAAAGTGCAGCCAGCAAGACCGCGAAATTCATGCCGCGCATAATTTGTCCTTGAACGATTTTTCAAATTCTGCTTTACGTATTTTGCTATCCACTTGGGATGCCTTCACGCCATTCTTCACGCGACGATACCGCCCTTGCTGACATTCTCCCCATCTGTGGCTCGCAATGTCCAGAACGACAAGGATGAGATCAATGTCAGGCCGCCCAGGGTCAGAAACGCGTAGTGTAATGCCTGGGTGACCGCTGCGTGGTCGGTCTGCGGTACATCGCCGAGATACCAGGCAGCCACGAGGGTGCCACAGGCCAGGCCGAAACTCATCGACATCTGCTGCATGGAACTGGCGAGGGTGCTGGCCATGCTCGAGTCGGATTCGCCTATGTCCGAATAGGCCATGGAATTCATGCTCGAGAATTGCAGCGAATTGAAAAATCCCTGGGCCAGGCCGAGAAAAACGATCACGATGATCGGCGTTGCGGAACCGACCAGGGCGAACATGCTGATCGTGACACCCATCAGCAGCGTATTGACGATCAGGATCTTGCGGAATCCAAAACGCCGCAGTATGCCGATTGAAATCAGTTTCATTCCCATGGCCGCGGCAGCGGCGGGCATCATCAGCAATCCCGATTGCCATGCGGGGAAGCCGAGACCCACCTGATAAAGCAAAGGCAGCAGAAACGGCAGGCCGCCCAAACCCAGTCGTGTGATGAAACCGCCGACCACCGAGACGCGGAATGTGCGTACGCGGAACAGCGCAAGACGCAGCAGCGGGTAGCGTGTCTGTCCGGCATGCCATCCGTAGGCGGCCAGCAAACCCAGTGACACCAGAAACAGGATCGCAGCGGGACCAAACCCGATATCGTGTTCGCCGAATATTTCCAGCAGCCAGGAAAGCAGCGCAGTGCCCGACGCCAAACAGCACCAGCCCGATCAAATCAAGCGGTCGCCGCCCGTCTCCGCGGTAGTCCGGCATGTACCGACGGATAAGCAGCAGCGCGGCGATCCCCACCGGAATATTGATAAAGAAAATGATCCGCCATGGCAGCCAGTGCACGATCAGGCCGCCTATCGTCGGCCCCAGCAGCGGACCGATCAATGCCGGAATGATCACGAAATTCATCGCCGACAGCAACTCCGCCTTGGGAAAGGTGCGGATGATGGTCAAGCGCCCGACCGGCATCATCATGGCGGCACCGATACCCTGCAAGATGCGCGCGGCGACCAGCATCGGCACATTCAACGACAGGCCGCACAGCAAGGAAGAAAGGGTGAAAACCACCACTGCCGAGCTGAACACGCGGCGCGTGCCGAAACGGTCAGCCATCCAGCCGCTGATGGGAATGCATACCGCCAGGCTCAATATGTAACTTGCGACAACGGATTTCAGGCTCAACGGTTCCACGTTGAGGCTTTCCGCCATGGCCGGCACAGCCGTGTTGACGATGGTCAAGTCAAGCTGCTCCATGAACAGCGTAGTCGCCACCACCCACGGAAGATAACGCTTGACGGTCAGACTGCTCAACTTGTTATCGCTGCGAGGTGATGGAGGAGGGCAGTCCGCTGATGATGCGAAGATCGCGTTGCGGATAGGGGATTTCGATGCCTGCCTCCTGGAATCTGCGCCATATCTCCAGGTTGATGTCGGAGCATAGATTGAGCTGTCCTTCTTCGGGGTCGTTGATCCAGATACTCAATTCCAGATCGATGCCATTGTCGCCGAACGATTTGAGGTAGACCTTCACCTCGGGGTCCACCAGCACCCTGGGTTGATTCAAGGCAGCCTGTTTCATGATGTCCATGGCTTCGTGTAAATTGCTCTGGTAACTTATTTGTACGGGAATGCTGATCCGTATCTGGCGGTTGCTGTAGGAATGGTTGATCACCGTGGTGTTGACCAGCGTATCGTTGGGGATGATGGATTCGGTACCGTCGGTGCTGAGCAACAGCAGGTAGCGCGAGGTCAATTTCGAAACCTTGCCGAAGCGGCCGTCCACGGTCAGGACGTCGCCCGGGTGGATGGAACGGTCAAGCAGGATGATGAAACCGCTGAGATAATTGCTGGCGATCTTCTGCAAACCAAAACCGATCCCCACGCCCAGTGCGCCGCCAAATACGGAGAGCACGGTGATATTGATGCCCGCCAAAGGCAATGCGATCAAGACGCCCAGTACGGCGAGCGCGGCCCGGATCAGCTTCGACAGCACCACGCGCAAGCTCATGTCCAGACTTTGCGTGGCCATGACCGTGCGTTCGAGTATCCGCCCTAGCCACATTGCCGCAAGCATGGTGACAAGAATGGCGATGATGCCGGTCAGGATATTGAGAATCGAGATTCGCTGGTCGCCAATGTTGATGCCGAGGTGATCCATTGCTGTCAGGATCGCAGGAAGAATCCCGGTGAGGTGCAGCGCGAAGCCGATCCAGATCGTCAAGATGATGATTCGTTCGGAACCGCGCAACAAACGGTTCGGGGCAAACACCTGGCGCAGGATATAGACGAAAAGGCCGATCAGCACCAAAGCGATCAGCAATGGAACGACGATATTCAGAAGATTGACGGAATACCACTCTTTAAGGATCTCCCTTCCGGTCAAAACCAGCAATAACGCCAGCAGCGGAAAGGTAATTCTGGATACGCCGCCCAAACCGAACCTGGACACGATTCCCGGCCTGGGAAAACGGCCCGACAACAAGCGGATCATTCCCCAGGCAAGCAGCAGCGATAATGCCAGTACAACTATCTGCCAAATAATTGTGGTTTGTTGCAGGTCCGAAATGAGATCAACGAGCAGATTGCGGGGGGTGTCTGGCATGAGCCGGAATCCAAAGCAGTTAACGCGTTCAATATTAGCATGCCGTGTGATTGATAGCGGAATAGGCAGCCATCGCAAGCAGCCGGTCCCTTATAATCCATGTTGCGAAGGAGAAGTTACATGACCAACAAGAAAACCGCCATTCCCGATCGATATTCGCGTATCGCGATCGTTACCGGCGCAACCTCAGGCATTGGAGAAGCGACGGCAAGAAGATTTATTACCGCTGGCTATGGAGTCGTTGGCAATGGCCGCAATGCAGAAAAACTTCGGGCGCTGGAACAGGAGTTGGGAGCGGCATTTTGCGGCATGGCGGGTGATGCAACTGACAGCACGGTTCTGGAGCGTCTCTTTGCCTCGGCGATCGAACGCTTTGGCAAGCCGGCCGACATCGTCGTCGTGAACGCGGGGCGCGGCCTGGGCGGATCGGTCAAGGATGCGGATCTGTCCAGGTTCGAAGCAATGCTCAAGATCAACGTGACAGGCGCTTTGGCCCTGCTGCAAAAAGCCGCGCAGAATATGGTCGATGAGCAGCAGGCCGGCTACCCGAAACGGGCCGCGGATATCGTGATCATCGGTTCGGTCGTGGGGAGGCACATATCTCCATTCAGCGCAGTCTACGGTGCCACCAAGTTTGCCGTCCATGCACTGGCCGAGGGTCTGCGTCGCGAGGTGGGGCCCAAAGGAATACGCGTGTCGCTGGTTGAACCGGGCGTCGTGATCAGCGGGTTTCAGGATGGCGCGGGCTACAGTGACGAGATGGTGCAGACCTTCGAAGACAAATTCGGACCATTGTTGCGCGGCGACGACGTCGCAAACGCGATCCACTACATCGTGACCCAGCCGCCTCATGTGCATATCAGCGACATCATGGTTCGACCCACGCGCCAGGATTATCCCTGATTCATTTTCTATTTACCTTAGGTCTTAACCGGGAATATCCATTAGCGCCAGGCCCGCTTATTTTCCCTGCAAGAGGTGAAGACTTCGACTGATCGATTATCCGGAATTAAAGAAAGAATTATTTTGCTAATCCAACCGATAGCCCAACCCGTTCCCAGATTCGCCCTGTTCAATCTCGGCTTTCGACCGTTCTTTCTGCTGGCGGGCGTGTTCTCACTGGTCTCGATGTTCATCTGGGGCAACGTTAATGTCTATGGCTGGCCGGTGCCGCGCTTGCCGTTCTCAACTATGCACTGGCATGCGCATGAAATGATCTTCGGGTATGGCATGGCCGTTGCCGCCGGGTTTCTGTTAACCGCAGTGCGCAACTGGACCCATATCCAAACGCTCCAGGGCTACTCGTTGGCAGGCTTGGCCACACTGTGGCTCGCGGCGCGGATCGCCGGGTGGCTGATACCCGGACAGGTACTGCCGATGATGGTGCTGGATCTGATGTTCGATGTTTGGCTCATCATTGCGATCTTCAGTCCGATCCTGCGCGCAAAGCAGCATGATCAAGTCGGTATCGCGTCCAAAATAATCCTGCTGATGCTGGCCAATCTTTGCTTCTATTTAGGCGTGTCAGGTGTGCTGGAGCAGGGCATCGTGTGGGGTCTGTATTCCGGATTCTATGTGCTGCTTGCGCTGATCTTCAGCATGGCTCGGCGCGTGTTGCCGTTCTTCATCGAACGCGGTGTCGGCTATCCCGTTACATTGAAGAACTGGGTGTGGGTAGATCGCTCAGGCGTTTATGTGTTTGTGCTGTTCCTGATCGCCGATGTGTTCTGGCGCAATGTTCCGGTCACCGCTGCACTCGCCGGATTGCTGTTCGCGACCCACGTCATGCGCATTGCGGGGTGGTATACCAGGGGCATCTGGAAAAAGCCGCTGCTGTGGGTGTTATACGTCGGTTATGGTGGCGCCACATTCGGCTTCCTCCTTAAGGCGCTTGCACCGTTCATATCCTTTCCGCCTTCTTTGGCGTTGCATGCGTTCGCTTTGGGCGGTGTCGGCATGATCACTGCAGGAATGATGGCGCGAATCTCGCTCGGACACACCGGCCGGGATATTCGGCAACACTCGCGCTTGCTTGCGCCTGCTTTCATTTCATTGTTCGCGGCCTACGTTGCCCGAGTACTGTTGCCGATGATCGCGCCAATACATTACCTGTTGTGGCTGGGTATCGCCCAGGCGGCATGGCTGATCGCCTTTGCGTTGTTCGTCTGGGTGTACGCCCCGATCCTTGTTAAACCACGAGTAGATGGGATGCCGGGTTAATGGCTGCAAAAGCAATGCAAACCTGGCCCCTAAATAGCGAGGCGGACTCCATAAGCTCTATTCAGAAAATCGGGTACTATCCAAATCACGCTGCCCATGAAACAAGCTGGGTTCGATTTGTTTTTCACGAGTGTGGGCAGATTGGCCATTTCCTATTGTTAGCTCAGTGAAGAACTGAGAGGGAAGTAATTCCCGGAGTCAGGACGAGGCATCACCCCATGGAAAAACGCTCAGAATATTTTGCTCAACGTGCCGCCGTGTTTAGTCTGGTGGTGGGTTGCTTCCTGGTGTTGAGGCCGTTCCTGGCTGCGATACTGCTTGCCGTTGTGTTGTGTGTTTCGACCTGGTCTCTTTATCTCAGGTTATTGCGCAGGATGAAGGGCCGTCAAAACATGGCCGCATTCACGATGACGCTATCGCTGGCACTCGTGGTGATCCTGCCGCTGGCACTGGTGGCATATAACCTCGCCGATAACGTTACCGCCTTCTACGATGGGATCAGGCAGGCCATCGATGCCGGACCGCCGGAGCCGCCGGCTTGGTTAAAAGGGGTGCCGATAGTCGGCGGGTCTGCCGATGCATATTGGCATCTGCTCGCCACCGACCACGAAGAAATGGTCGCCCTGGAGAAGCGTTTACTGGAGCCCACTAAAAGTTTTTTGCTTGCGGGCGGAATCCTGCTTGGGCAGGGTGTCATGGTAATGAGCCTGGCCGCCTTCGTCAGTTTCTTCTTTTATCGCGATGGAGTTGCGCTGGTGAAGTTTCTCAACGTGGCGATGGATCGGGTGGTCGGTATCCATGTGGAGAATGTCCTCGGCATCATCAACAACACCGTGCGCAGTGTCATGTACGGACTGTTGGGAACCGCGCTGGCGCAGGGCATCGTTGCCACAATCGGATTCACCATCGCAGGTGTGCCGGCAGCGTTGCTGCTCGGAGTTATCACTTCCATACTCTCCCTGGTTCCCGTCGGACCACCCCTGATATGGGGCAGCGCGGCCATCTGGTTGTTTTACCATGGCACGCTGGGATGGGGGATCTTCATGCTGCTATGGGGATTTTTCCTGATCAGCGGCGTGGATAACGTGGTGAAACCCATGCTGATCAGCCAAGGCAGCAACTTGCCATTTATTCTGGTGCTGTTCGGTGTGATGGGCGGGGTGCTCGCCTTTGGTTTCGTCGGCGTTTTCATCGGGCCAACGCTGCTTGCAGTGGGATTAAGCTTGATACAGGAGTGGGGTGCACGCGATCGAGTGGAGTGAAAGGTAAAACCTGCCTGGAAGACGAATAACCGGGGGAAGGTAGGATTACCACGAGACTGGAGGAGGACAATGTCAAAATCAAATAAGATCATTCTCTTCGCCATCAGCGGGTTCGTTGGTCTCCTCGCCCTCATCGCGGCGGCGCTGCTTTTTTTTGTGGACGCCAATGCCTACAAGCCGCGGTTGGAAGCGGCCGCTACGGCTGCGTTGGGGATGGAAGTCAGCATCGGCGGCAAGATGGGGATCAGCCTCTTCCCCGGCTTGCTCGTCACACTGGAGGACGTGCACATTCGTAACCGGGGGGCGGACCTCCTCTCCGCAAAGGAAGCCGGGCTGGTGATCGAATTGCTTCCGCTGCTCCATGACGAAGTCCGTATCGGAAAGATCGCGCTGAATCACCCCAGTGTCTCCATCGAGCGAGACAGCGACGGCAACTTCAACTTCGAGACAACGCAAACAGCCGGAACGTTACCCGCGTTGAAACTGGCTAAAGTTTCTCTTTCGGATGGTTCTCTCCGCTACGAGGACAAACAATCCGGGGAAGGATTCGAGGCCGGGGATTGCAAGCTGGACGCACGCCGCTTGCGGCTCGCGGAAGCGAAAAGTTCGGACCTCATCAAGAACCTTTCCATCACGGCAGAACTCGCCTGCGGAAAGATCCGCACAAAGGATGTTGCCGTTTCTGACTTGAAGTTTACGATCGCGGGGAAGGGAGGAGTCTTCGATGTCAAGCCGATCACGATGGGAAGTCTTTGGCGGACAAGGCTCGGGGAGCATCCTGGCGGACTATTCGGGCGATGTACCCCTTTACCACGTTGATTACTCTCTGCAGCAGTTCCGCATCGAAGAGTTCTACAAAACCCTGTCGCAGCAAAAGGTCCTGGAAGGAGCGATGGATTTCTCCGCGAATCTGTTGATGCAGGGAAAGACTGTAAAAGAGATGACGCAGACTGCGAACGGAGATGCTTCGCTGCGGGGTGAGAACCTCACGCTCAATGGCAGCGATCTCGATCTGGAGTTCTCCCGGTATGAGTCCAGCCAGAACTTCAGCCTGGTGGACGCGGGAGCCGTCTTCTTGGCCGGGCCTGTCGGTGTGGTGGTCACCAAGGGATACGACTTTGCAAGCATCTTTAAAGGATCGGGAGGCGCCAGCGCGATCCGGACGCTAGTCTCAGAATGGAAGATTGAGCGCGGTGTGGCGCATGCGCAGGACGTGGCGATGGCGACGAACCAGAACCGGATCGCCCTCACGGGAGGACTCGATTTTATCAACGGGCGTTTCGAAAACGTGACCGTGGCGCTGATCGATGCCAAAGGCTGCGCCAAGGTAAAACAAAAGATCAGTGGCCCCTTCCAGAAACCGGCTGTGGAGAAACCGAGCGTCCTGGCGTCTCTTGCCGGGCCGGCGCTCAAGTTGCTCAAGAAGGGGCGGGATATTTTTCCTGGCGGAAAGTGCGATGTGTTCTACGCCGGTTCGGTGGCGCCGCCGAAATGAATGGATTGCAACGGAACCGGGGAAACGCCGGGTCAGCGGCTGCCAATGCAATGCAAAGCCGACTCGGTCATTCATTCTTCGGGAGGTCTCAATGATGTGGATCCAGAAAGAAATTCGACTGAAAGCAAGAGCCCGCGGCTTCCACCTGATCACCGAGGAACTGCTGCGCGAACTTCCCGAGCTGCGCGATTTCAAGGTTGGCATGATGAACATTTTCATCATGCATACTTCCGCTTCATTGACCATCAACGAGAATGCCGATCCCACGGTGCGCCAGGATTTCGAGAGCTACTTCAACCACGCCGTGCCCGAAGATGAGCCCTATTACATCCATCAGGATGAGGGCCCGGACGACTTGCCCGCGCATCTGAAATCCAGCCTGATCGGCAACAGTCTGAACATCCCGATCGCCGACGGCTGGCCGAGGCTGGGAACCTGGCAGGGAATCTACCTGTGCGAGCACCGCAACCACGGCGGCTGCCGCAGCGTCGTCGTGACGATACAGGGGGAATAGCCATTTGCAGGCATTCACCGACAGCAGATATTTCCGGTGTAGTTCAGGAAGGCTGCATCCGAAGGGATAAATCTGGGCACAGGGAAGAGTTGTCTAGCTTCCCTGAAGTTTCGCTTTCAGGCTGGCAATTATCTTGGGTGAAGGGCTGCTTTCGACACGTATCGGAACTTCAATTTTCTTCAAAGCGGTAGTTCAACGTTCGGGTTCGGCTGCTGGCGCAGCCCGCGTCCGCTGCAACCGGGTGTAAACTGACCTGGCTGCCCGTTGCCATCAGCGGTAGCTCCTATAGCAAACACACAGTTAGCGCTCTGAATACTGGTCATTTAACCACTTGACAAATGTGGCTATTTAACTTAGTTTGATTATGGCGGGTTTGACACGTTTCAACCTCTTGTTGGCGTGTTTATTGACTGTCCTTAACTATTTGGAAAATGCTGCTATGAATTTTATGACGCATTTTCCATTTATTTTTGTCATGTTGTCATAGTTGCAAGTATGGTTTTATCTGCAGGCTAACCAATTCATAAGATAAGTTCAGAATTTAGATAGTTGTGGAACCTGATCTTTACAGCTTGGTAGGCCCCCTAATCGTTGGGATAACGATTTCTTCCTCCAAGGAGATCAAAAATGAGCGATAAAAGTACCAGCAATACCAATTCAGATAATAGGTCCGATGATACAAAAGGTACGTTGATGATAATTGTCTTAATAATTATTTCGGCTGCTCCATTAATTATTGGGTACTGGGCCTCTCAAACTGGCGGAGGCTTTAACTAGAAAAGTAAGTTGCCAGAATAATAAAAGCCGGTAATAAGCCGGCTTTTTTAACGAATGAAGAGAGCAATAACCGTTTTGGAATTTTGATTTCATAAGGTAATCCTGATTTACACTTACCATAATAATGTTGGTATTTGACATTTTTTCGAATGGCCGCTTTTGGCACAAAGCCGCCATTTGTTAAGTTCCGCTTTCGGGCGCCATGGGCAGGTCGAAATAAAATGTCGCGCCCTGCCCGGTCTTCGAATCGAAACCTATCTTTCCGCCCATGCCTTCAACGATCGCCTTGCTGATCGCAAGTCCGAGACCGGTACCGCTGTCCTTGTTCGTGGCTGTACTCTTTGCCTGGGCGAATTTCTCGAAGATATGTTCACGGAACGACTCCGGAATGCCGGGACCGCGATCCCTGATCGCGACACGCAAGTTGCCATTTGTTTTCTGCAGGGAGATAACGACCTTCTCACCTGCCGGAGAATGTTTGGCGGCATTGGAAAGCAGATTGGCCATCACTTGCAGCAAACGCTGTCCGTCGGCAATGACCCTGGTTTCTTCCGGCAGCGTATTCCCCAGCACAAAAGCAACCCGGTAACGCTCGGCATAGGATTGATTCAATTCCAGCGCTTTCCGGATACTTGGCATCAGCGCCATCGGCCGGCAGTTGAATGACATGGCGCCGGCATTGAGCTTTTCGAAATCCAGGATATCGTTGATCAGGGTAGAGAGCTGTTTGCCGTTCTGGTATGCCATTTCAAACAGTTTCATGGTTTGCGCGGGCATATTTTCCCGCGAACCACTTTCGACCAGACCCAGCGCGCCAACTATGGCGGTCAGCGGCGTGCGCAATTCATGACTGACGTTGGCAATGAATTGTCCCTTGGCAAGATTGGCAGCTTCAGCGGCTTCCTTGGCACGCACCAGTTCTGCGCGCCCGGCAAGCGCATGCCAATACTCGATATGCAGCCGCCGCCACATGAATAGCATGAAAAGGAAAAAGACGGTGATCAGCAGGACAATCGCTTTTTCCGATGTCGGGCCAATGGCAAGGGCGAATGGAACGACAGGCAGCAACAGCGACAACAGGAATATCCCGCCCAGCCGGGCAGAAGGAGCGAGCGTGACTATCCCGCCGGAAGCAATTCCTGCGGTGGCCAGCAGGACCATAACCGAAGTCGAACCAAGATTATCGAAATAGAGCGCCAATGCGCATACTCCGCCCCATGTTGCGGCAGACATGACGGTTCCAAAGGCAAACAGGAAGCACCACCGCCGTCGCCCGGCGGCATACAACTCGTCAAAACGCAAAGCGAGATAAAGCCGGCCGATTGCAACAGCCGCCAGAATGAATCCCATAAATTCCATCAATACTCTGTTGATCTCATGTTGCCTTGTGAAATAGATGATCACCCAAAGGACGAAATACGAGAACACACCGACGATCGAACGCTGCGCAAGATCGCGATCTGCCTCGGCGCGAAAGTCGGGACGCGACAAAAGTTCTTGCATGTTTTGGTTACCGGAAATCATGATTGCCGGTCCACTCTGATTTTCGGCGCATAACGAGATCAGATAGTCGGGGTTATATTTTCCGGATCTAGCTTGAGGCCGAGTACCGTCTTCACTGCTTTGACCAGACGATCGATTTGAAAGGGTTTGGTCACAAAGCCGTCGGCCCCGCCCAACAATCCTCTAAGCACCGCTTCGCGCGTCGCTTCGGCGGTGAGCATGATGACAGGAAGCGTCTTCATCGCCGGATGCTGGCGCATTCTGGCGAGGACATCGAAACCGTTGACATCCGGCAGCCTGACATCGAGCAACACCAGATCCGGTAACGGCGGGGTGCGAAACGCGGCGACGATCTCGTCGCGGTTGGAGGCGGTGCGCGTTTCGTAACCTTCCAGCTTGAGGAATATCTGCAGCAATTTGAGGATGTCAGGATCGTCCTCGATAGCCAGCACAGATATCTTTTGTCCTGCGGCGCGCTCGGGCTTGACGGCAGATTTGCGTACCAGGCTGACGTAATAGCCGTTTTGCCTGAGGAATTCCGCATCCGCATCAACCCGGGCATGGACATGCTCGTCCACCTCCGGGGTAGCCGTGCCGGTTTTGTCCAGGCTGAAGAAATCACCCGGGTCGATGATGTTGTCGCTCAGGCCGGCATTCGCGCTTAGGTATTTTCTGTCGATGAGTTCATTCAGGCTTGCCCGCAGTACATCAGGGGAAATACTGCTCGGGGCGCGTTTGAGGATCTTGCTGATGGTCGCGCTGCCCCCGATGAGCACCAGCGCTTCCAGTTGGGCCGGCGTGAGCGTCGTCCCGGGTTCGAGCAGTGCTTCTTCCCCTCTTTTTGTCAGCGTAAGAACGGTCCTGTCATCCAGCGAGGAAAACGGTTGATTCGCGGAAAACGGCTGATTCCCCGAAAACGGCTGATTCATAGATGTCTCCAAATGTGCCCCGCCAAACATCTGCGAACGCATGAACATGACCCTGCGAATCACACTATCATAATAGTCATGATTATTCCATTTGACAGGGTTTCCGGCCGGCTTCCGGGGCGCGAACCGCACAAACCGGGGAATTAGGGCGCATAGGCGGCCTCCCATGTTGAATTAAAGCGGCTGGGTGCAAATTGATCACCCATATCGGCTAAAATAACGAACTTGCTGGCTTTTAACCTGTCCATCCTCGACCCATGAAAATTGAATGTGCTCTGCACCAAACCTTGCCTTCATAATATGCAAATGAAAAACAAATTACTGTGGATATTGCTGGCGTTATCGCTGGTTGCATTCAATACAACCCATGCGGTCCCCCAACCACAGGCCCTCCCGCAGCTTGTGCCGGATCAACAACAGGCAGAGGCGGCCCTTCTATCCTCCCAAATCTTGAGCCGGTATCAATACCGGCACACAGTACTTGACGACAATCTGTCTGCGCAAATATTCGACAACTATCTGAAAATGCTGGATGGCGAAAAGGTTTTTTTCCTGCAGTCCGACATCGATCATTTCGCCTATGCGCGAACCAAACTCGATGATGCCATCCTCGGCGAAGACCTGAGCATCCCGTTCGCCATATTCAATCTGTTTCAGCAGCGGGTCGCCGAACGCTTTGTTTATGCCCGCTCCCTGCTTAAAAAAGGTTTTGATTTCAATGTAAAGGAAAGCTATGAATTCAGCCGCAAGAATGAGCCATGGCCGAAATCCGAAGCCGAGTTGAACGACTTGTGGCGCAAGCGCGTCAAGAACGACTGGCTGCGCATCAAACTTGCCGGCAAGGATGACAAAAGCATCGTCGAAACACTGGATAAACGCTATGGCAACTCACTGGAAAGCCTGTCCAAGGTGAATAGTGAAGATGCATTCCAGGATTTTATGAATGCCTATGCGATGACGATAGATCCGCATACCAATTATTTTGGGGTGCGTGCTTCCGAGGAATTTGATATTTCGATGAAGCTGTCACTGTTTGGCATCGGCACAGAGCTTAATTACAAGGATGAATACACGACGATCAAGGAAGTATTGGCGGGCGGTCCCGCGGCGTTGTCCGGCAAGTTGAAAGCCGGAGACCGTATCGTGGGTGTGGCGCAAGGCGACAATAGTCCGATGGTCGACGTGATTGGCTGGCGCATTGACGACGTGGTGGCCTTGATACGCGGCGCAGAGGATTCCGTGGTGCGTCTTGATGTGCTGCCCGCCGAATCCGGCGCTGACGGCAAACACAAACTCGTTTCACTGGTTCGAAAAAAGATCAGCCTGGATAAACAGGCCGCCAAAAAATCGATCATCGAGGTGAAGGACGGGACCGCAAGGCGCCGTATCGGCGTGATCACCCTGCCGGGATTTTATCTGGACTTCGCTGCCCGCCAGAATGGCGACAAGGATTACAAAAGCGCTACCAGGGACGTCTCGCGCCTGCTGGATGAACTGAAAAGAGACAAGGTGGATGGCGTGCTGATGGATCTGCGCAACAACGGGGGCGGTTCATTGACTGAAGCCATCGACATGACCGGCCTGTTTGTAGACAAAGGCCCCGTGGTGCAGCAACGCGACTCCGAAGGTAAAGTAACCGTAGCGAACGATATCCATGACGGTGTTGCCTGGAGTGGGCCGCTGGGCGTGCTCATCAACCGTGGCTCGGCATCAGCCTCGGAAATTTTCACGGCGGCGATACAGGATTACGGACGCGGCGTCGTGATCGGTGAAACCAGCTTTGGCAAGGGCACCGTGCAGACCGTGGCGGATCTTGACCGAATCGCGAAAAACGACAAACCCGAATACGGCGAAATCAAGCTGACCATCGCCCAATTTTTCCGGGTCAATGGCGGCACCACCCAGTTGCACGGCGTGACTCCGGATATCAAGCTTCCGTCCATGACCGACACGGAAGATTTTGGTGAATCCAGTTTCGACAACGCCTTGCCCTGGTCGCAAATCAAGGCGGCCGACTATACGCCGGAAGGCAATCTGGCAAGCATCGTGCCCAAGTTGGTGGCGATCCACGACAAGCGCGTCAGCCATGACAAGGACTTCCAGTATTTGCAGGAAGATATAGCCGAGGTCAACAAGCTGCGCCGGACAAACCTGATCTCGCTCAATGAAGCCGATCGTCGCAAAGAGCGCGAAGAGCAGGAAGCACGCGACAAGTCACGTGAGTCAAGTGCAGGCGACAATAAATCCGACAAGTCATCAGCCGCAGCCGTGAGCCATGCGCTGCAGGACGATGGCATGTTGCCAAGTGAACGTAAACTCAGTGCCGACCTGGCCATCGAGAATGCGAATAAAAGCGCCAAGGATATATTGTTGAACGAAGCAGCTCATGTAATCAGCGACGAGGCTGGACTGCTGAAAGCCGATTCCAGGCTCACGGCCAGCATATCGCCTCGTTAGCAGACGGCGCGCGTCTCGTTCGGCCGTATCGACCGTGACATTCGGTAAACTCGCGTCTGTCCGCGCATGGACGGAATGCCGGGCTGGCATCTGCCAATGTGATGCGCAGTTGCATCATTAATAAATGACCCTTCAACTCTCATGCCTGAAACGCCACCAGATTCCCTGCTCTTCGTCTCTCCCGGCTGCCCGCACTGCGCCATCGTTTTGCAGGGGCTGAACGAGCTGGTCAAGCAGGGGCTTATCGGGAAGCTGACGGTGGTGGATGTGGCCGAACATCCCGAACAGGCTGCGGAATACGGCGTGCGCGCCGCCCCGTGGCTGCGCCTCGGTCCGTTCACCCTTACCGGCGCGCACAGCCCGGCCGAGCTGAGACTTTGGGCCGGATGGGCGAACGGCGAAGAAGGCACAGCCAACTATGTCGAACATCTGCTGAAGCAGGGCAACTACCAGCAGGCCAAGGCATTCATCGACATTGACACGCATCGCCTCAAGCCGCTGCTTGCCATCGTCGCCGATCCCGGCGCCAAACTCGAAGTGCGCCTTGGCGTCAGTGCGCTGCTCGAAGCCCACGCGAACTCGCAGTCGCTGCAAAATCTGCTTCCGCAACTGGCCGAGCTCACCCGCCATGCCGACCATCGCGTGCGCGCCGACGCATGCCATCTGCTCGGCCTTACCGGCAGCGCAGCCGCGCGCACCTACATTGAAACCTGCCTCAAGGATGCTCACGAGGAAGTGCGGGACATAGCAAAAGAGGCGATTGAAAATCTGGAGGAGCGGAAATCGAAGAGGGGAAGCGATGCCGGCTTTCATTGATGGTGATTGCAAAACTGCGGATTCCGAATAGACTGACGCTCCTGTTTGTTCATTTCCATCCTTGCATGGCGCCAAAGGAAAATCCCTGTTTCGACTGCAACGCGTGTTGCCGACATTTTCGTGTGTCGTTCTATCACGGCGAACTGGATAGCCAGCCCGGCGGTCGTGTCCCTGCCGGCATGACGATGCAGATCTCGCCGTTTCGCGCCTGCATGAAAGGCACGGAATCAGGCCGTGGCCGCTGTATTGCGCTGCAGCAAGACGGACACTGCAGTATCTACGCGCGGCGCCCATCGGTTTGCCGCGAATTCCCGGTGTTCATGGAAGATGGATCGATGAACCCGGAATGCGTGCGCCTGCGCGTATTGCACGGCATCGTCACCAACCAGAGAGAGTCGGCCGCTGCAGCGATACTGGAAGAATTGCAGGTTCACGATGCGAAAACATGATGCGAGGACGGGCCGCCTGATCTAGATGCCGCTCGACTCCGGTTCCCTTGACTTGCGCTTGGCAGCGCGGCGCTCGACGGGCGCATTGAATATTCTTATGTTGTCCTCTGCTTGCCTGAGCGCGGTGATGTCATTGATGATCGCCAGGAATCCTTCACCATCCTCATCCGCTTTGATCAATTGCAGGTTGACCTCCACCGGATAGGTGCTGCCATTCTCGCGTGCCTGGACCGTCTGGTATTTGATCGTCTCCTGCTCGCCGCGGCGCAGCGGTTCGATCATCGCCCCGAATGATTCGATGCCCAATTCCGGATGCAGCGAAAGTATGTTTTTATTTTGCAATTGCTCCAGGGTATAACCGGTATTTTCCAGCGCATAATCGTTCGCATAGGAAATTTGCAAAGTATCTGCATCGAACATGAAGATCTCGTTCGGACTCCTTTCGTGGAGGGCCTGTTCGTAGTTGCGCCTGAGTTCTTCGCGCCGTTGTGCCATGCTCCACGCACGCCGGCGACGCATGGATACGCTGTAAAAAGCGAACATGCATGCCAGCAACAGCGTCATCACTACATAGGGCGCGTGCATATCATCCCACCATGCCGCCTTGATCTCTGACATCGGCATCTCGACAAACAGCGTGACCGGGTAATGCTTCAGGCGGCGCAGCGCGCGCAGATCCGTCGCCTTGCCGTTTTTGCCCCGCATTTCCACTTGCCCGAGCTGCGGGTATTTGTTTGCGCGCAAATATTCGGTCATCGCGTCCTCGACGGGCTTGCCATAGATATCATCCAGGCTCGCGGCAACCGGTTCGGGATAACGGCTTACCAGGTAGCCATCATCGCGTACCAGGCCCAGCGCGGTGATCCTGGGGGATGTCGAGTCTGCCCAGTAGCGTTGCAACAGGTTGGTCGGCAAATTGGCGCTGATGATATAGGCCAGCTTGCCGGCTTCATCTTTAACGGCATAACGTGCGGCAACGACCCAGCTATTGTCTATGGTACCCATCACCGGTTGGCCGATCGCGAAGGCCGGGCCCTGCAGCAGTTCGTCGCGAAATTTCATGAAGCGGGGTTCTTTGGCAAGCGTAGGCAGATCGCGGCTGTTATGGGTTGTTCCGGTCAGCAATATCTGGCCATCGCCGCGGATCAGTATCACATTGCCCAGTTCGGTGTGCAGTTTTTGAAACCGGTTGACCAGCTTGAAAGCACGGTCGAGGTCGGGTTTTTTGCGCGTGAGCTTGTCGTGTGTGTCGGCAAGATCCGCGCCCAGGTTCTGCATGCCGATTTCCAGCTGGGTGAAATAGGTATCGATCGCGATCTCGCTCAGGTCGGCAATCGTCGCCAATTGCCCGCCCTGATCGGACTTGGTTTCCCGCCAGGACTTCGAGACAAGATAGGTGGCGTAAGCAAGCAGCGCAAGCACGAGCACTGTTGCGGCATACTTCAGGAACCGTCTGTGACGCACACCACTCGAGTTAACCATTAAGGCCCTTGATATCTTTACCGGTGCCGTAGATGCAGTATGTGATAGGTACCGGAGTCGAATTGCTTTCCATCCTTCGCAATCTAACATCCCGCGAGGCATAAGTTCAACCCTATTTGCTCAAGCCGTGCAGCATCTATAGTAGTCGGGGCCGAGAAAGCGCCGGTCAAAGCCAAACCAGCGTTAGGCGCCGCACCCCTTTATACAAGCAAACGGCCTCTGTACCAATTGGTCCAGGATAAATGTATCGGCGCCGCAGCCGCTGATGTCTCGCCCATTTCAAATCTGCCACACGGGCATCCACACGCCGTATTGGCATTTTGTCGACAAAATTGCAAAAACTATTGCTTATTTGGAATAGATGATGCTAGTATTGTTCAAGATTGTCGACAAAATGGATAACCTGCAATGTTGATCGATACCCCCAAACAAGGCACGCTGGCCGACATCGCCACGCACCGCCTGGCCCAAAGCATCGTGACCGGCGAGCTGGCCCAGGGCCAGAAGCTGAACGAGGCCGAGCTGGCAGAACGCTTCGGCATGGGGAGGGGTCCGTTGCGCGAAGCATTGCGTCATCTGGAAGGCATGCGCCTGGTCACCCGCATACCCAACGCCGGTGTGCGCGTGGTGGTGCTGGACCGCAAGACCCTCTCCGATCTCTATGCGGTGCGCGAGGCGCTGGAAGGCATGGCCTGCCGCATCGCCGCGACACAGATGAGCGACGACGAGATCGAGCAATTGCGCAAACTGCTCGACGTTCACGAAGCACAGATCAGGAAACAGGGCGGCAAGGTGTATGCGCAAAAAGAGGGCGACCTCGATTTCCACTACCAGATCGTGCGCGGCAGCCGCAACCAGATGCTGATGGACCTGCTCGGCAGCGAACAATACCAGTTGCTGCGCATGTGCCGTTACCGCACCAGCCGCAACGCGGAGCGCACCGGCCCCGCGCTGCAGCAACACCGCCAGATCGTCGAGGCACTGGCGCAGCGCGACGGTGAACTGGCCGAGATGCTGATGCGCCGCCACATCCAGGGTGCATGGCAAAGCATCAGCGAAATGATGGATCAGGAGGAGGCAGCATGAGCAGTGCGCAGGGGCCCCACTTGTGGGGATGTAAACGTCCGCGAGCGCTGCCCAGCCTCCGAAACGCTGTAGGCAAAAATCACTGTCACGACAATGAGGAGGCCGCCGCATGAAAAACACCCCCGGCAACAAACTGCGCCGCGCCGTCGAAGACCATCATCCCTTGCAGGTCGTCGGCGCGGTCACCGCCTATTGCGCGATCCTCGCGCAGAAGAGCGGGCACAAGGCGCTGTATCTTTCCGGCGGCGGCGTGGCCGCTTCGTCGCTCGGCATACCCGATCTCGGCATCACGACCTTGCATGACGTATGCGAGGACACGCGCCGCATCACCGCCGCGAGCGACCTGCCGCTGCTGGTGGACATCGACACCGGCTGGGGCGGCGCCTTCAACATCGCGCGCGCCACGCGCGAGATCGCGCAGGCCGGTGCGGCCGGTTTCCACATCGAAGACCAGGTGATGCAGAAGCGCTGCGGGCATCGCCCCAACAAGGCCATCGTCAGCCAGGGCGAGATGGTGGATCGCATCAAGGCGGCGGTGGATGCGCGCAGCGACGCGAGCTTCGTGATCATGGCGCGCACCGATGCGCTCGCGGTGGAAGGCATGCAGTCGGCCATCGCACGCGCGCAGGCCTGCGTCGAAGCCGGAGCCGACATGATCTTCCCCGAGGCGATGACCACGCTGGAGCAATACGCCGAATTCACCCGCGCGGTGAAAGTGCCGGTGCTGGCGAACATCACCGAATTCGGCGCGACACCGCTGTTCACCACCGGGCAACTGGCAGGCGTCGGCATCAAGCTGGTGCTGTATCCGCTGTCGGCATTCCGCGCGATGAGCAAGGCCGCGCTGAACGTGTACCAGCACATCCTCGCCGACGGCACGCAACAGAAGGTCGTGCCGAGATGCAGACGCGCATGGAGCTTTACGACTATCTCGGCTATCACGCGTACGAGCAGCAGCTGGATCGGTTGTTCGCCGGGAAGGGTGCTGATTAAAAAATCATCAGGGAGAATGAAATGGCAGAAGAGAACGCACTACCCAAGCCCAAGAAGTCCGTCGCACTGTCCGGCACGGTCGCCGGCAACACCGCGGTCTGCACCGTCGGGCGCACCGGCAACGATCTGCACTATCGCGGCTATGACATCCTGGATTTCGCCGACCAGGCCGAGTTCGAGGAGATCGCGCATCTGCTGATCCACGGCACCTTGCCGAACGCCGCCCAGCTCAAGGCCTACAAGGCCAAGCTGAAATCCCTGCGCGGCTTGCCGCAGCCGGTGAAGCAGGCGCTGGAGGCGATCCCCGCGAATGCGCACCCGATGGATGTGATGCGCACCGGCTGCTCGATGCTCGGCACCTGCGAGCCGGAACCGGAAGCGCATAGCGAATCCGTGGCGAAAGAAATCATCGACCGCATGCTGGCCTGCTTCGGCTCGATGCTGATGTACTGGCATCACTACAGCACCTCTGGCCGCCGCATCGAAGTGGAAACCGATGACGACACCGTCGGCGCACACATCCTGCATCTGCTGCATGGCAAACCGCCCAAGGCATCCTGGGTGCGCGCGATGCACACCTCGCTGATCCTGTATGCCGAACACGAATTCAACGCCTCCACCTTCACCGCGCGCGTCATCGCCGGCACCAACTCCGACCTGTATTCCTGCATCACCGGCGCGATCGGCGCGCTGCGCGGACCCAAGCACGGCGGCGCCAACGAGGAAGCGTTCCGCATCCAGAGCCGCTACAAGAATGCCGACGAAGCCGAGGCCGACATCCGCGCGCGCGTGGGCCGCAAGGAGATCGTCATCGGCTTCGGCCATCCGGTCTACACCATCTCCGACCCGCGCAACGAAGTGATCAAGCGCCTGGCAAAAAAACTGGCCGGGGAAAAGGGCGAGATCGGCTTGTTCGACATCGCCGCGCGGCTGGAAACCGTGATGTGGGACCTGAAGAAGATGTTCCCCAATCTCGACTGGTTCTCCGCGGTGTCGTATCACATGATGGGCGTGCCGACCAACATGTTCACGCCGCTGTTCGTGATCTCGCGCGTCACCGGCTGGGGCGCGCACGTGATGGAGCAGCGCGCCGACGGCAAGATCATCCGACCCAGCGCGAACTATGTCGGGCCGGAGAATCTGGCCTGGGTGCCGATCGAGAAACGTTAAAAGAAGAAAAATCGTAGGGCGCAATAACCAACGGGCATTGCGCCGAATGTGCAACAACGATCCATGCGGTGCAATGCGCTGCGCTTATTGCACCCTACGAAATGCCGATTGAGCAAAATCGATAAAAGGAAATAACAAAAATGAGCACCAATGTGGAAATGAACACCCGCCCCGCACCCGACCAGGTGCTGGTGGATATCGCGCAATACGTCTGCCGCTTGGAGATCAAATCGACGGAAGCCTACGACACCGCGCGCAACTGTCTGATCGACACGCTGGGCTGCGGCCTGCTGGCGCTGCGCTTTCCCGAGTGCACCAAGCATTTGGGATCATTGGTGCCCGGCACCACGGTGCGCAACGGCGCGCGCGTGCCCGGCACCTCGCACGAGCTCGATCCGGTGAAAGCCGCATGGGACATCGGTGCGATGATCCGCTGGCTGGATTACAACGACACCTGGCTGGCGGCGGAATGGGGTCACCCTTCCGACAACCTCGGCGGCATACTTGCCGTAGCCGATTACCTGAGCCGCTGCCGCGTGGCCGAGGGCAAGGCGCCGCTGACGATACGCGACGTGCTGACTGCGATGATCAAGGCGCACGAGATCCAGGGTGTGCTGGCGCTGGAGAACAGCTTCAACCGCGTCGGTCTCGATCACGTCGTGCTGGTGAAGGTCGCTTCCGTCGCGGTGGTGACGCATATGCTGGGCGGCACCGAACAACGTGTGATCGATGCATTGTCGCAGGCGTTCGTCGACGGGCAATCGTTACGCACTTACCGCCACTCGCCGAACGCCGGTTCGCGCAAATCCTGGGCTGCGGGCGATGCGACTTCGCGCGCGGTGCGTCTGGCAATGATCACGATGGCGGGCGAGATGGGCATCCCCGGCGTGCTGACCGCGCCGCAGTGGGGTTTTTACGACGTGCTGTTTTCCAAGACCAACAAGGACCAGAAACTCAAACCGGAAGACCAGCGCCGTTTCAGCCTGAAACAGCCCTATGGCAGCTACGTGATGGAGAATATCCTGTTCAAGATCTCGTTCCCTGCCGAGTTCCATTCGCAAACCGCGTGCGAAGCGGCGGTGCGCCTGCACCCGCAGGTGAAGAATCGTTTGGGCGACATCAGCAGGATCGTGATACACACCCACGAGTCCGCGATCCGCATCATCTCCAAGGTCGGCCCGCTGTCCAATCCGGCCGACCGCGACCACTGCATCCAGTACATCGTGGCGGTACCGCTGGCGTTCGGCGACCTGGTCGCGGAACATTACGAGGACAGCTTCCACGCATTCAATCCGATCATCGACCAGTTGCGCGCCAGGATGGAGATCGTCGAGGAACCGCGCTACAGCCGCGAATATCTCGAAGCGGACAAACGCTCCATCGCCAACGCGATCCAGGTATTCTTCAAGGACGGCAGCAGCACCGAAAAGATCGAAGTGGAATATCCGATCGGCCATCGCCGCCGCCGTGCCGAGGGCATACCGGTGCTGCAGCAGAAATTCCTGGACAATCTGCGCACGCGATTTCCCGAGGATCGTTGCCAGAAGATCATGGCGCTGTGCCTGGATAAAATGAAACTTGAAGCGACACCGGTCAACGAGTTCATGGAGATGTTCGTGATCAATTAATTAATAAATAAAGAGTAAATGGCGAAGCAACCGTCTTTGTAGGAGCGGCCCATGCCCGCGACGGCGCGAAGGGAAGATTTCTCGCGGGCATGGCCCGCTCCTACAAGATACGTCCATACAACTAGAGGAGAAGATCGCAGATGAGTTACCGCACAGAGTATGACCATTCGATGAAAGATCCGGCCGGCTTCTGGCGCAAACAGGCCGAGGCGCTGGAGTGGTACAAGTTCCCGCAGCAGATCCTGTCGCTCGATGAAGACGGCCTCGGCTACTGGTTCGCGGACGGCGAGATGAACACCGCCTACATGGCGCTGGATCACCACGTGAAGAATGGCCGCGGCAGCCAGGTCGCGCTGATCTACGATTCTCCCGTCACCAATACCAAGTCGCGCTACACCTATGCGGAACTGACCGATGTCGTCGCGCGCACCGCCGGGATGCTGGCCGAACCTGGGCGTGGTGAAAGGCGACCGCGTCATCATCTACATGCCGATGATCCCGGAATCGGTGATCGCGATGCTGGCAGTGGCCAGGCTGGGCGCGATCCACTCCGTCGTGTTCGGCGGCTTCGCGCCGCCGGAGCTGGCAGTGCGCATCGACGACGCGAAACCCAAAGTCATCCTCACCGCGTCGTGCGGCATCGAGGTCAAGCGCGTGCTGGAATACAAACCGTTGATCGACCGCGCCATCGATCTTGCAGTACACAAGCCGCAAAGCTGCATCGTCTATCAGCGCCCGCAGGTGACCGCGCCGCTGGTCGAAAAGCGCGATCACGACTGGAAGACATTGCTGGCCAAGGCCAAACCGGTCGGCTGCACGCCGGTCAAGGGCAGCGACCCGCTGTACATCCTCTACACCTCCGGCACCACCGGCAAACCCAAGGGCGTGCTGCGCGAGAACGGCGGTCACGCGGTCGCGCTCAAATACAGCATGAAGGCCATCTACAACGTCGAGCCGGGCGATGTGTACTGGGCATCGTCCGACGTGGGCTGGGTGGTCGGCCATTCCTACATCGTATACGGCCCGCTGCTGCATGGCTGCACCACCATCGTGTATGAAGGCAAACCGATCATGACACCGGACGCCGGGGCGCTGTGGCGCGTCTGCGCCGAGTATGGCGTGAAGGCGCTGTTCACCGCGCCCACCGCGTTCCGCGCCGTGAAGAAGGAAGACCCGCAAGCGGCGCTGATGAAACAATACGACCTGAGCAAACTGCAGGTCATCTACTCGGCAGGCGAACGGCTCGATCCGCCCACCGAGGCCTGGCTCACCGAACATACCGGCAAGCCGGTGGTGGACCACTGGTGGCAGACCGAGACCGGCTGGGCGATCACCGCCAACATGCAGGGTATCGAACCGATGCCGATCAAGCCCGGCTCGTCCACCGTGCCGGTGCCCGGCTACAACCTGCAGATACTGGACGAGTTCGGACAAAAGGTGCCGCGCGGCACGCAGGGCTACATCGCGATCAAGCTGCCGCTGCCGCCTGCGTGCCTGAATCATATCTGGGGCGATGTGGACAAATTCCGCGAAAGCTATCTGATCTTTCTGCCCGGTTACTACACCAGCGGCGATGGCGGCTATATCGACGAGGACGGCTATGTGTTCGTGATGGGACGCGTGGACGACGTGATCAACGTCGCCGGGCACAGGCTGTCCACCGGCGAGATCGAGGAAGTGATCGCGACCCATCCCGCGGTGGCGGAATGCGCGGTCATCGCGCGCGACGACGATCTCAAGGGACAGGTGCCGATGGGGCTGGTGGTGCTCAAGACCGGCGTGACCATCGCCGAGACAGAGCTGCAACAGCAGCTGGTCAACCGCATCCGCGACACCATCGGCGCGATCACCTGTTACAAGGACACGGTGATCCTGTCCCGGCTGGCCAAGACCCGCTCCGGCAAGACGCTGCGCAAGACCCTGGCGCACATCGTCAACGGCAAGGAATACACAGTGCCTTCGACCATCGATGATCCGGGCGTGATTCCGGAGATCATCGAAGTGTTGCGCGGCAAGAAGATGGTGAAGTAGCGGGCCGGGCTGTATGATTTAAAAACAGATCGACTCCGCGACCTTTGGTTTTGAGATCCTGAAACAGGAAGATAAATAATGAACAAACTACTGCAAACATTCCTGTTAGCCGCCACCTTGTCCTTGGCAGCTCAAGCGGGTGCCGCTGACCAGGATGCAAGAACCAAGGTGGATTTCCCCGACATGATGAAGACTCATATGCTTGGCAACATGCGCGACCATCTTCGGGCGATATCCGAGATCCAGGCCGCGCTGGCAACAGGACAACTGGACAAGGCCGGGGAAATCGCAGAAGCCCGGATCGGCATGAGTTCCATGATCGCCCATGATGCAGCCCACATGGCGCCGTTCATGCCCAAGGCGATGCAGGACATCGGTACTGAAATGCATCACGCTGCCAGCCGCTTCGCGATCACCGCCAGCGAAGGCGATTTGCCCAAGGCATTGGATGCGCTATCCAAAGTCACCGAACAGTGCGTGGCTTGCCACATGAATTACCGGGTGAATTGATCCCTTGCCATTGGCCGGATGCGGTTCAATCTATCCCGGCCCGGCTGGCTTTCCTCAGGTGATCGGCAAATGTTCTGGCGATGATGGACAGCTGTTTGCCCGAGGGATACACGAAATACCAGTGGCGCTTGATCGGGAAACCCTGCACGTCCAGCTCCACGAATTGTTTGGTCGGCGTATCCGACTCCAGGGTATGGCGCGACAGCACCGAAACACCCAGTTCGCCGATCACGGCCTGTTTGATCGCTTCGTTGCTGCCCAGCTCCATGCGCATCCTGATCTTGAGGCCCAACTCGCCGAACTTCCTCTCTATCGCCATGCGCGTTCCCGATCCCGGCTCGCGCAGCAGGAACGGTTCCTCGGCCAGACGCGCCAGCGGGATCTTCTTCTTTTTAGCTAGTGGATGATTGGCCGGCGCGATCACCACCAGCATGTTCTCCAGGAATGTTTCCGCCACGACATCAATATCCTCCGGCGGTTGCCCCAAAATGTAGAGGTCGTCCAGATTGTTAGCCAGCCGCTCCAGAACGCGCTCGCGGTTGGATACCTTGAGCGACGCATCCACCCCGGGATACTGCTGGCAAAACTTGCCCAGCAGGCGCGGCGCAAAATATTTGGCGGTGGTCACGACGGCGAGCCTGAGCTTCCCCGTCTTGAGTCCTTTCATGTCGGCAACCATCATTTCAAAATTTGAAAGTTGCTCGGATATGCCGAGGCAGGTCCGATGCAACTCATGCCCGATATCGGTGAGATAGATCTTCTTTCCGACCTGCTCGAACAGCGGGATCCCGACCGTATCCGATAATTTCTTGATCTGCATGGACACCGTCGGCTGGGTCAGAAACAATTCCTCGGCGGCACGCGTGAAACTGCCCAGGCGGGCAATGGCCTCGAACAATTCCAGCTGGCGCAAGGTGCTGTTACGCATTGAGAACTCCTCCTGATGTATAGACTTTAATCTATCATAAACATAGAAAGAATTGACTGTTATTGATGATTTTTTCTTTGCATGATTATGCCAACGCGCTGACATCTACGCCTGTCCTGACTTCAAAAAATAATGTCTCGGATGTCGGCCGGGGCCGGCGCGGATTTTTCAACTTATGGAGATAATCATGGCATCTGAAACACTCAAGGAAGGAAAGGAACGCTACAAATCCGGCGTCATCCCTTATAAAAAGATGGGCTACTGGGAGCCGGACTACAAACCCAAGGATACCGATGTGATCGCGATGTTCCGCATCACGCCTCAGCCCGGCGTCGATCCGGAAGAAGCTGCCGCTGCCGTCGCCGGCGAATCGTCCACCGCCACCTGGACCGTGGTGTGGACCGACCGCCTGACCGCCTGCGAGCTGTATCGCGCCAAGGCTTACCGATGCGACCCGGTGCCCAACACCGGCGAAGGCACCAAGACCGAAGCGCAGTATTTCGCCTATATCGCTTATGACCTCGATCTGTTCGAACCGGGCTCGATCGCCAACCTCACCGCGTCCATCATCGGCAACGTGTTCGGCTTCAAGGCAGTGAAGGCGCTTCGTCTCGAAGACATGCGCATCCCGGTCGCGTATCTCAAGACCTTCCAGGGTCCCGCCACCGGCATCGTGGTCGAGCGCGAGCGTCTCGACAAATTCGGCCGGCCGCTGCTCAGTTGACCCAATCCTGGCTGTTTTACCGTGTGGGGGCCGTGGGGCCTGAAGCCGGGATTCAGAACATCGGCGCACCGGTCGTCAACCAATACCTGAACAATGCGAGCTTTCGGTTGTTGGACGTCAGCTACGCCAATTCCGGCTACAGCGTCAGGACGGTCTATTCTCTTACCGGCAACGACCCGGGCACAGGGAAAGCCAATCTGAGCGAGACCCTCACTGTGGCCAACAGTTCTGCGGGCAATCTGGATTTCCATTTCTACCAATACTCGGATTTTGATCTGGGCGGCAATCCGGGTGGCCAGAGTGTGCTGTTCTCCCAGAACACAGTGAACGGCCAATACTACAAGGTCACACAAACGGATGGTTCCCGGTCCGTGACCGAAACGATCAATTCCGCGGTTCCGCCGATTGGCCATTATGAGGCGGCTTACTTCGCCAATACCCTCAACAGCCTGAACGATGGCAATCCGACGACCTTGGGCGACGTTGGCAGCTTGCGCTGGGCGGCCTGCTGCTGCCGCTGCTGTCCGGTGCGGGATATCCGGAACGGCGCGGGATCAGCCTGGTGACCAGTGCCAGCGCGCTCGGCGTGCTGCTGGCTCCCTCGGTGCCGCTGATCATGTACGCGATCATCGCCCGCGTGCCGATCGGCTCCATGTTCCTCGCCGGGCTGGTGCCGGCGTTCGTCATGGTGATGTTCCTGTTGATGGTCGGGGGCTACCTGAAACGCGACCAGCGCAAAGCGGCGACGCGGACGGCGGTGGTCCGCGCGGCGGATGGCAGGCAAGCGGCGAGCGCCGCATGGAATGCCAAGTGGGAACTGGCTGCGCCCTTCGTCGCGGTCGGTTCACTCGTCAGCGGCCTGGCGACCCCCACCGAGAGCGCGGCGCTCACCGCCGCATATGCCATCCTGACCCAGGCCCTGGCGCATCGCGAACTGGGCCTGCGCTGTTGGGCCGATGCCTGTCGGACTGCGCGCAGATCATCGGTGGCGTCATGCTGATCCTCGGCATGGCCCTCGGGCTCACCAACTTCCTCATCGATGCCGGCATTCCCGACGCTGCTATCGAGTGGGTGCAGGGCGTGATCCCGAACAAGTTCATGTTCCTGCTGGTGCTAAATGTCTTCCTTTTCGCTGCCGGCGCGCTGATGGAGATCTTCGCGGCCATCGTCGTCCTGGTACCGCTCCTGCTGCCGGTTGCGCTGAGCTACGGCATCGACCCGGTCCATTTCGGCATCATCTTTCTGGCGGCGATGGAAATGGGCTTCCTCTGTCCGCCGGCCGGGATGAACATCTATTTCGCCGCGGCCATGTTCGATCAGCCGATCCGCTACGTCGCCGCTTCGCTGCTTCCCGCCCTGCTGGCGATATTTCTCGGCACGCTGACCATTTCATGGCTGCCGGCCCTGTCCACCAAATTGCCGGAGCTACTGCAGAAGGCGCGCTAACGTTCTTCCCCGGCGATCGCGCTGTGGCTGGCTTTCCTGCTCGCTTGTGCGTTCATCATCAGGTCCGCACCCAATTCACCACCGACCTGTCGGCATTCATGCCCCGCGCTCCGACGCCCGAGCAGAAGCTGCTCATGGACCAGCTGCGCGAGGGCCTGGCGTCGCGGTTGATCCTGGTCGGCATCGAGGGCGCCGATGCGCCGACCCGTGCCCGGCTGTCCAGGCAGACCGCCCAGCGCCTGCGCGCCGACCCGGCGTTCGTTACTGTGAACAACGGGGAGAGCGTCAACACCGAGCGTGACGGTGCTTTCCTGTTCGACCATCGGTACCTGCTGAGCCCTGCGGTAACGCCTGCGCGCTTCGGGCAAGAGGGCCTGCATGCGGCCTTGAGCGACAGCATCGACCTGCTCGCGTCGCCGGCCGGGCTGCTGGTCAAATCCATGCTGCCACGCGATCCCACCGGCGAAATGGTGCGGCTCCTGGATCGACTCAACACCCGATCGCCGCCGAAGCTGGTGGACGGCGCCTGGGCCTCCGGCGACGGCTCGCGTGCCCTGATGCTGGTGCAAACGCGCGCCGCGGGATCCGATACCGATGCCCAGGAACGCGCCATGTCCGCGATCCGGCAGGCGTTCGACATGGCCGCCGGCGCCGCCCCTTCCGCGAAGATCGTGATGACCGGTCCCGGCGTGTTCTCGGTGACGTCCCGCAACGCCATCAAGGACCAGGTCAGCCGCCTTTCCCTCATCGGCATCGCGCTCATCGCCACCTTGCTGCTGCTGGTCTATCGCTCCTTCACTGCGCTGGTCCTGGGGTTGATGCCCGTGGCGAGCGGCGCGTTGGCAGGCATTGCGGCCGTCAGCCTGGGCTTCGGGTCGGTGCACGGCATCACCCTGGGGTTCGGCACCGCGCTGATCGGCGAGGCGGTGGACTATTCCATCTACCTGTTCGTGCAATCGGAGCAGCAGGGCGCCGACCCGCAGATCTGGATCAAGCGCTTCTGGCCAACCGTGCGCCTGGGCGTCCTGACCTCCGTCTTCGGCTTTGCGTCGCTGCTGCTGTCCGGGTTTCCAGGCCTCGCGCAACTGGGCCTGTACGCCATTGCCGGCCTGGTCGCCGCCGCCGCCGTGACGCGTTTCGTGCTGCCCCATCTGCTGCCGTCGAATTTTCGTGTCCACGACATGTCGGCCATTGGCGCCGCCTTGTCCCGTTGGGTCGAGCGGGCCGGCGCGCTGCGCTGGCCGGTGGCGCTGGTATTGCTGGCGGCCTGCACCATCCTGATCCAGAACCGCTCCCATCTATGGAGCCAGAGCATCTCTTCACTGAGCCCGGTGTCGCAAGCCGACGTCGCGCTCGACACCCGGCTGCGTGCCGACATGGGTGGACCCGATGTGCGCTACCTGGTGGTCGTATCCGGTTCGAGCCCGCGAGGCCGTGCTGCAATCCTCCGAACAGGTTGCCACGGTGCTGCAAACGCAAGTCGAGCGCGGTGAGCTCGCCGGCTTCGAAATCCCAGCCGCTACCTGCCCAGCGCCGCGACGCAGCGGGCGCGCCAGGCCAGCCTGCCCCCGCCGGAGGTGCTGGAAGCCCGCCTGGCGCAAGCCGTGCAGCGCCTGCCGGTGAAGGCACAGCTTTTCGCACCGTTCGTTGCCGACGTCGCGGCGGGCGCGGACCCAGCGCTTGTTGCAGCCCGGCGACCTGGAGCACACCTCGATGGCCATGGCCCTCCAGGCCCTGCTGATCGAGCGCAACGGTCAGTGGAGTGCGCTGCTGCCATTGAACGCACCCCCGGGTGCCGACATCAAAGCCGAGAGGATTCGGCGCGGCGCTGGGCGCGACCGGCTTGCCCAATGTGCTGTTCGTTGACATGAAGTCCGAATCGGACCGCCTCTATTCCGGCTATCTGCACGAAGCCGCCCGGTTGTCGCTCGGCGGGCTCGTCGCCATCGTCGCGCTCCTGCTGGTGGTCATTCGCTCGCCGATGCGGGTGGTGCGCATCGTCGCGCCGCTGGCCGCCGCCGTGGTGACCGTGACGGCGGCGCTGGTCGCCTCGGGCCAGCAATTGATCATCCTGCACCTGGTGGGCCTGCTGCTGGTGGTTGCCGTCGGTTCCAATTACGCCCTGTTCTTCGATCAATCCGACCCGGACACCGCCGTTTCGCCCCGAACCCTGGCCTCCATGCTTTTCGCCAATCTCACCACCGTCGCCGGATTCGGCGTGCTCGCGTTTTCCAACGTGTCGCTGCTGCAAGCCATGGGCGCCACCGTGGCGCCGGGCGTGGTCCTGGCGTTGATCTATTCGGCCATCTTTGCCCGGCGCACCCATGCCTGATCCAGCCTGGCACTCGACGCCCCTGCTGCGCGCATCCATCGCGCTGCACCTGCTGGCCCTGGCCGCTGTCGTCGCAGCGCCCGGCCTCTGGCCGTGGGCACTGGCCGCCGTCGTGGCCGATCACCTGCTGATCGTGGCCGTCGGCCTGTGGCCGCGCAGCCGCTGGCTCGGTCCGAACTGGTCCGTTCTGCCGGCCGCGTCGGCGGAGCGCAATGAGATTGCCCTGACGATAGACGATGGTCCAGACCCCGCCGTCACGCCGCAGGTGCTCGACCTGCTGGATCGCTACGCGGCCCGGGTCACCTTCTTTTGCATCGGGCAACAGGCGGAACGCCATCCCGCCTTGTGCCGGGAGATCGTTCAGCGCGGCCACGCGGTGGAAAACCACAGCCAGCATCACTCCCCTTGTTTTTCACTGCTGGGTCCGGGCGGCTTCGCACGTGAATTGCATGCGTCCCAGGAGGCGCTCACCCGGATTTCCGGCCAACGCCCGCTGTTCTTTCGCGCCCCCGCCGGTTTGCGCAACCTGTTTCTGGCCCCGGTACTGGCCCGGCTCGGGCTGCGCCTGGTCAGTTGGTCGGCACGGGGCTTCGACACCCGAATCAGCGATCCCGAGCGCGTCAGGAGCAGCCTGATACGCGGTCTGAAAGCGGGCGCCATCTTGCTGCTGCACGATGGCCATGCTGCACGCACAGCCGCGGGCGTCCCGGTGATTCTGGAAGTGCTGCCCACCGTGCTCGAATCCGCTGCCGCCGCCCGCCTGCGTCCGGTCACCCTGCGCGAGGCACTTTCATGATCGAGAGCAGTCCGCAGGCGCCCTGGCACCGTCAGGTTGCCGCAACCATCCGGATGCACCCGTACTTGAAGGGCGTCGGCACGACGGTGTTCATCAGCCTGTTTTTCGTCGCCTACTTCTATGTGCTGAAGCACCCCGCCTACACGCCGACGGTGATGCCCGCCATCTGGCTGGATCGGATGATCGGCTTCCATCCGCTGGCCCTGCCGGTCTACCTGTCGCTCTGGCTCTATGTCAGCCTGCTGCCGGCGTTCTTTTCGGTGCGGGCCGAACTCTACCGATACGGCCTGTCCATGCTGTTGATGTGCGTCGCCGGCCTGTGCATCTTCTACTTCTGGCCCACAGCCGCGCCCGCGCCCGACATCGACTGGAGCCGTTACCCCGATATGGATTTCCTGAAGAACATCGATGCCGCGGGCAATGCCTGCCCATCGCTTCATGTGGCCACGGCTTTCTTCTCGGGAATCTGGTTTCATCACCTGATGCGTCGCTTCGGCGGGCCGGTGTGGATCCACGTGATCAACTGGACCTGGTGCATCGCGATCGTGTATTCCACCCTCGCCGTACGCCAGCACGTGGCGGTAGACGCCATAGCCGGCCTCGTGCTGGGGGGAGTGGCTGCGTGGCTGTCCCTGCGTTATGGCGGGAATACGCCGGCTTCCCTCGAGGTCAGCCGCCCCGGTCCTTGAAGCCGGGCCGCCGTCCCAGATCCCGTGCCCTTGCTACCATCTCATTTCACACAGATAGGCTGGTCTTCCCCTGATTCCGCTCTGGATCTCCCATTTCACCGCGACCAGCGCCATCGGCCGCGGCGCACGTGAAACCCTGGCCGCATTGCGCGAGCGCCGTGGTGGATTGGCGCCGTGTGCATTCGACACCGTCGACCTGCCGACCTTCGTGGGTGAAGTGCCCGGTGTGGATGCCGTGCGGCTTCCGGCGGAACTGGCCGACTTCGATTGCCGCAACAACCGCCTGGCGTTTCTGGGCCTGGAGCAGGATGGCTTCGCCGACGCCGTGGCGGCCGCCGTCCGTAAATACGGCGCGCAACGGGTCGGGATCTTCCTGGGCACCAGCACCTCGGGCATCCTGCAAACCGAGCTGGCCTACCGCCGGCGCGACCCGGCGAGTGGCGCGCTGCCCGCGGATTTCGCCTATGCCACGACCCACAACACGTTTTCCGTGGCCGATTTCGCGCGGCAATTCCTGGGCCTGGCCGGTCCGGCCGTGGTGGTGTCATCGGCCTGCTCGTCGAGCGCCAAGGTGTTTGCCTCGGCGCGTCGCCTGATGGCGGCGGGCCTGATCGACGCCGCCGTGGTCGGCGGCGTGGACTCCCTGTGCCTCACTACCCTGTATGGCTTCAACTCGCTCGGCCTGATGTCCAGCCAGGCCTGCCGTCCCTTCGACGTCGCACGCGACGGCATTTCCATCGGTGAGGCGGCGGCGTTCGCCCTGGTCGAACGCATGCCGGAGCACCTGGACGAAAACGCCGTGCTGCTGCTCGGCGTCGGGGAGTCCAGCGATGCGTATCACATGTCTTCGCCCCACCCGGAGGGACTCGGCGCGCGGATCGCCATGCAGGACGCGCTGAAAATGGCGCAACTCGCCGCAGCCGACATCGACTACATCAACCTGCACGGCACCGCCACGCCCAGCAACGACGTGGCCGAGACCAAGGCCGTTGCAGCCGTATTCGGCACGGGAACGCCGTGCAGTTCCACCAAAGGCGCGACCGGGCACACGCTGGGCGCCGCCGGCGCGCTGGAGGCCGTGATCTGCGCCCTGGCATTGCAGAACGATCTGCTGCCGGGAGGCCTCAATACGCAGCAACTCGACCCGCTGCTGCCGCTGAATTACCTGCTGGAGAACCGCGAGCAGCCGGTCCGTCGCGTCCTCAGCAATTCTTTCGGCTTCGGCGGTACGAATTGCAGCCTGATTTTCGGCCGCGCCGGTTGACGACGACAAGATGAACCAGCAATCCACCCCCGGTGCAGTGCCCCTCGACGTGTTCGTGGAAGGGATCGGCCTGCTGGGCCCGGGCCTGGCGGGCTGGGCACAAGGCCGTCAGTGCCTCGACGGCAGCCTGGGCTACCAGAGCGCACGGTGCGTGCTCCCATCGCCCATGGCGCTGCCATCGGCCGAGCGGCGCCGCGCCGGTGCCGTGATCAAGGTATCGCTGGCAGTCGGCCAGGAAGCCGTCGACGCTTCGGGTCGGCAGGCGAAACACCTGCCCTCGGTCTTCTCCTCGTCCAGCGGCGACGCCGTCAATTGCCACGAGATCTGCACTGCGCTGGCCTCGGGCGACCGACTGATCTCGCCGACCCGCTTTCACAACTCGGTGCACAACGCCTCTTCCGGCTACTGGAGCATCGCCACCGGCGCCATGGCCGGTTCGTCGGTGTTGTGCACATTCGATGCGGGGTTCGCGGCCGGGCTGCTGGAGGCAATGACCCAATGCGTCGTCGACGACAGCGCGGTGCTGCTGGTGGTCTATGACACCGAGTACCCGGCACCGTTGTACAGCAAGCGCACTATCCCCGACGCGATGGGCGTGGCCATGGTCATCGCTCCGCGAAGCAGCGAGCGCAGCCTGGCCCGGATCCGCGTCGACGGCGCCAGCTTCCTCACGGCGGCACCGGCCGACACCATGGAAGATGCAGCGCTGGAGACATTGCGCCAGACCATTCCAGCCGCCCGTGCGTTGCCGCTGTTGCAGGCCATCGCGAAGCGGCAGACGAGGCCGGTGGTCCTGGGCTATCTGGCTCCCATGCAGTTCGCGGTGGAGGTCGCACCGTGCTGAACACGCCGCAAACGCTGAACCGTGAAGAGATCGCGCGGCGCATCCCGCACCAGGGCAGCATGTGCCTGCTCGACTCGGTGGTGGTCTGGGATCACGACGCCATTACCTGCCAGACCCGCACCCATCTCTCGCCCAACCATCCGCTGCGCGCCCATGGCCGGCTGGGCGCGGCCTGCGGCGTCGAGTACGCGGCGCAGGCGATGGCCGTCCACGGCGCGCTGGTCGGCGAGAGCCTGGCCGCCCGCGACGCCGGCAGCTCGCCGCCACGGGCAGGTTACCTGGCCGGCATGCGCAGCGTCACGCTCAATGTCGAACGGCTGGATACGGTGGCCGGTCCGCTGACGGTGAACGCAGAGCGCATCACCGGTGACGCCAATACGGTTCTCTACAGCTTCACCGTGCAAACCGGCGAACAGTCCCTGCTCAGCGGGCGTGCGATTGTCGTGCTCGACGCGGCAGGCCTGTCAGCCGCCCCGCGCGCCGGCCGCGCGCCAGACTGAGCCAACCGGCCCAGGAAGGACATTCCCATGACCATCCCCCGCAAGCGCGCACTCGTTACCGGCGGCAGCGGCGGCCTCGGCAGCGCCATCTGCGCCCGCCTGGCCGCCGACGGCTTGAACGTCATCATCCATGCCAACAGCAACCTGGCCGCCGCACAGGCCCTGGCGCAGCGCATCGTGGCCGAAGGCGGCCAGGCGCAGGCGGTGGCCTTCGATGTGACCGACGCGGCCGCCACGGCCGGCGCGCTGCAGGCCTTGCTCGAGGCCAGGGCGCCATCCAGGTGCTGGTCGAACAACGCCGGCATCCACGACGACGCGGTATTTCCCGGCATGCAGCCAGCCCAATGGCGGCGGGTGCTGGACGTGTCGCTCAACGGCTTTTTCAACGTCACCCAGCCGCTGACGCTGCCGATGATCCGCACCCGCTGGGGGCGCATCGTCAACATCACCTCGGTGGCCGCCGTGATGGGCAACCGGGGACAGGTCAACTATTCGGCGGCCAAGGGCGCATTGCACGCGGCCACCAAGTCCCTGGCCCTCGAAGTGGCCAGCCGCGGCATCACCGTCAATGCCGTGGCGCCCGGCATCATCGCCACCGGCATGAGCGAAAGCAGCTTCAGCGCCGAAGAGATCGCGCGCATGGTGCCGATGAAGCGCGCTGGCAAAGCCGAGGAAGTGGCGGACCTGGTGGGCTTCCTGGCATCGGAACGCGCAGCCTATATCAGCGGCCAGATCATTTCGATCAATGGCGCAATGGCATGAAGGAATCCATGACGACCGAGGAACCCGCTCCCGTGGTGCACGCACCGCACCGGCCGCTGACCGATTACTACCAGACCGAGCAGGATCGACAGGCCTATCTGCGCAAGATCTTCGACGACACGGCGCCGGACTACGACCGGATCGAGGCGATGCTGGCCTGGGGAACCGGTTCGCGCTACCGGCGCGACGCGCTGGTTCGCGCCGGCCTGCAGCGCGGCATGAAGGTGCTCGATGTGGGCGTGGGAACCGGCCTCGTTGCCGTGCAGGCCTGTGCGCTCGTCGGCGACCCCGCCCTGGTCACCGGCGTCGACCCCAGCCCCGGCATGATGGCGGCCGGCAAACTGCCCCCGGCCATGGCGATGGTGGAGGGCCGGGCCGAATCCCTGCCCTTCCCGGACAATCATTTCGATTTCCTGAGCATGGGCTATGCGCTGCGCCACATCAGCGATCTCACGGTGGCGTTCGCGGAGTTCGAGCGGGTGCTCAAGCCCGGTGGGCGCCTCTGCATCCTCGAAATCACCCAGGCGGAAAGCCCTCTGGGCCGGTGGCTGCTCAAGACTTACATGCGCGGGGTGATCCCGCTGCTGACGCGCATCGTTTCAAGCCGGCAGAAGACCACCACGATGTGGCGCTACTACTGGGACACCATCGAGGCCTGCGCCCGCCCGGAACAGGTCATGGCCACCCTGAGTGCGGCCGGGCTCACGCAGGTCGAGCGGCATCTGGAACTGGGCATCTTTTCGGAATACCACGGGGTGAAAGCCCCTGTTCGTGAATGACCTGCTGCCTGAGCTTTCGCGCCTGGAACTTGGCGGCAAAGTCACGGTCGGCCGGGCTGCGGCGCGCTTTCCGGGCGCGCACGCAAATAGCTTCCTTGGCGGCAAAGTCGCGGTCGGCCGGGCTGCGACGCGCTGACAGGGCGGTCGGCGCCACGGGCGCCGACTGAACCTGCGCTGTCCCGCCTTGCGCCCGCGTCGCAGAACTCGCTGCGCCAAAGGGCTCCGCTCGGACAACTGCGACGAGCATGAGGACGAAGGCGCAAGGGCGGGCGCAAGCCGGGTCATCGCAGGCGCCCTGTCTTCATGCGCGCCACAGCCCGCCCGCCCGCGCCTTTGCAGAACGGTGTGGGCGAGCGACGTCCGACGTGCCGTCACCGTTGGTTGTCGCGGCGGGCGGTGCCCGGCGGGGGCGATTTCTGGGGCGGCTGCGATGCTTGGCCCGGGGGCCGGCGCGCCGTAGCGCGCTTCGTGATCTGACTCGCCGCGGTTGTCCGAACGGAGCGCGCCCCAGCGAGCGCAGTGAGTTCCGCGGCGCGACCTCCGGGCCAAGCAGCGCAGCGAAGTCCGCGCGCAGCGCGGACCGTCACAGCATGAGCCCCTGCCGGGCATCGCCTGACGCGACGCGGGGTGCTTCGAGTCCGCAATCGGGGTCAGAGCGAATTTCGTTGGAGACCGCGGTCTCCGATCAGATCACTGTCCTGAATTCGATCCGACCCCGATTGCTACCGATCTTGAATTCGATCCGACCCCGATTGCTCCATCGCCTGACGCGGAGTCAGAATATCAAGTATGAATCAACTCAGCTTCGACCGACTCTCGCATCTCAGCACTGAGGCGCAGCATTCTCCGCGCAAACGCATGAATCACAACATTCATGCCGATTTGTCGGACCCCGTTCAGCGCCTGGCGATTGCGATGGAGCCGGATACCTATATCCGTCCTCATCGCCATCTTCAGTCGTGGGAGTTGCTGACATCCCTGCGCGGCCGCTTTGTCGTGCTCAATTTTGACGACGCCGGCACAGTCATCGACCGGGCCGTGCTGGGCGAAGGGGTCTCCGTCATCGAGGCGCCGGCAGCGTGCTGGCACGCGGTGCTGTCACTCGATGCGGGTGGTGTGATCTTCGAGGTCAAGCGGGGCCCCTACATTCCCTTCCGGGAAGAGGATTTCGCGCCCTGGTCTCCCGCCGCCGATGATGTCAACCATCGCGCCCTCATGGCGTGGTATCGACACGCGGCACTCGGCCAACGTTGGTCCGGACCGTAGTCCAACAGCGTGTCACGGTTTCGCGTTCAAGCTGAGCGCGGCGTCGAGTGGCGAGACTTGTTCAGCCCTTCGCCCGCCGCATCAGCAGGACCGGCAAGCGCAGCAGAAAACCGAAGAACAGCCGGGAGTGCATCCACGTCAGCAGGAGGTTGTCGCGCAGGTAGTTGAAGTGCGAGACCCCGCCTTCTTCGGGCCGGAAGTACTTGACGGTCGCCGGCAGGTTGACCGGCTTCACGCCGCTCCAGCACATGCGCACCACCGCCTCGGGGTCGAAGTCGAAACGGCGCATCCACCGCTGGCCGCTGCATGATCCGGCGCAGCGGCTCGATCGGGTAGACGCGAAACCCGAACAGCGAATCGCCTATGCCCATCCAAAGGGTTTCCAGATCGGCCCAGCCGTTCGACACCTTGCGCCCGTTCACACGCAGCCGCGGCGCGTCGGCCGCGAACACCGGCACGCCCAGCACCATGGCGGCGGGCTGGGCGGCGGACGCGGCCATGAAGGCGGGAATCAGATCGGCCGGGTGCTGGCCGTCCGAATCCATGGTCAGGACATGCGTGAAGCCTTGCGCCGCGGCAAGCTCCAGCCCGTGCAGCACCGCGGCACCCTTGCCGACGTTGCGGGGCAACACGACCACGCGCAAGCCATCATCGCGCGCCGCCATCGCCTGCAGCGCCTCGCCGCTGCCATCGGTGCTGCCGTCGACGACGACCCAGACCGGCGTCCATTGCGCCCGCGCCGCGAGCACCGTCTCGCGCACCTTGGGACCGGGGTTGTAGCTGGGAATCAGGACCAGGTGCGTGGTGGATGCGTTGGACGAAATGCGGTTCATTGCGCTCGCGTGAAGACGGGTATCAGGCCGCCGGCCGGGAAACGGGAAGGCGGGCAGCCGCGCATGCGCCAGCTCCGACTGGAAGTATTGCTCGAGTTCGCCGACAAATTGCGCCGTGTGGGTGGGCGGGTCGAAGCGCTTGCCCAGCCGTACCCGGTACGTGATGGGCATGTGTGGCGTCCACAGCAAAGACCAGCCCTTGCCCAGGAAACCCGAGTCGGTTTCTATGAACACCGTCTGCACCGGCACGCCGGCGTGCTTGGCGATCAGACCGGTCGTTCCCTGCAGCGAACCCACGGGAAAGCGGATGGTGCGCGTGCCTTCCGGAAACAGCAGCACATGACTGCCCTGGCGCAAGTCCGCCATGGCCGACTGCACCATCGTGCGCAGCGGCGTGTTGCGGATGTACCCCGCGACCCGGGCCGCCGCACCGAAGAAGAGGCTGTTGACGATGTCCGCCTTCATGATGCAGGTCGCGCCGGGAAGCGCCGACAGGATCATCACGGCGTCGAGCAGGCAGGGATGGTTCGGCGCGATGATCATGGGCGGGGCTTCCCGCAAGGCATCGAGGTCTGCCAGGTCGAAGCGGCAGGCCCCCATCAGGACCAGCAGCCGCAGGTAAGTCCGGGTCGAGACCGCGATGAGTTTGCGGCCGAGCCGCTTGCTCATCGCACGCGGCAGCACGGCGCGCATTGGAAAGGCCAGCAGCGAGACGGCCAGGCAAATCAGGGCCAGTAGCAGGTAGCCCAGGTACAGCCGGAAGGTTTCGTGCAGCGCCGGGCGCCTGACATTCGAATCGAGATGCTCTTCCCGCACACCATGGGTTGTGCTTTCACCGAAGTCATTGCTGATCGGGTCTCTCAAGATGTGCCCGCCTCGACCTCGCGAATATTCGCTTTGCGCAGGCGCATGGCATTCAACGAGCGCCGCCAGTTCAAGGCCGATCCGATGTAGTAGATCACCTTGAAGGCCAGCAATGACCGCCGGATCGGGGTCTTGCCGAAGATGTCGCCGGCCAGCATCGACAGCAGCGCTTCTTTCACGCGCAGCACATTGGAGGGCGCCATGAACAGATCGCGCATTGCCGGGTTGGTCACGCGATAGATGAACCAGGAAAATTCCTTGGGTCCGTGTTTCATCACCTTGTCGAAACGGGCCAGCGCCGCCGCCGACTCCGGCGGGCCTGGAGAGGCAGATATCGACCGTGTCGGCGCCGACGAAGGCGCTGTTCATCGCGAGCATCACCCCGGACGAAAAGATCGGATCGATGAATGCATAGGCGTCCCCCAGCAACAGATAGTTGGAGCCGTGCGAGCGCGTGCACTCGTAGGAAAAGTTGCCGGTCGCTTCGACCTCCGAAACCAGCGTTGCATCCTCGAGCCGCTCGGCCAGCGACGGACACAGCGCGATGGTGTCGCGAGAAGAATTGCTCGACGCTCCGCTTGCCGCGCGTCTTCATATAGGCCGGCCAGCCCACCGCGCCGACGCTGGTGGCGCCGTCGACCAGCGGAATGAACCAGAACCAGCCGTGATCGAACCAGAACACGGTGATGTTGCCCGCGTCCTTGCCCGGATGGCGGCGCGCGCCGGAAAAGTGGCCGTACATCGCCGCGCTGTTGTGCCTGGAATTGCGGCGCTTGACCTTGAAGCGGCTTGCCGAGCAACGTGTCGCGGCCGGAGGCGTCGACGACGAACCGCGCCTGCCAGCCTCGGTGCGGCCGTCTTCATGCTCGGCATGAATGCGCGCGCCACCACGTCCGGCAGGAAATCGACGTCGCACCCGGCAGCCCTCGATGACATTCGCGCCCTTGCGGCCGGCGTTGCGAATCAGGATTTCGTCGAACTCCGAGCGCCGGACTTGATAGGCGAACGGCATCGACTTGTCCCAGGCGTCGGCGAATTCGAAGGTCTCGCTGGGTGGCGTGCCAGGGCGAGACAAATTCGGCGCCCCACTTCTGCATGCCGATGTTCTCCATTTCGCCTCGGTCACGCCCGAGCCGCTCGAACAGCGGCAGATTCGCCGGCAGCAGTGACTCGCCGATGTGGAAGCGCGGATGATGGTCCTTTTCGAGGATCGCCACGTCGTGGCCCCGCTCCGCCAGCAGCGCTCCTATGGTGGCGCCCGCCGGGCCGCCGCCGATCACCAGGACGTCGCACTCGCTTGCAGGCGGGGAATCCGAGCTTTCCGTCAAACTCTGCTCGGGCATGTGTGTCCTTCATTGGGAATTTTCCGAACCTGCTGCAACCGCTTCGCAGGGTTTCGGTCACTGGGGACGAACCTCAATGCCCCGTGGGGCCATTTTAGCCGGGGGTCAAGCGCAGTCCACCCTAATTTGGCAAGTTCCGCCGGTGTTGCAGCAGCGCGGATTGACCGCCTGGGCGGTTCCCGGGCACACAAGCGATACAGTCCTGCCACGGCACCATCCCGAGTGGGGGCGACGAGGAGAATTTGGAGCAACCTTGATGTCCAAGTGTAAAAGCCAGGAAGCACTATGAACATTGATACCGGCAAGTACATCATTGCTGCAATTGGCATTGCCATGCTGGCAGTGGCACTGTACTGGGTGCAGAGTACACGTCACTATCTGGCTCAGTCCAGTACCGCCCAGGGGACCGTTGTCGCGCTGCTGCCTGAGGGTCGCGACATCGCCAGAGCGCCGGTCGTGCGCTTCGTGACAGCAAATGGTGACAACATCGAGTTCACTTCCGACACCCGAAGCAACCCACCGGGCTACACCCAGGGCCAGCACGGTCTCGAAAATGGCGGTCAAGGCGGCGTTGAGTCCTGCAACGTATTCACCGCGCGCGAAGGCCGGCTTCAGTCCTTCTTCGAGGATGCGGCGAGAGGTGAGGTCCTGTCAGCACACCTTCGAGCCCGTAGCCGACCTCCAGGCGCGCGCTGCGCTCTTGCATGAACACGAAGAGGATGGCGCCGTTATCGAGCCCCTTGCGGCCGAGGCGCGAGCGCTCTGCCGTGCGAATGGTGAAGTCCTCGACCCCCCCGAGCGGGGCGCGAGGGTATATCGCCACCGCAATCTGATTTGAGCTGGTCCCCTCGAATTTTTCCAGCTCTGCGCTCAACTTCATGGCCTGGTCCGGCGCGATCAGATGGGTCTGATCGGCTGAGGTAGCTGGCGAGTGCCAGGGCAACAGGGGTATCGCTCTTTGTTCCAGCCAAGAGCGTTGCGGCGGAGCGCGATGCGCCGATGTAGGTGATTGCCAGCCAGAATGCGATGAAGCCCAGCCACATCCAGACGACGATCGGCACATCGCCCGTGCCTGCCGGTCTCACAGATGAGGTGGGCCGTGACGTGCCACCGCCTTCGTAAGCAAATGAAGGCCCCCGCCAGCAAGACAAACGCAGGTGAGCCACGAGACCAGTAAGCGGGCAAGCGCGCGAAATCGGGAAGAAGAACAGCCCTGTGCTTGCGCTCACCCCGACGGCGGCGATCAGGAAGATCTTGGACGCCGGCGAGACCCGCTGACAATTGAGCAGGAGCAAGCCAATAAAAAAGCTGATGTTTGCAAAGAACGCCAGCGTAAGTAGTGCCACGTGCCAGAAGCCCAGCGCGGCGTCGGTGCCGGGGGCCGCGTTGTTCCAAAAGATCACCTTGCCGATTACCCACCGCCCGGAGGCGCCGCCCCCGCCGCCCAAAATGTCCTCGCCAAGCAACTTGATTCCCGACATGCCATCCGCGCCGGCCGGAAAGAAGCCCGAGGGCGCCGGAATGGAGAACGCTCGCCAGCAGCAATCCCCGTGCCGCCAGAAACAGCGATCGCCGCGATAGCATTGCCTTCAAATTTGCCACAGTCTATGCACCGATTTGCCGCTCATTGGGTATTGCGCAAGAGAGCCTGGCGCACTATTCCTGGGCCATGCTCCACCGATCCTGCGAGAGTTTCCACTTGCCTTCCTCCATCACCATCAT
>CAWDWW010000014.1:0-102242 GCA_963806115.1 uncultured beta proteobacterium
AATGGTCATGGCGCTCGCGCCGCTCTTGCCGGTAATTGGTGACTTCCAGGCGGATGCCATCGGGGTCGGTGAAGTAGGTTGCCCAATAGTCCGGGGCGTAGATGGGATAGAGTTTTGCTTCGCTAGACGCTGATGCCCGCCATACGAAGATGTGCGGCGACTGTTGCGACGTCCGCCGGTGTGTCGACACGCAGGCAGAGGTGGTGCAGTCCGGGCGGGCGGGGTTCGGGCACGACTTTCGCACTCGATGGGCGTAGCACATAGCCGAAGTGGCGATTGTAGTATTGGATATGCGGCTCGCCGCCCAGCGTGAATTTGTTCTTGCGAAAACCCAGTATGTCCAGCAACACCGTGTCATAGAATTTTTCCGAGCGCGACAGATCGGAAACCGCGATGTAGATATGGTCGATTCCTGTTACATCAGTCATGGCATGAGTTTCAGTATTGAGTACCGTCTTTGTGTGCGAATTGCCATTTGCCGTCGACCAAAGCAGCCTGCAAGTCGTCATCGGGATAGACTACGGTATCACCCGCACTGCGGTCGCCGACCTCGAGGTAGATGACTTCTTCGCTGGAGCGGTTCAGCAACTGGTGAGCGTTGCCGGTGTCGGACTTGAATCCCGCGCACATGCCGGCGGAGAGTTGCGTTTCGCCGGCATCGGTGACGAGCACCGCATGGCCTTGCACTATGTAGACGAATTCGTCCTGCCTGGAATGGGCGTGCCGCAAGGCCGAGCCTGCGCCGGGCATCAGCCGCACAAGATTCACCCCGAAGTTGGTCAGGCCGAATAGGTCGCCGAGTGGATGTTTTACCCGCCCCGCCATACGCGAGGCGAAAGGCTCGGGATAGATCGAGGGTCTTGTGCGTGGCGGAGTTTGTGCTGCCACCACGGCGACGAGGGTGTTTTGTTCATTGCGTGGTTGATTATTAATGGGTTGCTTGTTCATGGTGGTCCCTGATTATTGGTCGATGCATATTCCGCGGCTGATTATTTCGCCCGGAACACGCCCCTGATAAACCGGATGCGTCCTTCCTGAAGACTGCGCCGCGCGTTGCCGGCCTTTTCCGAGAGGTTGTCGACGAACACCGACAGGCCCAGTTGTGACTGCGGGGCGGCGATGGGTGCCGTACTCACGGGAGCCGCACTAACAGGAGAGGGACTGTTCAAGATCATGTCGCTGGCGTCCTCGAAGGTCTCGGCGACGAATCCGCTTTCGCCGAGCAGCGCGTGCATCTCTTCGGCGGAAACAAGGAAGTTGTCGGCAGCATCGGTGGCCCACGGCAACGGAAAGTAGATCGTGGGTTCTTCCCCGGCGGACATCTCCTGGAAGGCGAAGCGGCCGCCCGGCTTGAGCACGCGGCAGATCTCGGTGTAGAGCGTGCGTTTGTCCGCGATGTTCATGCCGACATTCTGCATCCACGCGGCATCGAAGGAGTTGTCGGGGAAGGGCAAGTCGAGCGCGCTGCCCTGGTGCACTGCGATGCGTTCATCCAGTCCGGTGAGCCGGTTCAGCAGTTCCGCGCCGGCGCAATAATCGGACGTCAATTCGATGCAGTCGACGCGGCAGCCGGGCGAGTGCGCGAGCATACGCGCGGCACCGGCCAGCCCGGCGCCGATATCGAGCACCCGATCTTCGGCGCGGATCTGCGCGAGCTCCTGCAATTCGCGCGAGGCCTTGAATCCGCCGGTGTGGAAGTGGTCAAGCGGCCCCAATTCTTCAGGCGTCAGGCGCCGTTCGGGATCCAGTCCGGCCGCGCGCAGCGCCGCCAGGATTCGCGTCTCAATGTCGCGCGCAGAATAGTGTGCTTCTACGGCCATGAAAGATTCCTCCTTAATATCCGTGTATCCGTCTCGCGCCGATTGTATGCCATCGCAAAAGGCTATTGCTTCGACCGCCGCAGGCTGATCGCGCGCAGCGCTTCGACCAGCATGTCCGCCTCGGCCTTGGTGTTGTAGAACGCGAACGATGGCCTGACGGTGGATTCCAGCCCGAAGCGCGCGACAAGCGGTTGTGCGCAATGGTGCCCGGTGCGCACCGCGATCCCTTCCGCATCCAGCATTTTGGTGACCTGCAGGTCGGGGATGCCATCGATCACGAGTGAGATGACACCGCCCCGGTCACGGGGCATGCCGATCACGCGCAAGCCGTTGACGCTGCGCATGCCGTCCAGCACGTAAGCGAGCAGCGCGGTTTCGTAGCGCTCTATTGCATCGAGGCCGATGCCGTTCAGGTAATCGATGGCAGTGCCGAGCCCGACGGCCTGTGCGACCGAAGGTGTGCCGGCCTCGAATCTCGCGGGCGGCGCGGCGAAGGTGCTTTGTTCGAACGTGACATGCCGGATCATGTGACCGCCGCCCTGCCACGGCGGCATCTGTTCCCACCTCTCGCTGCGGCCATAGACCGCGCCGATGCCGGTGGGGCCGAACAGCTTGTGCCCGGAGAAGGCGTAGAAGTCGCAGCCGATCGCCTGCACATCCACGCGGCGATGCGGAACGCCCTGCGCGCCGTCGATCACGACGGTGGCACCATGGCGCTTGGCCATCGCGGTCATCTCGCGGATGGGCATGACGGTGCCGAGCACGTTGGAGATATGGGTGATGGAGACGATGCGGGTGCGCGGCCCGAGCAGGCGCTCGTATTCTTCGAGGATGATCTCGCCGTTGTCGTCCACGGGCGCGACACGGATGACGGCGCCGGTCTTTTTGGCGGCGAATTGCCAGGGGATGATGTTGGAGTGGTGTTCGGCCTGGGTCAGCACGATCTCGTCGCCCGACCGCAACAGGTTTTCGGTGCAGAGCGCGGCGACCAGGTTGATGCCTTCGGTGGTGCCGCGCACGAATACGATCTCCTGCGGGGAGGAAGCATTGAGGAAGGCGCCGACCTTGGCGCGCGCGCCCTCATAGGCGTCGGCTGCTTCCTCCGCCAGCGTATGGGTGCCGCGATGGGTGTTGGAATTCTCGTGCTCGTAGTAGCGCACCACTCGGTCGATCACGGCCCTCGGCTTTTGCGAGGTCGCGGCGTTGTCGAGCCAGACCAGCGGCTTGCCATGCACCTTGCGCTGCAGGATGGGGAAATCGGTGCGGATGCTTTCGACATCGAACGCGCTCAAGTCCGGATTGAGCTTGCTGGCGGCAGGCGGGTTACGGCTCATGGGTTCCCCCTTTGGAATGGGTCCCATCTTATCGTCAAAGGGGCCGGACTCGAATTATTTTTCCTTTAACGTGATCCGGAGCGCGCGCTTCACTCCCGGCTTTGAACTACTCTTTGGGCGGATTGACGATGCTGATCGCTTGCGCAGGGTGCTCGCCAATCGCCTGATACATCGCGTGGATGTGAAGCTGAGGGTTTAAGCCTCAGTCGCGCCTATTGCTGTTGCCGCGATCATTACTGCCCGGATCGCCATCCCTGCTATCGCGCGATTTTTTACTATTGTCATTCTTGCTGCCGTCATCGGCCTGGGTGCTGTCGCCTTTTTTGTCCTTCTTGCCATCGCGTGATTTGTTCTTGTCTGCCTCTTTCTTGTCTGCCTTCTTTTTGGCAGAGTCGTCAACAGCCTGTGGGCGGTTGCCATTGCGGTCGCGGCCTGTATCTTTCGTGGTGCCAGTGGGCGATGCGCCGGCATTTGGCCGGTCTTGACGCAACTGTTGACTACCCGGTTCGGGGGAAAGGATCAACCTGCCTTTGGAATCGACAGATGCGTCCCTCCCGCCTTCGCGTGGCCCGCGTTCAATTGGCGGCTGTTCAACGTGCCCGCGATCCGGGCGCTCGTGATCCGGGCCAATAGGGCCGAGTTCGTCGCGATGCCGGTCACTGTCCAAGTCTTGGCCCCGATCCTGGCGGCGATCCTGGCCAAATGCAGGCGGTTCATTTTTCCGGAGATCATCGCGCGGTTCGAATTGCTGGCGACGGTTGTCATGCGCCGGGGCGTTTCCCTGATTCGGTGTGTATCTGAAGCGCGGTTGCAGACGCTCGGGCAAGGGCTGCGCGTTGCGATCGTTCCCTACATGGTAGGGGACGCCATCGAGATAGATGATGCTCGACACGGGGTAGCCATCACGCACCTCCCTGTCGGGGCTGAAAACCGGGGCGCGGCCGAGGGTGTTGTACGGATACCTGCGGAAGTGGTCGTGCAGGCGCGGCGGGATCGGGCGGATGTAGCGGTCATCGTCCACATAGTAGGGAACATTGCTGATGAAGATGATGCGCGCATAGTAGTACCCCTCGTAGGACGGGGTGTTCGCGGTAATCGTAGTAGCCATCATCGTATTGTGGATCGTAGTAGACAGGTGGATACGGGCGCGGGTGAACGACGCAACCGGCCATGAAGACTGCCAGTCCTGTCAGCAAAAGAATGTTGCGAAAATTCATGTTTCTCTCCCGTGTGGATGAATGATTGCGATCTATCCTTGTTTTATTCTTTTGCCGGCTTGACGATGCTGATCACTTTCGCGTTCGGCTGCTCGCCGTCCGCGTAATAGGGCTTGGATTGATCGAAGCCGAGCGCTTCGGCCAATTCCCTTTCGCGCTCCGATATCAAACCAAAACAATCCTTGATGTCCTGTATGGTGCTGGCCGACAGCGGGTTGGTGCGTCCGCCGAACGGCGTGACGTCCTTGACGACGTTGCCCAGGGTCTTGCGCATCTGGCGCAGGATGCGTTGTTCCTTGCTTAACTCTTTTGTGTCCATGGTTAGAGACCGGTGTGTCTTGCAGATGCCACTTTACTGGAATTGAGCGGGACAGGCTCGTATTATTTTTTCTGCATTTGCAATATCACACCGGCGTGGAGGTGAAGGCGGGCGGTCCGCCGGTCTCTGATTTCAGCAGGCTATCGGGACTTGAGCTTGACGAAGCGCAGCGCGAATTTGTCTGTCGGTATCTGCATCTTAAAGAAAGGCTGGTCGCGAGGGTCGGCCGGATTTCTCAGGAAATCCCCTTCCTGATCCAGCGTGAAACCGGCTTTCTGAAGTTCGTCCACCACGACCTTCTCTTCTATACGATGGAGGGTCTTGGCATCCGATATGCCGCTGCCGGCCTTGGCAGAGTGATCCAGCACGACGAGATACCCGCCCGGTTTCAGCGCATCGAACAGCTTCTTGTTCATCTGTGCGCGGTCAATCGGCATGTAGGCGATATCGTGGTAATTCATGATGATGGTGATCAGATCCAGATTGGTTGCCGCATTGGGCACCGGGTCATCGTAAGGCATTATCACCGGATCGATATTGGTCTGGGAACTGCTGGTCACCCGCTTCAGCAGCGCCGGCTGCAATTCGGGTTCCTGCGCCCAAACGGTCCCGTTATTTCCGACGACCAGCGCAAGCAATTCCGTGGTGTATCCCCCGCCCGCCGCAATATCCAGTACCCGCATTCCGGGACGAACCTTGCTGAATTGCAGGAACTCCAGCGGCTTGCGCTTTGCATCCGCTCCCCTGTCATCATCGGTTCTGTTCGGACTGGCAACCGCATTTTTGTATATGGATTGCAAGTCATCCGATTTGGTCGCTGCTTGACTGTTCGCTGCCCATGCCACACCGAGAGAGGCGAGTAGCACCGGAAACAATCGTGACGCCAGACAGCTTTTTGAAAACAACATGATGCGCTCCTTTCCAAAGATATTTTCAGACCAAAGCCATTTGCAGGCCGTGATGCGTTCGACCATTTGCCATTCCATGCGTCGGGCAAAATGCGGCAAAAAGTATAATCCGCTCCCGATAATCTCTGCCCATCGATTTGTAACCTTTTGTTAACCGGTCAGGCTCCGCTTGCGCCGCCATAATGCGTAAACCGGTCTGATCACAACATGTAAATGGCTACGTAATGCGTGGTTTCACGCTGTTCATTTTTTACGGCGGTGATCACCATCTCCATTTCAAAGTCGTTGCCATGCTTGTCCATGATGCGCGTATCCCCGGCCCAGGAGCCTTTGCGCAACAACTCATCCCACATTTTCTGGTAATAATCCTTGCCATACCGGCCTGTCTTGAAGATACGGGGATTTTTCCCGATCAATTCCTCCAGGCTATAGCCGCTGATCTTCAGAAACATCTTGTTGGCGCGGAGGATGTTGGCTTGTGCATCGGTGATCAGGATCGGTTCCTTGCTCTCAAAAGCGGCCGAGAGCGTAAGCAGATTTTCCTCTGCCTTCCTGAGCTCGGCGATGTTATGCGACATCGGGCGAATAACCAGGAAGTAGAATATCGGGAACAGCAGCGCGGTAAGCAAAATTGAATCCAGCAGGTACACTGCAATTGTCGGCATGGGCGGTAACATACCCAGGAAAAACAACACCAGCAGTTCTTCAAGGAATGCCGTTACAGTCAATATGACCAGCAGTCTTGTTACCGGCAGTTGGAATTTATGCCGTGATGGCAAGGCGTTATCGGACATGAATCAAGATACCTTCATTTTTCGTCTGGTTATTGTAGTGCTGGTGCGAGCAGTCGGACATTCATGGTATTGAAAGGTTCGGCATCAGTGCTATAGCATCAGTGCTAAGTATAAACCCGTGCACACCGTCTAGCCGGAGCATGGCAGCCAGGACAAATCCGTGAACGGGATACTCCCTGTAGAAAAAGACGACGAGCTTGCCGCCGATGTTCCGACAGGCTGCCCGAAAGCTGGCGATCGCCAAGTTCCGTTTTTACCTGACTTGTGTGAGATCAGCGCTGATCAGGCGTTTGTGTGACGTCCGGTTTGACTTCGGGCAAGCGTATTTTCGTGTCTGGTTTGGGCGACCACTCCGGCCGGGTGGGGCGATTGGAGTCTATGATTACCAGATATCTTCCAGACCACGGCGTGGGTTCGCGACCGGGACTCAGTGTCCAAATAATACCGGCTGCTGGCTCTGGCACGTTCATAATCCGCATCGAGTATGCCGTAATGGTCTATCAGTGCGTTCAGCGTGGCGGGAATACGGATGCAACCCATTGATTGCGAGATTCCCAACCGTGGTTCGAGGTAGCGCGGATCAGTGGAGTGCATCTGTAGCCGCATTCTTCCTTCGCCGGGCTTCCACATTCTGCGGGTACGCACCCAGCCGAAGTCATACACGCGCATGCCCTTGATGCCATAACCGAGGATGCCCAATGTATTCTCCGTGCCCTCGGCACGAAAATCGGGGTTTGCAACGGAGTGGTCGAACACACCGGTCGGTGTTTCGTAATACATGAACCCGCCTCTGCGTCCGGTCGATACCGGTGATGCGCCAATAAATTCGGCAATGCCGGCATTTGATATCCAGAACAATAAGATTGCCTGTACCTTCGGGTTGCGGTCAACCAGCACCACATATTGCGGAGGCAGCTTGTCCAGTCCCGCCTGGTGCAATTCATGAATAAGTTGATCAGCATAAAAAAGTTGCTCTTCCTGCGGCACATCAAGCTTGCGATCCACTTTCTGCATATATATTTCTTTGAGTTCGAGCGCCGATTCCGTCGCAAAGGATTGAGTTGCGCCAAGCGACAGGATCACAATGACTGCACATAAATTTCTTACAACCAAACGATACATCTGGAAATTGAGACTACTCATTCATTTCCTGAATATCCAGAAAAGTATCGACAGCACCACGGAAATGATGATGCTGGTCGTGAGCGGAAAATAGAAGCTGAATCCTTTTCGCTCGATGTGGATATCTCCCGGCAGATGACCCAGGCCCAGCCGGGACAGCCAGGGCCAGACCACTCCAACCAGAATGAACAGGATGCCGATGATGATGAGCCACTTTGCCATGATCGCTACCCCTGAACCGCGAGGAAGTTGCCGCCGCTGAACTCGCTCTGCGGCAGCGAGGCCAGTTGCCGCTGCGTGTGTTCGTAGCCGATGGCGATGATCTCCTCGGCGCGGTCGAATTCCAGGAAACGTATGTGGCCCAGCGGCGGCTGGATGACCACATCCGGTTTGTCGAGCAGCAGGCGGGTGCGGGTGATGCGGGTCTCCATGATGTTGATCGAGGCCAGCAGCACTTCGAAGATGTTTGGCAACTGTTCCTCGGTGGAGGCCCATTTCCTGAATTGTGCCGAGGCCGGGTTATCCCAGGCGAGCAGTTTCTGCCTGAGGTCCTGCATCGAGATGCGGTAATCGCCCACCCAGCGCGAGAACATCTCGTACGTATCTGTTTTTTTGGCGGCGGATTTCATGCTGCTGCCCAGCGGTTTCAGGTTCTTGCCGGCAACGATCTCGTGATTGAGATCGACCGCGATCACGATGTCGGCACCCATCGCGCGGACCGTGCTCACCGGCACCGGGTTGGTGATGCCGCCATCCACCAGGATGCGCCCGTTGCTGCGCACCGGCGTGAAGATGCCGGGCACCGAAATGCTGGCGCGCACCGCCTCGATCACATCGCCGCTGCGGATGGTTACCTCCTCGCCGCTGACGATGTCCGTCGCCATAGCCGCAAAGGGTATCTTCAGCATTTCGATCACATCGGCATGCACATGCGCGCGCACCAGTTCGCTGACCTTTTCGCCGTCGATCAATCCGGACTTGGGCAGCACGACATCGAAGAAGGAAGCGGTCTTTTTCCAGTCGAATCCCAGGAAGGTGGCTTCCAGCTCGCTCAGTTTGCCTGCGGCATGGATCGCCCCGATCAACGCCCCAATGCTCGTGCCGGCGATGAATTCCACCTCGATGCCGGCTTCCTGGATGGCACGGATCACGCCGAGGTGTGACAGGCCGCGCGCCGAGCCGCTGCCCAGTGCGAGGCCGACCTTGAGGCGGCGGCCCGGATCGCTGGCGGATTTTTTGCCGGTCATCGCGGGATTTTCCATCTCCGTATATTACCCGTGTTCGCCTGTGTCACGGTCGCGCATGACGCGAAGGTTTCCGCCAGTCTGCCGCCGATGATCCGTCAGGCTGTCTAGAGCTTGGACGCTACTTGTTGCCTCGCAGTCGATGCCATTCTTTGGGCGGTCTTTTTTACATTCTTCGCAGTAGCGGTCACTCGTTTGGCGGCCACCGCCACTTTTTTCTTCGCAGTCGAGGCGGTTTTTTTGGCAGTCTTTACTATTTTCTTCTCGGTCGTAGCCACTCGTTTGGCAGCCACCCCTACTTTTTTCTTCGCAGTAGAGACGGTTTTTTTGACGGACTTTACTGCATTCCTTTCAGCAGAGACCACCCGTTTGGCGGCCACCCCTATTTTTTTCTTCGCAGTCGAGGCGGCTTTCTTGGCACTCTTTGCTACCTTCTTCTCGGTCGCGGCCACGCTTCTGGCTGCCTTCCCTATTTTACGTTCGGCATTTTTTACGCCTGCCCCTACCTTTTTGATTATCGCCATGATGTTCTCCTTTGGATGTTGATTGCCGCGTGACTGTGATTCAAAAGACCTGTCGGTATGTTCATTTATAAATCACAAAATACTTGTTGCACAATGCACCTTTGCCGTCCCGCGGTCAACATGCAAAACAGCCCCGGCATTTCAGGATCGCCCGGTTGATCTAATATCGTTTCGACTCTTTGACCTGCGGTTTTTCCCGCGTCGGCTCAGCAGGTAGCCGGCGACGACCATCAAGACGATAAGGCCGATGATCAGTACAGGTGCCCAGGGAGCGAAGGCGACGGTGCGGGTATAGAGTTCGAACAGCAGATAAGCCCAGGCAACAATGGCGACGTAGGTGCTGACGAGCACGACCGACAGCGTCAGCCAGATGGGGAAATCAAGCAGGTAACCGATGGCGCAACCTACCACCGGCCCGGTCATCCAGAACGGGAAACTGACGAAGGCAAAAAGCCCGATGATGCCGTAGCGGCGCACCTTGTCATGGTGGTGCACGGCGGCTTCATGCGTGTAATCAAGTATGCGCTTCAGCCGTGGAAACACCACCAGCTTGCGCATGCTGAATACGAACACGGGATAGAACAGCAATACCAGCACGGTCTCCACCCACATGTTCACCGGTATCACGAGGTCGTTATTGTAGCCGGCGGCATAGCCTATGGACATGGAAACGGCCCGGCCAAAGATGATGTTGGTGAAGCTCATGGCGCCGATCATGCGCGAGGTTTGCAACGACCAGGTTGCGACCAGCCCCATGACGATGAGACCGGCGAATGCGGTGGCAATACCAAGCAACAAGACACGCCCTTCGTCCGTCTTGAGCAACTGGTTCCAGGGGAGCCTGGGCGGATGCTCGACGGCAGGCGCAAGCGGTGTTTTTTCCTCGTTCATGGCAGCAGTCTAAAAAAGCGATCCCGAAAGAGACAGGATTATCGCAAAACCGAGCTTACACCAGGAAGCTCGTCCTGCTCCACAATTTCCTGCTCGGCGCAGCAAACGCACTCTGCCGGTACAACACCCTGGTTCATGCCGATACAGGTTCGGGCAACTCGGGCAATTCCTCCGCAAGGAAACCGCCGGACTGATGTTGCCACAACGCGGCATAAAGTCCGTTGCGGCGTATCAATTCGTTGTGCGTGCCCTGTTCAATGATTCTGCCGTGGTCGATCACGATCAGCCGGTCCATGCGCGCGATGGTGGACAGGCGGTGGGCGATGGCGATAACGGTCTTGCCGGTCATCAAGCCTAACAGTTGCTGCTGGATGCTGGCCTCGATCTCGCTGTCGAGTGCCGATGTCGCTTCGTCGAGCAACAGGATGGGCGCATTCTTCAGGATCACCCGGGCGATCGCCACGCGTTGCCGCTGCCCGCCGGAAAGTTTGACGCCGCGCTCGCCCACATGGGCATCGTAGCCCTCGCGGCCATTCCAGTCGCGCAGGCCCAGGATGAATTCGTGCGCATGCGCCTTGCGCGCCGCCGCTTCGATCTCCGCCTGTGTCGCCTGCGGCCGGCCATAGCGGATGTTGTCGGCGATCGAGCGGTGCAACAGCGAAGTGTCCTGCGTGACCAGGCCGATCTGGGTGCGGATGCTTTCCTGCGTGACATGCCGGATATCCTGCCCGTCGATGGTGATGCGCCCGTGCTCGATGTCGAAAAAGCGCAACAGCAGGTTGACCAGCGTCGATTTGCCGGCGCCGGAGCGGCCGACCAGGCCGATGCGTTCGCCGGGATGCACGATCAGGTCGATGTGGTCGAGTACCGGTTTATCGTGTGCCGGTTTGCCGGGTTCGGGTATGGCGCCATAGCCGAAACTCACGTTGTCGAAGCGGATCTCGCCGCGCGTCACCTTGAGCGGCTTGGCGTCTTTCTCATCAACCAGGGTATGCGGCACCGAGATGGTTATCATTCCGTCCTGCACCACGCCGATATTTTCGAAGATCCCCGCCACTTCAAAGGAAACCCAGCCAGCCATATTGGTGATCTGCCATACCAGCGGCAATGCGGTCGCGACCTGGCTGGCGCTGACCAGCCCCCGCGCCCACAGGCTCAGCCCGATCACGGTGGTGCTGACCAGCAACAGCGCATTCAATGATTGCAGCGTGAACATGAAACGGCTGGTCATGCGCATGTGCCGGGAGATGGCATCCTGATGTTCGTCCAGGACCTCGCGCACGTAGGCATCCTCGTCGGCCATCCGCGAAAACAGTTTCACGGTGAGGATGTTGGTATAGCTGTCGACCACGCGCGCCATCACCAGCGAGCGCACATCAGAACTCTGCTTGGCCAGCTGACGCAGGCGCGGCACAAAGAATCTCAGGAATACCGCATAGGCCATCAGCCAAAGCAGCGTCGGCAACGTCAGGCGCCAATCGAATCTCGAGACCAATACCAGCGTCAGGATGCCGTAGGTGGAAAGATACAAACCCGCGCGAATGGAAGACATCACGCTGTCGCGCAATGCCTGTGCGGTCTGCATCACACGGTTGGCGATGCGGCCCGCAAAGTCCTTCTGGAAGAACGGCCAGCTCTGGCGCAGCACATGCCAATGGCTTTGCCAGCGCACCAGGCTGGTGGCGCCCGGCATCAGCGCGTTGTGGCGTATCGCAATGTCGGCCATCTGCAGGAACGGGCGCACGATCAGCACGACCAGCATCATGCCGGACAAGGTCACAGCCTGTGCCGCCAATGCCGCGGCACGGTCCGGCGCCGCCATCAGCGCCACCAGCTTGCCGACGAAAACGGGTATGCACATATCCGCCAGCGCGACACACAGACTGGTGACCACCATGGCCGCGTAAGGCCAGGGAGTTTGCCTGATGAAATGCCAGTAAAAGGACAGCAGTCCGGCCGGCGGGGTTACCGCTGCATGGGCCCGGGTGCCGCGGATGAGGGATTCGAGGAACTTGAACATGATGAATTCGACTGTTATATGTGGCTGAGACTCATTGCTGTGGCGAAAGTGCAGGGCAGGCCATAAGGTTTTCGAATAATTGCCGGCCGCCCCGCGACATGTTCGTGTGCAACGCAATCTCGATGGATAATACGGATTCGATGATCAGCTGAACCTGCAAATATTGATAACTGTATTATCAACGAATATCCTGACAAATGAACAACTGGATACAGGAATAATTAACATCATCTTCCACGCATTTTTTACGGGATCTGAACTATGAGACTTGTTTCACACGCCACGAATTCTGCCGCCATGGGGAAATTCCTGTTCGCCGCAGCACTCACGCTCTTGCAGCTCGATACGCAGGCTGCCTCGCAAGCGCCGGTTGCCGCCGAGAACGGGATGGTGGTGACGGCGCAGCACCTGGCGACGCAGGTCGGCGTCGATGTGCTGAAGACCGGCGGCAATGCGGTGGATGCCGCCGTTGCGGTGGGATATGCGCTGTCGGTGGTCTACCCCGCGGCGGGCAATCTCGGCGGCGGCGGTTTCATGACGATACAGATGGCCGACGGCCGCAAGACTTTCTTCGACTTCCGCGAAAAGGCGCCGCTGGCTGCGACCCCGGACATGTATCTCGACAAGGACGGCAACGTGATCAAGGGCGCGAGCACGGACGGAATGCTCGCGGTGGGCGTGCCGGGCACGGTGTCGGGCATGGAGATGGCGCGCGCCGGGTACGGCACGATGAAGCGTGCCAAGCTGATCGCCCCGGCGATCAAGTATGCGCGGGACGGTTTTGTGCTCGAGCAGGGCGACATCGATATGTTGATGACCGCGACCGATGATTTCAGGCTAGACCCGGCCTCGGCGGCGATCTTTTTGCGTCACGGCGAGCCATACAAAGCCGGGCAGAAGCTGGTGCAGAAAGACCTCGCGCATACGCTGGAGCTGATCAGCGACCATGGTGCAGCCGGTTTTTATGCAGGGCCGGTGGGCAAAGCGATCGTCGCGAGCAGCCGGGAAGGCGGGGGCATCATCACGCAGGCAGACTTGAACGAGTACAGCACGCGCGAGCTCAAGCCGGTCGAATGCAGCTACCGCGGCTATGGTATCGTCTCGGCGCCGCCGCCGAGCTCGGGCGGGGTGACGTTGTGCGAGATGCTGAACATCCTGGAAGGCTATCCGCTGCATGAACTGGGTTTCCGTTCGGCGCAGGCGGTGCAGTACCAGATCGAGGTGATGCGCCACGCCTATGTCGATCGCAACAGTTATCTCGGCGACCCGGACTTCGTCACCAACCCGGTCGATCATCTGATCGATAAAAATTACGCCACGAAGATCCGCGCGATGATCGCTCCCGACAAGGCGGGCGTATCGCAGCTCATCAAACCCGGCATGTTTCCGCACCTGGCTATCACACCGCATGAGGGCAGCAACACCACGCATTATTCGATCATCGACAAGTGGGGCAACGCGGCATCGGTCACCTATACGCTGAACGACTGGTTCGGCACCAAGATCACCGCCCCGCACACCGGCGTGCTGCTGAACAACGAGATGGACGATTTCACCGCGAAGCCCGGCGTGCCGAACAGTTTCGGCCTGGTGCAGGGGGAAGCGAATGCGATCGCACCGGGCAAGCGCCCGCTGAGTTCGATGACCCCGACCATCGTCACCAAAGACGGCAAACCTGTGATGGTGCTCGGCACGCCGGGCGGCAGCCGCATCATCACCACGGTGCTGCTGACGATACTCAATGTGATCGACTACGGCATGGACATACAGGAGGCGGTGGATGCGCCGCGCTTCCACCAGCAATGGCTGCCGGACGTGACCAACCTCGAGCCATACGCGCTCAGCCCCGACACGCGCAAGATCCTCGAGGGCTGGGGCCAGAAGTTCGGCCCCCCGCAGGAGGCCAACCACGTCACGGCGATCCTGGTCGGCGCGCCGTCGCTGGGCGGGATTCCGGTGGGCAACAACCGCTATTACGGCGCGAACGATCCGCGGCGCGGGACGGGGCTGGCGCTGGGGTATTGAGACTCCTCGCTATATCAGCACATTCATGAATGCTCAGTGAACTGGGCTGACAAGATGCCCTTACATCCATCAAGGGTTGATTTTGCGGAATTTGAATTTCAAGAGTAATATTTTTTCTCGTCTCCTTGGCAAATCGGGTGGCGAATCCGGAGCCATGAAAGTCTTTGCCGGCTCCAGAATTTAATCTTGGGAATTACAACTGAGGAGTAATCATGGCAAACACCAACACTGATCAGTATCTGGAAAACAACAAGCAGTATGCGAGCGGGACAGGCGATACACAAGCCTGCTTATCCGGGAAAGCAGCCGATCAACCCGGCCAAGCATGTGGCGGTGGTGGCCTGCATGGACGCGCGACTCGACGTGGAGGATCTGCTCGGCCTGCAGACCGGGGATGCGCACATCATCCGCAACGCCGGGGGCGTGGTGACCGACGACACGATCCGCTGCCTCATCATCTCGCATCATCTGCTCAATACCAATGAGATCATCCTGATCCACCATACACGCTGCGGCATGCTCGCTTTCACGGATGACCTGCTCAAGGCCGGCCTGGAGGGCGACCCGGCGGCCGAGAAACTGCTCGGCCAGGCAACGTCGCGCAAGTTCACCAGCTGCAAGAAATCCGCGGCTATGCCGTCCGCGTTTCACGCATTTCGCGGTCCACTCGAGCCACTCGATGGTCCGCGCAACGCAAAGCAAACAGAACGACTCGAGTGGGACGTGCGGCGCGGGATGTCTTCGATCCTGAACCACCCCTGGATCCCTACCAGCGGGCCGGACGCGGTCACTGTGCGCGGATTCATCTACGACGTCGACACCGGGAAACTTGAGGAAGTGAGTTATCCGGGACCCATGGGATCGTTCGGTTGACGCGCCACATCAGGGATTGATACCGGCATGCCCTGCAGCGCGACACGCGCCGCGGGACGGGGCTGGCGCTGGGGTATTGAAGTTGGCGCAGGGAAAGAATTTGTTTTTGTAGGAGCGGGCCATGCCCGCGATTGATGTTTTGTTCGCGGGCAGCACCCGCAAGGGGTACGCCGTGATTGTAAGGGGCTGAAGCCCCAACAACACACGCAGGGCCCGCTCCTACTTTAAAAATCGTGATACGGCAGCGGCATCAAAGGGCCAGTCGAGTTCTGTATCGTTGTCAATGCGCTGCAATACCGGGATTCGCAAGCTGTACTTCTCGAACAGATTTTGATTATCAGTTATGTCGATCTTTATTGCGGTGATTCCTGACCGATGGAGAATTGCCTCCGCTTCTTTGCAGAGGTGGCAGAAAGGGTTGCTGTAAAGCCTGGCAGTTCGCCGTGACAAGGCCAATTCAGCACCCGGCGCTATTTTTTAATGGAAAGATATAGCCCAACAATAAAACAAACAGCACCGCTGATATAGAAAGTCATCACTTTGTCCGTAGCTGAACCTGTAATGGCATGGGTAATTTGTGAACCGACAGAACCGGATAATTGATACCCCCAATATCCCAGGCCAAGGCCGATAACGATCAGCGCGATACCGACTATCATCGTTGCAGATGATGAACTGTTTGCCATGTTTGACTCCTTTGACTGGATAAGATGAAATTAACGACAGAGGAAAGAATTATAGCGGCAAACCGGCGGGCAACAATTGTTATTACGGCGCGAACGACACAAGGCGCGGAACGGGACTGGTGCCGGGGTGTTGAAGTTGGTGCAGGGGAATATACTTCCTTTGATCGAAGTAGTCCGGCATCGGGTTGAGCTTGTTGACCGGTAAATTGGCCGGCTCTATAATCAGCCGCGGTTTTGGGGCTTGCGCCCCTGATGTGGTGGTCGATGATTCAATCCGAAGCAATTGTTCAATTATATTAAAGGAGCCGACATGATTGCACTTCCGTTCTTTTTTGTTTTTTCACCATTTCTTGTGCTGTCCCTGATGATCATTTTTTCAGGCAAATAAATAAGCAGCGGTTCGCATTCCCCCATTCGGCATAATCCCATTCTGCAATATCTGGGGCGGCCTGGCTTCGGTCAGGCCTTTTTTTCTCCATCCTGGTTCCCTAACTCGTCTTCGGGAATCGTAAAGTCCGGTTGCGCGGATGAGATGCCGCAGATCAAAGTTCGTTGAGGATGCGCGCTCTTGCCTTTTTGGCCTCTTCCTCGGTGATCAGTCCTTTGCTCAGCAGATCCTTGATCCTGTCCAGCCGCTGCTCCACGGTATCGCTGCTGCCGGGAGCTCCCGCTGTCGTGCCGGGCGTTGCGGGATTATTGTTCCCGCAGTCAAGTTTCGCGTGCAGCCCGGCGCTGCTTATATCGCCGCTGACTGTCCTGGTGAAATCCGTACATCCGGCTTTCTTGAGGGTTATCCTGCCGTATTCCGATTCCTTGTTCCTGGGGTAGGTGTTTGGAAAGACATCCTGACTGTTGATCTGCGTGGGAGTCACCCCGACCTTTTCCCCCATCACATATACCTCCGCACCGGACGGGACGGATTCGATCTTGATGGGGTTGTTTCCGGCGGCGGGAAACAAATTGCCCCCGCCCGTTGACGAACAACCCGCAACGAGCAGAAGGTTGAATAACGCAAGCGCATAACCAGAACGCTTCAATAACATGATTCCTCCGATGCGATAAAATAAACGGGCCCTGCCAGTAAATATCCAGTCAGTGGTTTTTGCGAACCGATCCGGTGCAAGCCGGGATCATGGATTGGCGCGTGTGGCAGCCGGCCGACGCATCGAACCGCGGATCATATCGGGCCAATTGACCGCGCTCTTTCCATGAACCAGAAAGGACGGATTGAGCACAACCGAAGGATAGTCGTATGAGATCGGCTCGCCGGTCAATTGAATCACTGCGCCGCCTGCCTGTTCCACCACGCATTGGGCCGCAGCGGTATCCCACAAGGAGGTCGGCCCCATCCTCGGATAGACATCGGCGGCACCTTCCGCAACCAGGCAGAATTTCAGCGAGCTTCCCATCGACATCAGTTCGTGACTGCCCAGCTGATGCAAAAATGCATTCAATGAGTCGCCGGCATGCGACCTGCTTCCGACAACGCGCCATGTCGATCCCTCTTTGTGCTCGGCCACCCGGATCGGCACGCGTTTGCCATCCGCTCCCACCTTGAATGACCCCAGTCCTTCAGCAGCGAGGTAGGCGACATTCAGCACCGGCGCATAAACCACACCCAAAATGGCACGGCCATGTTCGACCAGCGCGATGTTGACGGTGAATTCCCCGTTGCGTTTGATGAATTCCTTGGTGCCATCCAGCGGGTCGACCAGCCAATAGCGCCCGGAATCATCAACCCCGGAAAAATCCCCGACCGCCTCCTCGGAGAGTATCGGCAATATCGGCTGCAATTTTTTCAGATGCCGGATGATGACTTCATGCGCCGCGGTGTCCGCCTCGGTCAGCGGGGATTTATCCTGCTTTTCCGCAGCGGAAAAATCCCGGGCGTAAACATTCATGATCGCAGCACCGGCTTGCCGCGCTATCGCCCCGACATTTTCCAGCAAACTCATGCTTGCGCGCATCAAGGAACCTCTGATTAAGTCCCGCATGGCCGCGCATTCGGCATTGCGGGATGGGATGTAAGAAAGGCGACGACGCGAATGGTCATTCCCTTCGCTAGGAGCCTGACGCCGCAGACCGCCCGCAATGCCAATGCCCTTGTGGGTTGCGACAAAAACGGGCGCTCGCTGTGTTGTGCTCCTTGGCATCGTAGAATGACTACGACCGGCGTCGCGCGCCTTGCGATCATCCCATTTTTGTCAGCAACGCGGTTCATGATGGACTTGATCAGAGGTTCTAACCTTGTCCGATCACGCCGCGCTCGCGCAGCAACCCTACGACCCGGGTCACCGAATCCTCCAGAGACAAACTGCCGGTATCGACGACCAGTTCCGGATCTTCCGGCTCTTCATACGGCGAAGAGATCCCGGTGAAGTTCTTGATCTCTCCGGCACGGGCGCGTTTGTAGAGTCCTTTTATATCCCGCCGTTCACAGATCTCGAGCGAGCAGCGGCAATAGATTTCCAGGAATTCGCCATGCGGTACCAGCGAACGCACCTTTTCGCGGTCGGAGCGGAACGGGGAGATGAATGCGGTCAGCGCGATCACGCCGGCTTCGAGGAACAGCTTGGCCATTTCCCCGACGCGGCGGATATTCTCCACGCGGTCCTCGGCTGAAAATCCCAGATCGGAACAGAGGCCGTGACGCACATTGTCGCCATCGAAGGTAAAGGTGCGGCAGCCGTTCTGGTACAGGTGCTCCTCGACCGAATGGGCCAGTGTCGATTTGCCGGCGCCGGAAAGACCGGTGAACCACAGCAGCACGCTGCGATGCCCGTTCAACGCTTCACGGCGCTCGCGGGTTACCGTGGCATGGTGCCAGACGACGTCGCTCGATTTTTCTTTTCCCATTGCATCCTCATCTAGCCGGCACCGTTGGAAGCCGTAGCGTTTCGCCAAGGCCGACCTGGCCTTCGTCAGCGCCCGTATATGTCTTCGAATCGCACGATGTCGTCTTCACCCAGGTATTCTCCGCTTTGCACTTCGATTATGACCAGATCGACGATACCGGGATTTTCCAGGCGGTGTTTGTGGCCCGCCGGTATATAGGTGGACTCGTCGGTGTTGATGAAAAGCTCCTGCTCGCCGTTGACGACCCTTGCCATGCCGCTGACCACTACCCAGTGCTCGCTGCGGTGATGGTGCATCTGCAGGCTGAGGCGGCCCGCCGGCTTGACCACGATACGTTTGATCTTGAAACGCGGGCCTTCTTCCAGCACGGTGTATGTGCCCCAGGGGCGATGCACGGTGGTGTGCAGTTTGTGTGTTTCATGGTCCTGGGCCTTGAGGCGCGCGTACAGGAGTTTTACATCCTGTGCGCGGCTGCGGTCGGCGACCAGCACCGCATCCGGTGTGTCGATGACGATAAGATTATCGACGCCCAGGGCGCCGACGAAACGCTGGTCGCTCTGGATGTAACAGTTGCTGACTTCGTGCAGCATGACTTCGCCGGCAATGCGGTTGCCTTGTGCATCCGCTTCGGTGAGTTCAGCCACTGCATTCCAGGAACCGATGTCGCTCCATCCGATGTTGCACGGCACCACGGCGACATTTTTGGATTTTTCCATCACCGCATAGTCGATCGAGTCGTCGGGCACGCTGCCGAAGGTTTCCGGGTCGAGTTCGATCTGGGTATGCTTTTTCCCCGTTGCCTGCCGGGATTTAGCCAGGCAGTCGCGTGTGGCGGCCAAAATGTCCGGGCAGTGCAGTTCCATTTCGCGCAGCAGGGTTCCCGCCGAGAAACAGAACATGCCGGAGTTCCACAAATAGTTGCCGGATTTCAGATATTCCCGGGCTTTGTCAAGGCTGGGCTTTTCGACGAAACGCACCACCTTGTTGCCGTCCGCCTCGATATAGCCGTAGCCGGTTTCGGGCGTCTCGGGCCGGATGCCGAAGGTGACCAGCTTGCCTTGCGCGGCCAGCTTGGTGGCCGTGGCGACGGCTATTGCGAAAGCGTTTTGATCGGTGATCAGATGATCTGCGGCAAGCACCAGCATCAGCGCGTCATCGCCATGGCTGGCTGCCACTTGCAGCGCTGCCGCGGCAATGGCCGGGGCGGTGTTGCGGCCAAAGGGCTCGAGGATGAAACTGTTGGCAAGGTCTTTGTAGCGGGGACCGGCGATCTCGCGATACTCGTCTTCGGTCTTGAACACCAGTTCGCGGTTGGTCACGGTGAGGGTCTCGGCCACATCCGGCAGGGACGCGCCGCGCAGCCAGGCTTTTTGCAGCAGGCTCTGTCCGTCCGCCATGCGTATAAATGGCTTGGGGTGCAGCTCGCGGGAGACCGGCCAGAGCCGGGAACCTGCTCCGCCGCAAAGAATCGTCGGGATCAATTTCATACGGTAATGGGCTTGTTAATGCTTCGACCGCGCGATTGTACTTAGTTACGCGCGGGAGGAGCAAGGAAAACATCCAGCGCTGGAGCAGGGGAGTTGACATTAGTTCTAACCAGAACTATTATGGTTCGAGTTAGAACTAACTTAAACAATGATGCAGTCTTCGACATTTTTGCCGCTGTTGCGTGAGTTGTCCGGCACTTACCAGGCCTTTGAGGTTTATTCGTCCGCGCATGTGCGTACGCTGGGCCTGACGCCTGCGCAATTCGATATTGTCGCCACACTGGGCAACACACCGGGCATGACGACCAGGGAATTGGGTGAAAAGACGCTGATCACCAAAGGAACGCTGACCGGTGTGGTGGATCGTCTGGTGGACAAGAAACTGGTGCGGCGGGTCGCCATGCCCAGCGACGGCCGTTGCCAGATCGTACAGCTGACGACGCAGGGGGAGAGATTATTTGCGCGCATTTTTCCGGCTCACCTGTCACACATGGAGCGCGCCTTGGCCCAGTTGTCCCAGAAGGAGCTGAACGGAATGACGGAAAGTCTGCGCCGCTTGCGCGGGGTGCTGGCCGCCGCGCACAGCAGCAAGGAGTAGTTGAAGTCTGGAAATAGAAGTCGAAGAACCTGCAGGAGCGGGCCATGCCCGCGAACAGTTTGATCGCGGGCATGGCCCGCTCCTGCAAATTGCTCACCAAAAGGTGGGAATTTTGTGTCAGTGTGTCAATTTAATAAAAGGGGTTTCAATATGTCAAAGCAAGCTGTGATCGCCCAAAAGGCACCCTACGCCGTTCAAGTGGAAGCCGGCAAAAGTTACTGGTGGTGTGCCTGCGGCAAAAGCGCCAACCAGCCGTTCTGTGACGGCAGCCACAAGGGCAGCGAGTTTACCCCTGTCGAATACAAAGCGGTCAAATCGGATACCGTATATTTCTGCGGCTGCAAGCATAGTGGCAATGGCGCGCTGTGCGACGGCACGCACAAGAAGCTCTGAGTTTTCCAGGCCGGGAGGAGTGATCCGAATCCCGGCAATTGTTGCATTCCACACCAAAACAGCCTGGGCGGATGAAACAAAACGAGCCACTGGAATAAAATAAAGGGATGGGAAACCGCGTACCCGGTAAAGACATATCTGCACATTCCCTGAGTTTGCATTCGTCCTGGTGCAGGCGTAGAGTGCCGCCCCATTCTGCCTCAAGTTACGGTTGGTGCAATGAGCGATAGCAAATCAAAACAAAAGTTGCCTGCGCTCGCCCTTGGCGCTATCGGAGTGGTGTATGGCGACATAGGCACCAGCCCGCTGTATGCAATACAAGCGACCTTTGCCGGTCCTCATCCGCTTCCGGTCGTCGAAGCCAATATCCTCGGCGTATTGTCCGTGATGTTCTGGACCATCATGCTGCTGGTATCGTTCAAATACGTAACCATCATCCTGCGCGCGGATAACAACGGCGAAGGCGGCTCGCTGGCCTTGCTGGCTTTGGTGAGTGAACTGACCACGCAATACCCGAAAATAAAATGGTTCGCCACCGCTCTTGGAGTATTTGCAGCGGCGCTGTTCTTTGGCGACGGCATGATCACGCCGGCGATATCGGTATTGTCGGCGGTCGAGGGCCTGGATCTGGTTTCACACCAGTTCAAAAACTTCATACTGCCCATCACGGTTCTCATTTTGACCGGCCTGTTCTTCATCCAGAAGCGCGGCACAGGCACGGTGGGCATGGCATTCGGCCCTATCATGATCATCTGGTTTGTTTGCCTGGCAGGATTCGGCATCATTTCCATCGCAAGACACCCGGAAGTTTTATTTGCGTTGAATCCCGTCTATGCCCTGCGCTTTTTAACCGCTGACCCGCGGGTTGCATTCCTTGCACTTGGTGCCATCGTGCTCGTCATCACCGGAGGGGAGGCGTTGTATGCCGACATGGGGCATTTCGGCAAATTCCCGATCCGTTTCGCCTGGTTTTCTTTCGTGCTGCCCGCGCTGGCGCTGAATTATTTCGGCCAGGGCGCGCTGCTGCTGCATGATCCGCAGGCCGTCGCGAATCCGTTCTATCTGCTTGCCCCCGCCTGGGCGCTGGTGCCTATGGTATTGCTTGCGACCGCGGCGACCATCATCGCCTCGCAAGCGGTGATATCCGGCGCGTATTCCATAGCGCATCAATCCGTGCAAATGGGATTTCTGCCGCGCATGGAGATACGCCAGACTTCCGACCTGGAACAAGGACAGATCTATGTGCCGTTTACCAACTGGATTCTTTATCTGGCGGTGGTCTTTCTGGTATTTGTCTTCCAGAGTTCCAACAATCTGGCCGCGGCCTATGGCATCGCCGTTACAGGCACCATGACCATCACCACCATACTGATCGCTTTCGTCGTCGTGCTGAAATGGCGCTGGCCATGGGTAATCGCAATACCCATGCTTGCAATCCTGTTGATTGTCGACTTGACCTACTTTGCGGCAAATGTTCTCAAAATCCCGCAAGGTGGCTGGTTCCCAATCGGTGTCGCGGTGATCTCCTACACCGTGCTTACGACATGGAAACGGGGAAGGGAGTTGCTGTTTGCAGTAATCACCAAGCAATCAGTATCAATGGAGGCCATCATTGATGGCATAAATGATGTTCCGAGAGTAAGCGGTACCGCAGTGTTCCTGACCCCTGCCGGAGTCGGCGCGCCTTCTGCCTTGCTGCACAATCTCAAACACAATCACGTGCTGCACGAACGCAATGTGCTGCTGACAGTGGTTGTCGAGGACAAGCCTTATGTCACCAGGGGCAATCGATATTTGATCAAGGATCTGGGCAAGAATTTCTTTCGCGTGAAATTATTTTACGGATTCATGCAAACACCCGATATCCCTCTTGCCCTTGAGTTGTGTCGCCCGCAAGGATTGCCCTTCGACATGATGACCACGTCATTCTTCATTTCCCGCGCGCTGATCGTCAGCAGCCCCAATCCCGGTATGGCGAAATGGCGCGAGAACCTGTTCATGGCATTATCCAAAAATGCGATGAACGCAGCAGACTTCTTCAAGATCCCGGCTAATCGCGTCATAGAAATGGGGACGCGGATCGCAATCTGAGCATCCCGGCTTTTTGGCATATTCATATGCCGCTAACGCGGTTGAAGCAGCATATGAATCAGGGGATAATCCGCGGCTCAATCAATCAAGGCCTTGCAATGAAAGAATATCTGCTGATCTTGGTCAGCGCGGTGTTTGTCAACAACATCGTGATGGTCAAGATTCTCGGCTTGTGCCCGTTCATGGGCGTCTCCAAAAAACTGGAGACGGCGATCGGCATGGGCGCGGCCACCACTTTCGTGCTGACCCTGGCCTCGGGCTCGAGTTACCTGATCAACCATTATTTGCTCGGTCCGGAGCTGTCTTACCTCACCACGCTGTCGTTCATCGTGGTGATCGCCGGTATCGTTCAATTCACCGAAGTCGTGGTGCAGAAGACCAGTCCGGTGCTGCATCAGGTGCTGGGCATCTATCTGCCTTTGATCACAACCAACTGCGCGGTGCTGGGCATCCCTTTGCTCAATGTCCAGGCGAAACACAATTTCATGGAATCGATTTTCTTCGGCATGGGCGGGGCGATGGGCTTTACGCTGGTGATGGTGCTGTTCGCCGCGATGCGTGAACGCATGGAGGGCGCGGACGTCCCGGCGATCTTCAAGGGTTCGGCGATTGCGATGGTCACCGCGGGACTGATGAGTCTGTCGTTCATGGGGTTCTCGGGCCTGATCAAATAATGGAGCCCTCCAGATGTTAAGTGCGTTGCTGGTGATGTCAGCGATCGCTATCGTGCTCGGCGCGGTACTCGGCTTTGCCGCGATCAAATTCCGCGTGGAAGACAATCCGCTGGTGGACAAGATCGATGCAGTGCTGCCGCAAACCCAGTGCGGGCAATGCAGCTATCCCGGCTGCAAGCCTTATGCGACAGCCATCGCGGCGGGAGAGGCTGACATCAATCGCTGTCCGCCGGGCGGCGAGGAAGGCATACAGAAACTCGCCGATCTGCTCGGCGTGGAATTCAAGCCTTTCGGCAGCGATACTGCCGCGCCCAAACCCAAATCGGTCGCCCTCATCGACGAAACCACCTGCATCGGCTGCACACTGTGTATCCAGGCCTGTCCGGTGGACGCCATCGTGGGCGCGGCCAAGCAGATGCATACAGTCATCGCCGCCGAATGCACCGGGTGCGAATTGTGCGTCGCGCCCTGTCCGGTGGACTGCATCAGCATGCAGGTCATCGAGGAAAAGATCACCAACTGGAAATGGAAATATCCCGTGAACGTCCTGACTGCGACAACTTGAGGATGGCGGCACGATGAGAAAACTTTATCATTTTCACGGCGGCATCCATCCGCCCAGCAACAAGACGCAGTCTACCCAAACTGCCATCGCGCATGCGCCGTTACCCTCCAGGCTGGTGGTCCCGCTGCACCAGCATGCCGGTGAAACCGCCAAGCCGGTGGTGCAGGCCGGCGATCATGTGCTGAAAGGCCAACTGATCGGCATGCCGGACGGTTTTGTTTCGAGCGCGGTGCATGCGCCCACATCCGGTACCATCACCGCGATCGACATGCAGCTGATCGCGCATCCTTCCGGCCTGCCGAATCTGTGCGCCACGCTGATACCGGACGGCAAGGAGGAATGGGCCGAGCGCAAACCCGTCGATTACCGCAGTCACAGTACCGCAGAATTGCAACATCTGCTGCGCATGGCCGGTGTGGTGGGTCTGGGCGGCGCGGCGTTCCCCAGCGACATCAAGCTGCGCATCGGGACACAAAAGATTTCCACGCTGATCCTGAACGGCGCCGAATGCGAACCCTATATCACCTGCGACGACATGCTGATGCGCGAGCGTGCCGCAGAGATCGTGCAGGGCGCGGAGATGCTGCGCTACATGCTGGATGCTGATGAAGTGCTGTTCGGCATCGAGGACAACAAACCGGAAGCGATCGCCGCGCTGAAACGGGCGATCAGGGATGGCGACCTGACAACATGAAGTCGATCGCGATCCCGACGATCTATCCGGGCGGCAGCGCGAAACAGCTTATGCGCGTGCTCACCGGGCTGGAAGTGCCCTCGGGCAAACTGCCCACCGACATCGGCATGCAATGTTTCAATGTCGCCACTGCATATACGGTGCAGCGCGCGCTTGCATACGGCGAACCGCTGCTGTCGCGCATCGTCACGGTCACCGGCAATGTGCACCGCGCGCAGAATTTTGAGGCGCTGATCGGCACGCCGATAGCCGAACTGGTCGCACTGGCCGAGGCACGCCCGGACACCAACGGCTACATCATGGGTGGTCCGATGATGGGTTTCCCATTGCCCGATGTGCATGTCCCGCTGGTGAAAGCCACCAACTGCATCATCGCCGCATCGGAAAAAATATTTCCGCCGCCCCCGCCCGCGATGCCCTGTATCCGCTGCACGCGCTGTGTCGAAGCGTGCCCGGCGGACTTGCAACCGCAGGATCTGTTCTGGTTCGCGCAAGCCAAGGAGTTCGGCAGGGCACAGGCATTCAACCTGTTCGACTGCATCGAATGCGGCGCATGCAGCTATGTCTGCCCCAGCCACATCCCGCTGGTGCAGTTTTACCGTTTTGCCAAGAGCGAGATCCGCGCGCGCGAACATGAAAAGCAGCTTGCAGACCAGGCGCGCGAACGACACGAATACCGGGAATACCGCATCGAACGCGAGAAACGGGAGAAAGCAGAAAAGCTGGCCGCCAGGGAAAGAGCCGCGCAAGCCGCAAAACTCGCCGCCTCCCGGCCATTGACGCCGCAACAACAGGCGGAACTGGCCGAACTGGAAGCGCGCCGCGCGCATATTCTCGAGGTTGCCAAATCCGAAGTCGAGCACACAGCGGAAAGTACCGGGGACTGACACCATGATTTTTTCTCCCGCTCATCAGCAAGTCAGAAGGCGTCTCCGCGATCATGCTCAAGGTGCTGCTGGCGCTGCTCCCCGGCATCGCGTTGTATGTGTGGTATTTCGGCGCGGCGATCCTGGTTTCGATCACGCTGGCCAGCCTCACCGCGCTGGCCACCGAGGCGCTGATGCTCAAGCTGCGCAACCGGCCGCTCGCGCCGTTCCTCAAGGACAACAGTGCGCTGCTCACCGGCTGGCTGCTCGCGCTTTCAATCCCGCCGCTGGCGCCTTGGTGGCTGGTGGTGGTCGGCACAGCGTTCGCGATCGCGATCGCCAAACAATTGTATGGCGGGTTGGGCAACAACCTGTTCAATCCCGCGATGGTCGGCTACGCGGTCCTGATCATTTCGTTCCCGGCGCAGATGACGCATTGGCTCGCGCCGCAAGGGCTGGTGTTATCTGAACTCAGCTTCACGCAGCAACTGGACTATATCTTCATCGGAGTGCTGCCGCACGGCGTTTCACTGGATGCGCTCACCATGGCCACGCCGCTGGACAATCTGAAGACGCACTTGCACCTCGGCCAGTCTGTCCCGCAGATCCTCGATATGCCGATCTACGGCAAGATCGCGGGACACGGCAGCGAAATGGTGGCATGGGGATTCCTGTTCGGCGGGATTTATCTGCTGGTCAAACGCATCATCAGCTGGCACATTCCGGTCGCTTTTCTAGCCACACTGTTTATCATCGCCGGCGATCTTTCATCTGGTCGATCCCGCACACTATGTCGCGCCGCTGTTCCACTGGTACTCCGGCGCCTCGATGCTGGGCGCATTCTTCATCCTCACCGATCCGGTCAGCAGCCCTACCACCAACAAGGGACGCTTGATCTATGCGGCGGGCGCGGCCCTGCTCACTTATCTGATCCGCGTGTTCGGCGGCTTCCCGGACGGCATCGCGTTCGCCACGCTGCTGATGAACATCTGCGTGCCGCTGATCGTGCTGTACACCCAGCCGAAAGTGTTTGGCCAAAAAGATATGAAAAAGCAGGGCAACCATGAGACGCACGATGGCGAAGGCTTCCGTCATCACCGCGCTCAACCTGCTGGTGTTCGCGCTGATCGGCACGGCCCTGCTCGCCATCACCTACCAGCTGACGCACGAGCCCGATCGCGCGCAGCGAGGAACAGGAAAAATTGAAACTGGTCACGCAGATCGCACCGTCAACAACTTACGACAACGACATCATCAAGGACAGCGCACAACTTCCGGCGGATGAATTGCTGGGCAACGCCGACACGTCCGTTGCTTATCTCGGCCGCCTCAAAGATCGGCCCTCGATCGCGGTGTTGCAGGTCATCGCGCCGGACGGCTACAGCGGCAAGATCAGCCTGATCATGTCGATCCGCAGCGATGGAAAAGTCGGCGGCGTGCGCGTAATATCGCACAAGGAAACGCCGGGGCTGGGCGATTACATCGAGATCGCCCGGAGCAAATGGATCACCGTCTTCGACGGCAAATCGCTGGACGATCCCAAGGACGACGGACTGGAAAGTCAAAAAGGACGGCGGTCAGTTCGACTACATGGCCGGCGCGACGATCACCCCGCGCGCGGTGGTGAAAGCGGTGCACAAGGCATTGCAGTATTTCGCGCTGCATCGCGAAGAGTTGTTCAAACCGCATGCTCCCGCCAAATGATGTAGGGTGGGCACGTTTCTCGTGCCCACGCGGTCGACGTGAAATGTTTATGCGTGGGCACGAAAAACGTGCCCACCCTACGGCCAGGGTTCGCTACAAGTGAAGGAAAAAATATGACTGCTCAGGAATTCAAAGACATTCTTTACAACGGCGTGTGGAAGCAGAACACCGGGCTGGTGCAACTGCTCGGCATGTGTCCCATCCTCGCGGTGAGCAGCTCGGTGGTGAACGGCGTCAGCCTCGGCCTCGCGACCGCGGTGGTGATGGCGCTGTCCGGCGCCGCGATCGCGCCGATCCGCAACCTCGTCCCGAACGAAGCGCGCATCCCGGTATTCATCCTGATCATCGCGGTGCTGGTCACCGTCGTGCAATACAGCATGAACGCCTACATGTACGGTCTGTATGTGGTGCTGGGCATCTTCATTCCGCTGATCGTCACCAACTGCATCGTGCTCGCGCGCATCGAAGCCTTCGCCGCCAAGAACCCCACGCTGCAATCCGCGCTGGACGGCTTCGCGATGGGCTTGGGGCTGACCGCGGTGCTGGCGGTGCTGGGCGGGCTGCGCGAAATCTTCGGCCACGGCACGCTGCTGTCCGGCATCGACCTGGTGTTAGGCGAAGCAGCGAAATCCTGGGTGATCACCGTGGTGCCGAATTACCACGGCTTCCTGCTCGCGATCCTGCCGCCCGGCGCGTTCATCACGTTGGGTATGTTGATCGCCGGCAAGAACTGGCTGAACCTGCGCGCCGAACAAAAACTGAAAGGCAGCAGCGCCACCATCACGCCGGTGGATGGCGGGTGTGCGCCTGCGGCGCACTGAGCAGATGTTTTTGCCATTTGTTATACGTTAGGCTAGCCCGCCACATGGATACACTGACCCTTGCAAACGAAATCGCCACGAAAGTTGTAGCTGATACTTCGTTTTGGAGTTTCTGTTGATAGGGCTCATTGGCGTTATCGTGGGTGGCAGTCGTCACTTTCGCTGGCAATTTTCTTCTTCACTGGTTTCAGGACAGGCCGCGTCGAAAGCTTGATGAGGGAAGAAAAAAACTTTTATCTCAAATGCTTCGTACTCTTAAAGATTCGAAGATGCATTGGCGCAAAATCACAACTCTATCGCGCGTAGTCGGCGCTGATGAAGAAACAACCAAACGATTGTTGACTAGAACTCGGAGCCCGCGGCTCCGAGAAAAACGACAGTTTATGGGGGCCGCTTGAATAACCATCCCCATCGATAAACTTGATCAGTAGTCAGGTAGGGTGGGCACGATTCTGTGCCCACGCGGATGCCATACAGCGTGGGCAGACGATAACCCTGTCTGCCCACCCTACAAATGACCTCGTTTATAATTTGTTTATGAACCCCGCCAAACGCCGCGAAATCTTCCTGCGCCTGCAAGCAGCCAACCCGCACCCCACCACCGAGCTGGAATATAAGACGCCGTTCGAGCTGCTGGTCGCGGTGATGCTCTCGGCGCAGGCCACCGATGTCAGCGTGAATGCCGCGACAAGGCACCTGTTCCCGGTCGCCAACACGCCGGAGAAGATCCTCGCGCTCGGCGAGGAAAAACTGCGCGAGTACATCCAGCGCATCGGCCTGTACAAGACCAAGGCCAAGCATTTGATGCAGACCTGCCGCCTGCTGGTAGAACGGCACGGCGGACAAGTGCCACAGACGCGCGAGGAGCTGGAAGCCCTGCCCGGCGTGGGCCGCAAGACCGCCAACGTGATCCTCAACACAGCATTCGGCCAGCCCACCATCGCGGTGGACACGCATATCTTCCGCGTTTCGAATCGCATCGGTATCGCGCCCGGCAAGGATGTGCTGGAAGTGGAAAAGAAACTGCTCAAGTTCGTGCCGGACGAATTCAAGCACGATGCGCATCACTGGCTGATCCTGCACGGCCGTTATGTCTGCCAGGCGCGCAAACCGAAATGCGGCGCGTGTATCATTCGCGACCTGTGCGAATACAAGGGGAAAAGTTGATAATGCGTATCGTATAACTACTGTAGGAGCGGGCCGTGCCCGCGATGGAAGTTCGCGGGCATGGCCCGCTCCTACAACGATGATTCAGGGTTCAAAGACTATGTTATTCAACCCATCCCGCGACGAAGCGCGTTTGTTCCTGTTCGAGTCCTGGCGCAAACGCCGCGCCGGAGAATTGCTCACGCCGCTGGAAGACCTTGCCGCGCAGCTCATCGCCAAGCATCCCGAATATTTCGCGGTGTTGGAAAATCCGCAACAGTATCAGGAAAAAGACTACTCGCCGGAACAGGGCGCGACCAATCCCTTCCTGCACCTGATGATGCACCTGACCATCGAGGAACAGATCTCGATCGACCAGCCACCGGGAATACGCGCGCAGTTCGTGCGCCTGACCCACAAGCTGGAATCGGAACACGATGCGCAGCACCGGATGATGGAATGCCTCAGCGAGATGATCTGGCAGGCGCAGCGCAATCGCACCCAGCCGGATGTGGCGGTATACTTGGATTGTCTGAAGAAACAATAAGCAAAGGCAAAGTCATGCGTTTAAGCAAAATTACGACCCGCACCGGCGACGATGGCAGCACCGGCCTCGCCGACGGCACGCGCCTCGGCAAAGACCACGCGCGTGTCGCCGCGATGGGCAGTCTGGATGAACTTAACAGCCAGCTTGGCGTGCTGCTCGCCGAAGACCTTCAGCCCGACATACGCGCGGTGCTGTTGATGATTCAGAATGACCTGTTCGATCTGGGCGGCGCGCTCGCGCTGCCCACTGAGGATAAATTCGCGCAAAACAAAATCGCCTGGCTGGATGAACGGATCGCGCACTACAACGCCGGATTGCTCCCGCTGCACGAATTCGTGCTGCCCGGCGGTTCGCGCGCCGGTGCGTTGTGTCATGTGGCGCGCACCGTCACGCGCCGGGCCGAGCGCGATCTGGTCCTGCTTGCGCAGCGCGATGCGGTGCCGCAACACGCGCTGCCTTATCTGAACCGTTTGTCGGATTTGTTGTTCATACTGAGCCGTTGCATCAACCGGACCCAGTCAGTCCCTGAAACCTTGTGGCACCGCGACAAGTAACCTGAAGTCTTTCATGCGTGCCGGCCCCGGCGATCAGGGTTGAAATAACTATTTTCTTGCATTCCGGTCCAGGCTTATCGACCCGGCGCCATGTATCACCACGAAAAGCAGGCCGCCCATCATCGAAATGTTCTTCATGAAATGGATCATCTGGTTTTGTGCCTGGTCAGGAGTCACAGCCCAAAAATTGTGGAAGAACAGTGCGGTCAACGCGGTGAATATGAATAGCGCCGCAGCTGCCACACGCGTCTTCCAGCCCAGCACCACCATGATGCCGCCGCCCAGCTCGATAATGATCGCGCCGATCGCGGCCAACTGGGGCAGCGGCAGTCCCTTGCTGGCGATGTATCCGACCGTGCCTTCGAAACCGGAGATCTTGCCGAAGCCCGCAAAGATGAAGATCAGTGCTATCAGGATGCGGCCAACCAACGGCCCATAACGATTCAATCTGTTCATAATTGATCCTTTCGCAGTTAAAAGTGCTGGTTAAAAAATGCCCGGGTACATCATGCGAATTGGCAAGGCGCCGTTCGCGAATGGAGATATCGGACGTTCTCCGTGGATTATTGAACGTGTTCCGGGTAATGGTAGTAGCGGACATTCAGGTAACGCGCCACCTCGATCACGTCGCTGTCGCTCCACATAAGTCCTGCAACACCCTGCCAGTGTCTTACTTGGGTTTTGAGTCCGGTCCAATTCCTGGCGATCTTCTTGTCCCGCCAATGGATTTGTTCGTCGTGGCAGGCGATGCAATGCGTCGTATACAACAATTCCCCGCGCGAATTGGCACCCGTGGGCTGGGCGCCGGCGACAGATGGAATCCAAAGGCAGAATGTCAATACGGCAAATATCCAGCTTTTGGTCATCGCGTTCTCCATTAAGTAACCGGGTGGATTTTCTGTCCGGCATCAATTTCAGTATAGGCCCCGTTCCGGGGTTAATCAAACAATGCGGGACTTGATCAGAGGTTCCTTTCACCCGCCCAGGCGGCCTTCCTGAAAATCCCTGATGGCCTGAAAGATTTCCTCTTTGGTGTTCATCACGAACGGCCCGTGTTGCACGATAGGTTCGCCCAGCGGCTTGCCGGAGATCAGGATGGCTTTGGCCGGCACGGTTGAGTTGAGTGTCACACCGTCGGCTTGCGGAGTATTCGCGAGTATGCCCATGCGGTTTTCGTCCAGGTTCGCGCCGCTGATCGTGACCGCGCCGCGATAGACATAGACGAAGGCGTTGTGCGCCGCTGGAATGGTAGTCGAGAACGAGCTATTCGCAGGCAAATCGATGTCGAGATACAGCGGCTCGGTGTCTTCGCGTTTCATCGCACCGGAAATGCCATTGCTGGCACCGGCGATCACGCGCACAGTCACCCCTTCCTCTGTCACATATTCGGGAATTTCGGCACTCGGTATGTCCCGATACCAGGCAGGGATCATCTTGCGCCGCGCGGGCAGATTCAGCCACAGCTGAAAGCCTTCCATGGCCCCGTTCTCCTGTTCCGGCATCTCGGAATGGATGATGCCGCGGCCGGCAGTCATCCATTGCACGCCGCCGTTCTGCAGCAATCCCTGGTGTCCGGCATTATCGCGATGTCGCATACGCCCCGCGATCATGTAAGTCACGGTCTCGAAACCGCGGTGCGGGTGGTCGGGGAAACCGGCGATGTAATCACCCGGGTCGTCGCTGTGAAAGTTGTCGAGCATCAGGAAAGGATCCAGCCGATGTTGCAGATTCTGCGTGAGCACACGCGTCAGCTTGACTCCGGCGCCGTCGCTGGTCGGCATCCCGGTTACGATGCGTTCAATGGTCCGGGACAGAGTCACGCCGTCGAGTTTGGTTGCTTGTTCCATGTTCGTTGTCCTTAAATTGGTTTTAGTGCCTGACTCCCGCCGGATGGTTCAGTGCCGTTGCGTAAGCATTGATTTCAATAAACACCGGAGCCGCTTAGCCTGTTGCATCCACGGCCCGAAGAAACACCTCATAGGGCTGAGCGCCGGAGAATCTCTTTCCGGAAGAAAAGATAAAGTTTGGCACGCTGCGTATACCTTGCTTGAATGCCTCGGCGGTAAAGCGATCGATTTCTGCCCGGTACTTTCCTGTATGCAAAGTTTCGGTTATCTCGTCCCGATCCAGCCCCACTTCCTCCCCGATCTCGGCAAGCACTTCCGCGTCGCCGATATTTCGCGCCTGTGCGAAGTAAGCCCTTAAAGTTGCCTGGTGGTAGGCATCATCCAAACCATTGGCTTCCGCAAGCATCCCGATTTCGTGGGCCTGACGGGTGTTGGGTACCAGGTCAGGGCGATTGAGAGGAAGTCCCGCAGCCTGGATCACTTCGCGTATGGCAGCCTCCGCGCGTTCCAGACGTTCGGGTGGCAAGATCGAAGCCAAGGGAACGCCTTCCGCCGGAATATCAGGGCGCAGCAAGTAGGGATTCCAGTGCAGGCGGACCGAACGTTCTTTTGCCAACCGGGCCAGGCGATCCAGGCTGATGTAACACCAGGGGCAAATAAAGTCGGCGTAAATCTCAATGGTCATGGGCATCAATAGCTCCTGTTAGCGGATCGCCGGAACGCTATGCAAGGTCAGTATGGCATTCCTTTCGGGGAGATGACTGCGTGTCATTGGAACGGTTTCCATTATCAAGGCGAGTATCCTCCAATGCAAATGCAGTTCGCGCTTTTGTTGTCAGCAACGGTGCTACAATCTTGCCCCCTTTTTTATATCAAGGAGATCCTCGATGTTACGCATACTTTTCGCCGTTGCCCTGGCTGGCATATCGACATTGACATACGCCTCCGGATTCAAGCTTTCCAGTCCGGATATAAAAGCCAACCACATGATACCCAAGCGTTTTGAGTTCAACGGCTTTGGCTGCTCGGGCGAAAACAAATCGCCCGCGCTCAAGTGGAGCGGTGCGCCCAAAGGCACCAAGAGTTTCGCCTTGACCGTGTACGACCCCGATGCTCCGACAGGTTCTGGTTGGTGGCACTGGATAGTCATCAACATCCCGGCCAATGTCACCAATCTGGCTGCGGATGCCGGCGCGCTCAACAGCACGACATTGCCCAAAGGCGCGGTACAAGGCCGCGCCGACTACGGCACGGCAGCCTGGGGCGGCACCTGCCCGCCGCAAGGCGACAAGCCGCATCGCTATATCTTCACCGTATACGCTCTCAAGACCGACAAGCTCGACGTTCCCGCCGATGCAACGGCGGCGTTGACAGGCTATATGATCCATGCGAATACGCTGGGCAAAGCCGGCTTCACTGCAAAATACGCGCGTAAAAAATAGCCGACATGGCGCGAGGGGCGGGATAAGCTGATCCCGCCTCGTCAAGCAGTTGGACTGACTGCATTGCTTGAAACCACTTTTCAGTTTTAAGGGCCTGCTATTTTGAAGAATGACTGAAAGGCGGCATCAAGGCTGTTGTTCCCGCTTTGTTCCGGCGTTTGATGGCCTTGAAGTTTTCCGTACTTGGATTTGCCGTAATGGGTGAACACAATGGATAGCCCCGACGCTCTGTTCTGGAACCAGCCATCGGAGTTGCTTCAATTGCAATTGGAGACGACGCAGGCCGGGTTGAGCCAGCGGGAAGCGCGTGCGCGCAGGGTAAAGTTCGGCCCGAACACGCTGAGGGATCATCGCGAACAGCCACTGCTGATCCAATACCTGAGCCACTTCAAGAATCCGCTGATTATGGTGCTGCTGGCGGCCAGCGCTGTGTCCGCGCTGACCGGAGAGATAACCGGATTCGTGATCATCTGGGCCATCGTGCTGATGAGTGTGACGCTGGATTTCTTTCAGGAATACCGCGCCGGCCGCGCCGCGGAACAGTTGAAGAAAACCGTGGCGGTGCGGGCCACGGTGTTGCGCGACAGTCATTCCCAGGAGATCCCGATCGCGAGGCTGGTGCCGGGCGATGTGGTGCTGCTGGCCGCTGGCGATCTGATCCCGGCCGATTGCCGCTTGCTCGAAGCGAAGGATTTCTTCGTCAACCAGGCGCTGTTGACGGGCGAATCCTATCCGGTGGAGAAACATGCATGCGAGCTATCGGCACCGGCGGCAGATCTCAGCCAGGCCGAGAATGCGGTGTTCATGGGCACTTCCGTGATCAGCGGGATGGCCAAAGCGATGGTGTGCCGCACCGGGGCCGACACGGCGATGGGCGATATCGCCGACTCACTGCAGGTCAAGGCGCCACCCACGGCTTTCGAACTGGGCACACAGAGCTTCGGCATGCTGATCATGCGGCTGACTTTTCTGCTGGTGCTGTTCGTCTTTCTGATCAATGCGTTCTTTCACCGGCCGTTCCTCGAATCACTGCTGTTCGCGATCGCACTGGCAGTCGGCCTCACGCCGGAGCTGTTGCCTATGGTGGTCACGGTTACGCTATCGCGTGGTGCGTTGCGCATGGCGAAGAAGCAGGTGATCGTGAAAAAGCTTTCCGCCATCCATAATCTGGGCAGCATGGATGTGCTGTGCACCGACAAGACCGGCACGCTCACCGAGGGGCGCATCCGGCTGGAACGACACCTCGATGCGCACGGCAACGACAGCAAGCAGGTGTTGCAGCTGGCCTACCTCAACAGTTATTTCGAAACCGGCCTGAAGAGTCCGCTGGATGACGCGATCCTCAGGCACGAGGAGATCGACGTCAAAGGGTGGAGCAAGATCGATGAAGTACCGTTCGACTTCGAGCGGCGGCGCGTTTCTGTGTTAGTCGATAATGGATTGGCAGGGCAAGTGTTAGCCGGGCAAGGATTGTCCGGGCAAGGCAATAAACGGCTGCTCGTGGTCAAGGGCTCGCCCGAGGATATCCTCAGGCTGTCCACGCAATTTGCTGTCGGCGAACTGGAAGAATTTCAACCGCTCGACGAGCAGGCGCTGGCATCGATCCAGGCCTTGCACGACAGTCTCGGCAAGGAGGGCTTCAAGGTGCTCGGTATCGCCTGGCGTCCGGTGGCACTGGATCATCCGCATGCTGTGGTCGACGACGAGACCGAATTGATCTTCGCCGGCTTCGCCGCCTTTCTCGATCCGCCCAAGACAAGCGCGGCGCATGCGCTCAAGGCACTGGCGGCGGACGGGATATCCGTCAAGATCGTCACCGGCGACAGCGAACTGGTCACCCGCTATGTGTGCGGCCAACTGGGCATGCCGGTCACCGGTGTGCTGAATGGAAGCGAAATACAGAAGATGGACGATCCCACGCTGGCGGTCCGGGTGAGGGAGACCAACCTGTTTTGCCGTGTCACCCCGGCGCAGAAGAACCGCATCATCCTGTCGTTAAAGGCGCAGGGGCACACGGTCGGTTATCTTGGGGACGGCATCAACGATGCGCCTTCGCTGCTTTCCGCTGACATCGGCATCTCGGTGGATGGCGCGGTGGACGTGGCCAAAGCGGCGGCGGACATGATCATGTTGCGGCACGATCTGGGCGTGCTGCATGCAGGCGTAATGGAAGGCCGCCGTACATTCGTCAACATCATGAAATACATCATGATGGGGACGAGTTCAAGTTTCGGCAACATGTTCAGTATGGCCGGCGCAACGTTGTTCCTGCCCTTTTTGCCGATGCTGCCTACACAGATCCTGCTCAATAACCTGCTCTATGATGTCTCGGAGCTGCCAATCCCGATGGATAACGTGGACAACGCCTACCTGTCACATCCCAGGCATTGGGACACGGCCTTCATCCGGAACTTCATGTGGGTGGTAGGACCGGTCAGCTCGGTGTTCGATTTCCTGACGTTCTTCATCCTGCTGAAAGTTTTCGGGGCGGGTGAAACGTTGTTCCACACAGGCTGGTTCATCGAATCCATTGCCACCCAGGTGCTGGTGATCTTCGTGATACGCACGCGCGGCAACCCATTCAAGAGCCGTCCCAACTTAGCGCTGACGGTCACTTCACTGATAGTGGTGGCGGTGGCCGCCGCACTGCCGTTTACACCGTTTGCGGACCAACTCGGGTTCGTTGCTCCGCCGCCATTGTTCTTCATTATCCTGCCGGGTATGGTGCTTTGCTATCTGGCTGCAGTGGAATATATGAAGAGATATTTCTACCGGAATTTTCCGGCGCATTGAGGCTGTGCCGATTGGGGGTATCAATCGGGGTTATCTATTGGCCCAGCTTTACCGCAATCGCACGCTCTGCCTCCGCCCAGTGTTCGTCCGACCTGCCTTGAAAACCATGTTGCTCGGCAATAAAGTAAGCCGCCGTCTCCACCATGCGGTAGCGTTCTTCGGGGGATGGCTTTGCCGCAGGCTTGTTCGGGGCGGTTGGCGCCGCGGGCTTGGCGGTTGCAGCTTTTTTGGCTGGAGCTTTTGTTTTCGAGGAGGAAGTTGATGCTTTTTTCGCTGCCGGTGTTTTGGTCTTTACAGCTTTTGCAACAGCTGCCGGGGACTTTTTCCCCGCATTTTTCTTCGCGGAAGCTGTTGTTGCGGCCTTGGAGGTCTTGGATTTGCCGGAAACTGAACTGCCGGTCTTGGCTTTGGCTTTCGCGCCGGCAACTTTCTTGGAAGCGGATTTTGCCTTTTGAATTGCCATGATGTCACCTCTTCTAATGTCAAAATCAGAAATCAGGGAAACTTGTCGCCTGCAATCATATTGATGCAATCCTTGCCAGTCAACAAATTGCAACTAATAATTGACGCGGGGCACTCAACAGACTATGTTTGACTCAGCAATGTTGCGGGCGAGGCAATTTTCGAGCAAACCGGTAAAATACCTGACATGTCGGCAATTCAAACCTGGGAACTCCTTAGCTATGTGGTGACAGTAGTCGGTCTGCCCCTTGCCATTGCCGTTTTCATCTTCGAGCAACGCAAAGAGCGCGACAATGAGGAAGAGGAGGTCTATCAATTGCTCTCCGACAACTATCAGGAGTTCCTCAAGATCGCACTGGAGCACCCCGACCTGCGTCTATTCGCCAGCGAAGAAACGGCTGCACTCACGGAAGAGCAACGCGAGCGAATGTTCATCATCTTCAGCATGCTGATCTCATTGTTCGAGCGTGCCTATCTGCTGCTCTATGAACAAGGCATGAAAGAGAAACAACTGCGGAGATGGCGCTCATGGGAAGACTACATGGGCGAATGGTGTAATCGCGCTGATTTTCGCGCATCGTTGCAGGCCTTGCTGCGCGGCGAAGATCCTGAGTTCGCCGGCTATATTCAAAAACTTGCTGCCAGCAATCCGGTTGCATAAAACGAGAAGAAAAGGGCGAAATGCAGACGATACTGGTCATCAATTCCAAAGGGGGTTCGGGTAAGACGACCCTGACCACCAATCTTGCCAGTTACTATGCCAGCAAGAAAATTCGGACTGCCATCATGGATTACGATCCGCAGGGTTCGAGCATACAGTGGCTGCGGGTGCGGCCCGACGAAGCAGATAAGATCCACGGGGCCAACGCGGCCCCCGCCAAGGGAGCCATTCCGTTGCGCAGCAAGCATGCATGGGTTCCCCTGGATACCGAAGTCATGATCATCGATGCGCCTGCGGGAGTGAAAGGCCTGTTGCTGCAGGAGATCGTGCGCAAGTCGAACTTTATCGTGATTCCGGTCGCGCCTTCCCCGATTGATATTCATGCGACAGCCGATTTTATCAAAGAGCTATTCCTGTTCGGCGGTGCGCGCAATGCCAAGGTGAAGATCGCGGTGGTTGCCAACCGGGTGCGCAGCTCCTCCTCTCCGGTCTATGAATCGCTGGAGCGCTTTCTCAACTCCCTGAAACTACCCTTCCTCACCAGCGTCCGCGATGCGGAAAATTATATCCATGCCGCAGAAAAAGGCCTGGGTGTATTTGAGATGGACGAGTCGGCCACCCTGGCGGAAAGACGCGAACTCATGCCTATCTTGAAGTGGCTGAACGGGTATTTTCCAAGCAATTTGCGTTCCCGCCTGGAAGGTTTAACCCCGAGCCTCGAAGAAACAAGAAAGTTTGCGATGGGTACTCAGAGCTTCACCGTCCTGAGCTCCACGGGAAAATTCAAAACCTAATCCTGCCTTGCTCTTAATGCAACCCTCTTGAGGTATGCCTCTCGAGCGAGTTGTACATCTTCCAGAAAGTACGGCAACTCTTTCAGCAGCATGGCTTGAGGGCCGTCCACCAGTGCTTTGGGGGGCGCGGGATGGAAATCCACCAGCACCATGTTGGCGCCGGCGATCACACCTTGCGCGGTCACGTGCATCATGTCCAAGATACCGTCCGGTGCAGCGGCACGCGAACCCACCGAGTGTGACGGGTCGATGCAAACCGGCATGCGCGTCAAACGCTTGACCACCGGCACGTGCGAGAAATCCACGAAATTGCGGTGCGGGTCACCCATGTTGGTTTTCATGCCGCGCAACCCGAACACCACGTTGCGGTTGCCTTCCGAAGCCAGGTATTCGGCGGCATTCAACGATTCATCCAGCGTGATGCCGAAGCCGCGTTTGAGCAGGATGGGCATCTCGGTTTGCCGCCCGACGATCTTCAGCAGCTCGAAGTTTTGCGTGTTGCGGGTGCCGATCTGCAGCATCACGCCGGTGGGGTTGCCGGTTGCGTGCAGCGCCTCCCTGATTTCGTTGAGATGCGATTCGTGGGTGATCTCCATTGCGATCACTTTGATGCCGTATTTGCCGGCAAGCTCGAACACGTAGGGCAGACAGTTTTTGCCGTGTCCCTGGAACGCATACGGGCTGGTTCGCGGCTTGTATGCTCCCATGCGCGTGCATACCTGGCCGTTGTCATGCACCGCTTTCATCATGATCTCGACATGTTCACGGTTGTCCACCGCACATAATCCTGCGAACACGTTCAAGGTGTCCTGCCCGAAACGCACGCCGTTGTATTCGAAATGGGTGGGACGCTTATCGTCCTTGTGCCTCCCGAGGATGCGGTACTCCTCAGAGACACGCACGGCCCGTTCCACGCAAGGCAGATTCTGCATGTCTTCGATTTCCAGCGACAGGGTGTTGCCGATCAGATAGATTTCAGTCAGTGTTTGTTCACTGCCTCGCTCCCGGTGAACGCGGGCTTGGATTCCCGGCAAGGATGCGAGGTGCGACATCAATTGCCGGTATTCCGGCGCTTGCTCGCTGACGTTGGAATTTAAAATCAGTATCATTTATTCTTTCCGGTTATTTACCCATCAAAATGGCCGACTGCGCTTCCCACTGCGCCATCGGTTCGCGTGTGAAGCCGCTTTTGGCAAACTGTGACCATCGTCCGACCACATAGCACAGCAACACATTGGCATGCGCTCCGACATCCACCGCCGCGCCCATTTCGCCTTGTGTGGCGGCCATGCGCAGCGATTGTTTGAGCGTGGCCTCGATGCGATCCAGCAGTTGGTTGATACGCAGTTGCAAACGCTCATTCTCGTTTACCAGCGCATCGCCGGTCAGCACACGCGTCATGCCGCGATTTTTTTGCGCGAAACCAAGCAACAGCGTCACAATCTCCTCGACCTGCTTGACGCCGCTCTTTTCTTCCTGCGTGATCTTGTTGATCAGACCGAACACGGTTTGCTCAATGAACTCGATCAGGCCTTCGAACATTTGCGCCTTGCTGGCGAAATGCCGATACAGTGCGGCCTCGGAAATATCCAGCCGTTGCGCCAATGCAGCAGTGGTGATCTTCTCGCTCTTGGGCTGCTCCAGCATTTGCGCCACGGTTTGCAATATCTGAAATTTCCTCTCCCCCGGTTTGCTTGTCATGTTCACCTCACTTTGTCAGTTGCCCCAACATCCTCGGTAATTGCATCACATCACGAATCTTCACATCAACACACGGTGAGTTCTGGTTGCCCCGGTTCACCCATACCGTATGCATCCCCAGTCGTTTGGCAGCACGAAGATTCTCCAGGCTGTCTTCTATCATTACACACTGTGGCGCCTTGACCCGGTGCTTTTTCAGCAAATGCATGAAGCCGAAATTATCCGGCTTGGGTCGATAACGCGCGTGCTCCACTGCCATCACGTCATCGAACAACCCTTCCACGCGCAACAGCTTCAGCACCGCATGCGCGTATCGTTGCGGCGCATTCGAGAACACCACTTTTCTGCCCGGCAACGCTTTCAGTACATGGCGTAATCGTGGCACACGCAGCACCATCTTCGCCAGTTCCGGAAACTGGTGTGTATGCCACAAAAAATGCTCCGGATCGGTTCCGTGATGGCGCATCAATCCGCTCAATGTCGCGCCATAGCGCTGCCAGTAATGCTTGCGCAATGAATTTGCCGCCGCCTCGTCCAGTTGCAGAAATTCCTGCAAATACGCAGTCATGCTGCGGTTGATGTGCGGAAAGATATGCGGAGAAGCATCGTGCAGCGTGTTGTCCAGATCAAAAATCCAAAATTTCGTCGCCATACGTTGTTGCGCTCAAAAAATCTTGCTTACATATACCGCATATGCTGCGCTGCGACTTTTTTCGCGCGCCTGGTCTGGCTTATAACCAGCCACTTGGCCGCCGTATTCTGGTGGCCTAGTGGAATGGCTAGTTGTTTCATCAGAAATTTTGGATTTTCCGCACTCCGAATTTAAAATCACTTGCTCTTGATCAGTGTGCCCACGCCTTCATGGGTGAGAATTTCCAGCAGCAGCGCATGCTGCACCCGGCCATCGATAATGTGTACGGCACGCACGCCGCCGCGTGCCGCATCCAGCGCGGATGCGATCTTGGGCAACATTCCGCCGGACAATGTGCCGTCCGCCACCAGCCCGTCTATCTCCCGCGGCGTCAACCCGGTCAGCAGCTTGCCGTCCTTGTCCAGTACGCCAGGCGTGTTGGTGAGCAGCACCAGCTTTTCAGCGTGCAGCACTTCGGCAAGTTTGCCCGCTACTACATCCGCGTTGATGTTTAGCGTTTCGCCGGAAGGCGAAACGCCGATCGGTGCAATGACCGGAATGAAATCGCCGGAGTCGAGAAAGGCAATGATCGCCGGATCGATCTTGTTGATGTCGCCGACCAGCCCGATGTCCAGCATCTTGCCCGGTTCAGTGGTGCTTTCCAGCAGCAGCTTTTCGGCGCGGATAAATCCGCCATCCTGCCCGGTCAGACCGACCGCCTTGCCGCCAAAGCGGTTGATCAGGTTGACAATGTCCTTGTTGACCTTGCCGAGAACCATCTCCACCACATCCATGGTCTCTTCGTCGGTGACGCGCATGCCCTGGATGAACTCGCCCTGCTTGCCGACCTTCTTCAGCAAGTCGTTTATCTGCGGCCCGCCTCCGTGTACCACCACCGGATTCATGCCGACCAGCTTGAGCAATACCACGTCGCGCGCGAAGCTTTCCTGCAACGCCGGATCGGTCATCGCATTCCCGCCATATTTGATGACGATGGTCTTGTCGAAAAATCGCTGGATGTATGGCAAAGCCTCGGAGAGCACCCGGGCTTTTATTTCAGCGGAAGCGGCGGTAAGCGGCATGATTATTCCTGGATACAGATGCCGCGGATTTTACACCAGAAGAAAATTTACTGGGCTGAAAATAAATCAGGCGGCACGCGCCGCCTGATGTTTCAACGAAGCCAACACTCACTCAATAACCGCCGGAATGTTCTTGTTCTTCCTCCATCGCGGGCTTGGTTGCGGTCAGAGGCCTCACCTCTGCATTGGCCTCGATTTTGACCATGCGATTTGACACCTTGATGTCCAGCGTCAACGGCACGCTTTCACCCGCCTTGAGCGGTGACTTCAATCCGGTCAACATCAGGTGATAGCCGCCCTCGCCGAGATTCACGCGTTTGCCGGCCGGAAGTTCTATGGCGGGCACTTCTCGCATTTTCATCATGCCGCTGTCATGAGCCATCATCATGCTGTGCAGTTCGATGGCTTTGCAGGCCGTGCTGGATGCTCCCACCAAAGCCGCGTCCTGTTTGCTGGTGATGGTCAGATCCACTCCCGCCGAATCTTGTCCTGGAGCGGTGGCGCGGGCCCATGCATTTTCAACTTTGATATCGCCGGCGAACACGCTGGCGCTCAACAGCAGGGCTGCCAACAACACACCAAACCGAAAAGAACCAGACATGATGATTTCCCCGTGAAATAAATATGAAGGGCGAATTATACGCTGCTTGGCAAAATCACGGTTTGCTATCCCCGGGATGGCCACATGACTATAATTGCGCCCTGAAAATTCTCTCTTGAATTATGTATCTCGTCATATCTCTCCTGCTCCTCGTGCCTGTGCTCGGATTTGCACAACCGGACCTTTCGCCTGAAGCACCGCAGCTGGCCGCCAAGGCTTACCTGCTGTATGACTATAACAGCAAGCAAACTCTGGTTAATCAAAACGGGGATGAGCGTATGGAACCTGCTTCACTGACCAAGCTGATGACCGCCTATCTGGTTTTTGACGCACTCAAGTACGGCACATTGTCACTGAAACAAAAACTGAACGTACCCGTTGCTGCGGTGCACAGCTCGAGTGAGGAGTCGCGTATGCTGCTTAAGGCCGGCCAATCTGTCACCGTGGATGATCTGCTGCACGGGATGATCATCGATTCCGGCAATGATGCGGCCATTACGCTGGCGATAAATATTGCGGGAAGCGAAGCGGGTTTTGTCGACATGATGAATCAGGAGGCAAAACGGATGGGTATGGTTAACACCCATTTCACCAATCCGGTTGGCTTGTCGGATGCGCAACACTATACCAGCGCTTCCGACATGGCCCTGCTTGCAGCCGCTATCCTGAGCGATTATCCGCAGTACTACCCGCTGTTTTCTATGCGCAACTATACTTTCAACAATATCGCCCAGGCTAATCGTAATCGTCTGTTGTGGCTGGACCCTTATGTGGACGGTATGAAAACCGGGCATACCGAATCGGCCGGATTTTGCCTGGTTGGATCAGCCCAGCGTGATAACCGCAGACTGATATCGGTGTTGTTTGGCGCGGATACCGATCGTCTGCGCTTCTCCGAAAGCCAGAAACTGCTGAATTTCGGCTTTAAGACTTTTGATGCCGCGCTCCTGTATCAGAAGGACCAGCCGGTTACGCAAATTCGAATCTGGAAAGGCACAGAGAGCTATCTCGATGTCGGTTTCCGCAGAGATCTGTTTCTGAGCATTCCCAAAGGGACTTTCGCCAAGCTAAAGGCGAAGATGGAAACGCACCAACCCATTTTTGCACCGATCACCGGCGGTCAGCAAATGGGCGTGCTCAAGCTGACGCTGGACGATAAGCCCTACGCGGAATTTCCGCTGGTGGCATTGGAGAGCGTGCCTTTGGCAAATGTGTTCCTGCGCGGATGGGATAGCATACGTCTGATGTTTCAATAGGGAAATGAAAATGACTGTTTACTTGAATGGTGAATTCATGCCGATCGAAGACGCGAAGATTTCGGTGCTTGATCGCGGTTTCATATTCGGTGACGGCGTTTACGAAGTGATTCCCGTTTATTCGCGCAAACCGTTTCGCCTGACGGACCATCTGCGCCGATTGCAGCACAGTCTGGACGGCATCAAGCTCGCCAATCCGCACAGTGACGTTGAATGGGTTGACATTATCAGCCGGCTCATCGCATGCAATGAGGCGCAGGACCAATACCTTTATCTGCACATTACGCGGGGTGTCGCCAAGCGTGATCATGCCTTCCCCTATCCACCGGTCAAGCCGACGGTGTTCATGATGAGCAACCCGCTGCCTGCGCCATCTGCCAAGCAGTTGCAAGATGGTGTGAGCGCGATCACTGCACCTGACAACCGCTGGTTGCGTTGCGACATCAAGGCTATAGCGTTGCTGCCCAATGTGTTGTTGCGCCAGATGGCGGTGGATGCGGGTGCGGCGGAAACCATTTTGATCCGCCCCGGGTCAAACGGCGAGGGTGAATTCATGACTGAGGGCGCGGCCAGCAATGTCTTCGTGGTGAAGGACGGGAAATTGCTTGCGCCGCCCAAGGACAACCTGATGTTGCCCGGCATAACTTACGACGTGATACTGGAGATCGCCGCCGCAAACAACATCCCGCACGAAGTGCGCAAGATAGCCGCTGCAGAAGTATACGCGGCGGATGAACTGCTGCTCACCTCGTCAACCAAGGAAGTGCTTGCGATCACTACGCTGAACGGCAAGCCGGTCGGCAGCGGCAAGCCGGGTGCGATATTCGCCAGGCTGCACAAGCTGTATCAGGATTTCAAACGCGACGTGATGCGCGCCAAATGAGCGGACGGCCATGAACGAGGAAATAAAGCTAACCCACAGCTTGATCGAATATCCCTGCGACTTCCCGATCAAGATATTCGGGCAGCAGCAGGCGGGATTTGCGCAAGCCGTGCTGGAAGTGGTCAACAAACACGATCCGGATTTTATTGCGGCCAGCATGGAGATGCGTGCCAGCAGAAATGCGCGCTATATCAGCCTTACCTGCACGGTGCATGCGACTTCGCGCGAGCAACTCGATGCGCTGTACCAGGATTTGTGTGACCATCCGCTGATCGTGATGGTGATATGACTAAGCAGGTGCAAGCGAAAAGGGAAAAGGGAAAAGACGAACCTACCAGCCTTGTCCATGTTTCTCCGCCGGTCGTTCACTCGCTGGGGCTGGTCGAATATCAGCCGACCTGGGATGCGATGAAACGGTTCACCTCGGAACGTACCGCCAATACCCGCGACGAGATATGGCTGGTGCAGCACCCGCCCGTTTACACGCAAGGTTTGGCGGGCAAGCCGGAACACCTGCTGCACAGCACCAGCATACCCGTCATAAAGATCGATCGCGGCGGGCAGATCACTTACCACGGCCCCGGCCAGATCGTCGCCTATATGTTGCTCGACATGCGTCGCCGGAAGATCAGCGTGCGCGAACTGGTGCGTTTGCTGGAACAGGCGGTGATCGATCTGCTGGCGGAATTCGACGTCGCCGCGAAGTTTCGCGAGGACGCGCCTGGTGTATATGTGGGTGATGCGAAGATCGCAGCATTAGGGTTGAAAATAAAAAATGGCTGTTGCTATCACGGTCTGGCTTTCAATGTGGACATGGACCTGGGCCCGTTCGCCAACATCAACCCTTGCGGCCATGCCGGACTGCGCGTGACGCAGGCGTGCGAGCTCGGCATCACGATTTCAATCAACGAATTGCAGGCACAACTTGCGCAGAATCTGATACACGGACTTCAACGACACCTGGAAAGAAAGCTAGGCAATGGGTAACTCTGAACATAAACAAACCGGCGGCGCCAAAACCGCGCGCAACCCGATCAAGATCGTGCCGTTGCAGGAACGCCTGCGCAAACCGGAATGGATACGGGTGAAGTCCGGCAGCGGGCAGGGTTATCACGATGTGAAACGCATGCTGCGCGAGCACAATCTGCACACGGTATGCGAAGAGGCTTCATGCCCGAACATCGGCGAGTGCTTTGGCAAGGGTACGGCAACCTTTATGATACTCGGCGACTTGTGCACTCGGCGATGCCCGTTCTGCGATGTTGCGCACGGCAAACCGTTGCCGCCGGATGTGAACGAGCCTGAAAATCTGGCGCGCTCGATCGGCTTGCTCAAACTCAAATATGTGGTCATCACCAGCGTGGACCGGGATGATCTGCGCGACGGCGGGGCGAAACATTTTGCCGATTGCCTGGGCGCGATCCGTGCAGGTTCGCCCGCGACGCGCCTGGAAATCCTGGTACCGGATTTTCGCGGCCGTCTTGAAGAGGCGCTGGGCGGCCTGTCCGCCAGCCTGCCCGATGTGCTGAACCACAATCTGGAAACCGTGCCGCGTTTGTATAAACTGGCGCGTCCTGGTGCGGATTATGCGCACTCGCTGAAGCTGCTCAAGGATTTCAAGGCGCGCTTCCAGCACATTCCGACCAAGTCCGGCCTGATGCTAGGTTTGGGCGAAACAGATGAAGAGGTGATGGAAGTGATGCGCGATTTGCGCGCGCATGATGTGAACATGCTCACCATCGGCCAATATCTGCAGCCTTCCGACGGACACCTGCCGGTACTGCGTTATGCGCCGCTGGAAACTTTCACGATGTTCGAGCAAGCCGCAAAGGAAATGGGATTCAGCCATGCAGCATGCGGACCGATGGTCCGCAGCAGTTATTTTGCCGACGAACAGGCGCATCAAGCGGGCGTATTTGTCGCATAGCCAATATTGCCCCCATGTTAAACTTATAGATGAAGCTGGCCAGACAGTCGCCGCGCACGCGAGTGCGGGGAGGAAAGTCCGGGCTCCACAGAGCAGGATGCCGGTTAACGACCGGACACCGTGAGGTGATGAACAGTGCCACAGAAATTAAACTGCCCAAGTACCGCAAGGTAACGGCGATGGTGAAACGGCGGGGTAAGAGCCCACCGCGGACGTGGTAACACGGACGGCACGGCAAACTCCATCCGGAGCAAGACCAAATAAGCAGGCTATGACGTTGCTCGCGTCGCTTGCGGGTAGGTTGCTTGAGCGTCAGGTAACGAAACGCCTAGAGGAATGACTGTCCACGACAGAACCCGGCTTATCGGCCAGCTTCACTTTTTAAATTCTCTCGCATGCGCGTTCTGTCGCGATGTCGAGACTTCGATACCAGGCTTCATTCAATCGCTACTTCCCGCCACACTTTCTTTTCCGTTTTCTTCCTTGTCTTCGCATCGCCCGGCAATTCGTTATAAATAACTTTAGGATACATACATAACTATTTATTTTTAAAGTATATTTACTTTATTTTAAGTTCCCGCGCTAACTCCTTGTCCCGTAAAGATAAATCCTATTTATTCGCTTGACCATTAGGTTTTTTTTCAATATAGTGGTTTCAGGTGGTAAAAAGTGGGTAAAAGTGGGGGATTAAAGGGATGTTTCAGGGAGCGACACAACTCAATCTGGATAGCAAAGGCAGGCTCGCGATACCGGCGCGTTATCGCGACATGTTGCTTGCGCACTGTTCGGGAAACATGGTGATGACTGCCGATGCCGATGGTTGTCTGCTTGTCTATCCGCAGCCCGAGTGGCAACCGATACGCGAAAAGTTGCTGAAGCTGTCAGCACTCAATCCCAAGATCCGCGCCCTGCAGCGCCGGTTGATCGGTTATGCCGAAGACGTTGTGATGGATGGCGCCGGGCGTGTGTTGATTTCTCCGACCTTGCGTGGCTACGCCGTGCTGGACAAGCGCGTGATGCTGGTGGGCCAGGGTAATAAGTTCGAATTGTGGGACGAGGCCAAGTGGCAAACACAACATGATGTTGCGCTGTCATTCATGGATGGCGACTTGCCGCCCGAGTTGGAGGGTTTTTCCTTGTGAACGAGGGCTTGTCCCACGTCACCGTCCTGTTAGATGAAGCAGTTGAAGCACTCAAGATAAAGCCGGATGGCATTTATGTTGACGGCACGTTCGGACGGGGCGGGCACAGCGCGAAAATCCTGGAGCGGCTCGGTGCAAATGGCAGGTTGATCGCAATGGACAAGGATCCGGCAGCGGTGGCAGCAGGAAAAGAATGGCGCGATGCCCGATTTTGTATGGTGCATCGCAGTTTCGCGCAAATGCCCGAAGTGCTGCGTGAGCAGGGTCTGGGTCTGGTAGACGGCATCTTGCTGGACTTGGGTGTGTCATCGCCGCAACTGGATGATGCGGCGCGTGGTTTCAGTTTTCGTTTTGATGCGCCGCTGGATATGCGCATGGATGTCAGCGGCGGGATGACCGCGGAGCAGTGGCTGGCGACAGTGGATGAAAGTTTGTTGACGGAGGTGATACGTGACTACGGCGAAGAACGGTTTGCTAAGCAGATTGCAAGATCGGTTGTTGCGGCGCGCGCAATCGAACCCATCCGCACCACGCGGCAACTCGTCGAGCTGGTTAGTAAAGCGGTACGCACCCGCGAGGCAGGGCAGAACCCGGCGACACGCACCTTTCAGGCTATACGGATTTATCTCAACCGGGAGCTCGAAGAGCTTGCGCGGGTCTTGCCAGAGTGTGTGACTCATCTCAAGTTCGGCGGACGATTGGTGGTGATCAGTTTTCATTCGCTGGAAGACCGCATCGTGAAGCACTTCATGCGTGATATGGCCGAAGGCGACAAATTGCCGCGTCGTGTGCCGATACGCACCAGCGAAGTACCGCTGGGGAAATTGAATCTGATCGGCAAGGCGGTGCGTGCCAGCGCGGAAGAGTTGCAAGCCAATCCGCGCGCGCGCAGCGCGGTGATGCGTGTTGCGGAGCGCAGCAATGTTGCGTAGCGGCGTGTTTCGGGCTGGGCGTACATGAACACCGGCATTGCTGGTATTCACAATCATGTGATGGGCAAAGTCAGCGGGCTTAGCCCTGTCTATCAGGGCTTGCTGCTTGTTGCGGTGGTGTCATGCGCATTGAGCGTGGTTACTTCGCAGCATAAGGCGCGCAAGTTGTTCATAGAATTGCAAAAGGAAAAAGAACAAGCGCAACGCATGGATGTTGAGTGGGGACAGTTGCAATTGGAACAAAGCACTTGGGCCACGCCGGCGCGAGTGGAACGTGTTGCGGTGCAAAAGCTGCAAATGCAACTGCCGAAAAAAGGGCAAGTTCAAATTATCAAGGTAAAGCCCAACAGCGGAACAAGGCCACTATGATGAATTTCGCGGTTAACTCACATCCAGACATGGCGGCGAAATTGCCAGGTTGGCGTGCCACTGCGCTGTTTGCGTTGTTGCTGGCCGGATTAACCGGGTTGCTGGGGCGTGATGTTTATTTGCAGGGAATACACAAGGATTTTCTGAAGGAAAAAGGCAACGCGCGCTATAGCCGGGTGATAGAGGTCAGCGCCCACCGAGGATTGATCACTGACCGCAATGGCGAACCGCTTGCTGTCAGCACGCCGGTTGAATCGGTGTGGGCGAGCCCCCCGGACGTAGAGGCCGACAGGAGGCAAATAAAAAAGCTGGCGCAAATTCTCGGCATGGATGCCGCGGAGGTCAAGAATCGTCTGTTCGATACTTCGCGAGATTTTGTCTATCTCAAGCGTCTGCTTCCTCCCGATCAGGTTGAGAAAGTAGTAAGCCTGAATCTCCCGGGCGTTTTGTTGCAGCGCGAATATCGTCGCTATTACCCGGCGGGTGAGGAAGCTGCGCAGACATTGGGCTTTACCGGACAGGACGACATCGGCCAGGAAGGGATGGAACTTGCCTTGCAGGACCAGCTTGCCGGAAAACCCGGCAGCCAGCGTGTCATCAAAGATAACCGCGGGTATATCGTTGAAGATGCCGGCAGCCTGAACGATCCCAAGCCGGGCAGCGATATTGTGCTGAGTCTGGACAGCAATTTGCAGCACATCGCCTATCGCGAGTTGGAGATCGCGGTCAAGCAACATCAGGCCAAGTCCGGAGCTGTAGTGGTTCTGGATGCGCACAGCGGCGAAGTGCTGGCCCTAGCCAATTATCCCGGATATAACCCGAATAACCACGGCGATGCCAGCAGCAAAGCGATGCGCAATCGCGCCATTACCGATCTGTTCGAACCCGGCTCGACTATGAAACCGTTCACGGTTGCAACAGCGATCGAGACAGGCAAAATCAGCCCCCGTACGGTCATCAACACCGAACACGGCGTATACAAGCTTGGCGAATGGACGATCCACGATTCCCATCCGGAGTCGATGCTGACGGTCGCACAAGTCATCCAGAAGTCCAGCAATGTCGGCGCGGCCAAAATTGCTTTGAAGCTGAAATCGGCAACGATGTGGCAAGGCCTGGCTGATAGCGGATTCGGCGCGCAGACCGGCAGTAATTTTCCCGGCGAAGCCCCGGGAAAATTGCGCGCCCCGAATACCTGGCGCCCCATCGAACAGGCCACAATGGCCTACGGGCATGGTATCTCGGTGAATCTGCTGCAACTGGCGCGCGCATACACCATCTTCGCCTCCGACGGCGAATTGAAACCGATTTCGCTGCTCAAACTGAATGCCCCGGTGACCGGGAAGAAGGTTTTTTCCGAACGTACCGTGCTTGAGATGCGCCGCATGATGGAGACGGTGGTGTTGCCCGGAGGGACTGCTCCGCTGGCACAAGTGGCCGGCTATCGCGTGGCGGGAAAGACCGGTACCGCACATAAGCTGGAGGATGGCCACTACATCAATCGCTATGTTGCATCATTCGTCGGGTTTGCTCCCGCTTCGAATCCGCGTCTGGTGGTGGCAGTGATGATAGATGATCCGGCCGGCGCCGATTATTACGGGGGAGAAGTCGCAGGACCGGCGTTCAGCAAAATAATGGGCGCGTCGTTGCATGCGCTAAACGTGCCGAATGATGCGCCACTGGACAATGTGGTCGCTCCTCCGGCGGAGATCGTGAAGGAGGAAGTATGAGCGCGGCTCAGCATGAGTGGGCCCGCGCGCAATTGGCCGCTTTGAACGTGCCGATCAAACGCCTGGTGACTGACAGCCGTTCCATTCAGCAGGGCGACACTTTTATCGCTTATCCCGGTGAAAAGGCTGATGGCCGGCAATACATCGCGAAAGCTGTAGAACAGGGTGCGAGCGCGGTCATTTGGGAGGCGCAGCATTTCGTCTGGAACGATGCATGGCAAGTGCCCAATCTCGCAGTCAGCGATTTGCGCAGTAAAGCAGGATGGCTGGCTGATGCGGCGTATGGAGCGCCCTCGGAAAAACTTTGGGTGGTGGGCATCACCGGAACCAATGGCAAGACTTCAACTTGTCACTGGATTGCGCATGCCTTGAGCGAAACGACAAAGCAATGCGCACTGATCGGCACCCTTGGTAATGGATTTGTAGGGGGCAATGGTTTTGCCGATGCTTTGCAGGCCACTGAAAACACCACGCCCGATGCCGTTCGTGTGCATGGCTTGCTGGCGGAATATTTGCGGGAAGGCGCACGGGCAGTGGCGATGGAAGTGTCATCACATGCGCTGTCCCAGGGGCGCGTGAATGCGGTGCATTTTGATGTTGCGATGCTCACCAATCTGAGCCGGGACCATCTCGATTATCACGGCGATTTGCAAAGCTACGCGGATACCAAGCGCAAGCTGTTCGATTGGCAAAAACTCGGTTTCGTCGTGCTTAATCTCGACGATGCATATGGCGTGGAACTGGCTGAGCAACTGCAGGATTCCGATGCGGAAATCATCGGTTACGGATTGAGCGATGCCGCGCTGTTGCTGGCCGAACGGCTTGGCCTGCGCATGGTCTATGGCAACCTGCTGGAAATGACCGGACAGGGATTGCGCCTGGCTGTCCACTCCAGTTGGGGATCTGCAGAGATCAACAGTGCACTGGTCGGGCGATTCAATGCGGCAAATTTATTGGGCGCACTGGCGGTATTGCAGGTGAGCGGAGTTGCATTGAGCGATGCCGCAAATTCATTGAGCAGGGTGAAACCTGTTGCTGGACGCATGCAGCGATTGGGAAGCGCTGATGAACCGGCAGTGATCGTGGATTACGCTCACACGCCGGACGCATTGGAAAAAGTGCTGCAGGCATTGCGTGAAATCAGCTCGGCTGCTGGCGGGAAGGTGCTTTGCGTATTCGGCTGCGGCGGAGACCGGGATCGCGGCAAACGCGCGATGATGGGGCTGGTTGCGGAGAAATTTTCAGATTTCTGCATCGTCACTTCCGACAATCCGCGCAGTGAAGATCCGCGCGAAATAATTGCGGATATCGTCAGCGGCATGAAAGCAGACAACCACGAGATCATGGTGGACCGTGCTGCCGCGATTCAAAGTGCCATCAGATATGCGCGACAAAGCGATACCGTGCTGATAGCGGGCAAGGGACACGAAGACTATCAGGAGATCAATGGGGTAAAACACCCGTTCAACGATGTGCTGGTGGCGCAACAAGCCTTGCGCTCATACGTTGAATTTCGGCAGGCTAATGACAATCTCCGGGGTGGAAAATGATGCAGCTGTCCCAAGCCGCACTGGCTACCGATGGAAAATTGGCCTTTCTGGCCGGGGCTCGGGAACGGGATACCGATGTGCGTTTGGACGCAGTTTGCAGCGACAGTCGCAAAATTGCCCAAGGAGACCTGTTTGTTGCGTTGCGCGGTGAGCATTTCGACGGCTACAACTTTGTCGCAACTGCCGCAAAAGCAGGAGCTGTCGCGGCGCTGGTGAATGCTGACAGTTATCAAGGACAGCTTGCAGGCGGCAAGGAACAAAAGGCAAAGATCGCCCCGGACATCCCGCTGTTGGTGGTCGATGATACACGTCTGGCTTTGGGGCAACTGGCCGGATGGTGGCGCAGGCAGTTCGCCATTCCGGTGGTGGCGATCACCGGAAGCAACGGCAAAACCACGGTGAAGGAAATGCTCGCCGGAATTCTGCGCGAGGCTGCCGGTAGTGCCGAGGCAGTGCTCGCAACCCAGGGCAATCTAAACAATGACATCGGTATGCCGCTCACCCTGTTGCGTCTGAATGCAACACACCGCTATGCCGTGATCGAAATGGGCATGAATCATTCGGGCGAGATTGATTACCTGACACGAATTGCCGCACCCGATGTCGCGCTGATAAACAACGCCGGCGTTGCGCATCTGGAAGGGCTGGGTTCTGTGGAGGCTGTAGCGCGCGCCAAGGGCGAGATATTTTCCGGGCTGCAACATCATGGAACTGCGGTAATCAATGCCGACGACATTCATGCGCCCCTTTGGCGTGCCCTCGCGGGCGTGCACCAATTGCTCGAATTTGGCCTTGACCCGCAAGCTGATGTGCGCGGCACCTGGAAGCCGCGAGGTTATGGTTTGCGTCTTGAAGTGACCGCACCGCAGGGAATCTTTGCTGCGGACCTGCAGGTGCCCGGTGAACACAACGCGCGCAACGCTCTGGCTGCTACCGCAGCTGCCATCGCGCTGAACATCTCTCTGGAAACGATCGCGACTGGACTGGAAGAATTCAGAGGTGTGGCCGGACGCATGCAGCGCATGCCCGCGTTGCATGGCGCCAGCTTGATAGACGATACATATAACGCCAACCCGGCCTCGTTGCGCGCCGCGATAAGCGTGCTTGGACAAGCCCCCGGCAAGCGGATTCTGGTGTTGGGCGACATGGGTGAATTGGGCGGGGATGCCCCAAGATTTCATGCCGAGATAGGTGGCGAAGCACGCCGTGCCGGCATCGACAAGCTATACGCACTGGGGCCATTGAGCGAGAAGGCGGTAAGCGAATTTGGCAGCGGCGCGCAGCACTTCAAGCGCATCGAGGATCTGCAGGCTGCACTGGAAAAGGAATTGGACGCGAGCACCACGATACTGGTGAAAGGTTCGCGGTTTATGAAAATGGAACGCGTGGTGCAGTTCTGCAGCGTAGACGCGTTACCAGCGAAGCCGGCAGATAGCGGGAGCAGCATCAATAAGGTCACTACCGCAACCACTCACTCTGCTGCACCGTATCGCGGCGGATCCGGGGCGGGAGGATAACGATGTTGCTCGCGTTCACTCAGTGGTTGGCCCAGGACATCAGATTCTTCAGCGTGTTCAATTACATCACGTTGCGCACTGTCATGGCGGCGATGACGGCATTGTTCATTTCGTTTCTGGTCGGTCCCGCGATGATACGCAAATTGGCCGCGTACAAGATCGGCCAATCGGTACGCAGCGACGGACCGCAATCGCATCTGGTAAAGGCTGGCACGCCGACCATGGGCGGCGCTTTGATCCTGACTTCGATCGCGATCACCACCTTGCTATGGGGTGACTTGCGCAACCACTACGTGTGGGTGGTGTTGCTCACAACCTTGAGTTTCGGGGTGATCGGCTGGGTGGATGACTATCGAAAGGTGGTGCATCGCAACCCCAAGGGATTGTCTGCCAGAGCCAAGATGGGCTGGCAGTCCCTCATCGCTTTGACGGTTGGATTTTATTTGTGGGATGCCGCCAGCTTGCCCGCCAATACCGAGCTCATCGTGCCGTTCCTGAAATTTTTCGTGTTTCCACTCAACGCTTTCCTGTTTATCGCGCTGACCTATCTGGTCGTGGTCGGCAGCAGCAATGCGGTGAATCTGACGGATGGCCTGGACGGTTTGGCCATCATGCCGACGGTGATGGTGAGCAGCGCACTGGCGATATTCGCTTATGCGGCGGGCAATGCAGTGTTCTCGAAATATCTCGGTATTCCCTATATTCCCGGTGCGGGCGAATTGGCGGTGTTTTGCGGCGCGATTGGCGGAGCTGGCTTGGCCTTCCTGTGGTTCAACGCCTACCCCGCTGAAGTGTTCATGGGCGATGTGGGCGCGCTGGCACTTGGTGCTGCACTCGGGATAGTGGCGGTGATCGTGCGCCAGGAGTTCGTGCTGTTCATCATGGGTGGCGTGTTCGTGGTTGAGGCGGTCTCGGTGATGATCCAGGTGGCCTCGTTCAAGTTGACTGGCAAGCGTGTGTTTCGAATGGCTCCATTACATCACCACTACGAGCTGAAAGGCTGGAAAGAGACCCAAGTTGTGGTGCGCTTTTGGATTATCACCATGTTGTTGGTTCTGCTGGGTCTGGCGACTCTCAAATTGAGATAAGGGAGAACAAGATGGAAAAGCACAGCACGACAGGGTTGAGGGAAATCAATGTGAACCTGGCAAACGTTATGGGTCCATCAGAAGCTGCCGCCCACTTCATGGGTCATCAACATAAAGTGGATATGACACGTCACAAGAACAAATCCGTGCTGGTGCTCGGTCTCGGCGAAACCGGGCTGTCCATGGTGCGCTGGCTCAGCGCGCAGAGCGCGCGCCTGCGTGTGGCAGACAGCCGCAACGCGCCACCCGGTTTGGACCAGGCGGCAATGTATGTTGCCCAAGAGCAAATTTTTTGCGGGAACTTTAACGATGCCCTGTTCGACGGTATCGAGCTGATCGCGATCAGTCCGGGAGTGCCGATGCGCGATCCGGCAGTGGAACGGGCGATCGCCCGCGGTATAGAGGTGGTGGGTGACATCGAGCTGTTCGCGCAATCGCTGCCGAAAGACAACCATCCTCGCATCCTCGCCATCACCGGTTCCAACGGCAAGACCACCGTCACCAGCATGGTGGAACACCTGTGCAAGGCGGCGGGCAAGGACACGGTGGCCGCCGGAAACATTTCTCCGGCAGTGCTGGATGTCGTGCTGGAGCGCGGCGCAAACCAGCCCGAGGTATGGGTGCTGGAACTATCCAGCTTCCAGCTGGAAACCACATCGAGCCTGCATGCCGATGCCGCTACCGTGCTCAATATCAGCGAAGATCATCTTGATCGTTATGCCAGCATGGCCGAATACAGTGCTGCCAAGGCGCGCATTTTCGCGGGATGCGGCACCCAGGTGCTGAACCGGGACGATGCGCGCTGCATGAGTATCGCGCGCAAGGATTGCACAACCATCACGTTCGGTTTGAACAAGCCCGACACCGAAGGTGATTTTGGGATCGAGCGTGCCGACGGGGAAATATGGCTGATGCAAGGCACGCAACGTCTGATGAAAGCCAGCGAGTTGCAAGTGGTCGGATTGCATAACGTGGCGAATGCTTTGGCCGCATTGGCATTGAGCCGTGCGATCGATTTTCCGATGTCCATATTGCTCGATGCGCTGCGCAGCTTCAAGGGCCTGCCGCATCGCGTGGAGCGCGTGGCTGAAATTGGAGGTGTCACTTATTACGACGATTCCAAGGGAACCAATGTCGGTGCGACCATCGCCGCGCTGCAGGGGTTGGGACGCAAGGCGGTACTGATTGCTGGCGGCGAAGGCAAGGGGCAGGATTTTGCGCCGCTTAGAGCGGCAGTGGCGCAACACGCGCGTGCAGTGGTATTGATAGGACGTGATGCACCGCTGATCGAGGCTGCGCTGAGTGGCTGCGGCGTGAATGTTGTACATGCCGAAGATATGAACGATGCCGTGTATCAAGCAACCCGGCTTGCGCATAAAGACGATGCTGTGCTGTTGTCGCCTGCCTGCGCCAGCTTCGACATGTTCCGCAACTATGAACATCGCGCGGACGTGTTTGTGGAATCGGTGCAAGAGCTGGGAAGGGGAGGCGCATGGCGTCACTAGCATCCCTGAAGAACTGGCCCAAGTCAGGCAAACCGCACGGAAAGCAGAACGCGGAAAAGGTGCCCCAGGGGTTTCACCCCCGCCCATACGCGGCACCCGCAAGGAGTCGCGATGCAGGCGATTTGCAGCCAGCCAAAGGCTGGGCAAAATCGTCACCGCCGATGGGTGCCCGGGGGAAACACCCCCACCCTTTCGCAGTCAAAACGCGGAATCCCCCGCCGCAGGCACAATTCGACGAATTGCTGATCTGGGTATTTATCGGGTTGCTCGCACTCGGTTTGGTGATGGTGTATTCCTCTTCGATTGCCACGGCCGAGGCCAACAAGTTTACCGGCTATCAACCTACCTATTATCTGTTGCGCCATGGCGTGTTCATCGCCGCGGGATTGTTTATCGGACTTTTTGCTTTTCAGGTGCCGGTGCAGATATGGCAGACCTATGCGCCATATCTGTTTTTGTTCGGTGTGGCCTTGCTGGTACTGGTGCTGGTTCCGGGCATCGGGCGTGAAGTGAACGGCAGCCGGCGCTGGCTGTCGCTGTTCATCATCAATTTGCAGCCTTCCGAATTGATGAAACTGTTCGCGGTGCTGTACGCCGCAGATTACACGGTGCGCAAGGGCAAGGTCGGCCATTTGTTCCAGAAAGCCTTTGTGCCGATGCTGGTGGTGATGGTGCTGATTGGCGGCTTGTTGCTGCAAGAGCCTGACATGGGAGCGCTGGTGGTGATCTGCGTCATTGCCTTATGCACCCTGTGGCTGGGAGGCTTCAATCTGAAAGTGTTTGCCGCGCTGCTGCTGGCATTGCCGCTGGCGCTGGGCGCGTTGATATTTTCATCGCCCTACCGGATGCAGCGCATCATCGGATTCATGGATCCGTGGTCTGATCCGTATGGCAAGGGCTACCAATTGAGTCATGCACTGATCGCATTCGGGCGTGGCGAATGGCTGGGTGTGGGACTGGGCGGCAGCGTGGAAAAATTATTTTACCTGCCGGAAGCACATACCGATTTTTTGATGGCGGTGATCGCGGAAGAACTGGGGCTGGTCGGCGTAGCTGCGGTGATCATGCTGTTTGCTCTGCTGGTTGTGCGCGCGTTCAGGATCGGGCGTCATGCAGCTTTTCTGGACCGTAACTTTTCAGCGCTGGTCGCGCAGGGTATCGGCGTGTGGATCGGCGCTCAGGCGATGATCAATATCGGCGTGAACATGGGCGTGCTGCCGACCAAGGGATTGACCCTGCCGTTCCTGAGTTTTGGCGGCAGCGGTATTGTGGTGAATTGCGTCGCGGCAGCGGTTCTGCTGAGGGTTGACTACGAGAATCGACGGATTGCACGGGGGCTGCCGGTATGAGCCGTTCGATACTGATCATGGCAGGCGGTACCGGAGGACATATCTTCCCGGCCCTCGCCGTGGCCGATATTCTGCGTGTGCAAGGCTGGCGAGTGACCTGGCTGGGCGCTCCCCGCAGTATGGAAGCCGACCTGGTTCCCAGACATAAATATGAAATGGCATGGGTGCGCTTTTCAGGCGTGCGCGGCAAGGGTGCGCTGCGACTGCTGCTGTTGCCATTCGATCTGCTGGTCGCATTGTGGCAGAGCATGGCAGCGATATTGCGCCATCGCCCCGATGTGGTGCTGGGCATGGGCGGCTACATCACATTCCCGGGCGGGATGATGGCGGCATTGCTGCGTCGCCCCCTGGTGATACATGAGCAAAACTCGATCGCAGGATTGAGCAACAAAGTACTGGCGCATATCGCGCAAAAAGTGCTGAGCGGCTTCCCGGATGTTTTGCCGCACGCATTATGGTGCGGCAATCCGGTGCGCAGCGATATCGCCGGGTTGCCCGATCCCAAGCAACGCTATGCAGCGCGCAGCGGCAGGCTGAATGTTTTGGTGGTGGGAGGAAGTCTGGGCGCAAAGGCAATCAACGAAGCATTGCCGCAAGCGCTCGCGCTGCTGCCGCAAGACGAGCGTCCCAATGTGTTGCATCAAACCGGCAAGCAGCATTTTGAAGCGGTGAAAAAGGCATATCAACAGGCAGGGGTACGGGCAGATATCAAGCCATTCATGGATGAAATGGCCCGGCATTACGGCAATGCCGATCTGGTGATCTGCCGGGCCGGTGCGCTGACTGTCGCAGAACTTGCCGCGGCGGGTGTGGCGAGCATCTTGATCCCGTTCCCGTTTGCGGTGGACGATCACCAGACCCGCAACGCGCAGTTTTTGAGCAAGCACGGCGCGGCGGTGCTATTGCCGCAGAGCGAGTTGAACGCGGAAAAGCTGGCACAGTTGCTGCGCGAATTGAGCCGCGAGAAATTATCGGCGATGGCGCAGCAGGCACGCGAATTGGCCAAGGCTGGCGCGGCACGCGAGGTCGCAGCAGTATGCGCGGAGCTGGCGGCATGAAGCACAAAGTCAAACATCTCCACTTCGTCGGGATTGGCGGCGCAGGCATGAGCGGTATCGCCGAGGTGCTGTTGAATCTGGGTTTCCAGGTGAGCGGTTCCGATATTGGTAAAAGCGCCGCGACGCGACGCCTCAAGCAACTGGGTGCAAAGGTGTATCTCGGCCATTCCGAGCAGAATCTGACCAATGCCGATGTGGTTGTGGTCTCCACCGCTGTGGGCGATGACAATCCCGAAGTACTGGCGGCGCGCGCCCGGCATATTCCGGTGGTGCCGCGCGCGATGATGCTGACCGAGTTGATGCGCTTGCGCCAGGGAATTGCGGTAGCGGGCACGCATGGCAAAACCACGACCACTTCTCTGACTGCGAGCGTATTGGCCAAGGGAGGTTTCGATCCCACCTTTGTGGTCGGGGGCAAACTGAACAGCAGCGGCAGCCATGCCAAACTCGGCACCGGCGAGTTCATCGTGGTCGAGGCCGACGAGTCAGATGCATCGTTCCTTCATTTGCAACCGATACTCGCGGTGATCACCAACATCGATGCCGACCATATGGAAACCTACGGTCACGATTTTGAAAAGCTCAAGCAGGCATTCGTGGAATTTGTCGAACACTTGCCGTTCTATGGCAGGGCGATGCTGTGTGTGGACGATGACAATGTGCGAGAGATTCTGCCGCGCATCAGCAAGCCGGTGACGACATACGGATTCAGCGAAGGCTCGCAAATACGCGCCGTGAACGTGCGTCATCTGGGAGGCCAGATGCGGTTTACCGCCCAGTGCCGCCACAACGGAAACCCCAGGAACCTGGACATCACTCTCAATCTCGCTGGCATGCACAACGTGTTGAATGCGCTCGCCGCTATCGCGATCGCGCTGGAAGTCGGCGTGGCGGATGGCGCAATCGTCGAAGCGCTCGCGGAATTTCAGGGTGTCGGCAGACGCTTCCAGCACTACGGTGAAGTCGCGTTGCCGGATGGCGGAAGTTTCACGCTGATCGACGACTACGGGCACCACCCGGTGGAAATGCTGGCCACGCTCGAGGCGGCGCGCGGCGCGTTCCCCGGGCGAAGGCTGGTGCTGGCATTTCAGCCGCATCGTTACACGCGGACGCGCGACTTGTTCGAGGATTTCGTGAAAGTGCTGTGCAGCGTGGATGCGCTGGTATTGGCAGAAGTATACCCCGCTGGAGAATCTCCCATCGTTGCGGCTGACGGACGCGCACTGATGCATGCCTTGCGGGTGGCGGGACAGAGTGAAGCGGTGTTTGTGGAGGATATACAACTGATGCCGCACGCGATCATGCAGATGGCGCGCGCCGGGGATGTGGTCATCACCATGGGCGCTGGTTCGATCGGCAGCACGCCGAACAAATTACTGGGAATACTCGACGCTGATGCGACCGGGAAAATGCCGGCCATCCCGGCTCATCACGTGGGTGCATCATGAATATGACCGAGCCGGTAAATATCGCTAACACACCATTGCGCGGCAAGTTGAGCCTGCAGGCGGATATGAGCAGGTACACCAGTTGGCGCACAGGCGGAAGGGCTGAGCGGATGTATCAGCCCGCCGATCTGGATGATCTGCTGGTGTATTTGCGCAGTTTGCCGGCCGATGAGCCGGTGTATGCGGTGGGCCTGGGCAGCAACCTGCTGGTGCGCGACGGTGGATTGCGCGGCACGGTGCTGATGCTGCACGGGACATTGAGCGGGCTGCATCTCGAAATGGATGGCAGCGTCTATGCCGAAGCAGGGGTTCCGGGAGCGAAACTGGCGCGCTTTGCTGCATTGCACAGTTTGCAGGGTGCGGAATTTTTTGCCGGAATTCCCGGCACGCTGGGCGGCATGCTGGCGATGAATGCCGGTTGCTACGGCAGCGAAACCTGGGAAAAGGTGCTGCGTGTGCAGACCGTCGATCGTCACGGTGAGGTGCGTATACGCACCTCAGCCGATTATGCAATCGGGTATCGGCACGTGGCGAGAAAAAAGATTCAAGATACAAGAGGCAAGACTCAAGACTCCAACCTTTCCTCTTGCACCTTGCCCCTTTTCCCTGATTCATCCGAATTTTTCATCGCCGCCTGGCTGCATTTTCCCAAGGGTGACAGTGAATCGGCGCGCCAGGGAATCAAGGCTTTGCTCAGCAAGCGCATCGCCACCCAGCCACTCAATCTGCCAAATGCCGGTTCGGTGTTTCGCAATCCACCCGGAGATCACGCGGCACGCTTGATCGAACAGTGCGGATTGAAAGGCAAACGGATCGGTGGTGCGCAGGTGTCGGAAAAACATGCCAACTTCATCGTGAATACCGGCGCTGCGACGGCGGAAGATATAGAAAATTTGATCAACGAAGTGCAGCAAACAGTCGCACAACTGACCGGAGTCAGCCTGCATCCGGAAGTGCGCATCGTAGGCGACAGGAAACCATGAGCACGCCATTTAATCCCGGGCCCATCGCGGATCGTACCCCGCCCAATCCTGCCTCATTCGGCAAGGTAGCGGTGCTGCTCGGCGGGCGTTCCGCCGAGAGAGAAGTGTCGCTGAAAAGCGGCGCGGCGGTGCTGGCTGCGCTGCTGCGCAACGGCGTCGATGCATATCCGTTTGATCCGGCCACGCAGAATTTGCAAGCACTGGTCGACGATGGCTTCGATCGTGCTTTCATCGCGCTGCACGGACGCTACGGCGAGGACGGCACGGTGCAGGGTGCGCTGGAATTGCTCGGGATTCCCTATACCGGCAGCGGCGTGATGGCATCCGCACTGGGCATGGACAAGTGGCGCAGCAAACTGGTGTGGCAAGCGGGCGGCGTACCGATACCTGACTACGCGATTCTCGATGAACACAGTGACTGGAAGAATGTCGCGCAGCAGCTGGGTTTGCCGTTGTTCGTCAAACCTGCCAATGAAGGTTCCAGTGTTGGCATCAGCAAAGTAACAACGGTGAGCGAATTGCCGGCCGCATATCGCGAAGCGGCCAGGCACGATCCGTTGGTACTGGCGGAGAGTTTCATCGGCGGCGGCGAATATACCGTTGCAATTCTGGGTGAACAGGCATTGCCGGTGATCAAGATCGAGCCGGCCAACGAATTCTATGACTATGAGGCGAAGTATCTACGCAATGACACCCGCTATTTGTGCCCGAGTGATCTGAGCGACGCACAGGAGGCCGAGATGCAGCGACTGGCCATGCAGGCCTATGCGCTTATCGGCGGGCATGGCTGGGGGCGTATGGATTTTCTGAAGGATACGGCCGGAAAACTGTATGTGCTCGAAGCGAACACCTCGCCGGGCATGACCGACCATAGTCTGGTGCCGATGGCGGCGCGTCAGGCGGGCTTGAGTTTCGAGCAATTGGTACTGCGCATACTGGAACTGGCTGCGCTTAACCAATCAAGCGGTTTGGCAAACAAAGCCAGCCCAGGGGGTGGGTAGCTCATGTGGAATAACGCTCCGCTGCTGCGCAATATCGCAAACGCGCTGATCACGTTCAGCGTGCTGGCAATGTTGTATGGCGTGATTTATTACGCGGTGCATTTGCCCGGCTTGTTTCCGTTGCAGAGTGTGCGATTGAGCGCCGCGCCGCAACAGGTCGACGCGGCTGAGGTATTGCGGGTGCTGCGCAACGAAGTGCAGGGCAATTTGTTCACAGTGGATATCGAACGCTTGAGGCAATCGTTGGGGAAGCTGCCCTGGGTGCGCAACGTCAGCATACGCCGCGAATTTCCGGACTCTCTGGAAGTGCAGCTGGAAGAGTATCAGGCTTTGGCGCACTGGAATGACAACGCGCTGGTGAATCGGCAGGGCGAGGTATTTGTTGCAGAAAGCGGGATGCCGATGCCGGATTTTGTCGGACAGGACGGAACCGCGGCTGAAGTCACCAGGCTTTACGCGCAATTCAGCCAGCAACTTGCGCCACTGGATTTGCAGGTGACCAGCCTTGTGCTGTCGCCGCGCCATGCATGGCAATTGCGCCTGAGCAACGGCATGGTGCTGGAACTGGGACATGAAGATATGCAGCAAAGATTGGCAAGGTTCGTGGAAGCCTACCCGTATAGCCTTGCAGCTATACAAAACCGCGTGAAATACGTGGACTTGCGCTACAGCAACGGATTTGCAGTAACGGGTTGACCAGACAGAGTTGATACGCGGCAGTGGAGAGCTAACGATGAGCAGAAGCAGGGAAACAAAGAATCTGGTGGTAGGTCTGGATATCGGCACGTCCAAGATCGTGGTCATCGTTGGAGAGGTCAAGCCTGACGGAATGCTGGAAGTGATCGGCATGGGAATGCATGAATCATCCGGGATGAAGAAGGGCATGGTGGTCAACATCGAAGCTACGGTGGCCTCCATTCAGCGCGCGCTGGAGGAAGCAGAGCTGATGGCCGATTGCAAGATAAATGAGGTCTATACCGGCATCGCAGGAAGCCATATCCGCAGCATCAATTCGCGCGGCATGGTGAAGATAAAGGAGAAAGAGGTCGCCGGACCAGACATCGAGCGGGTGATCGAGACAGCCAGCTCCATCAGCTTGCCGAGCGATCAGCAGATTTTGCACATCCTCGAGCAGGAATTCAGTATCGACGGGCAGGATGGCATCAGGAAGCCGCTGGGCATGAGCGGGATGCGTCTGGATGTAGAGGTACACATCATCAGCGGTGCGGTATCTGCGGTGCAGAACATCATGAAGTGTATCCATCGCTGCGGTTTGGAGGTCAACGAACTGATCTTGCAGCCGCTGGCTTCCAGCAAAGCTGTGCTCGCCGAAGATGAGAAGGAACTGGGCGTGTGCCTCGTGGACATCGGCGGTGGCACCACGGACATCGCGGTATTCACCTCCGGTGCGATCCGCCACACCGCCGTGATACCGATCGCCGGTGATCAGATCACCAATGACATCGCGATGGCATTGCGTACGCCTACACAGGATGCCGAGGATATCAAGATCAAACATGGCTGTGCATTGCGCCAATTGGCCGATGGGGGCGTGATCGAGGTGCCGGGAGTAGGCGATCGAGGGCCACGCATGTTATCGCGCCAAACCCTGGCGGAAGTGATCGAACCGCGCGTTGAAGAACTGTATTCGCTGGTGCAGCAGGAATTGCGGCGCAGCGGCTTTGAAGAGTTGTTGTCGTCGGGAATCGTGATCACCGGCGGCAGCAGTGCCATGCAAGGCATGGTCGAATTGGGCGAGGAAATTTTCCATCTGCCGGTGCGTCTGGGGATCCCGAAATATATTGGCGGATTGTCCGATGTGGTGAAAACGCCGCGCATGGCGACGGGTGTGGGGCTGCTGTTGTATGGACTGGAGCACCATCAGCGCAATGAGGAAACGCGTATGCAATCGAATTCAGTTGGCGATGTGCTGGCAAGAATGAAAAACTGGTTTTTGGGGAATTTTTAGCGGTAACGAGAGTTGGCGGTCCGGGCACCACGGGGTTGGTTTTTTGGTTATTTTTCTAAGGAGATGACGATGTTTGAAATCATGGACGTATCAAATCAGGATGCGGTGATCAAGGTGGTCGGTGTAGGCGGTTGCGGCGGTAATGCCGTGGATCATATGATTGAGCAAGGTGTGCAGGGGGTAGAGTTCATTGTTATCAATACCGACGCTCAGGCGCTAAAGCGCAGCAAGGCGCGAACCCAGTTGCAGATCGGCGTGAACATAACCAAGGGACTGGGCGCAGGTGCCAAACCTTCTGTCGGGCAGGCCGCTGCAGAAGAGGATCGCGAACGCATCAAAGAAATGCTGGTCGGTGCACACATGGTGTTCATCACTGCCGGTATGGGAGGCGGCACCGGAACCGGAGCAGCACCTATCGTCGCGCAGATTGCCAAGGAGATGGATATCCTGACGGTGGCGGTGGTGACCAAACCGTTCGCTTATGAGGGCAACCGGATTCGATACGCCAAAGCCGGCATCGAGGCACTGACCGAGTTTGTCGATTCGCTGATCATTGTGCCGAATTCCAAATTGATGGAAGTGCTGGGCAATGATGTTACCGTGCCCGAGGCATTCAAGGCGGCCAATGGCGTGCTGCAGGGAGCGGTGGCGGGAATCGCCGAGGTGATCAATGTACCGGGTTTGATCAACGTGGACTTCGCCGACGTGCGCACCGTGATGTCGGAAAATGGAATGGCGATGATGGGTTCGGCGATCGCTGCGGGAACTGATCGTGCGCGGATCGCGGCTGAACGCGCGATTTCCAGCCCGCTGCTGGAAGATGTCGATATGTCCGGCGCACGCGGCGTGCTGGTAAACATCACTTCATCAAACAAGCTGAAGCTTAAGGAAATAGACGATGTGATGGAATGCGTCCAATTTGCTGCGGAAGAAGCAACTGTGATCGTAGGCTCGGTATTCGACGATGCAATGGGCGATGAAATGCGTGTGACAGTCGTGGCTACCGGCCTTGGCGCACCGCAGGCGCGCAAGCAAGCCAAACCCGAAATTGTCTATCAGAACCAGGATTATCGGCGCACCGGCACCAATGATGAGCCTATGGTCAACGTGAATTACGGGGAGCTTGAAACGCCAACCATCATGAGGAGCGGTCGCAGGGCAGCGGTGGATGCGATGGAAAAATCGGGAGTGGATACTTACGATATTCCATCTTTCCTGCGTAAACAGGCTGATTGAAAACTGATGTTCCGGGGTCCGGGGAAGCGCAATTCTGCTGCCTGAACGCCAGGTTGTGGTAAAATTTCAGACAATTCGGTAATCAAAGTGGCAATGGTAAAGCAACGCACCTTAAAAAATTCCGTCAGTGTGACGGGTGTCGGCTTGCACAGCGGCGAAAAAGTCACGCTCGGTTTACGCCCGGCCCCGGTCAATACCGGCATCGTGTTTCGCCGCGTTGATGTAAAGCCGGTCACGGAAATTTGCGCGCGTGCCGAACTTGTGAATGACACACGTTTGTCCACCTGCATGGAAAAGAACGGTGTGCGTGTCGCCACAATCGAGCATCTGATGTCGGCATTGGCCGGATTGGGTGTGGATAATGCCTATGTCGATCTGGACAGCGCCGAAGTGCCGATCATGGATGGCAGTGCCGGGACTTTTGTCTTTCTGCTTCAATCCTCGGGTATCGTCGAGCAATCCGCCGCCAAAAAATTCATACGCATCAAAAAAACCGTTGAAGTAAAGCAGGGCGACAAATGGGTGCGCTTCGAGCCCCATCAAGGCTACAAATTAACCTTTACCATCAATTTCGCCCATCCGGTTTTCGCCAATACCAAACAGCATGTCACGGTCGATCTGGGTGAAGAATCCTATGTGCGCGATATCAGCCGGGCACGCACCTTCGGGTTTATGCAGGATGTCGAGTACATGCGTGCGCAGGGACTGGCACTGGGCGGAAGCCTTGACAACGCCATCGTGATGGATGACTACCGTGTGCTGAACGCCGACGGATTGCGTTTCGAGGACGAATTCGTCAAGCACAAAGTGCTCGATGCGATAGGCGATCTCTACCTGCTGGGACACCCGCTGATCGGCGCGTTTTCCGGCTACAAATCCGGGCATGCCTTGAACAATGCGCTGTTGCGGGAACTGCTCGCAGATGACCAGGCTTGGGAATATGTTACATTCGATAGCGTGGAAGAAGCTCCCGCGTTTCTGCGGTTGCAGCTTCAGTCTGTTTGATCCGGGTACTGACTACGTCGCTAACGATGGAATTTGACCGGCGCATAACCAATGACTTGGTTGGCGCAATCTGCCAACCCGGCCAGATGGCTAGGTGTTTAATCAGTAACCGATTTCTTCCTGCCATTCTCAACATGAAAGCTGTAGACTTGTGTTGATCCGTTTATTCATCGTGCTTGTGACATTGTTGCTGGTGTTGAGCGGCGGGAATGTATCTCTTTACGCGCAACCGCCGCTACCTCGAATTTGCAAGGCAGACGATACGATTCAGCATTCTGTTGCTGTTGGTGTTCGCGCTGCTGTTTGTGCTGGAACGTTACGTACTGGTCGGCTGGCTGGCGGCAGTTTAACGAATTACGAAGGAGCATTAACCGAGAAGATGTCCATATCAGCTATTTGTTTTGGCCATCTTTTGCAGCGCAAGTTTGAGCGGTGATTCGTCAAGGCTCTGGCTGAATTCATTCAGTGCTTTCTGTGCCGTTTTGCTCAGTCTGTGAGGGGCGGGTCTGGGTTGAAGACGATCGAAGGAAACTTGCACCTTGACACGGATTCCGCTAACCTCACAGCCCTTGTCCTGCATCATCACAGCCAGTTCGGGGGCGAGTTGGCGTAATTTTGCAGCGACACCGGCATTCGCGACTGCGATACTGAGCGTGCCGAGGTGCAGCCCCAGTACCTGTATTTGGCCGGACTGGGCAAGATGGGGCGGAGCAACGCTGATAAAATCGCGCTGTAATGCCGATAGAACCCGGGCTTTGGCCATTAGTGGGCGAAGTTCCTGGTGGCTGTTCAGCAGAGCTTTTAGATTTTGTGCCACAAATTTTCGGATATTTTGAGGAAGGGGAAGCATGAATATTATTCTAGTTTCCAATCGATTGGCAAAGACCCGCACCGTTTCGCTGGGTCCCGTGCAAATAGCGCTATCGCTGATGCTGCTGTCCGTGTTGATGTTGGGGGCTGCATTTACCCTCCAATATGCTCTGGTACGCTTTGCACCGGAAGGTTTGAGCGATGAGATCCGCACCTTGTTGTCCAAGGTGCAGAACGACGAACAACAAAAACAGCAGTTTTACCTGCATAGCAGTCTTGACGCCATGGCGGTCAGAGTCGGGCAGATGCAGGCACAATTGCAGCGCCTGGATGCGCTTGGCACTCGCCTGACCAAGCTGACCGGCATGAAACCGGAGGAATTCCAGTTTTCCAAACCACCCGCGCAGGGCGGGCCGTTGGTAGTGTTTCCCGAGAATAAAATATCTGAGAACGGTTTGAGCCAGCAACTGGACAGGCTGAGCCGAGTGGTCAGTGACCGCAGCGACAAGTTGCTGGCCCTGGAGACCTTGCTGCTGCAGAACCAATTGAGCCGCAAGTTGTTGCCTTCCATTCCGCCTGTCCACACCGGGTTTTATTCTTCGAATTTTGGCTGGCGCATTGATCCGTTCACCGGTGCCAATGCCATGCACGAAGGAGTGGACTTTGTGGCTGATGCCGGAACGCCGATCTACGCATCGGCGGGCGGAGTGGTCGACTATGCGAGCTACCAACCCGATTATGGTAACATGGTAGAAATTGATCATGGCAATGATATCGTCACACGCTACGCCCATGCTTCCAAATTGTTCGTGAAGGTCGGCCAAGTGGTGAGACGCGGCGAGAAGATCGCCGAGGTGGGAACCACCGGTCGTTCCACCGGCAACCACTTGCACTTCGAAGTCCGTTATAAAGGTATCGCTCAAAATCCCGTGCGCTTTTTGCAAAAAGCCCCCACTTAACAATATTCGGGGCCTAAAAAATTCAAAATTCACCCAAATGCAATGCGTGGAAAAGTTTTGTAGCGCCTCATATGTAATACATGCAAGCAAGGAACCGAAATTTCTGTGAAGGGTAGCCTTCAGGTTGGCCGGAACAAAGTCTTTCCACTACCCGGCAATCGGGATGAATTCCGGTTTTTTATTGGTGCCATGATGGATATTGGTGAGGGTGAGGTGGTGTTCGCCTCACCCTTTGTTATTTGTAGTCGATAATTTTTTATATTGTTGTTTGGAATAATATGATTTCCAGTGTCCTGAAAAGTATCTTCGGTAGCCGTAATGATCGCCTGCTTAAGCAATACCGCGCTACAGTCCAAACCATCAACAAGCTGGAGGCAGATATCGCCAAGTTGAGCGATGAGGCCCTGCGCCTGAAAACCGATAATTTCAAGCAGCGTTTTGCGCAGGGTGAATCACTCGAGGCGTTGTTGCCGGAAGCCTTCGCCGTGGTGCGCGAGGCAAGTATCCGAGTGTTGAGGATGCGTCATTATGATGTTCAACTGATAGGCGGGATGGTTCTGCATTATGGCAAGATCGCCGAGATGCGCACTGGAGAAGGCAAAACCCTGATGGCGACCCTGCCGGTCTATCTGAATGCCGTTTCCGGCAAGGGGGTGCATGTCGTTACCGTCAATGATTATCTCGCCGGTCGCGATGCCGAGTGGATGGGCAGGGTGTATCGTTTTCTGGGCCTGTCGGTGGGTGTGATCCTGTCGCAAATGGAATCAGCCGACAAGAAAGCCGCTTACGCGGCAGACGTTACCTATGGAACCAACAATGAATTCGGGTTCGATTATCTGCGCGACAACATGGCGACCCAAGTCGGTGATCGTTTCCAGCGCCCGCTCAACTACGCCATCGTGGACGAGGTGGACTCGATCCTGATCGATGAGGCGCGCACCCCGCTGATCATCTCCGGCCAGGCCGAAGACAACGTGGATATATATGTGCGCATCGATAAACTGGTTCCGCAACTGGTGCGCAAAGCCGGGGACCCTGACACGGAAGGCCCCGGTGACTACAGCGTGGACGAGAAAAACAACCAGGTCCTTCTTACCGAATCCGGTCACGAACACGCTGAGAACATACTCACCCAGGCCGGGCTGTTGCCGGTTGGCGGGAGTTTGTATGACACCGCCAACATCACGCTGATCCACCATCTGTATGCCGCATTGCGCGCGCACAATCTGTTCCACCTCGATCAGCATTACGTGGTGCAGGACGGCGAAGTGGTGATCGTGGATGAGTTCACCGGCCGCCTGATGGCCGGGCGGCGCTGGTCGGACGGGCTGCACCAGGCGGTGGAAGCGAAAGAGGGCGTGCCCATCCAGAAGGAAAACCAGACGCTGGCATCCATCACATTCCAGAATTATTTCCGCATGTACAGCAAGCTCGCGGGGATGACCGGTACGGCGGATACCGAGGCTTACGAGTTCCAGCAAATCTACAATCTGGAAACAGTGATCATTCCGCCGCATCGCCCGACCATACGCAAGGATCTGATGGACAAGGTTTATCTCACCGCCAAGGAGAAATATCATGCGGTGATCGGGGATATCAAGGATTGCTACCAGCGCGGCCAACCGGTGCTGGTGGGCACGACCTCGATCGAGAATTCCGAATTGCTGTCTGACTACCTGAAGCGGGACAAGCTGCCCCATCAGGTGCTGAATGCCAAGCAACATGCGCGCGAGGCGGTAATCATCGCACAAGCCGGCCGCCCGAAGATGATCACCATCGCGACCAACATGGCGGGCCGTGGCACGGACATCGTGCTGGGGGGCAATGCCGAGAAGCAGATCGAGTTGGTTCGTGAGGATGCGAGCCTGGGTGAGGCAACCAAGACGGAGCAGATCGCGCGGTTGGAAGGCGAATGGCAGCAGCTGCACCAGCAGGTGCTGGACAGCGGCGGACTGCACATCATCGGCACCGAGCGCCACGAGTCGCGCCGGGTGGACAACCAGCTGCGCGGTCGTTCCGGGCGCCAGGGTGACCCCGGTTCCAGCCGTTTTTACCTGTCACTGGAAGATCCGTTGTTGCGTATTTTTGCTTCCGATCGTGTTACGGCGATCATGAACAGGTTCAAGTTGCCGGAAGGCGAAGCGATCGAGCACACCTGGGTGACGCGCGCGATCGAGAATGCGCAGCGCAAGGTGGAGGCGCGCAACTTCGATATGCGCAAGCAAATCCTTGAATACGACGATGTCGCCAACGATCAGCGCAAGGTGATCTACCAGCAGCGCAGCGAGTTGCTGGAAAGCACGGACATTTCAGAAACCATCCAGGCAATGCGCGACGACGTGCTCGAAAATACCATCAGTCAGTACATATCACCGCATTCAATGGAAGAACAGTGGGATGTCCCCGCGCTGGAAAGATACCTGGCTGCCGAATTCCGTCTGGAGATGCCATTGGTGCAATGGTTGGAAGAGGATAATCAGCTTAATGAGGCTGCGCTGCGCATACGTGTCAGAGAACATGCGCAGCAGCAATACCAGACCAAGATCGATATGGTGAGCGCGGAGGTCATGCACCATTACGAGCGTGCGATCATGCTGCAAAGTCTGGATGTGCATTGGCGCGAACACCTGTCTGCACTGGATCATCTGCGCCAGGGTATCCATTTGCGCGGCTATGCGCAAAAGAACCCGAAGCAGGAATACAAGCGGGAGGCATTCGAACTGTTTGCCGCAATGCTGGATGCGATCAAGCTAGAGGTGACGCAGGTATTGATGACCGTCCAAGTGCGCAGCGAATCGGATGTCGAGGCAGTCGAGGCCGCGCCCGCGCCTGGAAATGTGCAGTATCATCACGCTGACTATGATGAGGCGCTGGCCCCATCAGACGGTAGCCGGGCTGCAGGAGGCCAGGCAGTGGGTGAGGAGCATAAACCGTTCGTGCGCGACGGCCAGAAGGTGGGACGCAATGACCCTTGTCCCTGCGGATCAGGCAAGAAATACAAACAGTGCCATGGCAGATTGAGCTAGAGCGCGAAGGAGAACGAGATGTCGTTAGTGATGGATACGCTGCGTATCTCAACGATCACCGAAGAGTTGAGCAATGCAGAAGTGGAAATTATCGAGGGACTGTTCGAGATTCAGGATTACAACTCCGGCGATGTCATCGTCCAGCCGGGAGACGAGCAGCCGGACAATCTGTACATGCTTGCTCATGGCGACATCGAAGTGAGAATTGAAAGCGGCACAGAAGAATCCATCATTCACGTGCTCAAGCCCGGCGATTTGGCCGGTATCATCACTTTCGTCGGGGGCGCGGCCTCTGATATAAGCGCGACGCTATACGCGGTCGGCAAAACCAAAGTGTTGAGCATGGCAAGAGTAGAGTTTGAAAAGCTGATCAACTCCCATCCGATGATCGTCTACAAAGTGATGCGCGGCGTGGTTCGGAATGTGCATGGCATCGTGCGGCGCGTGAACAGCCAATCGGCAGAACTGAGCAATTACATCTACCGTACTCACGGCCGTTATTAGCAACCCTACGTCTTTCAACAAATTGCCAGGAATCATTCATTCATGCCGGTCAATCTGACATCGCCCGTTGCGTCACAACTGTTGCCCGTTGCGGGCGTTTCATTGGGCATCACTGAAGCCAATATCAAGCGCGAGAAGCGTAAGGATTTGCTGGTGATGCAATTGTGCGAGGGCGCGCGGGTCGCCGGAGTATTCACCAAAAATCGTTTTTGTGCCGCGCCGGTGATCGTCGCGCGCGAACACCTTGAAAAATCCGATGGTATACGCGCATTGCTGGTCAATACCGGCAATGCCAATGCCGGAACCGGCGAACAGGGTATGCAGGATGCGCGCGACAGCTGCACGGCGCTGGCCGGATTGCTGGGCTGCAAGGCCAGCCAGATCTTGCCGTTCTCCACCGGTGTGATCATGGAGCCGCTCCCTGTAGCAAGAATCGCCGCGGGTTTGCCCGGCGCTGTGGCGAACATGCGCGCGGATAACTGGTTGGCTGCCGCCGAAGCGATCATGACCACCGACATCGTCGCCAAGGCGATCTCCAGGCAAGTGATCATAGATGGCGTGACCATCACCATCACCGGCATTGCCAAGGGTTCCGGCATGATCCACCCGAACATGGCGACCATGCTGTGCTATATCGCGACCGATGCGGCTATCGCACGACCGTTGCTGCAAGCGATGGTCAGCGAAGCCGCCAACTGCTCGTTCAACTGCATCACTGTGGACGGCGACACCTCCACCAACGACGCGCTGATGCTGATCGCCACCGGCAAGGCCGCATTGCCGGAAGTGAAAGCCGCAAACAGCAAAGCCGGCAAGGTGTTGCAGGCTGCCATCAGCGAGGTCGCGGTTTATCTCGCGCAAGCCATCGTGCGCGACGGCGAGGGCGCCACCAAGTTCATCACCGTGCGTGTTGAGGGCGGCAAAAGCGAGGATGAGTGCAAACGGATCGGTTATGCCATCGCCCGCTCGCCGCTGGTCAAGACCGCTTTCTTCGCTTCCGATCCCAACCTCGGGCGCATCCTGGCCGCAATCGGTTATGCAGGCGTTGACGATCTCGATGTGACCGCAGTCAAGCTGTATCTGGATGAGGTGCTGGTAGCCGAACATGGCGGTCGTGCCGTCAGTTACCGTGAAGAAGAAGGCCAGCGCGTGATGCGTCAAAGCGACATCACGATACGCGTGGTGCTGGATCGCGGTACAGCAAATGCTATGCTATGGACCTGCGATTTTTCGTATGACTATGTCAAGATCAATGCGAGCTACCGGAGTTGAAACCCCTGTCGCGCCCTGCAACTTGATTTGTTCGCAACGAATTTGAGTGTGGAGTATTGAATGGATAAGCTGGACCGCTTTCTGGACCGTGCCGACCGGCTGTTGGAAAAGCTGGAACGCACTTTACCCAAATCTGCAGCTGGCGGTGCGCCAGACTGGAGCGCAGCGCATGCGTTCCGCTGGGAACTGGGGCGACTGGTTCCGGTGGCCCATCCGCATCGAATCCGTCTGGCCGATCTGCTGGTCATCGAAGAACAGAAACGTTTGGTCGAACAGAATACCCGCCAGTTCGTGCAAGGCCGCACGGCAAACAATGTGCTGCTCACCGGCTCTCGCGGTACCGGAAAATCCTCGCTGGTCAAGGCGCTGCTCAACGAATACGCAACCGGGGGGCTGCGTCTGATCGAAGTCGGCAAGCTGGCGCTGGCCGATCTGCCGCATATCATTGCGCTGGTCGCGGGCAGGCCAGAGCGATTTATCCTGTATTGCGACGATCTTTCGTTCAATGCCGACGAGCCGGGCTACCAGGCGCTAAAGGCCGCTCTTGATGGCTCGCTGGTGGCTTTTTCCGACAACCTGCTGATCTACGCCACTTCCAACCGCCGCCACCTGATGCCTGAATCCATGCAGGATAATCTCGCCACGAAATTCGTCGGCGATGAGATCCATCCAGCTGAAAGTGTCGAAGAAAAAATATCGCTGTCCGAGCGTTTCGGCTTATGGGTATCGTTCTATCCGTTCAGCCAGGATGAGTATCTCGACATCGTTGCGCATTGGTTGCGCCACTTCGGTATTTCCGGAGAGATGAATGAAGATGCAAGACAGGCAGCGTTGCAGTGGGCGATACAGCGTGGATCGAGGAGCGGGAGGGTCGGGTGGCAGTTTGCGAGGGATTGGGCGGGACGGGATTGACTACACCGTTCGCGCTGAGCCTGGCGAAGCATAAATGACCAGGCAGCCTGGCCGGTGGTGACAAAAACGTGGAGTTCACGATCGCAAGACCGGCATCTCGCCCGTTTCCCGCTGCCAGCCGGAGTAAGGATCAGCGTTTTCCGGAAAAGCCGCCCCAGACAAATTCCCTCAGTGTTGCCAGCTCAACAGATGAATGTTCCGCACTTTGCTGCAAATGAGTGTTCTCGTACTTCAAGTAGTCAAGCATGAACTTGATCTTGAGATGGGTCCTGACCCGGGCAGCGACAATGGGGGCGCTGATGGGTTTATGGATGAAATCAGAAGCGCCAACCGCAAAACCCCGTTCTTCGTCTTCGACGTCGGTTTTTGAAGTGATGAAGATCACCGGCACATCGGCAACGTTCTTGTTGGCTTTTAGCCGGCGGCAGAATTCAAAACCATCGGTTTTCGGCATCATCACATCGAGCAGGATCAGGTCGGGAGGGTTGGCAAATGCATACAAAAGTGCCTCAGCGGAATCGCTGAAAGTTTTCAATGAATAATCCTTCGATAATATCGATTCGATTATCATCAGGTTCTCGGGAGCATCATCAACTACCAATATCCTGGGTTGCTTCTTAGTTTGTTCCATTCGGTTCTCCTAAACCATGATCACGCATACCCGGAATGCTACGCCGTGACTGCGTTGCATTTACGGAATTTATCGGCAAGCAACGTGTCACACCTTCCGAAAATCAGGATATAACACCAAATTGGATTACGCAATCCGGATATGACTTTGATTTCTTCTTGTGGAATTCTTGTTTCGAATGAATGTACTTGACGTTAAAAATAACAATATTAAGCAAATCCACTAAAATACAGGAAGTAGACCAAAAACTTTCTAAATTGTTCAATCAATGAAAATAAATTTATCGAACGGCAGAGGAGCCTCATGGTCATAAGACATCAATTAGCACTGCTCGGCATTTTTGCGTGCTTTACCAGCGCAAAGGCAGAAGGCTTGGATCAGCCTATGTTTACATTTGGCGGATTCGGTTCACTGGGCGTCAGTTATTCCAGCATGAATATGGGGGATTATGTACTGGATGGCGGCGTTCCCAGTGGTCCGGGTCTGAGCGGAGCCTGGTCGACGACAAATGACACACGGATCGCGGGGCATGTGGCGGCCCAATTCACACCAAAACTCTCGGCCGTGCTCCAGGTTGATTCCGAATACCATAGCGGAAATACGTATAGGCCTGAGGTCGAGTTTGCCAATGTGAAATATGAATTCACTCCCGATGCCTCCATACGGGCAGGACGCCTGTCGTTGCCGACATTTCTGGAATCAGAGAATCGGGATATAGGCTATACCTATGCATGGATCCATCCGCCGCTGGAGGTTTACCGCCAGGAGCACACTACTCATAGCGACGGTGTTGATGTCGATTACCGTCTGCAAATAGGTGAGGTGGGGAATACCTTCAAGGCCATTTACGGCAGTTCCACGATTGATTCGAATGATTTCCAGACGGCCAGCGAATTGTCATCAACAAACCTGTGGGGTATTTTCGATACGGTCGAACATGGCCCGACCATGATCCACGCCGGCTACCAGCAGCGCGAGACCGATTCAGAATATCTGCTGACCGGCGACTACGGGGAGATCAAAGAAAGCGATCTTTCCGTTGGGGTGCAATATGATCCTGGCGACTGGTTCGCGATGTCCGAGTGGATCCAGCACAAATCCACCTACAAGACCAGTGCGATGTATATCAGTGCGGGTTACCGGGTTAAAAAATTGACCCCCTATGTGACATATGCGCAAAACAGCCCGGGTACCTTCCTGCCGGGTTTTCCGCCGCCAACACCTGAAGCTATTACTCTGGCTAATCGTGCGCAAAGCACGGTCAGCCTGGGTATACGCTGGGACTTCATGCGGAATACCGATTTCAAATTTCAATACGATCATGTACGACTCAGTGACAATTCGAATGGCTTTCTTGCAAATGTGCCGACGGGTGTCGACCTGTCCGGACAAAGTTTTCATGTGATTTCTGCGGTAATTGATTTCGTATTCTAGGCGTGGCGGGCAATTGAAACCTCAACCAATTATCAAAGTCTGTCTGGCATTTTCTCTGCTGCTGGCGATGCCAGCGATCCCAGGGAGTGCGCATGCCGATGTGGTAGTCATCGTATCCGCCAAGAGCCAGGTTACCAGCCTGTCGGCTGAACAGACCGCAAGAATTTTCCTCGGCAAAGTCAGCAGCTTTCCGGACGGCGGAGATGCCTTGCCTATTGATCAACCTCAAGGCAGGGCGATCAGGGATGAGTTTTACACCAAGGTAGTCCACAAGAATTCCTCACAACTAGCCGCATACTGGGCAAAAGTCATATTCACCGGCGATGGGCGTCCGCCGGTAATGCTGGAAAACAACGCGGCGGTAAGGAAGGCCGTCGCCAATGACCCGAATGCCATCGGATATATCGATAAGAACGCTGTAAACAGGAGCGTCAAGGTCGTTCTGGAACCTTGAGAAAAAAATGACGGTGTTAATAAAAAATATATCCGACTTTTCCATGACCTGGAAACTGTTGCTGGTGCCCGTGGTTGCCACAATAAGCTTTGCCGCATACCTGGTTTATTCATCCATTGTTTTGTCGGATGGGGTCTATGTACTCAAAGAGCTTCGTGATATTGATTATCCGATACTCGATGAGGCCGAGAAGAATCTAAACGCTTACGGGAGAATCGCAGACGCGCTTGAAGCCGCTGTGGCAACCGGAGAGGTGGATTTTCTGGATATCGCCAAAGAAAAGGCGTCAGAGATACAAAGCCGGTATGACAAATTGAAAAAGCTTGATACCGCGCACGAGGACAAGCTTAGCCAACTGGAAACCGATTTCAATACCTACTTTGTTCTGGCTCTGGATGTAGCCCAGCGAATGGCGCAAAGAACGGATATGCCCAGTTCGCAGCAGATAAAGAAGATGCGGGTTTTGCGCGATGCCTATCTGTCCGAGACATTGGCTTACAAGGCAAATACCGAACGGGACTACCATGATGATGTAGGCAAGGCGATAGACAGATCAGAACATGCGCAGCAATGGGGCGCCGGTATAGGCATACTCATGCTGCTTGTCATCGCAACGCTTACATTGCTGGTTACACGCGGTGTTTTGGCGTTGGAAAAAAAGGTTGCAGAACGGAACAGGATGTTGGTGGCGGTCAATAATGAACTTGAATCAGAAATTCAGAAACTGAAGGCTGCCGAGGAAGCCAAGAGCCAGGCTGAAGCAGCCAGCCAGATCAAGGATCAATTCCTGGCAAATATGAGCCATGAGATCCGCACCCCGATGAACGCGATCATCGGCTTGAGCCATCTTTGCCTGCAGACAGCCATGTCGCAGAAACAGCAGGATTATCTGCAGAAAATCAATGGATCGGCAAAATCGCTGTTGGGGATTCTCAATGACATTCTCGATGTCTCGAAAATTGAGGCCGGGAAAATGGAGATCGATCAAACAACCTTCGATCTGGAAGAGGTGATGGGCAATCTGGCCACGATCGTGGGCAATAGGGCCCAGGAGAAAAATCTTGAATTCCTGATGCAAACAGCACCGGACGTGCCAAACATATTGATTGGTGATCCGTTGCGGCTGAGTCAGGTGCTTATCAATCTGGCAGGCAACGCCGTCAAATTCACCGAGAAGGGCGAAGTGGTGGTTCGTGTCGCGCGGGCGAGGGAGACGAGCGATGAGGTCGTTCTGCGTTTCAGCGTGATAGACACCGGAATCGGCATGTCGCAGAAGGAAATCGACAAGTTGTTCCAGCCGTTTACCCAGGCAGATGCCAGCATCACCCGCAAATTCGGCGGAACCGGCCTGGGGCTGACGATAAGCAAACGCCTTGTCGAAATGATGGGTGGAAGGATCTGGGTTGAAAGCAACCCGGGTTATGGTTCGAGATTCATATTCGTCGCACGATTTAAAAAAGTGGATAAGCAGTTGAACTATAACCAGTCAGCGCTGAATGATCTGCGCGGACTGCGTGTCCTTGCAGTGGATCATAACGAGAACGGCCTGGAAATTCTGAAGGGCTACCTTGACTCATTTGATCTCGATGTGTCGATTGCCGGAAATAGTCAGGATGCGCTGGACTTGGTACGCAAGGCGAATGAAGAAAACAGGCCTTTCGGTCTGATTGTCATAGACTGCAAGATTCCGGGGCTTGATGGCATGGAATTGGCCCGTAAACTGCGCGAGCTCACTTTCTTGAGTTTCAGGCCGAAAGTGTTGCTGATCACTTCCGGCGACCAGGATGAAATGCTTCTGCAAATTGATAACAAATTGATGGATGGCATATTGGCAAAACCATTGCAGCAAAGAAAGCTGCTTGATGCCGTATCCAAGGTTTCCGGTCGGAATGTATTGTCGTCAGGCAAGTTCAAAATCTTCAGTGAACAGTTGAACCCGGAACTCATTTCCCATATCCGCGGGGCGCGTCTGCTGCTGGTGGAGGATAACGAAATTAACCGGCAAGTTGCACAAGAGCTGCTTGAGGGATTTGGAATCGATGTAACGGCAGCGGAGAACGGTGAACAGGCCATCGCTCTTCTGAAAGACGAACAATTCGATGGCGTGCTCATGGATATGCAGATGCCGGTGATGGACGGTGTCACCGCCACCCGAGAGATACGGAAAAACCCGCAGTTAACCAAATTGCCCATCATCGCGCTGACTGCCAATGTCATGGTCAGTGAACAAAAGGAACATGTGGATGCCGGAATCACCGATCATATCGGCAAACCCATTGATCCTGACAGGTTGGTGGCAACGCTAGCAAAATGGGTACGCCCGATACGGTCCGCCGGGAGCACCCCAGCCGGCCAAATGTTACAGGATTCTGCACCTGAAACGATCCCGAACCTGTCCGGCGTCAATGTGTCCGAAAGTGTTCGCCGTATAGGAGGGAACGTGGCCCTTTATTATTCGCTTCTCGAAAAATTCCGGGATAAAGAACGGAATATTTCCACCAGAATTCGGGAAGCATTGGCCTCGGAAGACCTGAGCACAGCAGAAAGGCTGGCGCACACGCTGAGAGGAATTGCAGGGACACTCGGCGCTAAATCCCTGCAGGAGCTGGCCGAGTCATTGGAAAAAAGCATCAAGAATGGTGAATCCGGTGAAATTGATCCACTGCTTGCACGAATCGACCAGGAACTTGCGACATTCATGGCCAGTATAGATCGGGCACTTGAGGCTCGCCAAGTCTGAATTGCTTAAGAACGGCCATATGCTGATTTTTTGTTCAAATGGACTCAACAGTTCATGTACATTTGTATAACCCCGTTTGTTTTTTATTGGAACTATGAAGTTCTTCACAGGTGTCAAATGTGCATCGGAAACCGGCGCATGTTTCTATCCCGGTGACGTGTATAACTATGCACTTATGAAAGTGTGCCACAATACTTCGTCTTGCGGGGAATGGAACTCTGATCAGTTTGGTTGTCCTAAAACAGGCGTTTCGATCAGTGTTAAATATTGAGGAGAATGAGATGGGCGAATCTGATGTACGGCCTACAATACTGGCAGTGGATGATGCCTCTGAAAATCTGATGATTATGGAGTCGATTCTGGCGAAAGACTATTCTTTGAAATTATTCAGCGAATCCAAAAAAGCCCTGGATTATGCATTTGCCAACCCCCCGGATCTGATACTGCTCGATATCATGATGCCCAACATTGACGGCTTCGAGACTTGTCGCCGGCTAAAAGCCAATCCGAAGCTTGCTGATATTCCGGTAATCTTCATCACGTCTAAACATGAAGATGAATATGAAGAACAGGGATTTTCGGTAGGGGCTTCCGATTTTATACACAAACCCATCAACGCTCCCATATTGATTGCTCGCGTTAAGACACATCTCAAAATCAAACTGGTTATGGATTACCTCAGGAATGAGAATGCCCGTTTGCAGGACAGCAAAACGCAGTCATCTCCGGAACTGATGAAAGTGATCAAGATGCTTTTGGACAATCCGTTCGTTAAATTTTGAATATGACACGATCTGGATGTGGTATCGAAAGGCGCAAACCAAATTAATTGAATTTTGTAGTTCAGTTTCTCTGTTTGGAGCGCATGGCTGCGCCAGGAGGGCTGCCGATACGCGGGAAGTCGAAATTCACGATAGCTGTCGCGGTCATTGATGTACTCTTTACGGGTGCTGCTACCGGTGAAAGTGCTTTTGAACTGGTTGAAGATTTGAATGAGTACGTTGATCAACACGCTTGAAACAAACAAGATAGTCGAAGTCGCTGCTGCCGTCCTGCAACGCCCCGACGGCTCGTTCCTGCTGGCCCAACGCCCCCCCGGCAAAGTCTGGGCCGGTTATTGGGAATTCCCCGGCGGCAAGATCGAACCCGGCGAAACGCCCTACCATGCGCTGGTGCGCGAACTGCGCGAGGAACTGGGCATCACGTTAACAACCGCCTATCCGTGGGTGACGCGCGTATTCGCTTATCCTCATGCGACCGTACGGCTGAATTTTTTTCGCGTGATGGCGTGGAACGGGGAATTGCATCCGCATGAGGGGCAGGAATTTTCATGGCAGCATGTGCCGGATATTACCGTTGCTCCCGTGCTGCCCGCCAACGGGCCTATCCTTCGTTCATTGAGGTTGCCGCCGTTGTATGCGATCAGCAATGTGCAAGAACTGGGCGAAGCAGAGTTCTTGCACCGATTGGGAGGCGCGCTGAGGAAGGGATTGCGGCTGGTGCAGTTGCGCGAGAAAGATTACTCACGCGATGCTCTGCGTGAGCTGGCGCTTAAGATGCTGCCACTGATACGGCAGCATCACGCACGTTTGTTGATCAATACCGATATCTCGCTGGCCCAGGAATTGGGTGCGGACGGGGTACAGCTTACCGGTGCGCAACTGGCCGAGTTAAGCGTACGCCCAGATGTGGATTGGTGTGCTGCCTCTTGCCACAACGCTGGCGAAGTGCGCCGTGCCGAAGCACTGGGTTGTGATTTCGTGTTACTGGGTCCGGTATTGCCGACCCAGTCGCATCCGGGAGCGCCGCATTTGGGCTGGGAAAAGTTTTCGGCCATCGTGGCCGGTTCATCCATTCCTGTTTATGCTTTGGGCGGGCTAAAACCCGGCGATATGAAAACTGCCTGGCAACACGGCGCGCATGGCATCGGCCTGCTGCGTCAGGCCTGGTGAGGCGGCTCGGTGATATCCTGCTCGTCCTTGCCTTCCGGCTGAGCAACGCGATATTCTTCGCTGGCCCATTTGCCCAGATCGATCATTTTGCAGCGCTCGCTGCAAAACGGGCGAAAGCGGTTACCCGTGTCCCATTGATATTCCTTGCCGCAATGCGGGCAGGCAACTATCGGTGCTGCTTTTTTCTGGGCTTTGGGTTCCGGGATCATGTTCAAAAGCTGCAGAAGGTCAACTCAAATGGCACCTCGCGTTCGAACAGCGTGGACTTTGCCTCATAGTTCGCAGCAATGAAGCGGATGTTGATTGCATATTTGTTGGCACCGACCTCGGGTATACATGCCAGCCCCCTGCTCAGGCGGAGGCGAAGCATGTGTACGACACGCCCTCCCTGCGTTTGCTGAAAGGTACCTTGATGTGCAGTGAAGTGAAATACCTTGCCGTTTTCGCGCAGTAGTCGCAGGATGATTTTCAAGCTTATATGCAGAGGCAAAAGAGGAGCCAGAAAGGAGCGCAGATTTTCACGCCGCAGGTTTGAATCCTGTGCTTGCCAGAAATGATAAGACGGCAGGTCGAATTCGCATGTGCCACCGGGCATCAAGGCGCGCTGCTTGATGCCCATCAGCCATTCGTTTTCGCGCAAATGCTGGCCTATCCTGCCGCCCATTGCGAGCAACAACCCGGATGCCTGCTCGATCTCGCGCAGAATCGCATCGAGCGCCTGTTCGGAAATGGCCGGATTGTTACGCAAGTTGGATAACACGCGTTTCTGGCGTTCCAGCTCTTGCAGCAAATCTGATTTCAAATCCGCACGGCTTATGACTTCGAGGATTTCAAACAGTGTCATCAGAGCCGCGTGGTGACTCATGCTGTTCTCATGTTCGGTAAAGTGTGACATGCGCGCGAACAGATCCTCAAGGCGCAACAGGGTGCGGACCTTTTCAGTAAGCGGAAACTCGTAGCTGATCACGTCGATATTGCCCGAAGTGCTGTTGAAGGAAAATCTGTTACGAACGATATATTGAATATCGTGCCATCGTCAATTGCTGTTTTGCATACCTGAATAGTGTACATGCAGATCGGATACCTGTTTTGCCAAACTATCCAGGCCTGCATCATTGTGTATGACATCGTCGGCAAGTTGCAACCGTTCTGCGCGCCGTGTCTGCTGCGCGATGATGTCGCGCACTTCCGCCTCGGCCATACGGCTGCGTCCGGTTACGCGCGCAAGCTGGGTGTTTTCTTCGCAATCCACTACCAGCACGCGATGAACCAACTGCCTGAACGCAGCACTATCAGGTAACAACGGCACGACAATGATGATGTAGGGTTTGGCTTGCAAACGCAGCAGTTGTTGTTTGGCTTGTTCGAGTATCAGGGGATGCAGTATCAGTTCCAAGCGCTGCTTGGCAGCACGATCAGAAAAGATCAGTCCGCGCATTTTTGCGCGATTCATTGCGCCGTCATCCATGATGTAATCATCGCCAAAGGCCGCACGGATAGCCTCAATGGCAGCACCGCCGGATTGCGTAAGGTTAAGGGAGATCGCATCCGTGTCTATGATACCCGCGCCATGTTCCGAGAAAAGTTCGGCTACCGTGCTTTTTCCGCAGCCTATTCCGCCTGTAAGTCCGACGCATAAGGTCATGGCTAACCGAGCAATCGCAGATAACTTTGCGTCAGGGTTTGTCCCCAGAACAAGGCGATCAACCCGCCACCGGCCAGATAGGGGCCGAAGGGAATGGGAATGTTGCGGCCATGCTTTAGTGCCATCATCAGGGTGATGCCGACCACAGCGCCGACCAATGAAGAAAGCAGAATGATCAGAGGCAACATTTGCCAGCCCAGCCAGGCACCCAGTGCCGCGAGCAGTTTGAAATCACCGTATCCCATCCCTTCCTTGCCTGTAGTAAGCTTGAACAGCCAGTACACGCTCCACAGCGCGAGATATCCGATTGCCGTACCCAGCACGGCGCTGGACAAATTGGTGTAGACAGCGAACTGGTTGAGAAGCAAGCCCAGCCAAAGCAATGGAAGGGTGATGTCGTCCGGCAGCAATTGAGTGTCAAAGTCGATTGCAGTGAGGGCCAGCAATGCCCAGATCAGCAGCAACGCTCCGGCTGCGGCCATGCCGAAACCGAAATGCCAGGCCGCATAGGCGCACAGGATGCCACTGATCGCCTCGATAATAGGATAGCGCGGCGAAATGGCTGCACCGCAATTCTTGCACTTGCCGCGCAAAACCAGATAACTGAGGATGGGGATGTTTTCCCAGGCGCTGAGTGTGTGATTGCAATGCGGGCAGGCTGAACGCGGGACGACGAGATTGTAAGGAGGCGCAGATTTCTCTTCACCGCTCGCCAGCGATTGGCTGGTAGCGGTGTCGCTTCGCAACAGTTCTTCACATTGTTGTCGCCAGCCCAGTTCCATCATTTTCGGCAAACGATGTATCACCACATTGAGAAAACTGCCGACCATCAAGCCCAATATGCCGCACATGATGGTGAACGCGAGCGGTGAGGATTGGAGCAGCTGGATCAATGCAGTCATATCGGCCGTTTCAGTGAAGACTAATCCGCTTGCGGGTTATGTCGGAACTAAAACTGCCGACCATCAAGCCCAATATGCCGCACATGATGGTGAACGCGAGCGGTGAGGATTGGAGCATCTGGATCAATGCAGTCATATCGGCCGTTTCAGTGAAGACTAATCCGCTTGCGGGTTATGTCGGAACTAAAGTAGCCAACCATCAGGAAAAAAATCATGCAGGCGCCAATAGATGCAGCGGGAATCGTTAGCGGCAGTTCCGGCAAACTCGTAGCACTGCAACAAGAATCGAGGGATGGTCGGGCGAATCGTGGCTTGTGCCTTGTGACTTGCGTCCGATTTATCATTAAATAACTTCGCCCATCTTGAAGATAGGCAGATACATCGCGATCACCATGCCGCCGATCAGCGTTCCGAGTACCACCATGATGACCGGCTCCATCAGGCTGGAGATGGCCGCCACTGCATCATCCACTTCCGCCTCATAGAAGTCGGCCACCTTGCTGAGCATCGCGTCCAGCGAACCGGCCTCTTCACCAATAGCACACATTTGCAATACCATGCTCGGGAAAACCTCGGTGTTTTGCATGGCTACGGTCAAGCCGCTGCCGGTACTGACTTCGCGTTGTATGACTTTGGTGGCGTTGTAATAAACGGCATTGCCCGCTGCACCGGCCACCGAATCAAGGGATTCGACCAAGGGTACCCCTGCAGCGAACATTGTGGAAAGTGTACGTGTCCAGCGGGCGATTGTGGCTTTGCGGATCAGATCGCCGAAAACCGGGAGTTTAAGCAGCAGTTTGTCCATCACATCCTGCATTTTTTTGCTGCGCTTCCAGGTATAGAAGAAGAAGTAAAAGCCACCGCCGATACCGCCAAAAATCGCCCACCAATATTTTACAAAGGCATCGGAGATGCCCATCAGAACCAGTGTCGGAGCAGGCAATCTCGCACCGAATCCTTCGAAAAGTTCCTTGAATGCCGGAATCACAAATATCATGATAACGGCGGTAATGATAAATGCCACGACGATGATGGAAACCGGGTAGAACAGTGCCGATTTGATCTTGCTCTTGAGGGCTTGGGTCTTTTCCATGTAAGTTGCCAGACGCTCCAGCAAAGCGTCCAGAATACCCGCCGCCTCGCCCGCGCCGATCAAATTGCAATACAACGCATCAAAATACAGCGGATATTTGAGGAAGGACTGTTGCAAACTGCTGCCGGTCTCAACGTCAGTTTTGATGTCAAGCAGCAGCCGTGCCACGGAGGGATTGCTGTGCCCTTTGCCAACAATATCAAAGGCCTGCAACAGGGGAACGCCCGATCTCATCATGACGGCAAGCTGGCGAGTAAACAGGGTGATGTCCTTGGCGGTGATGGCTTTGCCGCTTTGTTTCTGCTTCTTTATTCTTGTGACATTGATCCCTTGGCGCCGCAAATGGGCAGAAACACTGGCTTCGCCGGGAGCACGTATCTCGCCTTTGACCAGCTTGCCGGTTTTGTCCTTTCCTTCCCAGGCATAGGTGAAATCTTTTGCTTTTTGAATCTTTGCTGCGACAGCCATAGTGTCTCCCTTGGGTCACTTGTTTGCGGGCATCATGCCGAGCTTTATGCCTCTTGTAAAGGCAAGTTTTCTACAGCTTGCCATTCGGCTGAGCCGGAAAAATGCGCGCCACTTTTACGATCCGATCCTGTGTCTGAATGACTTCAATCGGATAGCCTGCGATTTTCAGGCTGGTGCCGGTTTCCGGAATGTCTTCCAAATGATCGAGAATCAGCCCATTCAGAGTTTTTGCTCCGTCCAGAGGCAGATGCAATCCCAATTTGCGATTCAGTTCGCGCAAACTGCTGCTGCCTTCCAGCACAATGCTGCCATCTGCCTGACGAAGAAATTTTCCGGATCGCGACGGCGATTGCGTGGTGAATTCCCCGACGATTTCCTCAAGGATATTTTCCAGCGTCACCAGGCCGAGCAGTTCGCCATATTCATCCACCACCAGTCCTAACCGCAAATGACGCTCCTGAAACTGCTGCAGTTGTTTGAGCAGAGGCGTATCGGAGGGAATGAAGTATGGTTCGTTGAGTATTTCTCGAAGTTGTGTCAGATCCATCGTGGTTTGTTGCAGCAGGGCCGTTACCCGTTTGATATGCAAGATGCCGATGATGTTGCTCGGAGTGTCAGCATATACCGGAAGCAATGTGTGGTGGCAGGTGATGATTTGCTGGCGCAACACGTTTGCTTCGGAATTGATATCCAGAGCCTCTATTTGATTGCGCGGAATCATCACATCGTTCACTGTGATACGTTCAAGATCGACCAGATTAAGCAGCATCTTCTGATGCTTGCGCGGCAGGAAATGCTCGGCGTCAAGTACCAGTCCGCGCAATTCTTCCATCGTCATTTTCTGTTTGCTTTGATCGGTTTCTATCTTGATGCGCAGCAACCGCAGCACTCCTTTCACCAGGCCGCCCGCCACCGAGACCACCGGATGGAACAGCGTGATCAGAGGGACGAGCAAATAGCTGGCAGGTAGCGCGACGCGCTCCGGATAAGTGGCGGCAATGATCTTGGGCATGATTTCGCTGAATACCAGAAGCACGAAAGTGAGTGTTAATGACCCCAGCAGCATTGCCAGGTCGTTTGGTCCATACAGGCGCAGGACGATGATATTGACCAACGCGGCGGCGATGACATTAAGCAGGGTATTGCCGAGCAGGATGGAGCCGAGCAATTTGTCCACTTTGCCGAGCAGGCGGTTGACCAGTTTGGCGCTGCGATTCCCTCTGCGAATCAGGCTGTTCAGACGATAACGGTTGATCGCCATCATGCTGGTTTCCGATCCGGAAAAAAACGCGCTGCAAACCAGCAGTAGCAGCAAAATGGCAAACAGTGTGACTAAAGAGAGGTCGTCCAAAGTGATGCCCTAATTGTAAAGACGGCGTTTCATTTCGACGATGGGAATAGTGGGCGAGAGGCGGGCAGGTGTCAAGCAGCGCGACGGCTGCTCCAAATCATCATCAGCACTCCTGCAATAACCATAGGCAAGCTCAGCCATTGCCCCATGCTCATGCCCAACGACAGCAGACCGAGAAAATCATCCGGCTCACGGGTAAATTCGACGAAAAATCGCAAGCTGCCATAACCGATCAGGAACAGACCTGAGACGGCGCCAACAGGGCGGGGTTTGCGTGCGTACAGCCAGAGCAGCGTGAACAAAAACAGACCTTCCAGTGCGAATTCATACAGCTGGGAGGGATGGCGAGGCAGGTTATCCACTTTGGGAAAGATCATCGCCCATGGCACGTCAGTTGGGCGGCCCCACAGTTCTCCGTTGATGAAATTGCCGAGGCGGCCAAATGCCAGACCGGGCGGCACCAGGGGAGCGATGAAATCAGTCAGTTGCAGCCAACGCAGTTGATTTTTGTGCGCGAACCATGCCATCGCAACAAGTACGCCGAGAAAGCCACCATGAAAAGACATGCCGCCTTGCCAGACGGCAAAAATTTCCAGTGGGTGCGCAAAGTAATAGGAGGCTTTGTAAAACAGCACATACCCCAACCGCCCACCGAATATCACTCCAAGAACGCCATAGAACAGCAGGTCATCGAGCAGCTTTGCATTGATCTGCGGGTCATTCATCGCGGCGATGCGTTTACGCCCCAACAACAGGAAAGCAATGAAACCGGCCAGGTACATCAGCCCGTACCAATGTATGGCTAGCGGACCGAGCTGCAGGGCGACAGGATTGAATTGCGGATGAACGAGCATTGGGAAATCGGGTAAAATCGAAGTGGCGATTATACGGGCATCCCTGGATGAAGTCGCGTTCGATCATTAATTCCAGGCGCATAATATTCGAGTAATAACCGCGACATAGTTCACGATATTTCGAAAGCAGAAAGAGGAGATCATGGCCACTGCAAGGCAATTGAACGCGCAATTCGGCATCAATGGACAGCTGGTTTTTCGCGAAGATGCCAGCGGTCTGGCCATTGCCGAGATCAACAACGTCTTGTCAAAAGCATCAATCTGCCTGCAAGGTGCTCACCTCATGAGTTGGAAACCGGCAAGCCAGGATGTGCCAGTTGTGTGGCTATCACGAGACGCAAAACTGGCAGAGGGGAAATCGATACGCGGCGGGGCACCAGTGTGTTGGCCATGGTTTGGAGCACATGCAACCGAGGCTGCCTTCCCCGGCCATGGTTTCGCGCGTACTGTGCCGTGGCAGGTTGTGGAATCCGATACTGGACCGGATGGTTCGATCCGTTTGGCCCTGAAGCTGGTAGAAAACGACAAGACGCGAATGCAATGGCCGTATGCATGCAATTTGAATCTGACCGTAATCGTTGGTGATATATTGCACATGGAATTGACCACCGAGAATACAGGTGCAACCGATTTTGTCATCGGCGAAGCATTGCATACCTATTTTCAGATCGGCGATATCGAGTCTGTTCGTGTGTTTGGATTGGAAGGTTGTGACTACTGGGACAAGGTCGGTGGCTCTACACTCAGAAAGCAGGAGGGCGCAATCGATTTCTCGGGCGAGACCGACCGTGTGTATGTCAACACTTCATCCGAATGCGTGATTGAAGACGACAAACTTGGGCGACATATCTATATAACCAAATCCGGCAGCCGTTCCACTGTGGTGTGGACACCGTGGACGGACAAAGCCAACAAAATGGGCGACATGGGGAAGCCGGACGGCTGGCGTGAAATGGTTTGTGTGGAGTCGGCTAATGCGATGGAAAACGTCGTGAAAGTCGCGGCAGGAACCAAGCACACGTTGATAGTCGAATACCGTGTCGAATCAATCTAGCAGCGACTTTCGGATACTGCCAGGCTTCAGCCCGGTTGCCGTCAATTCAACAGTTTAAATACACAATCCTTGACGATTATTGTCAACTATTCATAAGAAAAACAGTGCCTTGCAGTAGAAGAAGTTTGACAAGGACAAGTTATTTGTTACAAAATGTAAAAGTGAAGGGAAAATCTTCACTGATAATTTCGGGCACTTGAATCATAAAAATTGGAGAGAAGATGAAGTTCATTACTAGCATGATCGCAGCAGCAGGTTTGATGGTCGCAGGCAGCGCAATGGCAACGGATATGCCGGAACTGGCAAAAAAAAGCGGTTGCACCGCTTGCCATTCAATTGACAAAAAAATTGTTGGCCCGGCCTGGATGGACGTGTCAAAAGCCTACAACAGCAACGGCGCAACGACTACCGGCAAGAAAGTATCTGACATTTTGGCAGAGAACCATGCCAAGACAGCCGAAGAATGGCTGACACAAAAGGTAGCCAAGGGCGGTACAGGCAACTGGGGTACTGCAAAGATGATTGCAAATTCACCTAAGGTTTCTGAAGCCGACATCAAGACACTGGTCGAATTCGTTTTGGGTTTGGCGAAGTAATTCAGTAACAAAGAGCAACAAAGCCGGCGCAAGCCGGCTTTTTTTCGCCTAATGTATTGTTTTTGTCGGAGCAATCACCAGAATCTGGTGACGACTCAAGGTTTGATTGCATGTCAACTTTTGCTTGGGGAGCAGCGTTGTTCGATTACTATCAGAAATGTTGATTCCAGAAATTTGGTGGGTAATCAGACAGTTCTGCGTGTGTTGTAGGGGTTTTAAGTGTCTTTCAACCACGGCGTACCCTTGATATAAAAACCGCTTTGACAACTTTGTCCAGTGGCTATGCAAATCAGATGGGGTTGTTTAGAATCGGGCGTGGAGGCAATGCCTCCGCATTTGGGATATTTCAAACATAAAAATGGAGAGAACATGAAGTCTATTATCGTAAGCATGATTGCAACAGCAGGTTTGATGGTTGCAGGCAGCGCAATGGCAACAGATATGCCAGAATTGGCGAAAAAGAGCGGCTGCACCGCATGCCACACTATCGAGAAGAAGCTCGTTGGCCCGGCATGGAGAGATGTTTCCAAGGCTTACAATAAAGTCGGCGCGACTGGCACTGCTGTCGATCCTAAGGCATACCAGGAAACACAAAAGGTTGCTGACATCCTGAAGGAACACGGCAAAGCGACTCCTGAAGCTTGGCTGGAAGAGAAGGTCGCCAAGGGTGGCAAGGGTAACTGGTTCAAAAGCACTGCTATGATACCTAATGCACCTAAGGTTAGTGCGGCAGACATCAAGACACTGGTCGACTTTGTTCTCAGTCTGGAAAAATAAGTTTGGAGGGATCCTCGAAAAGCCGGCGCAAGCCGGCTTTTTTGTCGTATCTCGTTAAGTTTCGTCTGAAACTCAAAAAGCGTTGCTTGGTCCTGGTGAATTCGAAATATATACACATGTCAGCGTATTCCTGAGTAGCAACGTTGCAGTCCTGTTAGCAGAGATATTCGTGTCCAGCCAGAACTGGTTTGCGAACATACCGATTTACGCGCATTGTTGAACCGCTGGCAAGACTTGCTGTAACTGTTGCACGAATTTCATCATCCGAATGGCTATGCAAAGCCGCCATGGTTGTTTAGAATTAAACAATGAAGTCCCAACCTTCGCAAGGTTTTAAGCTTGTTAATCATAAATCGGAGATGAAGCATGAAAGCTATAATTGCAAATATTGTGGCATTGGCAGTTTTGATGGTTGCCGGTGGCGTAAAGGCCGAGGAAATGCCAGCGCTGGCCAAGAAGCTTAATTGCAACGTTTGTCACGACATTGACAAGAGGATAGTTGGACCGGCTTGGAGGGATGTCGCTAAAAGATACACCGGCAGCGGCGTCACCAAATTTACTTACAAAGGCAAGGAATATCCTTTGATCGAAGGCTTGGTGATGAAGGTGTCACAGGGCGGTTCGGGCAACTGGGGTTCTATGCCTATGCCCGCTAACGATGCATCGGGTACCCATCAGGCAGAAATCACAGAATTGGTAAAGTTCGAACAAAGTTTGGCTACAAAATAATTTCAAATTTCATGCAATAAAAGGCCGGCGCAAGCCGGCCTTTTATTGCATGTTAAATTGACAAGCGGTGTGCCTGCTCCGCATAATCCAAGCGAATTCATCAAGGGGTATAACCAATGTCATTTCATTCTGTCTGTTCACTATTGCTCGCCGCCTTTGCCCTGACGCTGTCCGGGTGTGAAAAATCGGTCTCAACTGACCAAAATACATCAGGCGATCTGGTCGTTCGCATCGGTGCGTCGGCGCCTTTGACCGGTCCGCAGGCTCACCTCGGTAAAGACAATGAGAACGGCACACGGATGGCGATAGACGATGTCAACAGCAAAGGCATCTTGATAGGCGGGCGCAAGGTGCATTTTGAGTTGATCAGTGAAGACGATCAGGCCGACCCCAAGACCGCGACCATTGTCGCGCAAAAGCTGGTGGATAACAAAGTCAGTGGCGTCATCGGACACATGAATTCGGGCACCAGCATTCCTGCAGAAAAGATCTACAGCGATAACGGCATAGTGCAAATTTCTCCTTCCGCCACTGCAGTCGCTTACACTGCACAGGGTTTCAAGACTGCGTTCCGCGTGATGGCGAATGATGCGCAGCAAGGCCAAGTACTGGGCGAATATGCGGTAAAAAATTTGGCGGCAAGGAAAATCGCGGTGATCGATGACCGTACTGCTTACGGACAGGGTCTGGCGGATGAATTCATCAAGGCCGCAATGGCCAATGGCGCACAGATTGTGGCGCATGAGTACACCAACGACAAGGCGATGGACTTTACTGCGGTACTGACCGCGGTGAAAGGAAAAAAACCTGATCTGCTTTTCTATGGCGGTATGGATGCGCAGGGGGGGCCGATGGCGAAGCAGGCCAAGGCGCTGGCACTGAATGTGAAGTTCATGACGGGTGACGGAAGCAATACACCGGAATTCATCAAACTGGCGGGTAAAGCGGCGGAAGGTGTTTATGCCACTTTGCCCGGCGTGCCGCTGGACAAGATGCCCGGAGGCAAGGCGTTCTCTGATCGATTCGTTGCCAAGTATGGACCTATCCAGTTGTATGCACCCTACTGTTACGATGCGGTTAATGTGATGATAGCCGCGATGCAGAAAGCCGGCGCTGCCGATCCGGCAAAATACCTGCCCGCGCTCGCGGCTATCACTTATGATGGGGTTACGGCTAAGATCCGGTTCGATGAAAAAGGTGATTTGAAGGGCGGCGCCATCACGGTGTATCGAGTGCAGCATGGCACCTGGCAGCCCCTGGCAACTCTGGGTGCGCTGGCGCATTGATATAGTATCTATAAAACAATAAACGGCAATCTGGCGTGTCGTTTTTGTTTACTGACTATGGAAATTCTCCTACAGCAAGTCATCAATGGTTTGGTGCAGGGCAGTGTCTACGCGCTGGTGGCTCTTGGATATACCATGGTGTACGGCATCCTCGGCCTGATCAACTTCGCGCATGGCGAAGTGGTTATGATAGGTGCGATGCTGGTGCTTTCTTCGCTGACGGCAATGCTGGGCTGGGGTGTACCGCCGCTGCTGGCAGTGCTGCTCAGTATCATGTTGTCCATAGCGGGTTGCATGGCTCTGGGATACAGCATAGAACGCATAGCCTATCGACCTTTGCGCCATGCGCCGCGTCTTGCTCCGCTTATCACAGCGATCGGTGTCTCCATCGTGTTGCAGAATTTCGCGATGATGATCTGGGGACGCGGTTATCACTCCTTTCCTCAACTGATTTCAAATAATCCGCACCTGATAGCCGGGGCGATCATCAACGACATACAGATCACCATTTTCGTGATGGCGCTGGTGATCATGGCTGGGCTGATGGTGGTTGTGCATCGCACCCGTCTGGGGCGAGCGATGCGCGCGGTGGCAGAGGATCAGCATGCTGCGCTACTGATGGGCGTGGATATCGATCGCGTAATCTCGATCACCTTCATGCTCGGTTCGGCTCTGGCCGCGATAGCCGGGTTGATGGTCAGTGCGAACTATGGCTTGGCGCATTACTACATGGGCTTTTTGCTCGGGCTGAAAGCTTTCACCGCTGCGGTGCTGGGCGGTATCGGCAATTTGCGCGGAGCGATGCTGGGCGGGCTGTTATTGGGCCTGATCGAAAGTCTGGGTGCGGGTTATATCGGCGACCTGACCGGGGGTTTCTTTGGCAGCAACTATCAGGACGTGTTTGCATTCTTTGTGCTGATCGCCGTCCTGGTATTCAGGCCATCCGGTCTGCTTGGCGAAAGATTGGCGGAGAGAGCGTGAAGCCCGTTCAAAAATCCAGGTTGCAGTTCGCCGCACTTGTGATCGTGCTGCTGTTGTTGCCTTTCATCACCGATGCATTGCTCGGGCGCGGCTGGGTGCGCATCGTCGATTTTGCGATGCTCTACATCATGCTTGCGCTGGGGCTGAACATCGTGGTCGGCTATGCGGGATTGCTCGACCTGGGCTACATCGCGTTCTTCGCCGTGGGGGCATATTGCTATGCGCTGACCAGTTCGCCTCATCTGGCGCAGGCGTTTCCGAATGCGTTTCCCGATGGCGTGCATCTGTCGTTCTGGATCGTCCTGCCAATGTCAGCGCTGCTCGCGGGCGGTTTTGGTGTGCTGCTTGGCACGCCCACGTTGCGGCTGCGCGGTGATTATCTGGCAATCGTCACATTGGGTTTCGGCGAGATCATCCGCATTTTTCTGAACAACCTGAATGCCCCGGTCAACCTGACCAACGGCCCGCAGGGAATCAGCCGCATCGATCCGGTCAGTCTGGCGAATGCACAGCTGAGTGTCACGCAGAATGTATTCGGCATCGAATTCCCATCGGTGCACCTGTATTTTTATCTGTTCATCGTTTTTACTGCGCTGGTGATTTTCGTATCGCAGAGGCTGGAAAGATCGCGCATCGGCAGGGCATGGATGGCGATACGCGAGGACGAGATCGCCGCCTCCGCGATGGGCATCAACACGCGCAATCTAAAATTGCTGGCATTCGCCATGGGCGCGATGTTCGGCGGCGCTTCCGGTGCGTTGTTTGCAGGATTCCAGGGTTTCGTCAGTCCGGAAAGTTTCAGCTTGATGGAATCCATCATGGTGCTGTGCATGGTCGTGCTGGGTGGCATGGGCAACATCGCTGGCGTGATCCTCGGCGGCGTGCTGCTGGCGATGTTGCCCGAAGTGTTGCGCCACAGCATCGTGCCGCTCCAGCAGGCCTTGTTCGGAAAGACGCTGGTCGATCCGGAAAGTTTGCGCATGTTGCTGTTCGGCGCAGCGCTGATCGTGATGATGCTGTATCGCCCGGCGGGGCTGCTGCCGTCGCGTGTGCGCCGCCGCGAGCTGGGCGGCGATGAGACGGCAGCAGAAGAAAGCGTATACGATGCCACACATTGAAGACGCATTGCTGCATGCCTCGCATATCAGCAAAAAATTCGGCGGTTTGAGCGCACTGTCCGACGTCACGCTGCATATCCGGCGCGGCGAGATCTACGGTTTGATCGGACCGAACGGCGCAGGGAAGACTACGCTGTTCAACGTCATCACCGGGCTGTATCAACCGAGCGCGGGCAGATTTCAGTTCAATGGTGCACACTACCAATCCGGGAAACCGCATCTGCTGGCGCAAGCCGGGATAGCGCGCACCTTCCAGAACATCCGCCTGTTCGCCAATCTAACCGCGCTGGAAAACGTGATGATAGGCCGCCACGTACGCACCCGTGCGGGCGTGTTCGGTGCATTATTGCGCGGTCCTGGTACACGAATGGAAGAGCACGCCATCGCCGAGCGTGCGCGCGAACTGATGCGCTATGTCGGAATCGAGAAACCTGCGCAGACACTTGCAAAACATCTCTCTTACGGTGAACAGCGCCGACTGGAGATTGCCCGTGCTCTGGCAACAGATCCACTGCTGCTGGCGCTCGATGAGCCCGCCGCAGGCATGAACGCCACCGAAACGGCAAGCCTGAAAACCCTTCTGCAGGCCATACGCAGCAACGGCATAACCGTGTTGCTGATCGAGCACGATGTCAAACTCATCATGGGATTGTGCGACCGCGTTGCGGTGCTCGATTACGGAAAGAAGATCGCCGAAGGCGTGCCGGAAGAGGTGCGCAAGGATCCAGCCGTGGTTGCCGCTTATATTGGAGGGGGTGATGACTAGTCCATTGCTCGACGTCCGCGACCTGAAAGTCGCCTATGGTGGCATCCACGCCATCAAAGGCATAGATTTCCATGTCGGGCAAGGCGAACTGGTCGCTTTGATCGGCAGCAACGGCGCTGGCAAGACCACCACGCTGAAAACACTGGCAGGACTTATCCATCCGGCCGGAGGGTTGATCCTGTACGATGGCAAAAACCTGAAAAATATCCCGGCACATCAGCGTGCCGCATTGGGCATTGCACTCGTGCCTGAAGGGCGCGGCGTATTCGCGCGCATGACCGTGGCGGAAAACCTGTTGATGGGCGCATACAGCCGCAGCGGCAAGAATGAAATCGCGGCTGATCTTGAGCGCATGTACGGGTTGTTCCTGCGTCTGGCAGAGCGCAAGGACCAGTTGGCCGGAACCCTCTCCGGCGGCGAGCAGCAGATGGTCGCGATGGCGCGCGCGTTGATGAGCCGCCCGAGATTGCTGATGCTGGATGAACCCAGCATGGGGCTGGCGCCACTGATGGTGCAAAAGATATTTGAAACCATACAGGACATCGCCGCGCTCGGCATGAGCATTCTGCTGGTCGAACAAAACGCCAAGCTCGCCCTGCGGGTCGCCCGGCGGGGTTATGTGATGGAAAGTGGCATGATCTCTTTGTCTGGCGCTGCCGGCGAACTTCTTGACAGCGATGCGGTGCAACGCGCCTATCTGGGAGGTTAGCCCGGATTGATACCCGGCACGGACATATCCCTAAACGCTTTGGTGATCAGTGCGGCTTGAATATCTTCGTTCGACCGAATCCCGCGGATCAATGCTAAGCAAACAGGCCGTCTGTTCGGAAGGCTAGCGCTATTAACACCAACCAACCAATTTGGCAATTATGGCTGTTTCTTCTATTTCGCCGGAATATATGCTAAGTTGCGTTCGTCAGGATCACACCTGCACAATCTTTTGCATGTTTTCTATAATCTTAACCACATCATTTGGGAGCGACACATGGCGACAAAAAGCAAGGCATCAAAAAAACCCAGCACCAAGTCCGAGATCCTCGGCCACATTTCCGACAAGACCGGTCTCAGTCGCAAGCAGGTGAGCGGGGTGTTCGACGAGCTCGCCGTTCTCATCAAGCGTGACTTGAAAAGCTCGGGCCTGTTCAACGTGGTTGGTCTGATGAAAGTCAAACTGGTGCACAAGCCAGCCCAGCCGGCAAAGAAGGGCATCAACCCGTTTACCAAGGAACCGATGACATTCAAGGCCAAGCCGGCGCGCAGTGTCGTCAAGGTGCTGCCACTGAAGGGCCTGAAGGACATGGTGTAAGAACCCGGTTGCAAGAGGGGCGAGCTTTCGGCCGGTATGGCCTTGATTACTGCTCGCCCCACTGCGCCGTCAGTTTGCGGTCTCGCAATTGCCGCTAACGAAAGTAGCTGATCGTCGAGTTATAGTGGCAGGAATCTCACGCGGCCACCCCGAACAATGCTCCGACTCCGGCTGTCAGGGCCATAGCCAATGCGCCCCAAAAGGTAACCCGCAGGGCGGATATCATCACAGAAGCGCCGCCGGCGCGCGCAGCCAGCGAGCCCAATAGCGCGAGAAACAACAGCGAACTGACCGAAACAGCCCACATCAGCCCAGAGACAGACACTAAAGAGACCGGAACTAACAGGACAACCAGCAGAGGCAAAACAGCGCCCACTGAAAAAGTGCCGGCCGATGCAAAGGCGGCTTGAACCGGTCGTGCGGTCAATGTTTCGGATATGCCCAACTCGTCCCGCGCATGCGCACCGAGCGCATCATGCTTCGTCAATTGGGTAGCGACCTCGGCGGCGAGTCCCGCATCAAGTCCGCGCCCGACATAGATAGCCGACAATTCCTCGTGCTCGTGCTTGGGGTCAGTCGCCAACTCCTTGCGCTCCCGATCCAGATCCGCACGCTCGGTATCCGATTGCGAACTCACCGAAACATATTCGCCGGCAGCCATCGACATCGCGCCAGCCACAAGGCCGGCGACACCTGCGATCAAAATACTCTTGGAACTCGCGCCTGCCGCCGCCACCCCCAGAACCAGGCTGGCGGTGGAAACGATGCCGTCATTTGCGCCAAGCACAGCCGCACGCAGCCACCCGATGCGGTGTGTACGGTGTCGTTCAATGTGTCTCATAGGTTCATTCTACAAGTTAACGGCGGGGCGGCCCCTTTAGCTCCCAGAAAAAGCTTCGTTGGGGTTACTACAATCAATTACTGCGTTACCCTTGGTTTGAGATTACTCATGATGGTCTGATAGTCCGGATAAAAATAGAAACTGTCCCCAGATGACATCGGGGATTGATAAGCATTTTTCGGTTTCGAATTTTTATCGAACCCATGCGTAAATTGTAACGAGTAATAGAACTGTTGGTCCATGTAAAGCTCTGCTGGGGCATGTGTATGCTTTTTGATGGCGCTTCTAGCGGTGTTATCAATTGACATTAATTGGGCGAACGGCAAACCAAGGCTGTTTAACGAAATGTGGTTCCGCGTTGGCGAAATATGTAAGAGCGCATCGTCATAATATTCATTGCTGCCCTGTGTCAGTACTGCGTAAATTTCCATTTCAAGAACATCGAAATAAGCTGAGCGGAGCTCGGCTAACAGCTTGATAAACACTTCGGGCTCATACGTGTATTTAATATGGCTATCGTATTGCCCAACGAACCAATTGCTTTTAATAAGCAAACTGTCTGCAAATGAAACAAAAGAAATTGCAGGGTGATCATTTGCTATTTCGTCAATGCGATCCCTTAATTCGACGAGCTTATCCCTTGTTAATTTACCACTTACTAAAGCATCCTTAATGCCGATTGCATCGACGATTGCAAATACTGAGTAGGCTCTGAGATGTAGATTTGTCAGCCACTCACTTTTCACAAAAACATGTGGCTTTTCATCATAAGTGGGACAGTCAACACATGTGACAAACTGATCTCTCGGAAGGGAGATCTTCACCCCATGAAAGCGATCATAAATATTTGGGTACCAAGATAGTTCGATTGAGGACGCGGCGACGGCTCTGGCCGCTGCATAACTAATATATCCAACATTAGTATAGTTGCCACCATCGAACATCCCGACAAGTGCTTTTTCGTATTCCGACATCCATTTTTCATCCATGAGAAAGATATCCCGATTTAAGGGGACATCTTTAAAATTGTATTTTCTAAATTCCCGATGATTAAACAATTGGTAGGCCCCTAAGGTGATCTATAGTCCATGATATGGCTTCTTTCAAAGTAATGGAAATAACAATCAAGCTACCAACTGGGTATACGCTTAGATAATCTTCGCTACTCGCCCCACTGCGCCGTCAGTTTGCGGTCGCTTCTGTTCTCAATCATGCGCAGCATGAACGCGCAGTCTTCGCGGTGTATCGTGATGCCGCGGTCGCGCGTGACGTAACCAACGATCGTATCTCCTGGCACCGGGTTGCAGCATCTGGCGATGCGGGTCATCAGGTTGTTCACGCCGCCGACGGTGATGTCGGCTTTCGGGGCGCGCTTGGCCGCGGTACGGAGTACTTTAGGCTTTGCTGTTTCAGCCAACCTGGTGGGCTGATCTTCCTGAAGCGCGACGGCGATGCGCCGTTGTGTGACTTCATTGCGCCCGATGGCCGCGAGAAAATCCTCCAGCTTGTTGAAGTGCAAACGTTGTGCGAGCTTTTCCTGGTTGATCGAGGAAATGCCGAGCCGGTGCAGTTCGCGATCCAGTTGGATCCTGCCTTGCGCGATACTTTCATCGAGGTTCTGGTTCTTGAACCAGGCGCGCACCTTGGCGCGGATACGCGGGCTTTGCAGGAAGCCGAGCGATGGATTGATCCAGTCGCGGCTCGGTCCGCCCTGTTTGATGGTCATGATTTCTACACGTTGCCCGTTCTGCAGTTTGTAGTTGAGTGGCACGATGCTGCCATCCACCTTGGCACCGCGGGTGCGGTGCCCCAGATCGGTATGTAGAGTATAGGCAAAATCCACCGGGGTCGCGTCTTTGGGCAGGTCGATCACTTTGCCCTGCGGCGTGAGCACGTATACCTGGTCGTGGAACAATTCGTTCTTGAATTGCTCCTGCAGGTCGCCCTGGTCGGCGAGATCCTCTTTCCATTCCAGTATCTGGCGCAGCCAGGCGATCTTCTCGTCGAACTTGGTATCGGATTTCCCGCCTTCCTTGTAGCGCCAGTGGGCGGCGACGCCAAGCTCGGAATGTCGGTGCATCTCGCGGGTGCGTATCTGTACCTCGAGCGCCAATCCGCTCGGGCCGATCACTGCGGTGTGCAGCGAACGGTAGTTGTTGCTCTTGGGGTGCGCGATGTAATCGTCAAATTCGCTTTCGATCGGCGGCCACAGTTCATGCACCAAACCGAGCGCGGTGTAACAGCCTCTGATCCCATCTACCTTGCTGTCGTCAACGAGTATCCGTACCGCGCGCACATCGTAAAGCTCGCTGAAATCCATATGCTTGCGCTTCATCTTGTTGATGATGCTGTAGATGTGTTTGGGACGGCCGGTTACTTCTGCGGGTATGCCTGCCTTGCTCAACACCTGTTCCAGCCGTGACACCACATCCGCGATGTATTGCTCGCGATCAACTCTGCGTTCATCCAGCAGCTTGGCGATTTGTTTGTAAAGCTCCGGTTCCAGATAGCGCACCGAAAGGTCTTCCAACTCCCATTTTAGTTGCCAAACGCCGAGGCGATTGGCAAGCGGCGCAAATATGCTGCGAGTCTCCCGCGCAATCTGTTTCTGCTGATCCGGTTTCGCGCCGGGCAGGTTGCGCAAGGTCTGGGTGCGCTCGGCCAGTTTGATCAACACTACGCGTATATCCTGCACCATCGCCAGCAGCATCTTGCGCAGCCTTTCGATCTGCTGGGCAGCTTCGTCCTTGTCCTTTTTGTGCAGGCCGGGCACCTCGCTGAATTGTTCTATCTGTTCAACCCGTGAGATACCTTCAACCAGCATCCTTACATTGCCGCCGAAATCATTTTCGATTCTTTCAGGCCAGTCAACCAAATGCTCAGGTATCGCGTGAAGTATCGTTGCGGCGATCGTTTCATGATCCATGTTCATGCCGGCCAGGATCGCAGCCGCGTTCAACGCATGCTGCAACAACGGAGTTCCGGTGAGTTCGACTTGCCCTTCGTAGAGAGGCCCGGCCAAGCCCGCACGCTTTGCGAATCACGCCGACTTCTGCGGGCGCAAAATTCTTCGATATGGTATCAAGCAGGGATTGGGTGCTTTCGGATGGCGCAGATGATTTGTGAGGAATTGAAACCATGGGACATTATTGCATTGATGCATGATCTACATAAAGTGGCCTGAAACAAGAAAGGCGAACTGAACAGTGCGGACTGTCATCAGCTATTTTGTCATTTTACGTTCGATATCAGCCAGTGTTTCCCGTGCAGTCTTTGCCAGCGGGCCGCCAAGACTGACTGCATGATGAGCGGCCTCCAAGCTTCCGCATAACGCGCCTGATCGGCCAGGGTTTGCGCAAGGTTATTTAGTGCGGCGACCGAGTCGGGATGAGCTTGCACAGCTTGACGAAAGGCGGTTTCGGCCCGGGCAAGGTCATGCATCCGATAGGCGGAATTGCCGACGCCTATTTGTGCAGACAGATTTTCCGGCCAACGAACTCCGTCTTCTCGGCCGCCGTGAACCCTCGACGAAAGCTCTGATCCATCGTCACACTCCATATTTTCACTCAAAGATAAAGTGTTGCCTCGATCCGTTGAGACCACCCCCCAAAGATGGGGTAATCGGCCGGCGATCTTGTGGATAGCTGAAGATTTTGGGTGCTGCGCTTCAGGCTGATGGTGAAACGAGGTCCGTGGTCACGGCCTCAAGCATCAGAAGGAGAAGCGCAGCATGGACCATTTTGCTGGACTGGACGTATCGGTCAAGGAGACGAGCGTCTGCATTGTGGATGACACGGGCAGGATCGTGCGGGAAGTGAAGGTGGCGAGCGAGCCGGAAGCTTTGCTGCCGGTTCTGATGAGCGGCGCCTGCCACTTCAAGCGGATCGGGTTGGAAGCCGGACCGCTATCACAATGGCTTTTCAGCGCACTCGCCGAAGCGGGCTTGCCGGTGATCTGTGTCGAGACGCGGCACATGCGGGCGGTGTTAAAGGCGCAGATCAACAAGACCGACCGCAACGATGCGCGCGGGATGGCGCAGATGATGCGGGTTGGACTTTATCGTCCGGTGCATGTGAAGACGTTGCGCAGCCAGAAACTGCGCATGCTGCTGACCCATCGCAAGCTGCTGCAGTCGAAGGCGATTGCCATCGATAACGACCTGCGCGGCACTTTGCGTAACTTCGGCCTCAAGGTTGGAATGGTCGGGACGGTGAAGTTCGAGGCCCGCATCAGGGAACTTGTCGAGAACCTCCCTGACTTGGCGGTGCTGGTCGAACCGATGCTTATTGTCCGGCGAGTGCTGCGCGAACAGATTGTCATTCTGCATCGCCGCCTGCTGGCCATCGTCCGGGATGATGAGGTGTGTCGGCGTCTGATGACGGTCCCTGGCGTTGGCCCCGTGGTGTCGCTGACCTATCGCGCCACGGTCGACGTGCCGGCGCGCTTTCGTAGGTCCAAGTCAGTCGGGGCGGTGTTTGGTCTGACGTGTGCCAAGTATCAATCGGGCGAGGTGGATTGGAGCGGCAGAATATCACGCTGCGGAGACGAGATGATGCGGGTCATGCTCTACGAAGCAGCTCAGGCCATGATGCGTTCGAAGAAATGGTCCTGGCTCAAGGCTTGGGCGATGCAGATCGCCAGGCGCCGCGGCATGAAGAAGGCGATCGTGGCGCTGGCACGCCGGTTGGCCGTGATCATGCACCGCATATGGCTAGACGGCACCGAGTTCCGCTGGACCCGGCAACAGGCCACAGCAGCAGCATGAAAACCGTGCAAGATGAGATCCGATAGGAGAAAGCCCGAGCTCCACCGAGCGGTGGAATGATGTCCCTCGCGGGACGATGGATGAGGTGAGTTCGCATGTCCGCTTGGACCTACCGTCATTCAGACGGCAAGGCCGCCCCAAAGATTGTTCCGCCTCGTCTTCGAATCCCATGATGGAAGGGCCTTGGTGCCAATTCCGAAGAGAAGCACGAGCCCGTGAGCGACATCGACACTGCAGAGGTGGAAAGTCTGAAAGTGCTTGACCCCGAACGGCCGATTAGA